>JACOYH010000001.1 GCA_016181965.1 Candidatus Nealsoniibacteriota bacterium
TGGTACACCAGAGGTTAATTCATCCCGGTCCTCTCGTACTAGGGATGACTCCCCTCAAGACTCGACGCCTGCGGTAGATAGGGACCAACCTGTCTCACGACGGTCTGAACCCAGCTCGCGTACCACTTTAATCGGCGAACAGCCGAACCCTTGGAAGCTTCTCCACCTCCAGGATGTGATGAGCCGACATCGAGGTGCCGAACAGAGCCGTTGATATGGACTCGCGGGCTCTACTAGCCTGTTATCCCCGGGGTAACTTTTGGTTGATGATCTTCCCCTTTTCTACTAAAAAGGGTCGGTTCACTAAGTTCTGCTTTCGCAACTGCGCGGCATATCCGCCTTGCAGTAAAGCCGGCTTGTGGCTTTACCCGACACGCACGATTTCCATCCGTGCTTAGCCGACCTTATAAACGCCTCCGTTACCTTTTAGGAGGCAAGCGCCCCACTTAAACTGCCCACCAGATACTGTTTCCCATATTTTGGATGGGGTTAGAAAATTGGTCACGAAAGACGGGTGTTTCATTGGCGGCTCCATCCCATCCGAAAATAGGACTTCAAAGCCTACCCGCTACGCTACGCATCCAAAACCAAAATTCAATATCTAGATACAGTAAAGCTCCCGGGGTCTTTCCGTCTAGCCGCAGGTAGAGGGCATCTTTACCCCCATTGCATTTTCACCGAGCTCCTCGTTGAGACAGTCCCCGAGTCGTTAGGCCTTTCATGCGGGCCAGAACTTACCTGGCAAGGGATTACGCTCAATTATGTTACTATCCACAAATAATTTTGTGGAATTCTCTATGTCGCCATAGAGTTCGGACCATATCTTCCCGCTGAAGATCCTTCAGCGAGTCCGGCGTATGGCCTCTGAGGATTCTCAAATTTATCGGAATTTTCGATTATTCATCTCTCTCACCATGAATCGTATCTTTTCCAATCCATTCTCCTTAAGATGTTTTCTCTTATCCATCATCCGCACTATTTTTGCAAAGATTCGAAAATCTTTTTCTTTTGCGGATAACAATGGATACTTCTCAAAGAATGGGATTATCTTTGTCAGAAGATCTTCGCGATTCCTTACTACGTATTTTATGAGGTGTTCGTGATGGTTATCGTAGCGTTTATTCAGATAAATTTCCCCGCACCCAAAATATTTTTTTACTTTTTCAACCGCGTTTTTGGTTTTCATCCCTTGAGTAATAACAAACTCTGGGAATACTTGCCACCTTAAACGCAGTCTCGATTTTGGGTGTTTAAAGAAACTTATCGTGAAGCAACCTTCGCCATCAACGAACCCCACTATCCATCCGATAAATCTGAACCTTTCCTGCTGATTGTCTGCACCGGATGCTTTTTTACTTGGCATAATGATAAGGTATATTAAAACCTTATCTTATTATACCAGAGTAGCACCGGATACTCCAGATTTTCCAGCATATAGCCAGATTTTACTAAAGCAGTGCGTATGTTCTACTTTAACACGGTTATAGTTACCGCGGACGTTCACTGGTGCTTCACTCACTCAGCCCTACATTGCTGCAGGACCGGCAAGATTGACATTCCAGCACTGGTCAGGCCTCAGTTCCTATACATCCTCTTACGAGTTTAGCAGGAACCTGTGTTTTTGGTAAACAGTCGCCTGGGGTCAACCACTTTATTGCCGAGTTCCTTAACGAGGTTTCACCCGTTCACCTTAGCACGTTTACGCCAGTCTACCTGTGTCGGTTTGTGGTACGGTCTCTATATTCTTAGCCCAAAGAAGATTTTCTCGGCAGCTTGTTCAACAAGTTCGTTCCGTCCGAAGACGAAACTCTACTGTAAATCCAGTAATACACCTTGTATCGCAAACTGCGTCCCTTCTTCAGAAAAATACAGAGGGGCAGGAATATTAACCTGCTGTCCATCACTTACTCCTTTCGGATTCAGCTTAGGACCGCCTAACCCTTGGATGATCAACATTGCCAAGGAAACCTTAGACTTTCGGTGTCAGGGGCTCTCACCCTGATTGCGGTTACTCATGCCAACATTCTCTCTTCCCAGCGCTCCACAGTCGGTCACCCTTCTGCTTCACTGCACTGGGAATGCTTCCCTACCTTTCTTATTACGAATAATAAGAAACCTTATCTTCGGTACTTAGTTTAAGTCCCAATAGATCTTCGGCGCGAAACTCCTTAGTTAGTAAGCTGTTACGCACTTTTTAAAGGATAGCTGCTTCTAAGCTAACCTCCTAACTATCACTGGAATTCCACTTCCTTAAACACTGAACTAAGTTTAGGGACCTTAGATGAAGGTCTGGGCTGTTTCCCTTTTGACCACGAAGCTTAGCCCCCGTAGTCTGACTCCTCGCCTAAATTTTCCGGCATTCGGAGTTTGGTTAGAGTACCTGCCTAAAAGGCACGGCATTCCATCCAGTGCTCTACCTCCGGAAAATAATAATGGCGAGGGCTAGCCCCAAAGCTATTTCGGGAAGAACCAGCTATTACCAAGCTCGTTTAGCTTTTCACTTCTTACCACAGCTCATCCAAAGATGTTGAACGGTCCACTGGTTCGGGCTTCCCTCCGCATTTCTGCGGAGTTCACCCTGGCCATGGCAAGCTCGCTTGGCTTCGGGTCTCTTTCCATATTTCATAAATTAAGTATTAAAAATACCGCCTTATTCGGACTCGGTTTCCCTGTGCCTTTGCGCCGTAAGCGCTTAGACGAAAAATGGAAAGAACTCGTTGGCTCGTTCTGCAAAAAGCACGCCGTCACCCTTCGATTGCTCTCAGGGCTCCGACTCTTTGTGGGCAATACGGTTTCAGGTTCTATTTCACCGCCCTCACCGGGCTGCTTTTAACCTTTCCCTCACGGTACTGGTTCACTATCGGAGATATTGTAGTATTTAGCCTTGGCCTTATAGTCAGGCCTGCTTCCCTCAAGGTTATCTTCGCCTCGAGGTACTCAAGAGAAATAACAAGGAGCGTGAAATGATTTTCGAGTACGGGGCTATTACCCTCTATGGCGCCCCTTTCCAAGGAGCTTCCCCTAACCACCTCACCAAAGTCCTCTCCCTCGAAATTAATCGACGTTATTTTCTTTCAACCCCCACCGTTGTAAACAACGACAGGTTTGGGCTCTTCCCTTTTCGCTCGCCGCTACTGGGGGAATAACTTCGTTCTCTTTTCCTCCGCTTACTGGGATGTTTCACTTCAGCGGGTTCGCTTCAAGTACCATTACGGTACCTGATGACCGAGTTTTGCTCGGCCCTGTTGCCAGATTCGGAGATCTCCGGATCAAAGGTTGAGAGTCACCTCCCCGGAGCTTATCGCAGACTCCCCGCGTCCTTCATCGCCTCAATATCCCAAGGCATCCACCGTCTGCCCTTAAAATGCAATATACCTACTTAGCTAGCAATCAATAATCAAGATTGATTGTTAGTGTTCAATTGTTAAAGTCCTTCATAAAATAATTTAAAACCGCTCTTTAGGAGCGGATTCGCTAAGGACACAATAAAGCCCTCAGTGATTAACCGCTTCCTATATTAGATATGGTCTTAAGTTTTCTCATGACAATATTAAGTATAGACGCGGCCAAAAATCCTGTCAAGCGCACAGCTAAAAAAGAGTTGCCTTTTGCGACTTGGCATCGAGGGCCTCGTTGACCAGCCGGTCGGCTTCTTTGTTTTGTTCGCGCGCAATGCCAACAAATTTCACCCTGCCAAGCTCTACTCGCAAATTCCAAACCTCCACAAATAACGACTGCATTCTGGGCTCGGCAACTCTATACTGTCCATTGAGTTGTTTGACCAAAAGCTCCGAGTCCGATCTAATTTCAATTTCAACAGATTTAATTTTTTCTTTACCGTAGAGCGCTTTGGTTTTTTTTAGAGCAAAAATTACCGCTTGATATTCGGCTTCATTATTTGTTTGCCTTTCGCCCAAGTAATCTGAATATTCCTTAAGCATCTTTCCATTTTCGTCGCAAATGACAACTCCCACGGCAGCCGGTCCTGGGTTGCCTCTCGCCCCTCCATCGGTGTATATGATTATTCTTTCCATATTCTTATTTTAGCCAAAATATTCCATTAAGCAATCTTTAAATTCGTCAAGATTTTCATTATCAATACGAAAGCCGGCGGCTTGGGCATGGCCGCCGTAAGTCATTAAAAATTTTGAACAGTGCATTAGGGCCTTAACTCCGTCAACGCCTTTTGGCGTTCTGATTGCCCCCTGAGAGTCCTTATCTTTTTTACTATATAAAAAAACTGGTTTTTTTTGATTATTGCAAACTCTGGAGGCAGCCGGGCCGAGCATCAAAACGGGCCACTCTGCACTGCCCTCAAAAATAATGGGATCTTTGGTCTTGCGCGAGACCCTGTCCTCAATTTCCTGCGCGATATCCTGAATCAGCGATTGCCGAAATTTTGATTTCTCAATTAATTCTTCAGCCAAGACCTTGGCTTTTTCTTTGGATGGCGCAGTAAGCAGTAGATAGGCCTCATTTAGGTGATTCTTGGTGCCGCCTGCGTGGGAGGCGGAAATTATTTTTTGCACCAGTTGCCGGACTTCTTCTGCGTCAAAAGGAATCAATTCCCAAAAGACCCTCAAGGCGGGCCGCTCTGTGCTTTTAAGGGCGTCTAATCCGTCAATAATAATATCGAGATTGTCTTCTTCTTGGGGCATCATATCAGCAATAGTAGCCACAGCTGTCAGCTCCAATAAATCCTTCCTTAAGGCGAGGGTCATTTTTTTCCCGAGCAGGGCTTCGGCCAGTTTAAAAACCACGCCCGCCGCGGCAAAATCCTTAAAAGGATACGTGTCTCCTTTTTGCTTGGGATTGACTATAATTGAGGCCACGGGCAACTTTTTTAAAATTTTATGGTGGTCAACAATAATCACTTCGAGGCCCATTTTTTTTGCCTGTTTCATCTCCTCAAAATTTCCAATGCCGCAATCCATGACTATCATAAGAGCCGGGACCTTATTTTTTAGATATTGCAGGGCCTCTTCGTTTACGCCGTAACCCTCAGTTTCCCGATCTGGAAAATAAACTTCGGCAACCTTGCCCCCCAAATTCCTAATAGCTTCCTTTATAATAATAACGGAACTCACGCCGTCAAAATCAGCGTCGCCATAAAGGATGATATTTTCCTTTTTTTTAATTGCTTTTTTAATTCTTACAGCAGCCGCTTTTAGATTTTTTATCATCTTGACAGGTTTCTTAATGATTTATAGTATTGAGTCAAGGGAAAGCTGTGTTCCCGGCATTCAAGCATAGCGCCTCCGCCGGTAGATAGAAAACCGAATTTTTCTGATAAACCGAACTGGTTTATAAATTCAATCGTTTCTCCTCCGCCAACTACAGAATAAGCGCGGCTATCAATTATGGCCTCGGCAATTTCTTTTGTGCCGAAAACAAATTCCTCATCTTCTATTTTTCCAAACGGGCCATTCCAAAAAATTGTCTTGGCCTTGGCAATTTTATCCTTAAAAATATCCACTGTTCTCGGGCCTATATCCTTACCATCCCTTGCTTCATCAATTGGAGCCACGATCTTCTGGGGGTACTTCATCCGCATTCCTTCACTGACTACTGCCTTATCGAGTAAACCGCTAATCAGCACGAAGTCGGCAACTTCGGAAAGCTTATTAATCAGCTTCAATTTTGTCTCTGCCTTAGCGCCGCCGATTAATGTTACCAGTGGTCGTGTTGGGTTGTCCAAAATAGCGCTCATTGCCTTTAGCTCTTTTTCTAAAAGAAAGCCGGCGCAAGCAGGAATAAATTTGGGAATGCCCACAATTGAAGCATGGGCCCTATGCGACGCGCTAAAAGCATCATTGATATATATATCTCCTAATTTTGCCAGTTCCTTGGCAAATGATTCGTCATTATCCTCTTCTTCTTTGTGGAATCGCAAATTTTCCAAGAGCAAAATTTCTCCGGGCATCATAGCCCTTGTCCATTTTTCAATTTCCGGGCCAATGCAGTCGGGGGCCTTGGCAATAGAAACATTCAAAAACTCCATCAACCGCGCTTGAATCGGGTCCATTCTAAATGCCTCCTTCGGTTTTCCTTCGGGCCTGCCCAAGTGGCTCATTAGGATAATTTTGGCCTTATTCTCCATTAAATACAAAAGAGTCGGCAGGGTTTGCCTGAGGCGAAAATCATCTAAAATTTCCCTGCCTGCGCAGGCAGGCCTGCGCGCGCCGGCGGACCCTTCCGCGGAAAGAGGAACATTGAAATCGCATCTGACTAAAACGCGTTTATGCTGAACATTAAAATCTCGAATAGTTTTCATATCAGAATTTTATGGTCTCTCCGGGATTGATAACGCCCCCCTTCTCTCCGCCACTCTCTTCTTTCATTGATTCTCCAATAACTTTTCTCAATTCATCAAGATTCACTTCTTTTCTTTTGGGCTTCGAACGATCTTCTCTGTCTTTTTGGGAAGGGGCGAAGTAAACTGGCTTCTGGCCCAAGACATCTTTTAGAGAAACCATTTCCTTAACCGGCTCTTCTTTTACTGCGCCTTGCCTTGTTTCTCTTTCCTGTTCTATTTTTTTTCTACAGGGCTTGCAATAAACAGGTCTTATGCCATCCGGCCTAAAAGTTACCTTGGTTTCTTTTCCGCAGAGCGAACATTTGGCGTCGTACAGTACCGGTGGGCCAGATACGGGCGGGATAGCTCTCGCCTCCATGAGCCCGGTCCATTGTGAAATTTTTTCTTCCACTACAGAGCGGGGCGTGCTGTATTTTTCCCTAGAAAACTTAATGATTGCTTCCCTATGTGATTGCTCAAGCGAAGGAATTGGCGGCAAGGTAGTTGCCGAAAAAGGTCGGCCGGCTAAACCATCAATCATGAGCTTCAAATAAATATTATATTTGCCGAGATTGACCAAGTCGCCGGCCAGAAATTCCGGAGTAAACTCTTTTTCTAAATATTCCGCATCATCGGCTCCAACCCTAAACGTGACAATAGTGCCCACGTTGCCAAAAACGGCGTCGCTCACTTTCTCGTCCATTTGTTTGATGTACTGATGCCCTAAAATCAGAGCCAATCTATACTTTCTGGCTTCTGATAAAATATTGGTAAACGACTCTGTGGCGAAGTTTTGAAACTCGTCAATGTACAAAAAGAAATCCTTTCTCTCCTGTTCGGGAATATCAACCCTTGACATTGCCGCCAACTGGAGCTTGGTAATCATTAGCGCTCCCAAAAGACGCGAATTATCCTCTCCCACTCTGCCCTTGGATAAATTCATAATAAGAATCTTCTCTTGGTCCATAATGTCTCTCATATTGATGGACGACCTGACCTGACCGATGATGTTCCTAATTAAAGGAGCCGAAATAAACTGGCCAATTTTGTTTTGAATAGCGGCGGTCGCCTCCACTTCGTATCTTTGAGTGTATCGGGCATATTCCTGCACCCAAAATGACTTCACTACCGGGTCGGTAATCTTTTCCACCACCTGTCTTCTGTATTCTGTGTCGGCCAGCATTCTATTGACTCCCAAGAGAGTAGCTCCGGGATATTCCAATAAGGCCAAGATGCAATTATTGAGAATATATTCCATGCGCGCCGACCAAACATCGGGCCAGATTTTCTTAAACACTCCCATGAGGCCGCCAGCCACCAAATGTCGGTGCGCCATATCCACCTCCTCCATAATATTGAAAGCGATCGGAAAATCGATATCGCCGGGATTGATATAAATTACGTCGTTAACTCTGCTAGCCGGCACAAAATCGAGCAATGCCTCCGAGGCCTCGCCGTGAGGGTCGACAAAGCCAAGGCCTTTGCCGTTTTGAATGTCCTGCACAGCCATATTTTGCAGCATGACTGTTTTGCCCATGCCTGTTTTTCCAATAACATAAACGTGCCGACGCCTGTCGTCTGTTTTAATTCCGAATTTCTTTCGGGCATTCCTGAAACTGGTCTCGGCAAAAAAATTAATTGGGTCTGGCATAATAAAATTATTCTACGGGCAATCCCGCAGGGGCCTCGCCCCTCTTTGACTCCACCCTGCCAACAAAGGGAGCTGGGGCTACGATTCTTCCCGGGAAGTGGAAGAGAGTGGCTAATTCTTCAATATTCAAAAGAAACATGCCTCCGGGCTTGGGAAAGAGCGGCGACATCCGCCTGATGTATCGGAAAAATAGTTTCCTTTTTTTTATGAAGAGACGGCGCTTTTCTAAAATATCGAATGTTGGAATAGGTATATCTATGATAAATTTAAGCATTAGATACTTTTTGACTTTGGTTAATGTCATTGGCCACGGCTTCAGGGCGTTTAGATTTTCCGTGGCAAATTGATTAAAAAATCCGAAAGGAATCGCCTTGGCCCCGCCAAAATAAACATCTCTTTTGGCTATATAGATAAATCTGATGTAGCAATTAAAACATCGCTTGGAAATTTTTTCCTCAACTCCCTGAACAATATCTTTTTCGCCGGGCGTCAGCCGCATTTCCGGAGGAAACATTGTTTCTTCTTTTTTTACCTCACCTGGCATTTTTCCAAAAGCCAACTCCTCAAACGCCTCTTTGAGAATTGGTGAGGCCTTGGCTTTCTCTTGCCTTTTAGCCAGTTTATCGGCTACAGCCCTGCCCCTTTTAACAAATTCACCGGCCGGCTCTACTTTGCTGCTGGTTACCGGATCAGCTGATATTTGTATCCAAAGTTGTTCGCCCGGTCCCATTTTACTCATACCCTCCAGCAAGGTTGCCATGGGATCAACTCTTTTCTCTTCCTTGGCCGCTTCCTTTTCTTCAAAAAACTTTGAGTATGTTTTAATTGGGTAAACATCGTCTTTAATCATCTGGAAATCAGCTCCCCACAATTCCCAATCCTTATTCGGGGAATCCTGCGGAACATACTTTGTATAGTCGTCAGCAATGCTAATTTCAGCGTCAGGATATTGAGCGTAGACGGCTGCTTCAATGGCATTCCTCCGGCCTTCGGTGCATCTGATATAAAGATGCGGCTCACCCTGCAAGCTGGCCATCTCTAATTGAATGGAGTCCATTTGTTTTCCTTGCCACCACTTTTCCCACCAGTCCGCCGGATCATAAGCGCTGCCCCATATGGCAGAAAACACTTGCTCCATAGCCCTGATGGGCTTGAGAACGTCTCTTGGCATTTTTATTTCCAAGAGAACTTTTTTTTGCGCAAAAACCCAAAATTCCGCCCTCCACCAAAGCCAAAAGAAACGAGTGGGGCCCCAGAGCATAAATGGCAGGGGCGCCCACCACCAATTTTCCAAAACAGCCCAAATTGCGTTTAGGGCTGGTTGAATTAATTGTATTAGCTGTTCCATTACTTTATAGTATACAATCCTTCCGGGGTCTTGGCAAAATATTTTTTATTTTGCAAATTTAGCAGAATAGTGCTCGGCTGAACTTTTCTTTGGCTAAGCACTTTTTTGATGATTTCCTCTTTTGGCAATGGCTTCCTTGAGCCCTTAATTTCTCTATAGATAACATCTCTGACAATACCGGGCTCGTAACCCCACTCCTTCAAAGCATAAAGGCCTCGGCCCACCAAAACAAAACGCGGGTCTTTGATGAGCTCGTTATGAACTGTCTGGTGAATAACGCTTCTGTGAGAAATAAAAATATTGGAAGAATTTATCAGCGCAGCCACCTGCGTAAAATGAAGCGGCTTTTCTTCGCCTCTAAGAACGATATAGGCCTTGTCCTTGATTCCCCTAGGGTTAACCTCGGGCCAATCCTTCAGTCCGTACAAACCCCGCGGGCCGCGCATAATCTCTTTGGAAATTTCAATATAGGAAGCCGGCACTGAAGACGGCAAAGCAAGCGGTTGCTTGTTTTTCTTTAATAAAGAGGCGAATAAATTAACTGCCGCTTTTGCTTTTTCACGGGCCTTCTCCTCAATAGTCCAAAACGTGTGAAATTCATTTGTTTCCACTACACGCTTAAAGGGCGCACCTACGGTAAGTAAAAAGTTAACGTAGTTTGGCTCATTGGCGCTAAAATGATTCAATATTAAGTCCTCCCTTTTGAGAGAGTCGTTGTTTTTTAGATAACCGACAAAATCGCTGAAAATATAACGGCAAGGCGAGGCATCGGCGCCTGACCTTAATTTATTCAGACCGTCTTCTTCAATCTGGCGAACTCTTTCCCTGGTGATATCGTGAGATCGGCCGATCGCCTCAAGGGTCTCTCTCTGCCCCGGTAAACCATAACGCCGGGTTATCACTTCTTGAGTCCTCTTTGGCAGATCTTTCAGCAAGTTGCTGTGGCAAATTGTGCGATAATCGTGTTGCATATCTTATTAGTTCTATTTCAGCATATCCAAAGTTTTTTGTCAAGCAACTTGACAAGTGCAGATATGTATTAGAAGATGTCACCAACGAACTGCGCACGGAGGACGAGTGGAAGACAAATTTGATTATGAGGGATTGGTGACAGCTATCCGCGAAGTAGGCCGGGCGTATAAATTGCCGCTTCCCGAAACCATGGAAACGGTAGGCTTGTGCCAAGTGTGCCTTGGGGCTAACGTACCGGATCAAACGCATTATCCAGCCAATAGCTGGCGCTGCGGATCTTGGTGCGACGGCCTATTGCCGCCATTCAAAATTTGCGAAAGATTCCAATTAGATAGCCAAAAACTGGAGCGCTTGGTAAAAAGCATACGCCCCGACGGAACAGAGCGTAGGCGTGTAGTAAGCTATTGACAGGCATTCTTGCTCTGCTAATATATAGGTAAGGCGGCTGGTCGTTGGCCAAATGCCTTTTGAAGGGGCTGATGAATCGCAAGATTCTCAGCCCCGTTTTCTTTTGGCCAGTGCAGTTTAAACCTGCACAGAAAAATCAAAATGTCTGGATGTCCGACATCCTCGCGGATGTCGGACATCCGCGAAATCTGTCAGTAAAAATTCTTAGAAACGATGTTAGACATTCAATGTCTAACATCACAATATCCAAATAAAAGCCATGGCCGAAATACGGGTACAAAGATTATTCCAAAGAAATAATCTGTAATCCCTTTGCTTTAATTTCTTCTTCTGGCCAGAATAATTTATCTATTTTGAATTTTCCAACATAAGTTACTCTCTTCTCAATTTTCCTTCCGGTATACTCTTTAGTGGCGGGGTTCCATTCTTCCAGCATAAGCGTATCGCCTTCGTTGATATCAAAATCATTGAGACGGAGTTCGTATTTTTTCTTTCCCGACGCTATTGCGTCAAAATATTCCGGCCAAACTTTTTTGTTTATTATCGCCATATTATTTTCCATGACACCTTTTAATACTTTAGTGGTCGCTCGCAGGAATTTTATATTTCACTGCTCTGTGTTATTCTGAATTTGCGGTGGGGGTGGCGTAGTGCGAGTTCAGGATTATCACCCATGATCTCCGGGGTGCAATTCCCCGCGCCTCCACCGCCTTAATAAAAACATTCCCCAACAAGCTATTGACAGGACTTGAGGATTTGATATAATACAATCAGGTGATAATCCTGATTCTCGTATTATGTTGAAATCAGGCAGAAGTCTCGCTTTCGCGGGGCTTTTGTTTTTGTTGGCCCGTGCAAGTTTTGACCTGTGCAGGTTAAACCTGCACAGGGACCCTTTTTATATTTCTTTTCTAATCCGTGCGGCTATTTCATCCAACATTTTTCGTTCTCTCTTGATTTCGTAACTTTTAGGGAAACGGAATCCGAACCCGTCGTCCTTAAATCTCGGAATAATATGGAAATGGAGATGAAATACTTCTTGCCCTGCGGATTCACCGTTCATAACTGCGTTAAATATACCTTCGCAATTAACCGCCTTGCAAACCGATATGTTTAATCTTTTCAGAACAACGATTAAATGTTTTGCAACTTCTTCATCACAATCATCTAATGTTACAAAATGTTTTTTGGGGATTACTAATGTATGTCCTTCGTTTACTGGTTTAATATCTAGAAAAGCAATGACGTCCTCATCCTCATATAGAATTGAGGACGGTAACTCCTTATTTGCTATTTTACAAAATATGCAGTTTTCCATATTTTTACCTGTGACGCCATTTCATCCATGACACCAAAATGGGACCCGCGAGGAAAAACGAAGAATAGGTTCCGGCCGCTATTCCGACAATCAACGCCAAGGAAAAATACCTCAAAGTTTCGCCGCCAAAAAAGTAAATCGCCAGCAAAGCCAATAAGGTAGTGAAAGCCGTATTAACGCACCGCGCCATGGTTTGATTCATGCTTGCTTCAACCAAACCCTCAAAAGTGGTTCCCGCTCTTTTCATGAGATTCTCTCGAATTCTGTCGAAAACCACAACCGTATCATTGACGGAATATCCCAAAACAGCCAGCAGGGCGGTAATGACAGGGATCGTTATCTGGACGCCCCAGTATTTTCCCAATACGGCGAAAACGCCAATGGGAATTAAAAGGTCGTGCAAAATAGCGAGAATCAGAACTATAAATCCATATTGCCATGCGCTGACTGGCCTTTGGACTCTCCTAAAGGCAAGGGCGACATACAAAACGATAGCCGCCAATGCCAAAAAAATCACAAGGTTGGTCTTCTCTTTTAACTCTTTTCCTATAACCGGGCCGATTGATTCAAATCGCTGTTCTTGTGTTTTATAGCCATCGCCCAGAATTTTCAAAACACGCTGGTGAGTTGCTTCGTCTATTTCTTCCATGCGGATTATCAGGCCATTTTGATCGGTTGGCTGCACAGAGACCTCTCCAAATTCCGACAGCGACGCTCGCGCATCGGCAACCGTTGGCCGGGCGCCTTCATAAGATACCTCCAAAATGCTCCCGCCGGTGAAATCAATGCCGGGTTTCAATCCAAAAGATAGAATGGCATAAATGCTGGCCGCAACTAAAATGCCGGAAAAAACAAAATATATATTTTTGTATTTAAGATATCTAACTTGCATATTTCCTTAAGTCCTCGGCCTTATCTATTTTCTCCCAAGTAAAATCCGCGTCGTTCCTGCCAAAATGGCCATACGCGGCTGTCTTTTGGTAAATAGGCCTTTTTAGGTTTAATTGTTCGATGATCTGCTTTGGCCTGAAGTCAAATACCTTTTTCACTATCTCAATAATCTCGTCGTCGGCAATTTTGCCAGTTCCCTTGGTATCAATAAAAATTGACACTGGCTGCGCTATGCCTATGGCATAAGCCACCTGAATTTCGCACTTATCGGCTAAACCGGCAGCCACCACATTTTTGGCTACATAGCGAGCCATGTAAGCGCCGGACCGGTCAACCTTGGTAACGCATTTTCCAGAAAAGCACCCTCCCCCATGCGCGCCAACGCCGCCATAGGTATCAACGATTATTTTTCTGCCAGTCAGGCCGGCATCTGCGGGGGGACCGCCTATAACAAACCTGCCAGTTGCGTTGATGAAGTATTTCGTATTTTCGTCGGCAAGATGCCCGACTACGGGTTTTATGACATATTCTTTAATGTCCTGATGAATTTTTTCGTTGCTGACATCATCTGAATGATGCGCGGCAATAACCACTGCGTCAATCCGCTTCATTTTTCCATTCTCGTATCCTACTGTCACCTGCGACTTGCCGTCGGGACGCAAATATGGCAAGGTTTTATTTTTTCTGACTTCAGCGAGCTTCATTGTTAGTTTATGCGCCAAAACAGCAGTAACGGGCATAAACTCGGCGGTTTCATTTGTGGCATAGCCGAACATCAGCCCCTGATCGCCCGCTCCTTGTTCTTTTTCTTGGGCCTCGTCAACGCCCTGGGCAATATCCGGTGACTGCTCGTGCAGGGTGACTATAACGCCAATATCATCGGCGCAAAACCCGTACTCATGTTGATCATAACCGATTTCTCTTAAGACCCTTCTGACGGTCTCTTGAATGTCGACATACGCCTTGGTTCTCGCCTCGCCACCCACCAGCACAAGCCCGGTTGTGGCAAAGCATTCTATTCCGGCATGCGCGTCCGGGTCCTGCTTAAGCATAGCGTCATAAATGGCGTCGGAAATTTGATCGCACACCTTGTCAGGATGCCCTTCGGTTACTGATTCTGAAGTAAATAAATGTTTTTTTACCATAGTATTTTTACCTTTTCGAGTTTTGTGCCCACAAAGAGTCGAAGAAGGTTTTTAGTAATAATGATCGCTGAAAACATGCTCATTAAAATGCCGATGGTCAATGTAAAAGCAAAGCCCTTAACGAAACTCGTGCCAAACCAAAACAAAATCACAGCCACTATCAAAGTAGTTAAATTTCCGTCGCGAATTGACGGCCATGCTCTCCTAAAGCCCTCCTCGACTGCTATCGAAAAACTTTGTCCGGATTTTAATTCTTCTCGCATGCGGGAAAAAATAAGAATATTCGCATCAACAGCCATGCCGATAGAAAGAATGAATCCTCCAATGCCAGCCAAAGTCAAGGTGACCGGGATCAGCTTAAAAAGAGCCAGAACAAAAATCACATAGATTACCAAAGCAATTGCGGCCAAAAGACCGGACAGCCGGTAAAAGAGCACTATAAAAATTACCACCGCCAAAAATCCAAAAAGCGCGGCCTTCAAGCTGGCAGTCAAAGATGCCAATCCCAAGGTTGGCCCCACGTTTTGTTGGGAAATTAATTTAATAGGCACGGGCAGAGCGCCGGCATTCAGATTTCTGGCCAACTCCCTAACCTGCTCAATACTAAAGGTGCCGGTGATTCTAGCTTCACCGTTGGGAATGACTTCTTGAACTACCGGCACTGAAATGGGGATGCCGTCTATATATATAGCCAAGGGCTTGCCGATATTTCTTGAGGTTATGTCCTTGAAAATTTCCGCCCCCTCGCTATTGAACTTCAGCGTAACTAAGGGCTGATAAGTTGTTTGGTCAAATCCCGGCTCTGCCTTCTCTAAATATTTTCCGGTTAAAATGGTTGATTGAAAAGTATCGTCTTTCGCCTCCTTAAATTCCAAGAAAGGCGTTTGTCCTATCATTTTAATGGCTTGATCGGGATCTTTGACGCCGGCCAATTCAACGATTAAACGATAGTGCTCGCCGGCTTCTTGCACTTGGACAACCGGCTCTGCCACTCCGAAAAGATTCACTCTTCTTTCGATGACATCTCGCAACCCTTGCATCGAAGAATCATATGCTTCTTTTGGCAGCTGCGACAGATCGGCCTCATAAATTAAATGGGTTCCTCCCTGCAAATCCAAGCCAAGCTTAAAGGGCAATTCCGGAAAAGCAACTGGCTTAAATTGAAGATTATTATAGGGCTGCGGATAATCCAAAACGGCAGCGGAAACCGCCATCGCGAAAATAATCGCAAGTATAATGTAAGTCCTTTGCTTTTGCATGTTTTTTTATTCTATCTTTTTTCAAACGGCTGTCAATTGACAAATTCTCTTTATGCGTTAGGATACAGCATAAAAACAAAGGAGGGCGAATGTCAGTAGTTGCGATTGACAGGACTGTGCCTTTCGGGCAAGCCAAGCCACTAGGGTCGGGTTTGAAAATTATCGAACAAGACGAGAAAGCGCTCACCCTGACCGAAGTGAATCTGTCGCAAGTGATACTCGTAAATGCAATCGCGGGACGGGAGCAGTCCATTGGAGGCCACGAGCAAATTCGGCGTCTAATGCATTCGCGGCTTATCCTCCTCGACGCCCAAATTATGCAAGTCCTTTGGGAAGACCAAACGCTGATTCCGCCGTCTTGGGACATAAAGAAAGGCGGCATGCCTTTCATCTGCTTCGACGGCACGGTGCTTCGCGACAGCCATGGCAATGATTATACTCTTTGCCTTTGCCGCCAAAGCCCCCAGCCGGGCAAAGAATGGACGCAAGTTCTTTACAATTTAAAACACACAAGACATCCAAATAAGCTCTCTGCTGTTCTAACGCC
Organism: Candidatus Nealsoniibacteriota bacterium; assembly: GCA_016181965.1. GTDB lineage: Bacteria > Patescibacteriota > Minisyncoccia > Minisyncoccales > MHMH01 > JACOYH01. The sequence continues at coordinate 15,835 of JACOYH010000001.1, forward strand.
CTGACAAATTTAAAGCCCGCGGCTCTCGCCCCGGGCTTTTTGTATTTCGCCCGGCATTCTGCTATACTAAAACTATTATGAAATCTGCGCTTACAACTCTTTTGCTTATTGGTTTTGTGGGAACCGTGATTTTTGGGTTCATAAGCATGAGCCACAAAAATGACACCAATCACAACTGCATTGCGGCAACCGCTCAAAGCGCTGATTGCCCGAAAGCAAGCAATTCTCTTTCGTTTGCTGTTTTTCATCTTGACGCTTTTAAGAATTTTTCTACCGCTGTATTCGGCAATAGCGTATTGAGCGCTTTCTTATTTTTTGTTTATTTGGTCTTACTGGCAGGGTTCGTGGGGCTCAAGCCGCCGCAACCCAATCTCTTTTTTCAACGCCGGCAATCTTTTGAATCATTTTCTCTACCTCAAGGAAAACGCACTAGATGGCTGGCTCTTCACGAGAATAGTCCCACCGCCGCATAAGGCGCCGATATAAAACCGCTAGTCGAGCGGGTTTATATCGCGCGTCTTGAACCCCTCTCAATGGGGACTTTTTGTTTTTAACGAATCTCGTACGAAAAAAAACCTAAACATTATTTTATGGAATTATTACTAAGCGCATCGCTAATTGCGGCGTTTATCGCCGGCATGGCCGCTCTTTTCGCTCCGTGCTGCATTACCGTTCTTCTGCCGGCATATTTTGCTTCTATCTTTAGGGAACGATACAAAGTTTTCCTAATGACGTCTATATTCTTTCTGGGAATACTCGCGGTATTTCTGCCAATTGGCTTGGGGGCTGCGGCATTGGGGCAGATATTCAGTAAATATCACAACGCCATTTTCGGCTTCGGCGGTATTTTTCTGATTTTACTGGGGGTTATCTTGCTTACCGGAAAACATTTTTCTTTGCCGTTCAAAGTTAATCCATCTCTCAAAAAACACAATGCTTTTTCTGTGTTTATTCTTGGAATTTTTTCAGGAATTGCCACAACCTGCTGCGCGCCGGTATTGGCCGGCGTTTTAGCCCTGGCAACACTGCCCGGGTCAATAGCGTGGGGAGGATTCTATACCTTGAGTTACGTGTTTGGCATAGTCGCTCCATTGTTCCTGATTTCTATCTTTCTCGACAGAGCCAATTTTACGCAGAAAATCACTAAAACATTCCAAAAACGGATGGGGTATTCACTTGGCAGTAAGAGGTTCAACCCTACCGTTTCCGAGGCGATTTCGGGAATAACCTTTTTGGCAATGGGAATACTAATTGGTTATTTGGCTCTCACCAACCGTCTTTTCGCTCACTCCGCGTACCAATTAAGTATAAACATTTTACTAACTAAGGTCCTGAATTTCGTAAACAGCTTTACAGGGTTCGTGCCCGAATATGCGTGGGCGATACTGCTCATCTTGGCAATTATCCTCGTCATCAAATCGTCGATTAATAAATTAAAAAAAGAAAAATATGAAGCAAATTAACTCAACGACAATCATAGTGGCGGTGGGAATTATTGCGTTAATTGGCGCGCTATTCTATTTCGGCGGCAAAAATAAGTCAGTCGCCCCGGCAAGTACTGCGGCCGACTCTCACCATCCAAGCGCTGGTCAAAATGTTTCGCTTGCGTCTTTAAATGGCATGCTGGAACAACCGGCGCCCTCCTTTTACCTCACCGACCGCGGCGGAAAAATTTACTCGTCAGACAACCTAAAAGGCAAAAATGTGATCCTCTTTTTTAACGAGGGTCTTATGTGCTACCCGGCATGCTGGAATCAAATAGTGTCATTTGCGAAGGACGACCGTTTCGAAGCCAATGATATTACGGTGCTTTCTGTGGTAATTGACTCCAAAGAGGACTGGCAGTGGGCAATCAATAAGATGCCGGAACTGGCTGAAGCGACTGTGGTTTTTGATGCTGACGCATCAGTTGCGAAAAAATTCGGGGTTCTTTCAACCCCGTCTTCCATGCATCCCGGGTCCTTCCCGGGGCACACTTATGTAGCAATCGACGCGGCAGGGATCGTGAGATACGTCTTTGACGACCCAAGTATGGCAATCCGCAATGATTTGCTGATAACGGAGGTCTCAAAATTCTAATGGAGGAAAATTAGCTTTACCCAAAAATACACCGGTGCCACCGGTGTATTTTTTAGCGGGCACCGCTGGACGGCGAGATGTCTGGTCAAATAATTACGTCAGTGATGGCAGTTCAGTAATGGCAGTTGAACTGCCATCACTAATACAGTTTATTACAAAAAAACTTGACAAAACATAGATAATATACTATTATAAATTTATTAGTACATTAAAGAGGAGTATTCAATGGCACCTATCGGGTTCCCCGAAGGGGACGAGCCGCATGGAAGGCGACCGACAATCGTCATCCACGCCGAAGGCCTAATGGGAGACGTGATAAGCACGGTTCCCTACGTCATTCTAACGATTGCCGTTTTTTCTATCATCGTGGCGCTGCGTGGAAACGCCGCTCCATGGTGGGCATACTCGTTTGTCCTGCCCATCATTGGGTTGGGCGTCGTAAAGCATCTCGAGCGCAAGCCATAAAATCCGCCCCGTTAGGAGTAAACTCTTAACGGGGCTTTTTCTTTTCCCTCATGCCCCATGACACTTCTTATATTTCTTCCCTGACCCGCATGGACAGGGGTCGTTGCGGCCCACGCCTCCTCCAGAAGCAGGGGGTGGCGTATTGAGGGATTTCGTAAATCCCTCATTTTGGGGCCCCGAAGACAAAGACGCTTTCAAAATTGTTTGGACTATATTGGATTCAATTGTATCTAATAGGCGCTTAAACAGCTTGTGTCCCTCTGTCTTATATTCTACCAAGGGATCCTGCTGTCCGTAAGCTCGCAGCCGGACAGAATCCCTCAACGACTCCATTTCCTCCAGATGATTCATCCAAAGCATATCAAGAGTTCTCAAGGTGACTATTCTTGCCACCTGGTTAAAGTTTTGCCCGAGTTCTTTTTCTTTCTCGTCAAGCAGTTTATTTTCTTCATCGTTTTTCGCCCAATTCATAATTTCTGATTTCCAGTCCTGAAGTTCTAAAAATTGTTTTCTCTTCCGATAAATCGTCTCTCTGTGCTTATTCATCACATCGTCGTATTCCAAAACATGCTTTCTGGCGTCAAAATGCATGCCCTCTATTTTTGACTGGGCTGACTCTATGGCTCCCGATATCATCTTCGCTTCAATGGGCTGGTCTTCGGGAATTTTCAGCAACCCCATTAGGGATATAATTTTGTCGCCGCCAAAGATCCGCATCAAATCATCTTCAAGAGAAATAAAAAATTGCGACGAACCAGGGTCGCCCTGCCTGCCCGACCTTCCCCTTAACTGATTATCTATTCTCCGGGCTTCGTGGCGTTCAGTGCCAATGACATGGAGGCCTCCTGCGCCTCGCACTTGTTCGGCTTCGGCGACCGAGGAAGGATTACCTCCCAAGACGATATCCACCCCCCTACCCGCCATATTAGTGGCTATGGTAACTGCGCCGAACTTTCCGGCCTGGGCTATAATCTCGCCCTCCTTTTCGTGGTTCTTGGCGTTCAAAATTTGATGGGGCACGCCCTCCCTTTCCAAAAGCTTGCCTAAAAATTCGTTTTTTTCAATAGAGGTGGTGCCCACCAAAACCGGCTGGCCTTTTTGGTGCCTTTCTTTAATTTCGCTGACAACCGCCCGATATTTTCCTTCTCGAGATTTGTAAACCCGATCCGCCAGGTCCTTCCTTATGGCCGGTTTGTTGGTGGGAACGGCCACTACTTCCAACCCATAAACCTTATCAAACTCCTCGGCAGAGGTGGCGGCCGTGCCTGTCATGCCGGCTATCTTTTTGTACATCCTGAAATAATTCTGGAAAGTTATAGACGCCAAAGTAAGTGATTCCGGCTGCACACGCACTCCCTCTTTTGCTTCAACCGCCTGATGCAAACCGCCCGACCACCTTCTGCCGGGCATAAGACGGCCCGTAAACTCATCAACGATAATAACTTCGCCTTCCCTTACGACATAATCCCTGTCTTTTGTAAATAAGACCTCTGCTCGCAGGGCTTGCTCTAAATGATGCACATATTTAATGCCCCTTTCTTCATATATATTGCCCATGCCCAAAATCTCTTCTATTTTAGCAATGCCTTGCTCGGTCAGGGTTACTGCCTTTCGTTTTTCATCTACTTGATAATCCGTTTCTTTATTTAATTTGGGAATAATACCGGAAAAATCCTGATACCATTTTGATGATTCTTGGTCGGGCGCAGAAATAATCAACGGGGTTCTCGCTTCGTCTATTAAAATAGAATCCACTTCGTCAACAATGGCATAACTATGCGCGCGCTGTGACATTAAATCAAAACCGTAAGCCATATTGTCTCTTAAATAGTCAAAGCCGAATTCGTTATTTGTGCCATAGGTAATATCCGCCGCATAGGCCTCTTTTCTTGAACACGGCCTTAAATAACTTTCAACCACTTTAAATCCACCGATCAAATCCCGCGTTTCGTCGCGTTCGCCATTTTCTAATTTTGAATTCTGAGTTTCCGGCTTATATTCGGGGTCGTACAGGTATGCCGCGCTATGGACAATACAGCCCACCGACAATCCAAGCGCGTTGTATATTTGGCCCATCCAAACAGTGTCTCTCTTGGCCAGATAATCGTTGACAGTGACCACATGAACCCCTTCGCCGGTCAAAGCGTTTAAGTAAATAGGAAGAGTGGCGGAAAGAGTTTTCCCTTCGCCTGTCTTCATTTCGGCGATTTTGCCCTGGTGCAAAACAATTCCGCCGATAAGCTGAACATCAAAATGCCGCTGGTTCAGAGTCCTTTTTGCCGCTTCCCTGACTAATGCAAACGCCTCGGGCAAGGCCTCGTCTAAATCCGCGGGGGTTGAACCCCTGTTTATTTTTCCCCTGAGTTCGGCGGTTTTTTCTTTCAGTCGGTCATTAGAAAAATCCCCGAAGTCCTTTTCGAGGTTATTAATCTTCTCCACAATCGGCTGGAGCTTCTTTATATATTTTTCGTTGGCATCGCCAAAAACCTTCGTTAGAATTGACATATTACCTTTCTATTGTATTTTAAATCGGCTGTTTTGTAAACTCTTGCAAAAAGAGGCGCAGAACTATGTCTGCGCCTCTTTGCTTCTTTTGCCTAAGGAATTTTTTCTCCCAATATCAGGCCCAAGCCCCACTTTTCTTTAGAAACAGGGCCGAGGCTACGGAGTATCTCTCCATACCTTCTCTTTGAAACTTTCTCGCCCGTCAGTGAGTCGACTATATCGGCGCTCCATCTCGAGTCCCTGGGAATTCCTCGGCCTATGCGGTAATACGGATTCCGCTTGGCCAGAAATATGCCGGCAAGATCGTCCCGAAAATAACCAGGCAGAACCGCCCAATGCTCGTAGCCAACCGATTTCCAAAACGGATAGGAAACAACTGTTTCGGGAAGTATCCCCGCGTTAACAACAAATGAAATGCGAGTAATGTCCCGCAGACATTCTTCCTGCGCCCCGATCAATGTCCGGCCGATCCCCAATTTTCGCGCCGTTCCTTTGACAATGGCATATGACGTTTCCCAAATATCCTGCGGGCCGAAAACTTTCTCAACGATAGAAGCGCCAACCAGTATATTTCTCACGAAAGCCAGAAAACAAAACTTATTCTCCGCTTCGCTGAAATGATCCAGAAATTTCCCGATATACTCCAGGTCATAATCGTCGAAACTATCGGGATGTCCCTGGCGATACAGGCCTGCAACCTGCTCCTTAAACAAAGGATCATAACTTTTAATGGTTACGATTCCTTGCACGGCTGGCAGTTTGAAATTCCATTCCATCTTGTTCCCTTTTCTATTTTAAATTTACCGTTATAAAATATAGCACACTGCCGACAAAACACAACCAAGATGAAACAAAAGAGCCCCGACGTTTTGAACATCAGGGCTCTGGTCTTGCGACCTTGTGCTAGAAAGAAACTTGCGGAGCCGCGGGCTCGGCGACATAGCAGTAAATCTGGCGATCCCAAATCTCAACTGCTATCCGGCGTCCGGACTTCGTCCGGTAGACCCGATAGGGAACATTCGCGGACTCAGTCTCCTCAGCCGTTTCGACGATGGCCCGGGCCACGCCCCTCTCTACTTCGAAGTATTTCTCTCCTTGGTAGTTCAGGGTGCAGCCGTATTCCTTCAGACCACGAATCTTGCGGATCCGCTCCCAGAGAGTTAATCTTTCTTCTCCCTCAACGGCCTCCGCGGCAACCTCGCGGCCGTCGCGGTGAGTCAACAGATTGACCCACTTTTCAGCCCCGTGATGATAGGACACCACTTCCTCAATGGAGAGCTTTTCCCCATTCAGGAAGAACCCCCCGCCCGCACGGGCCTTTTCCGCCCATTCCTGCAAAGACATGACTTCTTCCTCCTTCTTTATTTTTCAACTACTCATTTATACCATACCTACGCCTTTTTGTCAATACTTACGCGGGAAAGCGTGTCACGGTAAGGACTTGTAGAATTCTTCTGGCGTCTTTTTGAAAGAGAGTTTTTCTATAGGACAAATATCAGTTTGATTTTTATTGAGGATACTAGCAACTGTTTCCTGAAAATGAAATCTAATTTTATGGCTATTGAGGACCTCGGCGGCGGGGCTACTGCCGAGTTTTCCAAAAATTTCTTCGGTCCCGATATAGACGCAAAGCAGAGCCGCTCCCCGGCCGACTATCTTATCAAAAACAACCAATCCCTTGCGGTGGTTGCCATTCTCTCTAATAAAATCGAGGAGTCCGGCGACTCCTGATTTTTTTGAACGGAAAATTAGCTTTTTCTTAAGATATATCTCAAGCCCAAAAGAGCCGTTGAGAAACTTTTCAAACTCTTCCCTCTTTATCTTTGAGCACAAATCTTTGTAGAAAATAAATAATAAACGGAATCAAAGCCAATTGCAGAATTATGCCGGGCAAACTGATTTGGATAAACTGCGTAAAATCCATTTTTGGAGTAATGATTAATATGAACAAAACTCTTGCCAACCGGCCCAAAACCATGGCGCCCAAAAGCGCGACCAAAATATTTATATTTTTCTCGCGCAATAAGCCGATGGCGAAACCGTAGACCGCCAGCTCCAAGACCACTTGCGGCAAAATTATCATCGGCGGCATATGCGTTATACTAAAACTCATCAAGGGGCTCAAGGCGCCCACCAGAAGACCAGTGCGCCAGCCAAAAAGGAAACCGGCGATTAGCACGAAAAAGTGCATGGGTAAAAATTGCGGCCCCACTAAGTGGTATTGATGAGCCAGCCACGGAAGGAAAACAGCGGAAGCCGTAAAGATACCGGAAAATAAATAATATTTAGTTTCACTAAAAGTTAAAACTTTGGGTAATGATTTTGTCTGTGTGAACATATCTTTAATTCTTAATTAAGAAATTAAATTACTTAAAACTTCATTTTAGAGGTTAATGTATAACTTATTATTTTATAAACTAGTTTGGCGGCCAAGAAATCTGGGGCGTGCAGGCCGGCAGTGGGGGCCAGTTCAACAACATCGGCGCCGATAATTTTTCTTTTTTGAGAAAGTTGCTTAATGAAGTTCAGCAATTCGTGCCAGCCAAGGCCGCCCGGTTCGGGCGTGCCAACGGAAGGCATAATAGAAGGATCTAGGCCGTCCAAATCAATAGTTAAATAAACTTTTTCTCCCAATGTGGCAATAATCTCGTCTATCGGCAGGTCGGGCGCCGGAAAAATGGTTTTTATTTTTGCCTTGCGAACATAACCCGCGTCTTCTTCCGATATGCTTCGCAAACCCACTTGGGTTACTGGGATCTTCAGCTCCCTAATTCTTCGCATAACTGACCCGTGGTGATACTTGCTCCCCTCATATAAATTCCTCAAATCCGCATGGGCATCGATTTGTAAGACCGAAAAATTGGAAAATTTTTCCTTAAAACTTAAAACAGATCCCAAGGTGATTGAATGCTCGCCGCCCAGCATCAATGGGAATTTTTTATCTTTTAATATTCTATCAATAACTTTTTTTATTCTGAAAATGGTCTCTTTTGGAGAATCTTTTGACGGCTCTAGGGATTCCAATGTAAAGATACCATCTTTTGAAGGATCTCTCTTGCTTTCAATGTCATAAAGCTCCATGTGGCGCGAGGCCTCAATGATTGCTTGGGGCCCCTCATTGGTCCAGGTTTTCCAGCAGGTAGTAGAACTGTAAGGGACTGGAAAAATAACCACTTTGGAGGCCCTATAATCTTGGCGGTCAAGGCCCATAAAATTAAATGGCTCTAATTTGGGGTATTTAAGAAATTCTTGCATATCATTGTTGATGTTTCTCGTAGAGTTCATCGGCGGTCCAGGTAATCGGTTTCTTCGTAAATTCCTTTTCCAAATCGTATACTAATTTTTCTTTCATAAGGTAAAGATTCTTCCGCTCTCTTGGCCCGGCTTTTTCCAGCGCATACGCAAACAAAATAGGAGTTGCCAGGGTAACGTCCGAATAGACAACAACGGTATTTTGAAGTTCGTTCGGATTAATTTTGCCCCAAGAGACCGCCTCCTGCGGGGTCGCGCCCGAAAGTCCCCCCCACTGCGGACTGTCCATAGTAATCTGAATAAAATAATCATGGCCCCCTTTTTCCGTGCCAAGACACTCCCACAAAAATGGCTGGGTCTGCATATAAAAATTTTTCGGGCTGCCGCCGCCCAAAAGAATTGCGCCATTTTCTTTGGCCGCCATCACGATTGCCGCGGTTTCCATTACATCTAAATTAGGATTAATGTGCAGATTAATCGAACCCTCCCTAATGCATTCCGGATTTTTTGCCTTATTGAAAGCCGCCAAATCCATCCCGTAAGTCGAATCGCCGGGAGAAGATGTATAAACAGGGATGTTAAATTTTGCCGCTTGCGCCAATATAGACACTTCCGGATTGGGAGACAATTCCAGTAATTTCTTTCCTATAAAATTATGAAATTCGCTTGATGAAATAGCGCCTCTCGGAGCATCTGGCGCCAAGAGAATTTTCTGAGTAAATTTATCGGTATTCAATAAGGTGTCCGTAGTCAAATAAGTATCATAAACCCTTACCACCCCGTGTTTGTACAAAGTGGCGTCATCGACCTGAAAAGTGCCTTTATGTAAAGGAAAATTTAGAGCAAAATGAGTATCGTGATAGAGATTGGCTCCGGTGGCAATAACAAAATCAATAAAGCCCTGTTCCATCATTGAGACAACCATTCCCGACATTCCAGCCGGCGTTAAAGCGCCCGCTAGCGTCAAACCTATGGTGACATCTTTTTCCGGGCTTAGCATCTTTTCTGCATAAAGCCGGCAGGCCTCATAAAGTCGGGCAGAATTGTATGCTTGAAAATATTCTTCAACTAATTCGGCAACCTTCAAATCCTTGTGCAGTTTTTTTGCGGAAATCTTCTTGCCGCAAAGGAAATCATTTTTTTCCATCGGTTTGTAGTTTATGGAATAAAGACAGCGGCCGCCACGGTCGAAGTCCACCTGCCGTCTTTATTTCCACGGGCGGTTTGAGTAACATTAGTCGTGCGAATTATTTTACCCGATAATCTAAAGGCCTGGCGCCTCGCGTCCCAGGCGTCTTCGGTGTCAAATTTAAGTCCAAGAGTGGAGGCCAGCATGGAAGCGGCCAAGTCCTCGGCATAATCGCCCGCCTTCTCGTGCGTTTCGCCGAATGGGTGGTGCTCGGAAAGATAGCCATATTTATTTTTTTGGGCCGGAACGGCGCAACCAATTGAACTGGCAATCAGCCGGTTTGGTTCATTGGTGGCGTTTCTTGCCAAAACCAAAAACACAATTTCTCCCGGCTGCAGCATTTCCAAACCCTTCGTCGGCGTAACTTTTTTACAACCGGGCGGCAAAATACTGGAAACTGAGACCAAATTATGCTGGGCTATGCCCGCGTCTCTTAGGGCCAACTCAAAAGACGCTAAATAATCTTTATGGACCCCCACGCCCTTGGTGAGGAAAAATTTTGTCGGCGTCATATTTTTTCTTTATATTTCTTTAATTGCCTTTGCATTTTATCTTTGACCTGCGTAATGGCCTCTCGTAAATATCTCGCAGTGGCTTCTGCCCGCAAACTGCGTCCCGGCAAAAAAATCTGGCACTCGGCCCTAAAATGCGGCCCCTTTTTATGGTGCAGGGTGGTTTTGCCAATTTCCATCCAGCCGTTTGGCACTGTTTTGGAAATGCGAATATATTTTTCTAAGTCAACAATCACTCTCTGGCAAAAATTTCGCAGGGGCGGGTCTAAATTTATATTTTTTGTTTTTAAATCGATGTTCACTTCGTTGGAAAAATTTTTCTTTTGTTTTTTTTATTATTTCACTTCTGAAATTTTTGTCAATAGTTTTTTAAAAAAAATCCGCATCGTTGGGGAACGATGCGGACGGAAAAGAAATATTATTTCTTTCCTTTTGCTTTTTTCTTTGCCATTTTCGTAAAATTAATTGAAATGCAAATAGTCGACTTTCTATTTGCTAAAATTTCAAAATTCTTTTTTCTTGTTTCATTTTCTCACTACCAAGATGCGCTGTCAATAGATTAAAAGCCGAGAAATTGGATTTCTTCCGTGAGTTTGATTTGGAATTTCGCTTTTACGCTTTTTTTAGCAAAATTGATTAACTCCACAACATCATTCGCTTTGGCATTGCCGTTGTTAATAATGAAATTTGGATGTTTTTCTGAAATTTGCGCGCCGCCGATTTTTTTGCCCTTAAGTCCGCACTGCGCAATTAAAAAAGCGGCGGGTATGTCTTTTCTTGCTTGAAATTGTTCAAGTTCTGGAAATTTCTTCGTTAGTTTTTGGAAACTATAAACTGAAAATGGAAAATTTTTGAAGATACTGCCGGCTGATGAATCTTGCGGATGTTTTTCCCTGCGGTAATTTAAATATTCTTTCATTTTCTCCAGTATTTTATCTTTCTCGGCTTTTTTAAGAATTAAATTAGCGGAAAGAATAATAAGATGTCGTTTCGATTTAAAAATGCTGTCGCGGTAGCCAAACTTGCACCCGTTATTTTCAAGTAAGAAAATTTTACCGGCTTTTGAATCGTAGACATCAACGCTTCTTATAGATTGCGCCATATCTTTGCCAAAAGCCCCGGCATTGCCCCGGACGGCTCCGCCAAAAGTTCCCGGAACTCCAGCGGCCCACTCCAAGCCGGACAATTCAGCCCTAGCTGTAGCGCCAACAATCCGCCCCAAATTTGCTCCGGCCCCAATATGCATTTCTGTATTTTGCCTGCCTCGCCGGCAGGCAAGTATTTTGTAGTCTGTATTTAAAGGTTTTATGACAACGCCCCTAAACCCGGCATCGGAAATTAATAAATTACTGCCGCCTCCCAAAATAAAAAAAGGCAACTTTTTACCCTTGGCAAAATTTAATGCCCCAATAAGCTCGTTGTTTGTTTTAGCGATGCAAAAATAATTAGCAGGCCCGCCAATTTGAAAAGTAGTATATTTTTTGAGGGGGACAGCGCGCTGTATTTTCATAGATAAAAAAACGGGCCGGGAGTTTAAACCCCAATTCTAAGAATTTAGTAGGTTCTCCCGACCCAATTATTATGATAGCAAATTCAAAAGGAAAACAAAAGACCTCGCTCGAGGGAGGTCTGTTGCCGAATTGGAGTTTTCCACTAAACTCTATTTCTATATTAGCAGACCCTTGTTATCTTGTCAATAGTTCGTTAATTTTTGCCAAAGTACTGGAGCCGACGTAACCGGTGCCCCGCGTTAGCCCCAAAGGCGAGAGAATTTCAGCTGCGTACTTTTGCTGAAAGCGAATAACCGCTTGTTGAGTAAGCGTATAAAAATTGCCGGTAATCAAGCCCTCGGGATAAATATCGGTACCCTGCCCTTTCAAAAATTCTTGAAGACAGCGCACCTGCGCATTGTTTTCCATGCCCAAATAAAGTTCTTGATCAATCATAATGCAGCTGGCTTGGCCGCCTTGCAAAGTATTGAGAATGCTTTGCAGCTGCATGACTATTGATAATAATTGCGAAATTCTTGCTTCTATTTCGGCCCTGCTCATTTGCGCAATCGGCTTTGTAAGGGGCGGGATAGACGGCAGGGAAACATCAACCTGTTCTTCCCCCTCTTCCAAAGTCGAGGCCGACCAGAAAAAGAAGCGGGCCGATTCCAGGGAATTAAAATTTGCAACTTTGTTTTTGGCAATGGGCAATATGGTCAGCCAAGTATATTTTTGGCCGAAGTCGTTGAGGTTGATTTTACCGATACCGTTTTTATCAATCTTTAAGCGGTTTACCGAATAATTTCCATTGTTGCTTTTGACAACATAGGGCACTTCAAAGTTAGCTTGGCCCAAAGACCTAAATTCTAATTCAAGCATATCGCCGCCCCCGACAAACCTATGCCAATTACCTGCCCAGTCCTTCGTGGAGTTTGTTACAGAGAGGGTGCTCTCTCCATTAAGCGGCAAATAATTCATCAGCGGCGTTATGCGGAAATCCTGTAAATTTTTATTAAAATAGCAATATTTATCGGAAAGGCTGCAGTCATTAACTAAGACGGCTATTGCCCAATTATTAAAAACTTCCGAAAAATCTTCACTGAACCCCTTATTGAGCAAGGCCTCGTTGATGCTGGCTATGCCTGTTTTTTTGGATCGCAAGGAATCGACCAAAATATCTCTTCCGTAATGGTCAACTAAATACTGCACAAATAAATTTGTTACGCCGTAATCATACTGCGTTTCCTGCCATTCGGTCAGGGAATCGGCTGGCTTGTTGATAAACTTCTTAGCCCGGTCGGCTAAATTGCTACCCCCGTATTCGTCATCATAACCAAGAATCGTGGCCGCATACTCGGCTCTGGCCTCATTGAGCCAGACATCTTCCGTGACGCCATTGGCCCTTTCTTTTTGATTGAAAGTTATCAGGTGCACGAGTTCGTGGCTAAGAAATATCTTGCCCCTTGCCGCAGAAGAAATGTATTGGGCATTTAAATAGATCATTTCTCGCTCGTTGGATTTGGGAACTTGAACCCTAGGATATTCATCAGCTGTGTTGGTATAACCGCCGTGCTGTTCGGGCATTTGGTGAATTAACAAAGTAATCCTCGTGTCTTTGTCTATGCCGGGTTTCCATTCTTGGCCAAATAAGTTTGTCAGCGAGGGGTAAATATTGTCTTCAAATTCTTCCGAAATCGAATCCAGTGATTCTTCTATTGTCTGTTTTGCTTGGGCATCAAGCCCGTTCCACCATGCGCTCTCTGCGTATATATAGAGAGTAGGCGACATTTTGATTAGCGTGGCTGAAATTTCGCTGCGCTTATAAAAATCATACGATGGTTCAACGTTAAAAACAGCGCTTTCGCCTATTGCGCCTTGTGCGAGTGTAATAAGCGGCAAAAACAGCAATATTAAAATAACTATTGGAAAAATTTCCTTTTTAATCATTATTCAGTCGCTGGTAATGATTTTAAAAAATCGTTTACTTTTCCAGCCGTGGAAGGATCTATTGCTACCATCTTTTGCGCGACCTCTCTGGCTTCATTATATTGTCCTAAATTCGCGTATAATGTGGCAAGATACATCCAAGCGTTTATATAACTTGGCTCTTTCAACACCAATGCTTTAAGATATTCTATCATTTTCTTGTCTTTTTCGGCAAAATATGCCGAGGGATCAATTTTTAAAGCGGTAAGAGTTTTTATTACCCTTTCCAGGTTTTCAGAACTATCCATCCAATTATAATTGTTATCAAGAGCTGCCTCAAACGATCGCAATGCCGCTTGGTGGTCTCCTCTCATTTGATAAGTGATTGCCAAATACCAGTGCGACCTGCCGACTTTTGGTTCAATCTCCACTGCCTTTTGCAAATAAGGCAAGGCGCCGTCAAGATTTCGTTGGGCCACATTCACTTCCGCTAATTGCCAATAACCCTGTTGATTGTTGGGACTTAATTCAATGGCCTTCAGCAAAATTTCTTGGGCTCTTATAATTTTTGCCGGATTTTCTGACAGCCGAAAAGAGCCAGTATAAACCTCGCCGGCAAAAAGGTGATGGCGGAAGTCCATTGGATTTTCTTTTATGCTTTTTTCTATCTCCCTTTCGCCCAACTCAAAAATTTGATTAAAAATTTCTTTTTCTTCAGCAGAAATATCGGTTAATTGATAAGTGGCTTTAATCAGCTTTTGCGAGAAATGTTCCCGGGTCTCGTATTTTTCCATCCAAGTATCAAGCGATTTTTCAAAGAATTGCATGGACTCGGGCACATTGTCCGATTGAACCGTCTTAATAATATAGCGGTTGGCGATTAAGGTAGCTATATTGGCCGGCCAAACCAGGAAAATAGTCAGGCCAATTACGCTTGCCGCAACAAACATATTGAGCGGCCGGCTTTGGCTTTGCGATGTTTCCTCTTCTTCTTCATAACCGATAATAAAGCTGGCAAAAGCAAGCGCGAGAAAGAAAACAAGGTAACTATTAATCATATCAAAGACCAGCATATTTTGCGCAAGGTATGCCAACAAAAGAACTGCTACACCCAAGGGAATGAATAAGTTTTGTTTCTCCGTAATGCGTAAAGACGCTCTGATGAGACCGTAAATTACGACCGCAAAAATTGCCAGATAGCTCAAAAGCCCGATAACACCAGTGGTGACCAGCGTATCAAGAAATATATTGTGAACACGGTCAAACCAAACCTCCGAACCGCACGCTGGCAGGGACATGCAGGGATTAAAATTTTTCAAAAAGACCACATTAAAATTTTCCGGGCCCCAGCCCAAAAGCGGCTTCTCTAAAAAACCTTTCCAGCCGGTCTCCCAAACCACAAAACGCGAATTCATCTCTGCTAAGGTATTTTGAACAGCGCCTTTAATTGCTGGCGGTTGAACCACGGCCAAAAAGCCAATTGACGCAATAAGCAGCAAGACCATGGCAATGCCAATCCGTTTAAATAATTTTTTTCCGGAAAATACCAAATATCCCAAAAACATTAAGCCCAGGGCCATAAGAAAAGAGGCAATAGCTCCCCGGGCAGTTGAAGTAAAGAGGACGGGCAGCATTATTAGCAAGCTCGCGCCGGCAAAAATTTGCCATGCGCCCTTCTTGGCCAAGAAAAGAATCATGGCAAAGAAAACGTCAAAAAGCAGATAGGCGGCCATAAAGGAAGTATTGCCGACGGTGCCCCCGCCCCGGGTGGAAAGCTGGTTGCTGGTTAGGATATATATGCTCAGGATAACGCCGACTATTATAGATGCGCCCAAGAATTTCTCCCAGTCGCTTCTTTTTTTGAAAACATTAGTCAGAATAACAAAAAATGCCAAAAGATGAAGCATTGTGAAAATACCCGTCATTCTTTCGTAAGTTGACCAGAAGGATCTGTTGAAATTAACACCCGTAAAAGACGTTAGAACAAAAACCAGCAAAAAAATCGCCAGGGCAACGGTAAGGTGATTGAGCCGCGGCCGGTATTTCTTATTCATAAAGACCAAAAGCAAATAGGCGGCCAGCATTATTTCCACTACAACGCGGAAGAAAATTGTTTTGGGAGCGACGAAGGGAAAGAAAAAATCGGTATC
>JACOYH010000009.1 GCA_016181965.1 Candidatus Nealsoniibacteriota bacterium
GCAAGAGATGGATACACGGGAAAGAGAAATAAAGGATTTACAAAAAACAATGCGTGCCTCACGAACTCTCGGCGCGCACGAGCGCGACCAGATTCAAGCGGATATAGACAAAAAACAAAAGGAACTTTTCAAAGCGCAGAAGCGATACATCCAAGCCCAACAAGAGCAATTCGTGGACAAGGATAAAAAGGTGGCCGACTTACGCAACAAGCTACAAATGAGCTTTAGCTACGAACGGATTGCTTCTGTGAAATTTAACATCATTTCATAAACGCTTATGAACATAATGATTGAACTGCTAAAACAGAAAATTGCGAAGATAAAAGCCACTGCCACGGAGCGGTCGTATTATCCGCTCTTGTGCGCCTTCTTTGAGGAGTATGCGAAAAGCAACGCGTTGAAACTCCGCAATCCGCAAGCAACGCCGGAGGAAACCTCAACTCAATACGAGCACCGGATAGGTTTTCCCGATATTACCATTCGCAACGGCAACGACCTTATCGGATGGGTTGAGGTGAAAATCCCTCAAGAGAATCTCAACGCGGAAAAATTCCAAGAGCAATTTTCAAGATATAAGGAATCGCTGGAAAACATCATTTTTACCAATCTCCGCGAGTGGCAACTTTGGCAATGGGAGGAGGGCGAAGCTAAAAAGACGGCGGACACCTCTTTTGACCTCACGGATATTAACAACGCTTCAAGTGATGAGTTTGAAAGTTTTTTGATGAAGTTTTTTGAAGGCCGAGCGTATCAGACACGAACGCCAAAGCAACTTGCTCTCGCGCTCGCTAAAAAGACGCGGTTGCTATCTCAACAGGTAGAGGAAGCGTTGGACAAAAGCAAAGAAGATTCTGATTTACAAAAACTCAAAGAAACATTTGAAAAGACGCTCATTCAAGACATCTCCGAGCATCAATTCGCCAACATGGTAGCCGAGACGATGGCATATTCTTTATTTCTCGCCGCGCTTGAACATTCGCGCCGCGACGGAGCAGAACTGACGCTCACTAACGCGATTGATTACCTCCCGACAAATGTGCCGATTCTTGCCGACCTCTACGGCCTCGTAAAAAAAGTAGCAAGCACCATTCCGACTATTTATGAAGCGACGCGGCTTTTGGTGGACCAACTGAACGCTTCCGAGATTGAGCGCATCCATCAAAAGCTCGTGGAGCATAAACCGGGCGAAGACCCCGTTATCCAATTCTACGAGCCGTTTTTGAAGGAATATGACCCCAAAGAGCGCGAGGCGCGCGGCGTTTATTACACGCCCAAGCCGGTAGTGGATTATATTGTCAAAAGCGTTGATTGGATTTTGCGCAATAAATTCAATAAGGCAAAAGGTCTTGCGGAAGAATCGGTGTATCTTCTTGACCCAGCGACCGGCACAGGGACATTTTAAATGTCCGCGATTCAAGAAATTCACGGCAACATTAAAAAAGAAAGTTCATCTCTTGGCGACGAGATGGTTGCGCGGGAGTTCAATCGCATCGTCCTCTCGCACATTCTCAAACATTTTTACGGCTTTGAACTTCTTATCGCGCCGTATGCTATCGCGCATCTTAAACTTACGCTTGAAGTGGAGCGGCTTGGTTTTGATTTCGTAAATACTAAAGACGATGCCGACAAAGACAATGACCGCTTCAAGGTGTATCTCGCCAATACTTTAGACGACCCGAATAAGCCGCCCGCAAAGCTCTTTGGTTTTGATTCAATTCCGCAAGAATCGGAAAGCGCGCGGGAAGTAAAAAAGAATGTGCCGATTTTAGCCATTGTCGGTAATCCGCCCTATTCCAATTTTGGCCGAATGAATCGCGGCGAGTGGATTTTGAATCTTTTGAAGGACTACAAAAAAGGACTGAAAGAAAGGAAAATCAACATTGATGACGATTTCATTAAGTTCATCCGCTTCGCGCAGTGGAAGTTAGAACAAACGGGGCAAGGCATATTTGCGATGATTACGAGCAACACTTTCATTGACGGTTTTTCCCGCTTTCTCGACCAAGAAGTACCATTTCTGCCTCATTTTCGCCGGATAGCACGGCGGTTGATTCTTGTTAGCCATATGATTCAGAAATGTCACCTCATAAGGTTAACTGTACGTAGTATTGCGGAAAAAGTTCTTGTCTGTTATTCTCTTTTCAGAGCTGGTTAACCCTGGTCCTTTTGCAAAGGAGACTTCCAATGATGATGAGACGGGTGTTGGTGATCTTATCCAGTTTGGCGATCGGCGGCTGCGGTTCGGGAATCGGTCAATCACCGAACGCCCGGGAACAGACAATAGCTCGTTGTCGCGAAGTCGGCACTGATGCCGATATCATCTCCCTGATGAATGTGGTCAGGGAAACGCATGACCTCGGCTATCCTAGAGATCAAGTTTTGGGAGTCGGCTACCAGGCCTGCAACGAGAGTTGTTGGGATCACCAATGCATTGCCGCGTGCGCTGACTGCGTCAGGATGATTGTTGACTTGGAATATTAAAGTGATGGGAACGAAAAAGCCCCGCGCGCGGTCTCTTGAACGAGACGCGGCGGGGCTTTTTAACATTTCTCCAAACACACTATTACTGGCGTTTGGCCAGGAGGGCTTGTCGGGCGAACGTCGCATGGATCTGGGTGATAGTTTTGTTCAAGGCAATCCGTTGGGCCTGGCCGATGGCGCTGGAAGCGTAATCGGTCTTGGTCTCGGTTTTGCCCCATTTGGTCCGTACCTTAGTCGTCCCGATGGCGGTAAAACTGCCCTCGGCGGTAAAAGAATCCAGCAAGCGCCCGGTGCTCGGATCAATAATTTGAACATCCAAACCGACCATCCCCAGTCGCTTGGTCTCGCTCGCCGAACGGGTACCGTGTGCATAAGCGGCAATGCCGCCGACATAAGGGATCAAGGCCAAACCCAAATTAGGACCCTGGCTCTCGCCTTGACCTGAAACATCGGCCGTCTCGGAAAACTCGGTCACCGCGCCCTTGATGATGAAAGGGCCTTGTTCGCCCTCTTTCAGGCCGTCGGCGATCTTCCCCGGGTTAAGGACGAAAGCGGCGTAATCAATTACGGCTACATTGCCTACTCTCTGCAGCGCGGAAACCAATTGCGCCGCCATTCCCGGACCAATCTGCTCGCCCGGGTTCGTTATCGGCATACCGGTTGGCGGCGTGATGGGGTGGATGGCACCCGGCGCCACAATCGTCAGGCCGCCGGACCAGCCAGTGCCGGAAGTCACGCCGCTCGCCCCCATCATAAACGGCTCCACCGTTACTACCCAAATCGGCAAAGCTGGATCAAAAGGAATGCTCGCCGGCGCCACTTCGGTGGCGATTGGCCGACTGGCCGCGGCTTGCGCCTCGGTCCGATCAACTTCGGTGCGGATGCCGCTTGGCCCGGCGCAACCGGCTGGCCAAATCAGCGCCACGATGATCACTACCCCGCCCAAAAACCCTACTCTACCATTCATCATTATTCTCCTGCCTTTCGGTTTTCAAATTGACAATCAATCACTCAGAACCTTTCAAGGTCCTATTCTCCATTTAACAGAATATCACAAATTTCAAATCTCCACCACAAACCGGCTGCCCTTGCCCACGCCATCGCTTTCCGCCCAAATCTTGCCGCCGTGAGCCTCGACGATCTGTCGGGCCACATAGAGCCCGAGGCCGGTGCCCTGGATATTGATTTTACCCGCGCCTTCGGCGCGGATGAATTTCTGAAATAGTTTCGGTATCACTTCAGCCGGAATACCGACACCAGAGTCTGCGACAACTAGACGAATCTTACCATCAATTCGATTCAACATTATCTTAATCCAACCCTGCGGTGTATATTTAACCGCATTGTCTATCAGATTATTGATGACTTGGGAGAACTTACCAGAATCGCCAACCAGTTTGTAATTTTCCGATGGCTCTGATTCAAATGATAATTGCAATCCGCGCTTTTCGATGTTCGGACGCTGTTCTTTAATGATCGTCTCCGCGAGCGCGCACAGGTCAAATTCGATTTTCTCGTATTTCATCGTGCCGAGCTCGATCCGGCTGATATTCAAAAAATCCTCGATCACAGTCACCAATTTCTGGCTGGATTGAAAAATAATATCCACCGCTCCGCGCGCTTTCTCGGCCACCGGGCCGAAAGAATTTTCCAAAATCATCGAAGCATAACCCTTGATAGCCGTGAGCGGCGACCGCAACTGATGCGTGGCCATAGACACGAACTCGGTCTTCATCTTGTCCAATTCCTTCAATCTTTCATTGGCCACCCACAGCCGGTTATTGACATGCCCCAACTCGCGCGCCAATCCCTCAATCTTCTCCCGCTGGTCCACCTCCTTTTTAACGGAACGGATGAGGAAGAGACCGGCGACCACCACTAGTGCTAGGGTCAGACCGTTAACTAACCAATCAGTGAACGTTTTGGACAATAAAGTCGGAATTAAAATCACCAACCACAAAGCAAAAACTAAGAGCTGGGTAACAATGACTTTGATGTTGAAAAGATGATGACGCGTGATGGCGTAGGCGGTAATTCCAAGAAACTGAAGTACATAAAGTGGGGTAAATGGTACAAAAAAGGTTAATCCTGAAATTATTATTGGCAACAAAACAGTAAACACAATTAATAGAAACAACGCGGATAGCGCAAAAAGGACTAATTTTATTTGGTTCTTTTGATTTGGTTCATTGAAACGATGTGTTTTTCGTAATAATTCAACAACTGCCGAAACACTAAAAAAAGTTGTCAATAAAGTAAATGCGATAATACCCCAATCTGTTTCGATCCCGGCCAATCCTTTTTCTACATCTACATCCTTGAAAGAAAAAGGTGATAAATTAATTAAAATTACAACAAATGTTACTAGATACAGTGTGTTTAAGATTTTCCTAGAAATAAATGAGTGATTTTCCGGTATGACTTTTGCTAAAAGCAAGAAACCTAAACTCATTAAGACGGCGAAACTTATACTGGAACGAGCAAGTATCAAAAATAGATTTTTGTTTTCCAAAACTGTTGGCAAGAAAGCAGTGTAATTAGCACTCAACCAAAGTATTATGCTTAACCCCAAAAAAGAAAATACTCTGTTGCTATTAGATTTCCTATTTGAAAAAAAAACTCCTATAACTAGGATTAAACTTAATAATTGACTTATTAAGAAAATAAGAGAAAGAAGGGAGGTAAAAATTACTTCCATTATCGATTTTTAAAATTTAAATTCTTCTTTTCGTATTAATTCAATCACACTTTCTATATCTACACGCATATTTCTATCTTCTTCCAAAAATGCCACGTATTTTCTAATAAGCGCATGCACTTTTTGAGAAACTTTGCTCGTCTTTGCAATCCCTCGAATTTCCAATGCCTGCGTAGCCGACAAAAAAACAATAGCAGTGAGCCGTTCTAAATTTTTTACAGCTTCGTAAAAATCAATAGCCGCGTGTGTTCCTAGACTGTTAACATCCTGATTATCTCCTTCTGTTGGTATCATAAAATTTTGTTGTGAGTGCGCTAATTTTCTATTTTGAACCACGAGTGCGGCTGAGAGTATTTGTATAGATTTAAAACCGTGATGGGTATTTTCTTCTATAACTAAATTATCCGGCAGTCCGCCACTTTTTCGAGAATTGTACAAATTAGCTAATATTGCGTGAATCCAAGATGATGCTTGTGCTATATCAATTTTCATTATATCAGCCGCTTCTGTAATATAATAACCCATAAAATTTGCGGCATGATAAATAGTAGATTTATCATCAAATATAGGATTATCGTTTACTGAGTTCATTTCATCCTCTATCCACTTAGTAGCTGTCTGTAAATTTTCATAAAAAGGACCGAGACCGTGAGCTAATGCTCGTGATGAATAATAATCTTGAAGGCCTATCTCTCTGTTTAGAGTTTTCTTATTATTAGTTCTAATTAAACTACTGCCCGCCCATTGATCTCTAACAAAACCCGCCACTATTTTTTGTCCTTCGTGATGTTTCTGAAGATGGACAAACGGTTTATATCCGTCATCATAGATACATAAAGATTCTAAAGTTATAGCAATACCGCAGAGAAGTTGAGGAAAAAGTATTTTTAAATCATGCATTGCTAAAGAAGAAATCGCCGTCATAAAAGAAGTACCGTTCATTAAGGCAAGTCCATCTCTCGACTCGACACTTATTAATTTAATACCGAATTTTTTAAAAATATCATATGTCTTTTTCTTTTCATTCCCTAATAGCGCGTATTCGCTAAAACCAAATAAAACAGAGGCAATAGCCGATAGTGGTATTAGATCGCCACTAGCGCCTATTGAACCATAACGATAAATGATAGGATGAATATGGTAGTTGAGAAATTTTACAAGCATGTCTATAACTTCTGGTCTGACCCCAGAACGACCACGAGCTAAACAATTCGCTCTTAAAAGCATAGTGGCCCTTATAACATCTATTGGCATAATATCGCCCAAACCACATTCAAAAGACTTGATGAGATTTTCCTGTCTTTCTTTGATAGATTGCCGGTACATCTTATCCTCGGCCTCCAGTTTATTATCAAAAATATGTCCCTGGCTGCCAAACTGTGTAGTTAATCCGTAAATGGGCATTCTTTTATCTTGCAATTGTTCCAAAATTTTATGGGATTTTTCCGCTAATTTCTTATCTTCAAATATGACGTCGGTCATGTTGCGAGCAACTTCGTGACAATCGTCAAGCTTCAAGTATTTTCTGCCATCAATGATTATTGGTTTTTTCATATTTCAGTTAATTAATTTTTACCCAAAAACATTCTCGGTTTTTTCCCAGTAATTTGAATAATCGACTTATGGTTTGTTCGAAACATTCCTAAATCTTGGAATTTAAACAAAACAATATTGGGTTCTACTGTTTTTCCATAAGTCCCGTGCAACTTACGAAATTCTGAGCTAGCACTCAGCAAACTTTTAATAATTGATCGTTTAATTATTTGCTTGTTTCTCTCTGTAATGTCAATATTATTAGCAAGTTCAACCCTGATGAATAATTTTTGTTTTTTTAACTCACCCTCAGTGTAAGTTACGTAGGCGCCCGTTACTAAATTTATTGTATTATCGGTTTTTAAACCATCATAAATATATTTAGGAAAAATATTTATTGCATAAAATAAAATCATCACATCTGATCTACCAGTTAAAATTAGAAGGGGTTGTTGAGTTTGTTTGGTTGCTAAAGGCATAGTTTTTGTGTATAGCCTATTTTTCTCGAAAAGGTTTTTCAACTCAGTGAAAGAAAAGACGTGCCCAGTATCTTTTATGCCATATCGCACAAGCGGTATACCACCGTTAGTGGTTAGTAGAAGTTCTGACTTTTGCTCTTCAAAATAAATTATAGATGGAT
>JACOYH010000002.1 GCA_016181965.1 Candidatus Nealsoniibacteriota bacterium
TCTTTATCTGCGTCTAAAATCGCTACCAAGCCCACCTCGGGCAAGTCGAGCCCTTCCCTCAATAAATTGATGCCCACCAAAACATCGCACTTGCCTTCGCGCAGATCTTTTAATATTTGAGGCCTTTTTAATGTTTTAACTTCAGCGTGCAGCCATTGGGCTTTAATACCTTCGTCTCCGAGAAAGTCAGTCAGCGCTTCGGCCAATCTTTTGGTCAAGGTAACCACCAGAACCCTCTGATTTTCTTTCACCCGCTTTTTGATTTCAATAATCAGGTCTTTAATTTGGTTATGGGTTGGCCTAATCTCAATTGAGGGCTCCAAAAGTCCGGTCGGCCTGATAAGTTGTTCGACTATATTTTTATTTCCCGACTTTTGTTTTTCAAGGTCGGCGGGAGTAGCCGAAACGTAGACAATTTGGCGAACTCTTTCTTGAAATTCTTTGAAAGTCAAGGGCCTGTTATCTACGGCCGAGGGCAGGCGAAAGCCGTATTCAATGAGAATTTCTTTTCTGGCGCGGTCTTGCGTTGACATGGCCTTTATTTGGGGCAAGGTCATATGCGATTCGTCAACGAAAACAAGAAAATCCTTGCCGAAATATTCCAATAGCGCATTGGGCGCTTGGCCGGACTTTCTGAATTCCAGCTGTCTTGAATAATTTTCTACGCCGTGGCAGGAGCCGGTTTCTTTGAGTATTTCTATGTCATAATTAGTTCTTCTTTCTAATCGCTGCGCTTCCAAGAGTTTGCCCTGTTTTTGTAATTTAGCCAGTTGCTCTTGAAGTTCCAGTTTTATATTTTCAATGGCGATGTCTATCTTGCTCTGCGGTGTCGCCCAAAACTTTGCCGGAAAAATTCTGCATGAATTATCGAAAGATCCAACGAGAGTATTATTTTTGAGCTCGAGTTTTAATTGTTGACCAGTAACTAAATAAACCTCCACAAGGTCGCCCCGGACGCGAAAAGCGCCGGGCTTAAAATCAATGTCATTGCGTTCGTACTGTAAAGAGATGAGGCGCGAAATTAAATTCCTTCTCGTGATTTTTTGCCCTTTCTTTAATTCCAAAGAAACCTGTTGATAGCCCTCGGGCGAACCGATATTGTAAATACAGGAAACCGAAGCTACCACAATAACATCGTTTCTGCTTAAGAGATCTTGGGTGGCCGCGTGTCTTAGCCGGTCTATTTGTTCATTGATTCGGGCGTCCTTTTCTATGTAGGTATCGGACTGGGGGATGTAGGCCTCGGGCTGATAGTAGTCGTAGTAGGAAACGAAATAGTGAACGGCGTTGTCGGGAAAATATTCCTTGAACTCCTGATAGAGTTGGGCAGCTAATGTCTTGTTGTGAGAAATAATCAGCGTTGGCTTCTGCGCTTTTTCTATCACCTTGGCCATGGTAAAGGTCTTGCCACTGCCAGTCACGCCCAAGAGCACCTGATGCCCGATGCCTGCTTTCAGGTTTTTAGTCAATTTTTCAATGGCCTTTGGCTGGTCGCCCTTGGGTTCGTAGCTTGAAACCAATTTAAACATACGGCTTATTATACATATAGTTGTTAGACATTCAATGTCTAACACTTTTACAATAAGGTTGACAGGGGTTAGTTTTTATACTACTGCTAACCCAAGGAGGAGATGCGTGTCTGGTTTAATTCGGTTCGTTTGCGCATTAAAAAAAATTGATGAGTTGGTCTTCGGGAAGCGGATAAGGATAAAGTTTGTTTTCTACGGAAAGCCCCAATATAACGCCAGGTATTGCGGAGACAGAATAATAGGAGAGTATTATACGGTGCCAATCTTCTATCCCTATACGTGCCCGTATTATGGCCCAGAGAGTATAGCTGTTCATGAGGTGCGGCACCGGGTGCAGCTTAACTATCCGGAGATTCGCTTAATGCTACCGGCAGATAATGTTTTACCCAACTGGCTCAGGGCGTACCTTTGCTCGCTCCAGCCAGAAGAGACAACTCCGCGAGAGATCGACGCTTTAATTTGCGAATGGTTTGCCCGTCCCGTGCTTGCCAATTTCAATACTAACGGACTCCTTGAGATTCTATTCCGCGGAGTCGATCGCAAAAGCCCTAAATGATATTTAGGGCTTTTTCTTTATTGCTTAGCTAAGCTAAGCAATTTCCTAAATAGCGTTGAAGAAAGAAAAAGGAAAGGGTAAGATAAATTAATGATTTATTATCTTAAAGGAAGGTTGGGGCTTAAGGATGATAAAGTGGCTGTGGTTGAGGTAGGCGGGGTAGGTTATAAAGTGTTTTGTTCTCCGGTTACTTTGTCTAAGATTTCTGGCGGGCAGGAAATCAGCGTATTTACCTATTTGCATTTGAGGGAAAATGCGGCCGAACTTTACGGCTTTTTGACGCAGAATGAGCTGGGACTTTTTGAAGTTCTTAATGATATTTCCGGGGTGGGTCCCAAGACGGCTATGATGCTCGCTTCTCTTGGGTCTTTGACGAAACTAAAAGAAGTGATAGAAAAAGGAGAACTGCCTCACGAAATCAAGGGAATCGGCCAGAAAAGAGCCCAGAAAATCTTATTGGAACTCACCGGCAAAATTAAAGAAATCGATGCGACAGATGACGCGCTCGACGCGCTGATTACCTTGGGATTTCCTCGGCCCAGGGCTAAGAACGCGCTGTCACAAGTGCCCGGCGACGTCGGTAATATGGAAGACAGAATTAAAAAGGCATTAGAATATTTAGGGAAAAGGTGAACCGCTATACCATAAAAAAATTTTTACCATCTTTTCTGATGAGCTGGTATCATTTTTTACTGGCCTTTTTCGGCGCCGTAATTTACGGTTTTCCATCGAAAGAGATTAGAGTTATCGGCGTTACCGGCACCAACGGCAAAACCACGGTCGTCACTATGATAACTAATGTCTTGGAAGAAGGCGGCTACAAGGTTGCCTCTCTTTCTTCTATTAAATTCAAGATAGCCCAGAAAGAATGGCCCAATGCTTTAAAAGGCAGGCAGTGACAGCCGGCTGTCGGTACGCGGTTTTAGAAGTAAGCTCGGAAGGAATAAAACAGCACCGCCACGAGTTTATTGATTTTTCCGCGGCTGTTTTCACCAACTTAACGCCGGAGCATATTGAAGCGCACGGCGGTTTTGAAAAATACCGCGCCGCTAAGGCTAAGTTTTTTGCGGCAACCAAAAACATCCATATTATTAATATAGATGATAAAAACGCGGAATATTTTCTAAAGTTTCCGGCAAACGCAAAATACGGTTACTCGAACGACCGAGGACAGTCCTCGGATAGCCGAGGACTGTCCTCGGTTATTAAGGGCGAAAAGCTTAATTTAAAACTCTCCCTGATGGGCGATTTCAATATATATAACGCCTTGGCCGCGATTGCTGTCGGCCTGTCGCAGGATATTCCCCTAGAAATATGTCAAAAAGCAGTGGAGAAGATTAAGAACGTGCCCGGCAGAATGGAAATAGTCCTAAAAGAACCATTTAAGGCCGTAGTTGATTATGCCGTTACTCCCGATGCTTTGGAGGGCTTATATAAAACGCTCAAAAAAGAATTTTCTCCCAGCGCTTTAATTTGTGTCTTTGGAGCTTGCGGCGGGGGCAGGGACAAATGGAAAAGGCCCGAGCTCGGCAAAATTGCCGGTAATTATTGCAACAAAATTATTTTAACCAACGAAGATCCTTACGACGAGGAGCCTATTCAAATCATACAAGACATTGAGCGGGGCGTAATAAATACGCAGGCGCAGAATCTTTACACTATTTTAGACAGGCGAGAAAATATCGGGAAAGGGGTCGGAACCGCAAATGGCTTTAGCTCGCGGCCAAAAAATTCCTTGGGACGACAGAAAAATTATTATAGAAGAATTTCAAAAATTAAAACAATGAAGTCATACGAAGCGCTTCCGCACCGAGCCGATTTGAAAATTAAAGTTCACGGCCGAAATAAAAAAGAACTTTTCTCAAACGCGCTTTTGGGCATGGCAGAAAGCATGAAAACAGAAAGCGGAGACAAAGCAATACGAAGAAATATTAAAATAAAGTCCATCGACTTTAACGCCCTGCTAGTGGATTTTTTAAGCGAAGCCCTGTATTTAAGCCAAGTCAACAAAGAAATATATTTTCAGGTTAATTTCAGCGAGTTTTCCGATACCGAAATTAAAGCCGAACTTGCCGGCAGGAAAGTAAAATTTTTCGGCGAGGATATTAAGGCCGTCACGCACCATGGCTTGACGATTAAAGAAAAAAACGGCCATTGGGAAGCAGAAATACTTTTCGATATTTAATAAAAGCATGGTTTCCAAAAAGGATTTTAAAAAAATCAGCGATTATCTTTGGGAAATACCAAAGAGTTTCAGGCCGGATATGAAGGTGCCGGCCCGGGCTTATTTATCTTCGGAAATGCTGGAAGACGCCCTTGGGGACAGGTCTATTGGACAGTTGATTAATGTGGCCACCCTGCCCGGAATTGTAAAATACAGCATAGCGATGCCCGATATGCATGAGGGCTATGGTTTTCCTATTGGAGGCGTAGCAGCTATGAGAACAGAAGATGGCGTAGTATCGCCCGGCGGAGTCGGGTATGACATCAACTGCGGCATGAAGCTTTTGAGGTCGGACTACACCGAAAAAGAGATGCGGCCATACTTAGATAAGCTGGCCAGCCGCATTCAAGAAGAAGTTCCCTCTGGTTTGGGCATGGGCAGACAAAAGAAAATGGACTTATCCTATATCGAAAAAATTATGGAAGACGGAGCCCAAGCAGTTGTTGCTGACGGCGAGGGAGAATCCGCGGATTTAGAAAACTGCGAGTCCAACGGAAAATTGCCTCGAGCCGATGCTTCGCTTGTTTCAGACCACGCTAAGAATCGAGGAAGAGATCAGGTTGGCACTCTCGGTAGCGGCAACCATTTTTTGGAAATCCAAAAAGTAGAAGAAATTTTTGACGAAGAAATCGCCAAGGCCTTCGGCTTATTTAAGGACCAGGTTGTTATTATGATTCACACCGGCTCCCGCGGCTTGGGCCACCAAATAGCCACCGACTACATAAAAATTATGATGCGCGCCATGCCGAAGTACGGCATTAATCTCCCCGATAGAGAATTGGCCGCTTGTCCGATAAAGTCGCAAGAGGGTCAGAATTATCTTTTAGCCATGTCCTGCGGCGCCAATTACGCCTGGGCGAACCGTCAAAGAATAGCGCACTTTATTAGAAAATCATGGCAGCATGTTTTAGGGGAAAAGGCATCTGCCTTAAAAGCGGTTTATGACGTTGCCCATAATATCGCAAAAATAGAAAATCAACTTTTAGTGCACCGCAAAGGAGCAACCCGCGCCTTTCCGCCCGGTCACGATGAAATTCCCATGGCCTATCAAAATTCCGGCCAACCGGTTTTAATTCCCGGTTCCATGGGCACAGCTTCTTATATCTTGGCTGGCGTTGAAAGCGGAAAAGAGGCCTTTTATTCCGCGAACCATGGCGCCGGAAGAGCGATGTCCCGGCACGAAGCCATGAGAAGAATTCGGGGCGAAGAAGTGGTTAAACAACTCGAAGCTAAGGGGATTATCGTTAAATGCCGGAGTTATCGGGGCGTCGCCGAAGAGGCCCCTCTGGCATACAAAAATATAGACAATGTTGTGGAAGTTGTTCGCCAAGCCGGCCTCGCAAAGAAAGTAGCTAAAGTCGTTCCCATAGCTGTCGTAAAGGGGGAATAGCTTGTCAAAAATATAGAAGAGTGATTAAATAAAGCATTATGAATATCCAAGACATCTATAATCTGGCGATAAAAATGGGGATTGACGCCGATTTCCGGGATAACGGCAGCGTTGAAAAAATGCTGGCGCGCAAGAAGACACAATACGACAATCTTTCGATTGACAAGAAAACGGAATTTGACGAGGAGGCATTAATTAATCCTTATCTTGATTCCCGTATTTTGCATATTGCCGAAGATAAGGAAATTAAGAAAATTTTAGTTGGTATTGACATTGATACAGCCGAATTGCTTTTAGCTAAAGACCTCGGCGTTGACTTGGTTATCGCCCACCATCCGCGAGGCAAGGCGCTGGCCACTTTGCATGAAGTGATGGAAATGCAGTGCGATGTTTTGAGTCAGCACGGCGTACCCATTAACGTGGCCGAAGGCCTAATGAGGCCGAAAATTTCTGAAGTAGCGAGGGGAGTTAGCGCGGCCAACCACCAAAGAGCAGTTGATTCGGCAAAACTTTTGGGGATGAATTTTATCAATTGCCATACACCTTGCGACAATTTAGCCGCCAGGTTTTTGAAAGACAAAATAGACGAAGCCAACCCCGAAAGAATAGAGGATTTACTGAAGGTTTTGAAAAATATTCAGGAATATAGCGAGGCAATCAAAATCGGCTCGGGCCCGAAAATTTTCGTAGGCGCTCTTGAAAATAGATGCGGCAAAATCGCCATGACCGAAATTACCGGCGGCACAGAGGGGTCGCCCAAAATCTATGCAAAGATGGCGCAAGCTGGCATAGGCACTGTGGTTTCAATGCACCAGTCAGAAGAGCACCGAAAAGAAGCCGAAGCGGCGCACATTAATGTGGTAATCGCGGGCCACATGTCTTCTGATTCCTTGGGAGTTAATTTGTTTTTAGACGAATTGGAAAAGCAGGGCATAGAAATAATTCCCTGTTCCGGCCTCATCCGCATCAAGCGCTAAGGAACTTAGTCATGTAGGTCTTCTCTAGTTTATAACCAAGTTTGCGGTAATAGCCCCTTACCCCCACTCCTGAAATAATCTCAATTTTATTTACTCCCGAGAGTAGGGATATTTTTTCTGCTTCTTGAAGTAGTTTCTTACCTAAACCCTTATGTTGAGGAGAAGCGGGAGAAGTCCGACCTTCAGCTGGAAGCCGGGCTTTTAACGGCCGGACCTCCAGCGATTGGCCAAAAGTGTGCACTTCTCTAATCATGGCAAACGGTCGAGAACCGTTCTCGACACAAACGCGCAGACGGAGAAGAGAGTAGAGTTTACTCTGGTTTTTATTCTCAAAAGTGAGGAATATTTCTTTGCCGCCAGATGCTTGATAGTCGCGGCGGAATAAGAACAATTTTTCTTTAGCATTATAATCCCCCTTAACCTCGCGACATCTAATGCACTTGCAATGCCCGGTTATCATTTGTCTAAGGTTAGACAGTTTGGCGGGTCCGGCGATGATGCTTTGGCTCGGAATGTCTCGGGTGATTCTTTGGATTCTCACATAGGGAGGCACTGATTTTTTTATTGCTTTCACCAATGCAATTAACTGGTGCTTTGTATAGGGTTTATATTTTTTATTTTTCCACCAGCGATAAAGCGGAGCTTCCTTTAAAAGCGCGCAAGGGTATATTTTAAGCATATCCGGCTGAAAATCGCCATTAGAAAAAAGCTCTCTAAACATTTTTTTATCTCTTAGTGTATTTGCGCCGGGAAGATTCGGCATCATTTGATAGCAAACCTTAAAGCCAGCGTCTTTTAGTAATTTTGTTGCTCGAATCGTCTCATTTCGACCGTGGCCTCTTTTAATCAGCTTCAGCGCATCGTCATAAATGCTTTGAACCCCGAGTTCTGCCATGGTCGCCCCAAGCTCTCTGAGTCGTTGGATTTCTTTTTCTGTGATGAAGTCGGGCCTGGTTTCAATCGATAGACCGACTATGCGGTGTCGCGCCGTTTCATTGCACTTCTGGGCTTTAGAGATGTCCGACCTCCCGCGGGCGTTGCAGGCGTCAAAGCAACGCTTAACAAACCAGGTCTGATAATTTTTTGGATAAAACGACCAGGTTCCCCCAATAATTCTTAGCTCTATTTTGTCTGTGGGATGCCCGGTCATTTCGAGCGCCCGCAAGCGCATTTTCACCTGATCATAGGGGTCATATTTATTGAGAATAGCCCGCATAACTGCCGGTTCGTTATTGAGATAGCTTTTCGGACTGCCTTTTTGCGACGGGCAGTAGATGCACTTGCCCGGGCAGGGGTATGGCTTGGTTAACACCGAAATATTGACTATGCCCGAAAGAGATCTGACCGGCCTTGTTATTAAAAGATTTTTTACAAGGGGCGAGGCCTGAAGAGTTTTATTTTCGACTAATTTATGATAAGTTCTTAATAAGCTTATATTGGTCGGGCAGGGCGCCTTGTATTTCTTGGCCACTCTTCTTTTAACCATACTTAAATCCGCGCCGGACTTGCCCGCGTCGTTAATTAATTCCCTAATGATAGTTTCCAAAATATCCATGAAAAAAGATTACGCAGAATATCTGCTCAAAAAGACAACTGAAGATTATAACCTGATTGCCAGGGATTTTTCAAGAACCCGCCGTTTTATTTGGGAGGATATCAAGCCCTTATCTGATTTTACCGTAACGGGGGAGAAGGTGTTAGATATTGGCTGCGGCAACGGCCGGCTTTTGCAAATTTTTCAAGATATTGATATTGATTATACCGGCATTGATGCGTCAAAAGAATTGATTGCCGAAGCCCAAAAATATTACCCAAATGCCAGATTCCATGTTTACGACGCTTTGCGCATGCCTTTGCCGACCAACTATTTTGACAAGGTCTACGCTATCGCTGTTTTGCACCACATTCCTTCTCAAGAATTGCGCATTAGGTTTCTAAAAGAAGCCAAAAGGGTTTTAAGGCAGGAGGGGTTGCTGATTTTAACTGTTTGGAATTTATGGAATTGGCAGGGCCTTGGGCTGATTCTAAAACATCTTTTTCTAAAAATTACCGGCAAATCAAAATTGGATTTCAAAGATGTTTTTATCCCTTGGGCAGGCACTTGCCAAAGGTACATTCACGTTTTTAGCAAAGGGGAACTGGAGCATCTCGTGGAAGATGCCGGCTTTAAGGTAAAAGAAATCGGCGTTTTGGGCGCAAACAATAAAAAGAACAAAAATTTTTATATTGTGGCCGAGGATATCTCGCCATAAAAAATAAGCCCTCGTAGTTTAACGGATAGAATACAGACCTCCGGAGTCTGGGATAGGGGTTCGATTCCTCTCGAGGGCACCATTGAGGAAACATCGGTTCAAAGAAAAAGCCAAAATACCTGCCAAGAACTTTGCCGAGGGCTGTCCTTGCCAGAATCTGGCAAGGACAGTCCTCGGCAAACTCGGCATTCCGATGTTGCGTTTCGAAGTAAAATGCGCCCCTATTTTATTTTGCCAAAAGTGGAAGCTTTGGTATAATAAAAAAATATGAAATACAAAATTGCCGTCAGCGGGGCGGCGGAAATCGGCCACTGCGCCAAAAATGTAAAAGAAGCATCAAAAGAGATTGGCAGAGAAATCATTAAACATGGTTGCGTTTTGGTAACCGGAGCCACTACCGGCTGTCCTTATTTTGCAGCCGAAGGCGCTAAGCAGGAAGGAGGCATTAGTATCGGCTTTTCTCCGGCCGCTTCCGAAGCCGCGCATAAGAAGACCTATAAACTGCCCAATGACCAGTTTGACGTTATGGTTTATACTGGCTTTGATTATTCCGGCAGAAATCTTTTAATGACGAGGGCGGCTGACGGAGTGATTATTGTTTGCGGTAGAATGGGCACGCTGAATGAATTCACCATTGCCTATGAAGATCGAAAGCCCGTCGGAGTTCTTTTGGGTTCGGGCGGAACAGCCGACCTTATCCAAGGGCTTACTCGGCGCCCTCACAAAAGGAGGGGAGTTATTATTTACGACACCGAGCCCAAAAATCTAGTAAAAAAACTCGTCGAAGAGATAAAGAAAACGAAAAGGTCGTAATTTAAATAATCAAAACTTATGGCAGCAGACAAAAAAGAAGATAAATTAATAGGTAAAATCAGCCACTATTTCGGCAATATCGGCGTGGCAGTGATTGATTTATCAGACAAACTTAAAGAAGGCGAAGAAATTAGGATTGTCGGAGGAGAAACGGATTTTACGCAAGAAGCAAAGTCGATTGAGGTAGACCGTAAGAAAGTTAAAGAAGCTAAAAATGGCGAGTCGGTTGGACTGAAGGTGGAACAGAAGGTAAGGGAGGGGTATAAAGTTTTCAAGGTCTAAATTATTTTTTAGTCATCGTTTTGTTCGCCATTTAGCCAATGGTTCAATATTTTCCTTTTCGAAAAGAATTAAATCAAGCGCGGGGTTATCTAAAAACACGAGGGCCAAAGTCAAAAAAGAACGAGCAGGAGTATGGGCCCGGGAAAACCGATATTCTGGTTTGCGAGCAATGCCGGGCTTTTTATTGGCACAAATCGTGGCACCGCAATCTTGAGGATTACCCCGCACTTAATCAAGAAAAAGGCCTTAAGTTCACGACCTGCCCTGCCTGCCAGATGATAAAGGACAAGCGATACGAGGGTCAGGTTTTAGTGCAGAATGCTCCAGTCGAAATGAAAGCTGGCATCAAAAAGTTGGCGGAAACCTATGGCCAACGAGCCACAGAAAATGATGCAATGGATAGGGTGATTTCAATAGAGGAGACAGGCCCGATTATTGAAATAAAAACCACTGAAAATCAGATGGCCAAACGCTTGGCTAAAAAAATCAGCGAGGTTTACCGAGGCAAATTCGAGCTCTCTATTAGTAATTCTAAAGGAGAAGACACGGCTAGGGCAAGATTAACATTTAAAGGCAAATGATTACAATTATTGTTGCCTCCCTTGGGGGAGGCATTTTAAGGGGCTTGGTTGGTTTTATTAAGCACCAATTTTCGTATAAAGATGTCGGCTTTCGGCTTAATTATTTTTTGGGAATGATGTTTTTATCGGGAGTCGTCGGCCTGACGACGGCCATCGCCGTTAGAGAAGCCGGTTTTACTCTTTTGGGTTCTTTTACCCCGGCCTTGGCTTTTATTGTCGGTTACGCGGGAGGCGATTTCTTGGAAAATCTTTACAAAATAATAGTCAAAAAATTCCCATTAAGCTGATATGTGGAATTTTATAAAAGCGCTTTCAATTTTTGTCGGCACAATCATTGGCGTGGGTATTTTTGGTTTGCCTTATGTCACTATGCAAGCCGGTTTTCCGGTAGTGCTTTTTTATTTTTTGATGCTTACCGGCGTGGCGATTGCCATTCATCTAATGTACGGAGAAATTTCTTTGGCAACAAAATCCTTGCATCGTTTACCGGGCCTAGTTGGCGAATATATGGGGCCGCGCTGGAAAAACTTCACTCTTTGGATTTTTATGCTTGGGCTTTTAGGCGCGCTTTTGGCCTATTTAATTGTCGGCGGCAAATTTTTAAATTTATTTTTTTCTCCTTATTTCGGCGGCTCGGAGGCGATTTATACTTTGATTTTTTGGGCAATCGGCACATTGCTGATTTTTCAAGGCATACGAAGCATTGCCATTATTGAGATTACTTTGCTTTTGGTTTTCTTTGGACTTTTGGCGCTGTTTTTTGTAAAAACGACTCCGTTTATCGCCGTGGATAATTTTCAAAATATTGATTGGAAATTTTTTGCCCTTCCCTACGGAGTAGTTCTTTTTTCTTTATGGGGCAGCGATATGATACCCGAGGTTAAGGAAGTGCTTGGAAAAGACGGCCGGGCTATGCTGAAATGGGTTTTGATTTCGGGGATATCGTTGGCCGCCCTAACTTACTTGTTTTTCATTTATATTATTTTTGGCGCTACCGGCTCACAGACATCCAAAGAAGCAATCGCCGGCTTGGTGCAGGTGGCGGGCAACGGGATCATCCGCACAGGTTTTATTTTTGGTATTATCACCTGTTTTACGTCTTTTTTAACGCTGGGTTTAACGCTTAAAAAAGGCCTTTGGTACGATCAAGGACTCAACCCGCATTTGTCTTGGTTTATTGCCTGTTTTCTGCCTCTCTTTTTATTCTTTGCGGGCTTGCGCGCGTTTATTGATATTATTGGGTTGACGGGAGCTGTGGCCATTGGATTAGTTGGCATTATAATTGTTTTGCTTTATAAAAAGTTTTTGTGGGTGGAGTTTAATCGTAAGATGAACCCGTTTTTTTATTTTTTCGGGTTATTTTTTGTGATAGGTATTTTTCTGGAGATTTTTTATTTCGTTTACGCAAAATGATTTAATTTATTATGCTGGTTGCCGATTTTCACATCCATAGTAAATACTCCCGCGCCACTTCCAAAGAAATGGATTTAGAGGTCTTAGATAAGTGGGCCGTCATCAAGGGCATTAATGTTTTGGGCACTGGCGACTTCACGCATCCGGCATGGTTTAGTAATATTAAGGAAAAATTGGAGCCCGCCGAGTCCGGTTTGTTGAAATTGAAGCAAGGAGTCAGTCAGACGCGTTTTATTCTGACTGCCGAAATCAGTTGCATTTATTCCAAAAACGGCAAGGTCAGAAAGATTCACGTTATTATTTTCGCGCCATCCTTTTTTGCGGTTGAGCAAATTAGGGCCCGGCTCGACAGTATTGGTAATTTAAAATCAGACGGCAGGCCGATTCTCGGGCTGGATGCCAAAGAATTGGCTAAAATTGTCTTTTCCGTTTCCCCGGAATGTTTGGTTGTTCCGGCCCACGCTTGGACTCCTTGGTTTAGTATTTTCGGATCAAAATCGGGTTTTGATTCTATCGAGGAGTGTTTTGAGGAGTACGCAAAATATATTTACGCTATCGAAACCGGTTTATCGTCGGACCCGGCTATGAATTGGCGCCTTTCCGGCCTTGATAAAATTGCCCTTATTTCAAACAGCGACAGCCACAGCCCATCCAAAATCGGCAGAGAAGCTAATGTTTTCGATGTGGCCTTAAGCTATGCAGAAATCGCCAAGGCGATAAGGGAAAAGAATCCGCAAAAATTTTTGTACACTGTAGAATTTTTCCCCGAAGAAGGTAAGTATCATTATGACGGACACCGCAGCTGCAATGTTCGGCTTTCTCCGCCGGAGTCAAAAAGATACAATAATATTTGTCCGACCTGCCTTCGCCCCTTAACTATCGGGGTGATGAACCGGGTAGAGCAGTTAGCCGACCGTGCCGAAGGATTTAAACCAGAAAGCGCCATTCCTTTTAGAAGATTAGTGCCTTTGATTGAAATTATATCTGAATGTTTAGACACGGGCCCCTCCAGCCAAAAAGCTATTCTGGGGTATAATAATTTAATAGAAAAACTCGGCAGCGAATTTAATATTTTGTTGTCAGCCAGCGAGGCGGATTTAGCCGCTGCCGCTACTCCAGAAATCGCCGAGGGAATCGTTAGAGTGAGAGAAGGGAATATTCAAATTGAACCCGGTTACGACGGCGTGTATGGTAAAGTTAGTGTTTTTTCAAAATTAGAAAAAAGAGAAATAACAATGCAAAAAACCCTGCTTTAATGAAACGATGTCCGACCTCGTTTCATTTTTAAAAGGAAAACCGCCGATAGCGGCGGCTTTTGATTTAGATTAGGGGAAAATCTTTTCCCAACTCGTTCCATTTTCATTGAGCTGGTACAGTTCGACTATTCTCCCTTCTTCGGCCTGCGTTTTCTTCAGCAAGAAGATGTACTCGTAATTGTCTGTTTCGTCTCGTTTCAGCTGCGTAGAACGGGGAAGCGACAGCAGATAATCATCGATAAAGGAAAATGTCAGGTGTCCGGTCTCGCGTCTGACTTGCGTTGTAGCGTTCCAGTCGAGCTGGGTGTAGTCAGCTAAAGCAGCATCGGTGACGGCAATTTTAGGAGTTGCCGTGGCGCCACCGCTGTTGACAGTGAAGGTGGTCGATCCGTCAACCGTAGCTCCCTTATAGGTAAAAGTGTGGGTTGAAGTGTTGAGAGAAATTGTTTCTTCCGGCCAATCCGATTTTCTGGAGTCGGTGTTGTACCGGTTAAGCGCGGTGGTAATTGCGTTGGCGTCGGCAATGGCTGCCGTTTTTTCAGCTGCCGTGCCGCTGGTGCCAATACTGGTCACGACGATCACGGCCAGAATTGTCATGATGAGCATGACCACGGTGACCTCAATCAGCGTGAAACCCTGCTCACCCTTGTGCGCGGTCTTGAGCCAGTCCATTGATTTTCCTCCTTGGTAATAGTGCTACTTTTACATATAGAGCTGTTTCTCGCGGGTGTCAATGCTTGCGCTCGCGCGGGTGTTGGGTTAAAAATAAAAATATGGAGAGTATTTTTGGTTTAATCGTGCCTCACGCCAGCTATGAATTTTCAGGGCGAGTCGCAGCTATCGGTTATAAGGCAATTTTAGGAAAAAAATTCGATACCGTGATTGTTTTGGCCGACTCTCACTACGAGAGGTTTGACGGGGTTTCGGTATGGCCCGGCGGATTTCTCGAAACACCTCTCGGAAAAACAAAAGTTGACGATAAGCTGGCAAAAAAAATCATCGCTTTTTCGCCTAGATTTTTTAGGCGCGATTCCGCGCATTTGTTTGAGCATTCTATTGACGCGCAGCTGCCCTTTCTGCAGATAGCTCTGAAAAATTTTAAAATTTTGCCGATTATTTTTGGCTCTGAAAACAAGGACTGGGCCCAACTGGCTGAAGTTATTTTGCAAAACACGAAAATCGGTAAGAACCTCATTATCGCATCGTCCGACCTGTCCCATAATTTGCCGCAAGACGAAGCCGAAAAAATAGACAAACGAACAATCGGCAATATTTTAACCCTAAAGACCGACGGGTTAGATGTTTGCGCCCCCGACTCGCTAAAGACGCTTTTAACTATCGCCAAAAAATACAAAGCCAAGGCCAAATTACTGAAATACGAATTCAGGAAAACTGGCTTTGGGGCGATTGCTTTCGCCGCGCCCGGCGAGTTATAATAGAATATATGGCCAAAAGAGCCAGTATAACCAAAGAGATGACCATTAGTGAGGTCATCAGAAAATATCCCAGAAGCGCCATGGTCTTTATTGAATACGGCTTTCACTGCGTGGGCTGTCCCGCCTCACAATCGGAAACGGTTGAAGAGGGCGCTCAACTCCATCGCATTAACCTACAAACCCTTTTGGAGGCCTTAAATAAAGCGGCTAAACAATGAGCAAGGTTTTGCTTTTTTTGGCTTCTCTTCTCGTTGGGGTGGCGCTTTTGATCGGAGTAATTCGTTTCATTGGCTGGCAGGAAATACAAAGCGCTTTTTATTTTTTTTCAGGATGGCAGGGCGCGGTGATAATTTTATTGACCGTGGCGGCGCTTTTTTTTGGAATGTGGAAGTGGCAGATTATTCTCAAAAATCAAGGTTATCAAATTTCTAACAAGCAGTTAATTCCGTCTTATTTGGCTGGTTTTTCTATAATTTATTTGTTTCCGATGCTGCTTTTTGGCGGAGAATTTTTTAAAGGTTATGTTTTAAGAGAAAAATTTAACATCCCGCTGCGCAAGGGAATGATTTCCATCCTGATAGATAAAATTATAGAAGAGACCTCTTTTGTGATAAGCGTGATTGTGGGGCTCATAATTTTTTTATTTAAAATAGATGAATTGCCGCCCAGCAATACGAGTATTTTAATCGGGAGTTTTTTACTGGTTTTAATCGCGCTTTTTAGTTATTTATATTTTAAGATTTTCAAAAAACAAAGTATTGCTATTTTTTTTGCTAAACTTTTGGGAAGAAATCATTCCCTTAACGGTCACGCGCTTGAAATAGAAAAAGAAATTTTCGATTTTTTCAAAAAGCGCGATAGGGCATTTTGGGCGGCTTTCGGTTTGGCTTTTCTAAGAATTGGCGCCACTTGGGCAAGGGCGTGGCTATTGGTTTTATTTTTGGGCAAACAAATCGGCGCTTTAACCGCTTTATCAATCCTTGGATTTTATTATTTGGCTATTATCATACCCATTCCGGCCGCCTTGGGCACGCACGAGGTCATTCAGACATTTTCGTTTAGTTCGCTGAGTATTGGAGCGGGCACAGCCGCGGCTTTTGCGATAATTAGCAGAGGAGCGGAAATGGTTTTAGCTGTCGCCGGATTGCTGATTTTCTCTAAATTAGGCCTTGGCCTGCTTGGGGCGGCATTTTTACGCAAAATAGAAAAAATAAACATATAATATGTTGAAATCACTTTCAAAAGTAGTTAAAGTAATGGTTCTTTCTGATTTTTTTCTGATGTTCGGCTGGGGCTTGGTTTTCCCCATTTTGGCAATTTTCGTAACAGAAAACATAGAGGGTGGCGATGCTACCGTGGTTGGTATTGCTTTCGGCATATATTGGATATTGAAGTCGGTGGCGCAAATTCCTATCGGCAGTTATTTGGATAGAAATCATGGAGACAAAGATGATTTTTACTTTTTAATCGGGGGAACTTTTTTATCAAGCTTAACCGCCTTTGGCTTGCTCTTTTCAAGCCAGCCATGGCACATTTACGGTCTACAAGTGGTCAATGCTTTGGGAGCGGCAATGGCTCTGCCTGCGTGGTCTGGCATATTTACAAGGCATATTGGCAGAAATCAAGAAGCGCAAAGTTGGGCATTAGATAGTTCAGCATTGGGATTGGGCGCTGGAATAGCTGGCGTTCTCGGCGGATTTATCGCTAAACTTTGGGGCTTTACGCCTCTATTTTTAACGGTGGGCGCCTTGGGAATACTTGCCACGGCTGTTGCCTTCTTAATTAAAAATGATCTAACGGATAAGAAAGAAAAAACTATTTTAATTCCCAAGCCGAAATGACGCTCACAAATAAAGAAATTGCCCGCATTCTCTATGAAATTGCCGATTTACTGGCCATACAGGAAGTAGAGTTCAAGCCGCAGGCCTATCAAAAAGCAGCCGTGATTTTAGAGAGCTTGGAAAAAGATATCGCCAAGATTTACCAAGAAGGCGGGAGAAAGGCCTTGGTTGATTTGCCCGGCATTGGCGAGAGTATTGCCGAGAAAATTGAAGAATATCTGAAGACGGGAAAAATCAAGTATTACGGCCAACTCAAAAAACGGTTTCCCTTCGACATAGAAGAGTTAGTGAAGATAGAAGGCATGGGTCCCCAAAAAGCCAAAGCGCTTTGGCAAGAACTGGGCATCAAAAATGTGAAGGATTTAGAGAAGGCGGCTAAGGCCCATAAAATTGCCAAACTCGAGGGCTTCGGAGAAAAAACGGAAAAAAATATCTTAGAAGGCATTGCCTTTTTAAAAAGAAGCAAGGGCAGGTTTCTTCTCCATGAGATTATTCCCCGCGTCAGAGAGGTTGAAGAGAAATTAAGGGCGCTAAAAGAAGTACAAATGGTTAGCGTTGCCGGATCTGTTCGAAGAATGAAAGAGACCATCGGCGACGCCGATTTGCTGGTGGTGTCGCAGAATCCAAAAAAAGTGATGGATTTTTTCACTTCTCAACCAGAAGTGGCTAAGATTTGGGGAAAGGGCGTTACCAAGGCGTCGGTGAGGGTAAAAGAGGGCTTCGATATTGATTTAAGGGTGGTCAGGAAAGAACAATACGGCTCGGCTCTGCAGTATTTTACCGGCTCAAAAGAACATAATATCGCTGTTAGGAGAATTGCCATAAGCAAGGGGCTTAAACTTTCCGAGTACGGACTTTTTAGGGGGAAAAAGCAAATTGCCGGAAAAACCGAAGAAGAAATTTATAAGGCCTTGGGTTTGGCGTGGATTCCTCCGGAAATGCGGGAAAATCATGGCGAAATTGAGCTTGCGGACGCCCGTCGTCCGCAAAAGCTGTCGGATATCATTGACTATGGGGACATTCGGGGCGACCTGCATGTGCACTCGGATTGGGATGGAGGAGCTGATGCGATAAAGGCGCTGGCTGACGCCGCGCGAGTAATGGGATACGAATATATTGGCATTTCCGACCACACAAAGTTTTTAAAAATAGAGCGCGGATTAGACGAAAAACAGCTGGAAAGGCGCAATAAAGCGATAGACGCGCTCAATTCAAAATCCCAAAATACAACCTCAAAATTCCGCATCCTTAAGGGTTGCGAAGCCAATATTATGAATGACGGGTCCATCGATCTTAAAAACGAGGCCTTATCTAAATTGGACTATGTTATTGCCGGCGTCCATTCCAATATGAAAATCAATAAAGATGAAATGACAGCAAGAATAATTGCGGCTATGAAGAATCCGAATGTTGATATTATCTCTCATCTCACCGGGCGAATATTGAAAAAACGGGGCGAATATGAAATTGATTTTGATAAGATTTTGCGAGCAGCCAAGCAATTTAACGCGATTTTAGAAATTAATGCCTCTCCCGAACGTTTGGATTTAAACGACGAAAACATCAGGCGAGCCAAAGAGGCCGGAGTTAAAATGATTATCAATACCGATACTCATCATAAAAATCAATTGCGTTTTATGGAGTTTGGCATCGCTCAAGCAAGACGCGGCTGGGCCGAGAAAGAGGACATTATTAACACCCAGCCCATCGAAAAATTACTACAATATTTTTAGATTGGTTAGAGCCAGGCTCTAACCAACTGCGGCCCAGACCCCTCCACGTCCTACTGAGAGATTTTCTCCATTATTTTTTTAAAAATGTCGGGGTGGTTTTCGGCCAGTTCGGCTAAAATTTTTCTGTC
The DNA here is from genome assembly GCA_016181965.1 of Candidatus Nealsoniibacteriota bacterium. Taxonomy (GTDB): domain Bacteria; phylum Patescibacteriota; class Minisyncoccia; order Minisyncoccales; family MHMH01; genus JACOYH01. Next base: position 18,412 of record JACOYH010000002.1, read on the forward strand.
CAGTTCAATATTGTTTTGCTTCAGAGCGTGAATCAGCCGACTGTAAGAAACGCCATTTGCCCGGGAAGCGGCGTTAATTTTCACTTGCCAGAGTTGGCGCTTTTCTCGCTTTTTTGCTTTTCTGTCACGGTAAGCGTATTCCCAAGCATGCGCAAGGGCATCCTTGGCCAGCTTAAATTTGCTTTTTCTGCCCCAGCGAAAACCTTTGGCATGTTTTAATAAATGCTTTTTGTGTTTTTTGGCAGCTTTTCCTCGTTTAATTCTAACCATAAACTAATTTCTTTATTTTTTTAGCATCGGCCTTGGGCATTTCAATCCAGCGCCTTAAGGCGCGGATTCTTCTTCCGCTCTTTTTGGCCAGCAGATGGTCTTGGCCGGTCGGCCTTCTTAATACCTTGCCGTTTTTTGTAATCTTGAACCTTTTTGTAATTGATTTTCTTGTTTTGCCCATAATATTATGATTTGGAGATAATCATTGAAAAGCCCCTCGGCTCCCTCTTGATTTCTCTTTCAATTTTGAGGGGAATAATGCCCTGCAGAACTTCCAAAAATTTATAAACTTTTTCTTTAGCAAAGTCGCCAAGCGCTTTCTGTCTTCCCACTAGGCGCATTTCAATTCTGATCTTGTCTCCTTCTCTCAAAAATTTCTCCGCTTGCTTCGCCCTGACCTCCATGTCGTGTTGAGATATATTGAAGCTCAACCTAATGCCCTTCATTTCACCGCCCTTGGGCTTCATGCTCTTTTCTTTCTTTTGCTGCTGATACACATATTTGCCATAGTCCATTATTTTACAGACCGGCGGTTCAACCCTTTCTGTCACCTGAATTAAATCTAAATTACGCTCTTTTGCTTCGCGGAGCGCATTTTCCAACGGCATCACGCCCAATTGCTGGCCGGCTTCTCCTATAACCCTAACTTCCCGCGCCCTTATTTGATTGTTGATTAATGGTTTATTCAAAAATTTTGTCCGAGGTGGAGATGGGGAGTTATGAGCTCCCGTCTGAAAGATATTTTAAAATAATTCTACAGGCATAGTTGGTTTTTGCCTTCAAAGTCCCGGATATGAAACAAACAAAATTCCGAGACCTCTAGCCCCGCTTGTTTCACCGGATAGTTGGAGCAGAAAATCCGGCAATCTCGATGATATAACACCCGAATTGCCTATCGAGAGTCAGCAACTAAGATGGCTTTAAGCTACAGCTAAAGCTGGTTGTTTGAATAAGTTGGCGCTTATTTGTGTTGCCTTACGGCAAGCGGGCCTGCCTTATTTTAAAACTTCTTCCATCGAATCGGTCTCATCCCCGTAATTTCAACTCTCTTTCGATTTCTTTCTCAATGTCTCTTTTTTTAAGGAGTTCTTTTTTGCCGGCCCTCTTTCTTCCCCTAGCCAGCCCGAACTCAAGTTTTATTTTGCCTCCCTTAGTATACATCCTTAATGGTATCAAAGTCAAGCCCTTTTGCTCGGATTTGCCGATTAAATACTTGATTTCCTTCTTATTCAAAAGCAGCTTTCGCAGACGGCTTGGGTCATAGTCCTTGGGCATATTCTGTGGCTGATACGGGGAAACATGCGCGTTAAGCAAATACGGCTCTTCGTCCTTGAAGACCACATAGGAGCCAGTCAGTCCTATTCTGCCCAGCTTGATGGATTTTACTTCGTAGCCGGCCAAAACTATCCCGGCTTCAAATTTCTCCAGGATTTCGTAATCAAAATAAGCCTTTCTATTTTCAGCCAATGGTTTCATTCTTTAATTTTAGCGGAAATTACGCTAAACTGGAAGTGATGATCAGGGATGAACTAATACAATTAGTGGAAAGGGCGGCGAGGCAGGCCCGCCTGCCGGCTCGTCTTGACTCGGCGAGGCAGGCCCGCCTGCCGGCTCGTCTTGACTCGGCGAGGCAGGCCCGCCTGCCGGCGAGGCAGGCGAGTTTTGGCGCGCGCGAGGAAATTAGAATTGACCGGCCTGCCGAAGAAAGCCATGGCGATTATTCAACCAACTTTGCTTTGCAAATCGCCAAGGCGGTCAAAATATCTCCTCAACAAATTGCGGCGCATCTTCAATCGCATATTTTGAGTTTGCGTCCTGATCTTTTTGAGAAAATTGAAATAGTTGAGCCGGGCTTCATCAATTTTTTTATTTCCGCAAAATATCTGCAAAATCAGGTCGCAACCATTCTAGAGAAAAAAGAAAAATTTGGACACTTGAATTTAGGGAGAAGCAAAAAAACCAACGTTGAATTTATTTCGGCAAACCCCACTGGCCCCCTGCATGTTGGCAACGGACGGAGCGCGTTCAGCGGCGATGTTTTAGCAAACGTATTAGCCGCGGCCGGATATAAAGTTGTCAGGGAGTATTTTATTAACGACGCCAAAAACAGCAAACAAATCATTGAGTTGGGCAAAACGGCCTTGGGCAAGGGAGAAGTTTATTTAAGCGAATATTTAAAACTTAAAATTCAATCCGTCCGCTGGCGGACAAAGTTGACGGAGGGGGATGCCGGATTTTTGCTGGCCAAAGAGGTTCAGGCCGATACCAAGGCCTTACTGGAGAAAAAGCTGAAAATAAAATTTGATAAATGGATTTCCGAGGAAAAAGACCTTTATCAAAAAAATAAAGTCAAAAAGACCCTTGAATGGCTCAAGCAAAAAAATCTGGTTTATCAAAAAGAGGGCGCATGGTGGGTTAAAAGCTCGCAGTTTGGCGACGATAAGGATTGGGTTGTTATTAGGGAAAGCGGCGAACCAACCTATCTGCTTTCAGACATTGCTTACCATAAAGATAAAATTGATCGCGGTTTTGAAATGATTATCGATATTTGGGGAGCCGACCATCAGGCCCATGTGCAAAAAATGAAAGCCGCAGTCGGTATGCTTGGTTACCAAGGTCAACTGGATATTTTAGTTCTTCAGCTGGTCACCCTAAAAGGCGGGGAGAAGCTTTCTAAAAGAAAAGGCCAAGTAATCATGCTGGAGGATTTAATTGACGAAATCGGCTTGGATGCGGCCCGATTTTTTTATCTTCAAAAATCCTTAGACACTCATATGGAAATCGACATCGGGCTTGCTAAGGAGCAATCGCAGAAAAACCCTGTTTATTATGTTCAGTACGCTCACGCCCGCATTTGCAGTATTTTGGCCAAGGCCAACGCTAAGAATGCTAAGCCGCTTCACGATTTGCTAAACCATCCGAGCGAGCTGAGATTGATTAAGCAGCTGCTTAAATTGCCCGAGGTCATTGAAGACACGGCCAACGACTATCAATTACAACGTCTGCCCTATTACGCAGTTGAATTAGCTATGGTTTTTCATCAATTTTACCAGGACTGCCAGGTAATTTCCGAAGACAAAAAACTTACCCAAGCCCGCTTGTTCTTGGTTTTATCCGCTAAAACCGCATTGAAAAATACTCTCTCTCTGATGGGCGTCTCTGCCCCGCGTCTCTGCCCCGGAAAAAATGTAGCCGCCACTTTGATTAAAAAAACATAAAATGATAATCTACTATATATAGCAGTATAGTATATAGTAGACCATGGAGTCGAACTTCCCAAGACAGGAGGAGAAAATTCTCAAATATTGGCAAGAGAACAAGATCTTCGAAAAGAGCATTAAACAGCGCCAGAAGGCGCCGAATTTTGTATTTTACGAGGGTCCGCCGACAGCTAACGGCAAGCCGGGTATTCACCATGTGCTTGCCCGGAACTTCAAAGATATTATTTGCCGCTATAAGACAATGCGGGGCTTTAAGGTTTCAAGAAAAGCCGGCTGGGACACTCATGGTCTGCCTGTAGAGTTGGAGGTTGAAAAAAATCTGGGTTTGAAAAATAAAAAAGATATTGAAAAGTACGGCATCGCCGAGTTTAATCGGGCGTGCAAGCAATCGGTTTGGAAGTACAAAGAGGACTGGGAGAAGCTGACCGAGCGAATTGGCTTTTGGGTAGATATGGCTAATCCATACACAACCTATGAGCCGGAGTACATGGAAACCCTGTGGTGGATAATCAAACAATTCCACGAAAAGAATCTTTTGTATCAGGATTATAAGGTAGTGCCCTATTGTCCGAGATGCGGCACTTCTCTTTCTTCTCATGAAGTGGCGCTGGGCTACAAAAAGGTGAAGGACCCCGCTATTTATGTTAAATTCAAAATTCAAAATCCAAAATTCGTAAATTCTTATCTCTTAATATGGACGACGACGCCATGGACTTTACCGGCGAATGTGGCCGTGGCAGTCAACCCGGAATTTACTTACGCAAAAGTTAAAATAGGCGAGGAGTATTTGATTTTAGCCAAGGCAAGAATGAATGTCCTGGGCATAGAGGGAGAAATTGTTGAAGAAATTAAGGGCAGCGCCTTGGTGGGCAGTGACTACGAGCCGCCATACAAATTTGAAAAACCGGATAAAAAAGCATGGCATGTTGTTGCGGCTGATTTTGTTTCTATAGAAGACGGTACGGGCTTGGTGCATATTGCCCCTGCTTTTGGCGAAGAAGATATGCAGGTCGGCAAGCAAAATAATTTGCCCGTTATTTTAAATGTTGATAAAGAAGGGAAGTTTCAAAAAGAGGTGAAAAACTGGGCCGGTTTGCGGGTTAAAGATGCCGATCCGGCTATTATTCAGGATTTAAGTCAGCGGGGCCTTCTTTTCAAGGAAGAGTCATACGAACACGATTATCCTTTTTGCTGGCGTTGCGGCAACGCGCTTCTATACTACGCCAAGGAAAGCTGGTTTGTTAGAATGCAAAAAGTCAAAGAAGATTTATTGAAGAACAATCAGAAGATAAGCTGGGTGCCCTCGCACTTAAAAGATGGGCGCTTTGGCGGCTGGCTGAAAGAGGTGAAGGATTGGGCTTTTTCCCGAGAAAGGTATTGGGGAACTCCCTTGCCTATTTGGCGATGCCAAAAATGCGGCCACACTAGGGCCATCGGCTCATTAAAAGAACTGGCTAGTGAAAATCCGCAAAAGAATAAGTTTTTTGTTGTGCGGCACGGCGAATCGTGCCGGCAGAAAAATGGAAAAGCAATTTGTTGGCCTGAGAAGATCCGTTGTCCGCTTACGGCATCCGGTAAAAAGGAGGCTAAGAAAACAGCTTTTGAATTAAAGCAGGAAGGGATAAACGTTATTTACAGCTCTGATCTTTTGAGGGCCAAACAGACAGCCGAAATAATCGCCAAAGAATTAGGTCTTAAAATTATTTTTGACAAACGGCTTAGGGAATACAATGTCGGTATCTTTAATGGAAAAGAGCCCACATTGAGCTGGCGGTATTTGCGGGAAAACACCCCCGACATAATTTATTCAAAGCTTCCCGGAGGAGAAAGTTTGGCCGATCTAAGCGGGCGAGTGCATGATTTTCTAAAAGATATGGAAAATCGCCATAAAGACCAAAAAATACTTATGGTTAGCCACGAGCTTCCTCTTTCTTTAATGGAGGGTTTGGCCAGGGGCGATAGCATAGGACCAATTCTTGAGCGCAGGCGTAAATTTCCCGAAAAGAAAATTGCCACAGGTAAATGGAGAGAAATTGGTTTTAAAAAATTACCCCGTAACGATAAAATGGAAATTGATTTGCATCGCCCATATATTGATGAGATTGGATTAATTTGTCGGCAATGCGGCGGCTTAATGAAAAGAGTGCCAGATTTAGTTGATGTTTGGTTTGATTCCGGTTCCATGCCCCTTGCCCAACAGCACTATCCTTTTGAAAATTCAGGTGAATTAAGGCAGTTCCCGGCCGACTATATATCTGAAGCAGTAGACCAAACGAGGGGATGGTTTTATACCTTGTTGGCGGTCTCGACTTTATTGGGCTTTGGCCCGCCTTACAAAAATGTTATTTCTCTCGGCCATGTTCTTGATGAAAAAGGAGAGAAAATGTCCAAATCCAAGGGCAATATTGTCGAGCCATGGTACATTATCGGCAAGTACGGAGCCGATGCGGTTCGCTGGCATTTTTATACTGTCAATCAGCCGGGCGAAGCAAAGCTATTTTCAGAAAGAGATGTTGAGCAGTCGCTTAAAAAATTCATCATGACCTTCTGGAACACCAATATTTTCTATCAAACATATGCGGCCGGCAAAAATAGCAAGGCGGAGAAGAATATTTTAGACAAGTGGATTATTTCACGATTAAACGAGCTGATTCAGGAAGCAACGGAAAGGTTAGATAAATACGACGTGACGACAGCCGCGCGAGCTATTGAATATTTTGTCATCAACGACCTTTCGCTTTGGTATATTCGAAGATCGCGTAAGCGCTTTACAGAGGCCGCGCCTACCTTGGCGCTGGTCTTGCAGACCGTTGCGAAATTAACGGCTCCTTTCATTCCTTTCCTTAGCGAAGAAATTTACATGGCTCTTCCGCAGGCCGGGCGTTCGGTGCACTTGCAGGATTGGCCAAAAGCGAATCAGAAATTAATTAATAAAAAGCTAAGTCAGGCAATGAAGAGCGTTAGAGACCTGGTGACCTTGGCTTTGGCCGCGAGAGCTGATGCCGGAATTAAAGTCCGCCAGCCGCTGGCTGCTTTGCAAGTTCAAGAAACAATAGATCGGGCATTAGCCGAACTAATCAAAGAAGAAGTCAATGTTAAAAAAATTGTCCTTGGCAGCGTATTTAAATTAGATACAAAAATTACCCCGGAACTTAAAGAAGAGGGCGCGGTTCGCGAAGTTATGCGCCAGATTCAGGAAATGAGAAAAAATGCCGGCTATAAGGCGAAAGATAAAATAAGGGTCCAATATAGCGGCAGTCCCCGGCTGACTGACATTTTGGCGAAGAATAAAAATGGCATTTTAAAAGAAATTAAGGCCGAGGATTTTGTTTTGAGGCAAAAATTAAAAGATATTTTTGATATCGAAAAAGAAATAGCGATTGAGCAAGATAATCTGTGGCTGGGCATTAAAAAGCATAAATAATATGGCTACTCGTTACCGAACGCAATGCCTGATTGTCAAAAAAGACGATAAAGGCGAGTCAGATCAGATTTTTAGCGTATACACGAAGGATTTTGGCCGGCTAAACATTTTAGGAAAAGCCATTAGGAAAAATGCTTCCAAATTGCGCGGAGGAGCCGACCTTTTTTATTTTTCAGATATTGAATTTATTCAAGGGAAGGCCCAAAAAATTTTAACCGAAGCAACCGTTATAGATAGTTGTCTTAACATAAGAAAGGACTTGCGGAGAATGACCGTGGCCTATCAAATTACCGACATTTTAGACGGTATGATTCCAAAAGAAGAGCGAGACGAACAAATTTGGCATTTGATAAATGAAATTTTCTATAAACTGGATATTTGGCAAATTGGAAAATTGGAAATTTTATATTACTATTTTTTTTGGAATTTAGCCGCTATACTCGGCTATCAGCCGGCATTGACTCATAATTCGCTCGGCGGCGAGCAAATAGACGGGGATTTAGCCAAAATACTTAAACTGCTTTTCCAAAAGGACTGGCCAATTCTTGCTAAATTAAAAATCGAGCCCAACCACATCGAGTTATTGAAAAATACTTCTGAATGGTATAATAAGAATACGATTACGGCAAATTATGAAAAATAAAATTATCATCGCTTCCGTCATTTTAGCTGTTGTGCTTGGGGCCATCGGCTTTTGGTATTATCAGCGTAATGTTTATTCCAAAGAAATTCTTAAGTTGGAAATATTGGGGCCCGAGAAAGCCGATTTGGCGGAAGAAATCGAATATACCGTCAAATACAAAAACAACGGCGATATCAAACTTGAAGAACCAAGATTGATTTTTGAATATCCCCAATATTCTATTCCCGAGGAGAGCAAGGCATTGAGACAAGAATTAATTTTGGAAGATATTTACCCGGGGCAGGAAAAGACCTTTTATTTCAAGGGCCGGCTGGTGGGCAGCGAGGGGGAAATCAAGAAAGCCAAGGCCTGGCTAAGTTACCGACCTAAAAACCTCAAGGCGAGGTATGAGTCGGAAACCTCGTATACCACGCAGCTTGGCAGCGTTTCTCTAACCTTGGATTTTGATCTCCCCTCAAAAATAGAAGCGGGGAAAGAAATCACTTTCAAGCTTAATTATTTCTCTAATGTTAATTATCCGCTATCAAATTTGGGAATTAAAATTGAATATCCCGTCGGTTTTGAATTCAAATCGGCTTCTCCCAAGCCCCTTGAGACGGCAGAGTGGGAGATCGGGCTCTTAAATAAAGCCGAAGGCGGTCGGCTGGAAATTAGGGGAAATATTACGGGCCAAATTGATGAAGAAAAAACTTTTAAGGCGCAGCTGGGCATCTGGCAAGAAGGCACTTTTATTTTGTTAAAAGAGTCGATTAGGGCGGTTAAAATTGTCACCCCTTCCTTATATATTTCCCAGCAGATTAACGGCAGTCCTCAATACGTAGCTTCCCCCGGAGATACTCTGCACTACGAAATATTTTTCAAAAATATCGGCAACGAGGCCTTCACTAATTTATTTTTAGTGGCGCGCCTCGAGGGCAAGGCCTTTGATTTTTCAACTATCAAAGCCCCTTTCGGAGAATTTGAGTCGGGAGACAATTCGATTGTCTTTGATTGGCGAAGTGTCTCCGACCTTCAATTTATTGACGCGCAAGAAGAGGGGAAAATCGAGTTTTGGATTGACTTGAATGACTCTTGGCCAATATCGGGGCCGCAAGACAACAATCCGGTGATAAAAAACAAAGTTTATCTTAGCCAGGCCCGTCAGGAATTTGTAAATAAAGTGAACACTAAGATAGAAATAATTCAGAGCGGTTATCACCGCGAGGAAACCTTCGGTAATTCCGGCCCAATCCCGCCGGAAGTCGGCGAAACCACCACTTACACGATTACTTGGCAGGCCAAGAACTATTACAACGATGTCAAAAACATGCAAGTCAGGGCCAAGCTTGGCAGGGGCGTGGGCCTGACCGGCAGAATTTTCCCGGACGGCGCTAATCTAACTTTTGATTCCGCCTCTAAAGAAATTGTCTGGAAATTGGAAAATTTGGCCGCGGGCAAGGGCGTTACCGGGGCTGGGCCAAATGTGTCGTTTCAAGTTGCCTTTACGCCAAGCGAGTCGCAAAAAGGGACTGTTCCCGTAATCGTCAACCAAGCTGAAATTAAGGGAGAAGATCAGTTTACCGGCCTGACTGTTTCGGGGGCTGGCGGATCCATAGCGACGGGCCTACCCGACGATCAAACAGTTTCCGAGCAGGATGGAATTGTTAAATAAAAGTTTTATGCAAAAAATCGTATCATTGGCTAAAAGAAGGGGTTTTGTTTTTCTCTCATCTGAAATTTACGGGGGCTTTGGCTCCTGCTATGATTTCGGGCCGTTGGGAGCTGAAATGAAAAACAACGTGAAGAACGCCTGGCGGAAAGAGATGACCAGAGCGCAGGAAGACATTGTTTTGCTGGATGCGGCTATTTTAATGTCGCCTAAAATATGGGAGGCCTCCGGCCACTTGTCGGCTGGATTTGCCGACGAGCTGGTGGAATGCAAAAAGTGCCACCACCGTTTCCGAAAGGATTTTCTTAAAGGAGATAAATGTCCCGACTGCGGCGGCGAGACGACCTTGCCCAGAAAGTTCAACCTAATGATGAAGACATTTGTGGGCCCATTAGAAGAAAAAAGTTCGGAAACATATCTAAGGGCGGAAACCTGTCAGGGCATCTATGTTAATTTCAATAATGTTTTGAATTCAATGCGGCTGAAAATTCCTTTCGGCGTAGCGCAAATCGGCAAGGCCTTCAGAAATGAAATTACCCCCGGCAACTTTATTTTCCGAACGCGGGAATTCGAGCAAATGGAAATGCAGTGGTTTTGCCGCCCCGAAACAGCCGATAAGTTTTTTGAATACTGGCTGAAAACGCGGCTGGAATGGTATTTTAATTTAGGCATTAAGAAAGAAAATATCAGAACCCGGGAAGTACAAAAGGGGGATTTAGCCCATTACGCCAAAAGAGCGGTGGATATTGAGTATAAGTTTCCTTTCGGCTGGCAAGAAATCGAGGGCATCCACAATCGCGGCGACTGGGATTTATCTAATCACGCTAAATATTCCGGCCAAGACCTGCGGTATTCTGATGAGGCCAGCGGAGAGAAATATTTTCCTTATATAATAGAAACGTCAGTTGGCGCGGATAGATCTTTTCTAACCTTTTTTGTTGACGCTTATGCCGAAATAAAAGGAGGCAGAACTAAGACCACCGAGGCCACCAAAGAAGAAGAGATCATGCTTAAGTTACACAAAGATTTGGCGCCAGTAAAAATTGCCGTGTTGCCCTTAGTAAAAAACAAGCCCGAGCTCGTCAAGCAAGCCAAAGAAGTATATCAACTGCTCAAGCCGCATTTCGCGACTCAATACGACGACGCCGGTTCTATTGGCAGAAGATATAGGCGGCAAGACGAAATAGGCACGCTTCTTGCTATAACCGTTGACTTCGACACGTCCAAAAAGAAAGATGTCACCTTGCGCGACCGCGACAGCATGAAGCAAGAAAGGGTAAAAATCAAAGATCTTCTTAAAACAATAAGAGAGAGAATGGAAAATTAAAGCATTTTATTTATAATTAGTTAAGAAGATGCATCAACACAAGCAAGTTACTCTTGAAAACGGCTTAAGAATAATTACTGTGCCGCAAAATTCTACGCAAGCAGTAACGGTTTTGGTTTTGGTGGCTACCGGGTCTAAATATGAAAGCAGGAAAATCAACGGCATTTCGCATTTTTTGGAGCACATGTTTTTCAAGGGCACCGAGAAAAGGCCCGACAAGCTGGATATTGCCGAAACGCTGGATAAGATAGGCGGAATTTATAACGCCTTTACCGGCGAGGACTATACGGGTTATTTCGCGAAAGTTGCCGCAGAAAAATTTGACTTGGCGCTCGATTGGGTTTCCGATATTTATTTGAACAGCTTACTGCCGGAGAAGGAAGCAAAAAGAGAGAAAGGCGTTATTATTGAAGAAATTAATATGCTTTATGATAACCCGATGTCGCGCGTTGGGCTTTTATGGAATCATCTTCTATACGGCGACCAGCCGGCAGGGCGGGACATAGCCGGCACTAAAGAAAGCGTCTCGGCAATCACCAGAAACGCTCTTCTTAATTACATGGAAAGCCAGTACGTAGCGGGAAACACGGTTGTTTGCGTAGCCGGGAGAATAGACGGCGAAGAAATGATCCAAAAAATAAAAAAGTATTTCGCAAAAATCAGCGTTGCTTCTCCCATCGAAAAACCGAAGGTTATTGAAAAGCAGACAAGGCCGGCCGTTTTGCTGGATTATCGCAAAACAGATCAGACCCACTTGTGTTTTGGGGGAAGAGGGCATAATATATTCCATCCCGACAAATATGCTCAAGATGTTCTGGGAGTGATTTTGGGCGGAATGATGAGTTCGCGTCTATTTATCGAGGTCAGGGAGAAGTTGGGCGTTGCCTACTACGTCAGAACAAGCGTGGACGCAAATCCCGATACAGGGTTTTTAATGAGCCAGGCGGGCGTAGACAACCGCAACATCGAGAAGGCGGTTGCCACGATTATGCGCGAATACCGAAAAATTTCTAAAGAAAAAGTTCCGCCCGCGGAATTGCAAAAATCCAAAGACCACATTAAGGGCAAGATGGCCTTGCTTTTGGAAGCGTCAGACGAGCTTGCCGCTTTTTATGGCATTCAAGAGCTTATGGAAAAACAGGTCTTAACCCTAAAAGAGGTGTATAATAAAATTGACAGTGTTTCGCAAGAAGATATTTTACGCGTTGCCAAAGATATCTTTCAGACAAAAAATATCAATCTGGCGATGGTCGGCCCATTCCGCAATAAAAAAACATTTGAGAAAATATTACTTCAAAAATGAGTGAAAGCAGGGTCTTAGACATATCATTATCATCAATCATTAAGGTCGCTCTCGCCGGACTTTTCTTTTACATGCTTTATTTAATAAAAGATCTTTTGGTTTGGGTGGTTTTTGCTTTGGTAATTTCTATCTTATTCAACCCGGCCATAGATTTTCTTAAAAAGTATATTCCAAGAGTGGCTTGCGTTGCGCTGGTGTACCTTATTGTTTTTGGGGTCATTGGAGCCATGATTTACCTAATCGCTCCCTTGTTTTTCACAGAAATACAGCAGTTTTCACGGGCCTTTCCGGCATATTTTGATACAATTTCTCCGCCCCTAAGGGGCCTGGGCATCACGGCCTTTGAAAGTTTCGAGACATTCACTAAAACAATGGAAGATAATCTCAATCAGGTCTCATCCAGTATTTTCATGGCCGTTGGGGCAATTTTTGGCGGTCTTTTTTCTACTATAACCATTTTGGCCATCGCCTTTTTTCTTTCCCTGGAAGAGAAAGGAGCCGAAAGAATGTTAAGAGTTTTGACACCAAAGCGCTACGAGGCGGTCGTGCTCAATCTTTGGGAAAGAAGCCAGAAGAAAGTCAGCGGCTGGTTCGGCGCAAGAATTTTGGCCTCAACATTTGTGGGCGCTATGACCTTTGTCACTTGTTATGTCTTAGATATTGACTATGCGATATCTTTTTCTCTTTTTGCCGGCGTTTTTAATTTTATTCCTTTTGTCGGGCCGCTTTTGGCGGCGGCAGTGACCGGCGTCATAGTGGCTGCCGATTCTTGGCTGAAGGCGGCTTTTTTCCTCGCCGCTACTGTTCTTATTCAGCAAATAGAGGGCAATATTTTGAGTCCGGTTTTGACAAAAAAGCTTGTGGGCCTTCCTCCTGCCTTAGTGCTGATTGCCGTCTTGGCAGGAGCGCAGCTATGGGGGCTGATGGGCGCGCTTTTAGCCATACCAATTGCCGGCATATTTTTTGAGTTTCTGCGTGATTTTCTCAAAAAGAAAAAAGAAACTTCAACGGTAGTGTTGTAGCGGCCATGGCCCTGTACATTGTCTCAACGCCAATTGGCAACCTTCAAGATATTACCTTGCGAGCGCTCGATATTTTAAAGAGCGCCGATTTAATTTTATGCGAAGATACGCGAGAAACCAAAAAGCTATTAGGCCATTACGATATTAAAACCCCGACCATTAGTTATCATCAGCATTCGCAATTCAAAAAAATTGAATATATCATTCAGCTCTTAGATGAAGGCAAAAATTTGGCCTTGGTTTCAGACGCCGGCACTCCCGGGATATCCGACCCGGGCAATCAGCTCATCGCCGAAATTGCACGGGTGTCGCCCGCGCAGATTGCGCAGGTGTCGCCAGTGCCGGGGCCTTCGGCCTTAACAGCTGCGGCCTCGGCGTCTGGTTTTCCTATGGACAAGTTTATTTTTATGGGCTTTCCGCCGGCAAAGAAAAAGAGGAGAAAATTTTTTGAAGAAGTATCCTTGGCAAAATACCCGGTTATTTTTTACGAATCGCCCTACCGGATATTAAAGACCCTCAAAGAACTCGAAGCAACTTACGATTCAAGCCATGGCCCCAAGGAAACGCTGGTGGTGGCGTGTCGAGAATTAACTAAAAAATTTGAAACAATCTATCGGGGCGCAATAGGACAGGTAGCTAAAGAAATCGTCCCGAAAGGCGAGTTTGTAGTTATAGTAAAAAATAAATAGCGAAAGCGGCTACAGCTACTTGGCTTTAGACATGAGCCGATTTTGCGGAAAAATAATATGCATCAGAGTAAGGCCGTCAGGTATTATGGCGGCAAGCGCTCCGAGGTAAGCTGTAAGATTGTTGCCCGCTATGAAGTAAATCGCCGTAAGGGCCGCAGCCATATCTAAAAGTACCTTGAAGCAGTCATAGTAGGACTTTCCCCAACGCCTTTCTTTTATATTATCGATGGAGTATTCTTTGTGGGGAGGGATGTCCAGCAGATAATGGCTTAAAAAAGCCAAAAAAATTCCCAGAATTGGATTCTGGATTCGTGTAGCCACCGCCGCGCCAGTCAAAATATGCGCCGATAAAATCATGAAAAATTATGCTATCATTATAGCATGAAGGAAAAATTTTATCTAACAACCAGTATCGCTTACACCAATGCCCCGCCTCACGTGGGCTTTGCTTTGGAATTGATTCAGGCCGACGTAATTGCCAGGTATCAGCGGCTTTCCGGCAAAGATGTTTTCTTTTTGACAGGCACCGATGAGCACGGCCAAAAAGTGGCTAAAGCGGCTCAAAATGCCGGCAAGTCGCCTAGGGAATTTACAGACGGTCTTTCCGGAAAATATAGGGAGTTAGCGGAAGTCCTGAATATTTCCAATAATGATTTTATTAGGACAACCGATCAAAAAAAACATTGGCCATCGGTTAAGAAGGCCTGGCTGGCGTGGGAAAAGAAAGGCGACATTTATAAGAAAAACTATAAGGGAATCTATTGTGCGGGCTGCGAGGCCTTTATCACCAAAAAAGACCTGAGCAACGGCAAGTGCGGCATTCATCAGTGGGCAGAGCCGGAGATTATTGAGGAGGAGAATTACTTTTTCCGGCTTTCCCGTTATTCAAAAAAAATAGAGGAAATTTTAAAAAAGGATAAAGTTAAAATAATTCCCGAAGGCAAGAAAAACGAAATGCTGTCTTTTGCCAGACAGGGTTTGGAAGATATTAGTTTTTCCCGGCCGCGCAAGGACCTGCGGTGGGGAATACCCGTGCCCAATGACGACAGCCAAACAGTTTATGTCTGGGGAGACGCTTTAACGAATTATATTTCTGCCCTTGGTTACGACAAAAACAGCGCCAAGTTCAAAAAATATTGGCCGGCCGACGTTCACTTTATCGGCAAAGATATTCAAAAGTTTCACTCTTTAATTTGGCCGGGCATGCTGCTTTCATTGGGCCTGCCCTTGCCAAAGAAAATCTTTGTGCATGGCTTTATAACCGTGGCCGGGCAGAAAATGTCAAAGAGTTTGGGCAATGTCATCAACCCTTTTGAGCTGGTGGAAAAATATGGCGCGGACGCCGTCAGGTATTTTTTATTGCGGGAAATACCGCCAAGCGAAGATGGCGATTTTACAACAGAGAAATTTGAAAAGCGTTACAATGCCGATTTGGCCTCTGGCCTTGGCAATCTTACCAGCCGGGTTATTACCATGGCCGAAAAGTTCAAAATCAAACGCCCTAAATTCAAGCCAACGGGGGAAAATCTAAAAGCTATCGATGCCTGCTGGACCAAATATGAAAAAGCGCTGGCTGATTTTAGGTTTAATGAAGCGCTGTCTGCCATTTGGGAGCTGATTGGCTGGTGCGACAGATATATAGAAAAAGAGAGGCCTTGGTCATTCGACCCCGCTCACGATAAAGAGAAGCAAAATGAGGTTATGGGAAATCTTCTGTTAATGTTAGAAGAAATCGCCGAGTTGCTTATTCCTTTTTTACCAGACACATCGGCAAAAATGCTGAAACAATTAAGAAATTATAAAACAGAATCAATTTTTCCTCGAGTATGATTATAGACACTCACGCCCATGTTAATTTCAATGCTTTCAAAGACGATGCCGACGAAGTTATTCGCCGCGCTTTAAACGAGAAAATTTGGCTGATTAATGTCGGTTCGCAATACAGCACCAGCAAAAGAGCGGTGGAAATGGCCGCCAAATATAGTGAAGGCGTTTATGCGGCCGTTGGTTTGCATCCTATTCACTTGGAAACCGGCTTGGTGAAAATAAAAGAAGATCCGCAAGAAGTTCAGTTCCAAACAAAAGAAGAAACATTTGATTATGAAAAATATAAAGAACTGGCCAAATCAAAAAAAGTGGTGGCCATTGGCGAAGTGGGCTTTGATTATTATTGGAAACCAAAGACCCAAAAAAAATTAGCGGACTTCCAGCAAAAGCAACGCGACATCTTTCATAGCCAACTTGAATTGGCGCAAGAATTGGATTTGCCGCTAATAATTCATTGCCGCATGGCGCACGACCAATTGTTGGAAGCCATATGTTCGCATCGCGACAAATTAAGAGGTGTACTGCATTGCCATACTGCCAACTGGGAGAAGACGAAAGAATGTCTTGATACGGAGTTTTATTTTGGTTTTAATGGCTTAATTTTCAAAATGCCGTCGTCCGAAGAAGTCATTAAAAATCTCCCCTTGGAGAAGATTTTAGTGGAAACGGATGCGCCTTATTTAACGCCGCCGCAGGAAGAAGGCCGCAACGAGCCAATTTACATTAAGCATGTTGTTAGCAGGATTGCCCAAATCAAGGGTCTGTCCTACGAAAAAGTCGCCGAAGCCACCACCCAAAACGCCAAAAACCTCTTCAAAATATGACACACTTTTGTTAAACACCGAGTGTTTAACACTTTTTAGGTTACCCCAGACGAGTAATTGACAAGATAACCCATATTTACTATGCTTAGCGATAGCAAAATCGTACACTGAAAAGAGAGCAAATCAAAAGGAGGTTGTCACCATGGCCGCAGCGAGTCCGTTTTTCGCCAACGAAGAGGTGAAGTCCAACTACGGCTATCCCTCGGGGTACGCCGTGAAGCCGGTCTGCGAACAGCTCGTGGAGCTCTCCAAGCACTTCAACGGTTTGAACACCAGTTCGGTGCTGGCGTGTTCCAAGGAGCTTCCGGCTCTGCCCGCTGGCGCGGAAGGCTGGTTCGCCGTTCCGCGGTGGGAGAAGGTCGCGTCCTCGTACAACGAGGCCGTCGAGTGATCGGCAAGACGCGAGCCTTCTACAACTACCGCAAAGGCGCACTCGGCCCGAAGTACCTGAGGCTTTCCGAGCGCACGGCCGTCGCGCTTCAGATGATCAGCGAGAAGCAGAAGGGCGACTTTCTACTGATCCCGGCGCAGTTCGGTCTGACCCATCGGGGTCGGTCCGTCCGGCGGGTGCGCGTGGTCTACGCTCCTCACGAGTTCGGCCTCGGGTCGTTCATCGCGGGGTGCATGATCCTGTCGCATCCCGAGCGGCTCGTTCAGTGGGAGCAGTTGCACATCGACTGCCCCGGTGACGAGTACAGTCCTGACGCCGATGGCGAGTTCTCGTGCGCGCCGGTCTTCCTCTTCCACGACGGCAAGGTCAGGTTCGACGCCCGCTGGGTCCGCCATGCCCCCGCTGCCAGCGGGGCCTCTGGCTCGGCCTCGGGGTTCGTCTCGCAGTAGTCCCTTGATCGCTCGAACTCTTGGGTCTTTTGACTCCTTGTCTCTTGATCCTTGAGTTCGCCGCAAAAATGGGGTTGTTCACAGCACATTCCGCCAAAGGCGGACAGGCGTGGACAGCCCCTTTTCTTTTTCAAAACAGGTAGGTTGTTAGACATTCAATGTTTAACAACTTTCCACCCAAAACGCCAAAGCCCTATTTAGGCTGCCATAATAGTTAGTCCGCGCCGTCAATCGCGCTTGACGCTTCTTGGTTTGTGGTGTATACGTATAACATCGCTTAATTCATAAAAAAAAGGAGGCGAGCGTGAAAAAGGACGCGCCGGCAGAAAGACAAACAGATTTGACTTACGAAGAGTTAGTGTTTGCCGTCAGGGCGGGCGGCTACGGGAGGTATCCAACGTGTTTTTTCCTGAACGAATTGCTTGGATTTGTTCGAGCGGGCGATGAAAGGGTGACCCAACTTTTTTGCGAGCTTCTTGGCGATTCGCAAACACCGCGTCACGATCAATATACGGTATATGTGGGCCTATCTTCGATTCTGAACCCAACCGAAGAAGTCCAGCGAGTTCTGCGGGACTTCTGCGCCAAGCCAGAAAGTCAGGCGCTGATGCGTCAAGCAGAGTCGGTAATCCAAGAAGAAAGAAGAAGAATTCTGGCGGCGCTCTAATGCGATCAAACCCCGCGGCAATAGCCAAGGGGTTTTTATTAAACTTAGGCCAAGAGTGAAATACACCGGTGGCACCGGTGTATTTTAGCGTTTAACTGCGAGATTAGGATGTCCGACATCCACGAGGATGTCCGACATCCACGAAACTGTTTGGTTGAAGCCAGGCTCTAACCGGACAGAGCCTGGCTTCAACCATACGAGTTGCCGCCGTATTTTGAAAAGGTGATTATTTATGGTAAATTGAAGAATATCTATAGGATTATCTATAGCGTATTTATGAATAAATATAATCCGCAAAAAATTGAAGCAAAATGGCAGAAAGAGTGGGAGAAGAAAAAGCGGCACGAAACAAAAGATAGGGCAGAAGGCAAGAAGAATTTCTATCATCTGGTGATGTTCCCCTACCCCTCGGGCGATCTCCATATTGGCCATTGGTACAACTTTGCTCCAGCCGACGTTTACGCCCGCTTTAAGAAAATGCAGGGTTTTAACGTTATGTCGCCGATTGGCTTTGACGCTTTTGGCTTGCCCGCGGAAAATGCGGCCATTAAGAGGGGCATCCATCCAAGGGACTGGACCGAAAAAAACATCAAGAAAATGCGAAAGCAGCTTCAGTCCATGGGCAATATGTATGATTGGTCGAGGGAGGTTGTTACCTGCGAGCCAGAGTATTACAAATGGACCCAATGGATGTTTTTGCAGTTATATAAAAAGGGACTTGCTTATAAGGCCAAAGTGCCGGCCAATTTTTGCCCCTCGTGTAAAACTGTTTTAGCCAACGAGCAGGTCGCGGGAGGAAAATGCGAAAGGTGCGATTCGGAGGTAATCCAAAAAGAAATTAATCAATGGATGTTTAAGATATCTGATTACGCCGAACGGCTTCTCAAAGAGATTGACGATTTGGACTGGCCAGAGACCACCAAAATAATGCAAAAAAATTGGATTGGCAAGTCAGAGGGATACAATATTAAATTCGAAATTCCTGCCTGCTCCGGCGAAATTCCCGTGTTTACAACGCGGGTCGATACGCTGTTTGGCTGCACATATTTGGTGCTCGCTCCGGAACATCCGTTTATTGAAAACCATCAAGCCGAAATCACAAATTATAAATTTGTTGAGCAGTACATTGAATCCTCAAAGAAAAAAACTGAACGCGATAGAATTTCCGAAATGGGCGAGAAAACCGGAGTTTGCCTTGAGGGCGTTAAAGCCGTGAATCCGGTTAATGGTCGGGAAATACCCATTTTTGTTGCCGATTATGTGCTTTTCCATTATGGCACGGGAGCCGTCATGGCAGTGCCGGCTCACGACCAGCGCGATTTTGAATTCGCCCAAAAATACAATTTGCCGATTAAAATGGTCATCTGTCCCAATTATCCCAAAAATATTTGCCCGATTTTAGACCGGGCCTTTGAAGACGAGGGCTTTTTGGTTGATTCAGACAGGTTTACCGGCATGCCTTCAAAAGAAGCAAGGCAAAGAATCGGCGAGTGGCTGGAAAGCCGAAAAAAGGCAGAGAAGAAAATTTACTACCGCCTGCGGGACTGGCTCATTTCTCGACAAAGGTATTGGGGAGCGCCAATTCCCATGATTCTCTGTCAGCAATGTGGCTGGCAGCCGGTTGATGAGAAAGACCTGCCTGTTCTTCTGCCTGCCCTGAAGGATTTCCGGCCTACGGGTGAGGGAAAATCACCCCTGGCCAAGGCCGATAAGTTTGTCAGCGTCGCTTGCCCGAAATGCGGAGGGCAAGCCGAACGCGAAACCGATACTATGGATACTTTTGTTTGTTCTTCTTGGTATTTTTTCCGCTACGCCGATCCGCGCAATAAAGAAATGTTTGCCAGCAAAGAAAAATTAAATGCCTGGCTGCCCGTTAATATGTATATCGGCGGAGCCGAGCACTCGGTTTTGCATCTGCTTTACTCAAGATTTTTCACCAAAGCCATGCAAGACCAAAATTTCATTGATTTTGCCGAGCCCTTTTTACGGCTCCGTCATCAGGGAATTATTTTGGGCCCGGACGGCCAAAAAATGTCAAAGTCGCGGGGCAATGTAGTTGATCCCGACGAGCAGGTGAAAAAGTACGGCGCAGACGCGGTCAGAATGTATCTTTGTTTTATGGGTCCCTACAATCAAGGCGGGCCTTGGAATCCCAATGGACTGGTGGGCATTCAGAGATTTTTACAGAGAACATGGGATATTATAAACTCAAAGACCAAAGCAAAAACTGAAAACCAATATATAGAAATAGAAAAACTTTTACATAAAACCATCAAAAAAGTCACCGAAGACATAGAGGGGCTAAGATTTAATACAGCCGTGTCTTCTTTAATGATATTAATCAATGAAATATCAAAACAACCAGAGGCATTGAAAATCGAAAATTGGAAGTCGATAGTTCAATTAATGGCGCCCTTTGTGCCTCATTTTGCCGAAGAATTATGGCAACAGCTTGACTTCAAGGATTCCGTTCACAGCCAGTCGTGGCCGGTTTACGACTCCGGATTAGTTAAAGAAAAAACGGCGCTCATTATTGTTCAGGTTAATGGCCGCGTCCGGGACAAAATTGAGGTGCCGGCCGATCTGCCCGAGGGGCAGATTAGAGACCTTGCTTTTTCCAGTAAAAAAGCGCAGAATTGGATAGATGGGAAAAAGCCAAAGAAGATAATATTCGTGCCAAATAAGCTCATCAATATTGTAATTTAGCATGTGCGGCATAGTTGGCTATATCGGCAAGCAAAGAGATATTAAAGTTGGTTTGGCGGCCCTGAAGCGGCTGGAATACCGAGGGTATGATTCAGCCGGGCTGGCCGTTTTTGATTCGGCCAAAAATCAAGTGCTCTGCGTTAAAACCATAGGCAGAATAGAGGCATTGGAAAATGAAATCGCCAACAGCGGGTTGCAGCTCAACGGCAGTCCTGCTCTTTTCCATACCAGATGGGCCACTCACGGCGGCGTAACGCAGGCCAATGCCCACCCCCATCACGACTGCAAGGGAAATATTTGGCTCGTGCATAATGGGATAATTGAAAATTATAAAGAATTGAAAGAAATGTTGGAAGGCGAGGGCCATAAATTTTTGTCAGAAACCGATACCGAAGTCGCCGCTCATTTGATAGAGAAATTTTTTAACGGCAATCTCGAGGAAGCCGTTAGAAAAGCAATTAAATTAATAAAGGGAGCTTACGCTCTGGCCGTCATTTCCCGCGACGATCCCCAAAAACTTATTGCCGCTCGTCTTTCCAGTCCCTTGATCGTTGGTATTTCTGAGCATGACGGGTATATTGTGGCTTCCGACTCTGCGGCGGTTGCCCTGTATGCCAAGCAAATCGTTCAATTGGAGGATAATGAAATTGCCGTGATGAACTCGCATGATTTTTACATACTTAAAGAAAAGCAGCCCGAAGACCTAGAAATGACCGCCCAAGACATTCAAAAGGGAAACTATCCGCATTACATGCTGAAAGAAATCATGGAACAGCCGGAGGCCCTCGAAAACTCCCTAAAAGGCCGTCTGATTGTTAATGAGGGACTGGCTAAGCTTGGCGGTTTGCAAAATGTGGCCGATCAACTCTTAAAAATAAAGCGTTTGCGAATTGTTGCCTGCGGCACGGCTTTTCACGCCGCCATGATAGGCAAATATATGCTAGAGGAATATGCCGGCATTCCGACAGAAGTTGATATTGCTTCCGAGTTTAGATACCGAAAACCGATTCTTGAAGAGAATTCGGCGTTTTTGTGCGTTTCCCAGTCGGGCGAAACAGCCGATACCTTGGCCGCTTTGCGAGAAGCGAAGAGAAGGGGCATTTTAACTTTGGGCATTGTCAACGCCGTCGGCTCGAGTATCGTTCGAGAAACGGACGCGGGAATTTATAATCACATCGGCCCGGAAATTGGAGTGGCGGCCACCAAATCATTTCTCTCGCAGCTGTCGGTTTTGGCTCTCTTGACCATCTATCTGGGCAGACAAAGAAATTTGAGCGTGATCAAGGGGCAAAGAATCGCCGGCGATCTTCAGGTATTGCCAAATCTTGTGGGAGAGATTTTACAAAAGAGCGATGAAATCAAGGCCTTGGCAGAGAAATATTCAAAATACAATAATTTTATTTTCTTGGGCAGAAAATATAATTATCCCATTGCGCTGGAGGGAGCCCTTAAATTAAAAGAAATTGCCTATTATATCCATGCCGAAGGTTATCCGGGCGGTGAAATGAAGCATGGCCCCTTGGCGCTGACCGACGAAAATCTCCCGTTCCTTTTTATTGTTCCCTCGGATAGCGTTTATGAAAAAATGCTTTCCAACATCGAGGAGGTCAAGGCAAGGGGCGGTAAGACCATAGCCATAGCCACCGAAGGCGATGAAAAGATAAGAGAATTAGTTGATGATGTTGTTTATATACCAAAAACCTCGGAAATGCTGACGCCTATTTTGAGCGCCGTGCCTCTTCAGCTCTTTGCTTATCATATGGGGGTTTTGAGGGGTTGCGATGTGGATAAGCCCAGAAATTTAGCGAAGTCAGTAACTGTAGAGTAAATTTTATATGGAAGAAATTTTATCAAATCAATCGGGGAAAAAGGTAATTCTGCTTGGCAATGACGCTGTGGCACGGGGCGCTTTGGAGGCGGGAGTGCAGTTTGTTGCCACGTATCCGGGCACGCCGGCCTCGGAAATCGGCAATACTTTTTACCGCATTGCCCAAAAGGCAAAAGTGCATTTTGAGTTTTCAACTAATGAAAAGTTGGCCATGGAAGCTGGCGTGGGGGCGTCGTTTGCCGGACTGAAGACATTAGTCGCCATGAAAAATTTTGGTTTGAATGTGGCAATCGAAGCGCTGCTGCCTTTTGTTTATACGGGGGTTAAGGGACCCACTGTTGTTATGGTTTCTGACGACCCTTCGTGCTACAGCTCGGCCCAAACAGAGGAGAATACCCGGGCTTTTTCTTATTTGGCGCGTATTCCGACCCTCGAGCCCGCAGACGTTGCAGAATGCAAAGAGTTTACTAAACTGGCGTTTGAAATTTCGGAAAAATTCAAAGTACCGGTTCTTTTGCGCCTGACAACAAGAGTGTCGCACCAAAAAATGCCGATCGTGCTTGGGCAAGTAACCACCAATACATCCCTAGTCAAGGGCAAGTTTGTAAAAGACGCGCGTCAGTTTGTGACTATGCCGCCGCGTGTTTTAGAAATGAAAGAAGAGCTTTTACAGAAAAATAAAGAGATAAGGAAATTTTTTGAAAAAAGCAAAATCAATAAATTTGAAAAGGCCGCCCCGTCTGGCGCGGGCATAATTGTTTCCGGCGTTGCTTATTTATATGTGCGCGAGGCGTTGGCGCAACTCAATCTTGCTTTGCCTGTTTTGAAAATCGGCTCTTTTTATCCCTTTCCCAAACAAACAGCGCAGAAATTTATTAAGACGCTTAAAAAGGTTTTGGTTGTTGAGGAGCTTGACCCATATTTGGCAAAAGAAGTTAAAGAGGCGGCCCAAGAGACAAAATGCAAGGCGAGAATTTTTTCTAAAGAATGGCTGCCCGAAACCGGCGAACTGAATACCGACATCGTGGCTTTGGCCGTTGCTAAGCTGGCCGGCAGACGGTATCAGCTGCCAAGCATAAAACACCAGATTCCCGATTTAAAAAGAAGGCCGCAACTTTGCCCGGGCTGTCCCTACTGGCTGGTTTTTGCCGGAGTCAAAAAGGCCGTAAATGAAAAGGAAGTTGTTTTCGGAGGCGACATCGGCTGTTATATGCTGGCCGGCGGCGCTCCCCATTTTTTGCAGGATTATCTTTCTTGTATGGGGTCGTCCATTGGCATTGCTCACGGCATAAAAAAGGCGACCGGGCAAAAGCTAATAAGTTTTATTGGCGACGGCACTTTCTTTCATGCGGGCATTCCCGCTCTGATTAATACGGTCTACAATGGCTCCAACCCTCTGATTATTATTTTGGATAACCGAACCACCGCCATGACCGGGCACCAGCCCAATCCCAGTGTTCCCGGTTCGAATATATCTTCCAGCGTGGCGATAGAAGACGTTGCGCGAGGGTGCGGGGTAAAACATCTTAAAGTTATTGATCCGGTCATGCAAGACGAGTTTATCAAAACGATTCGGGAGTTTATTACCAAGCCCGAGGTGTCGGTAATCATTGCGCGCCGCCCTTGTATTTTTGTAAAACCAAAAGATGAACAAAAAAATTAAACCATACAATATTGTCATTGTCGGAACTGGAGGACAAGGGCTGATTACTCTTTTACAGGTGCTGGCGGAGGCCGCCATGGCCGAGGGCCATGATTTTAAGACGTCAGAACTTCATGGCTTGTCCCAGCGGGGCGGTTCGGTAGAAGTGCATGTGCGCCTTGGCGCGAAGGTTCATTCGCCGATTGTGCCGCTGGCAAAGGCCGATTTGATTTTTGCATTAGAAGCGCAGGAGGCCCTGCGAGCGATAAAGTTTAGCCATCCCAAAAGCATTTTCCTGATTAATAAGCAAATCATTCCCATACCCTTGCAAAAAGCCCTGACCGGAGAAGAAATTATGAACCATGTGAAAAAAACCAGTAAAGCAGCAAAATTGGTGCCGGCTTTCGAGATTTGCAAAGAAAAGCTCGGAAAGGGCGTAACCTCCGGTATTTATTTGATAAGCTTGGCTGTCTCGAGAGGATTTTTGCCGTTGTCTCCCGAAGCAGTGTTAGGGGCCATGAAAAAAGTGATGCCCGAGAAATATTTGGCTTTAAACATTAAAACATTCGATCTGGCTAAGACCTATGAAGAAAAATAAAAAGGCCTGCCCTGAGCAAAGTCGAAGGGTTGTTTGTTTGGGAGGAGGCAACGCTATGCCCAAGGTAGTGATAGGAGGTCTCAAAAAATATCCCGTTAAAATATCGGCGATTTCGGCAATGCTGGACAGCGGCGGTTCGGCTGGCAGGGAAAGGAAGGAGTATCAAACCCAAGTGGCTTTCGGCGATTTCCGCAGGGCGGCTCTTGCCCTATCAGAGAGCAGTCAGAAAGACAAGGACCGTTTTGCTTATCGATATAAGTCGGGCCCTTTGGCCGGCCATGTTATGGCCAATATGTATTGCTCAACCGGCGCCATGATGACGTTTGACGGAAAATTTGAAAAGGCCATTGAAGATTTAGTAGAAGACATCAGGGATGATTTAAAAATTTCGCCGCAGCACAAGGTATTGCCATCGACATTAGATAATGCCCATTTGGCGGCTGAACTGGAAGACGGAACAATGGTTTTAGGAGAAGCGAATATTGATGTCCCAAGGCACGAGGGAGCGCTCAAAATTAAAAAGGTCTTTTTAACGCCGAAAGCCAAGGCCTATCCAAAAGCCGTTCAAGAAATTAACAAGGCGGACCTGATAGTCATCGGCCCGGGCGACCTCTATTCTTCACTCGCCCAGATTTTACTGGTAGACGGCATAGCGGCGGCGATTAGAAAGAGTCGGGCAAAAAAGGTTTACATCTGCAACATAATGACAAAGCACGGCGAAACCAATAACTTTTCGGTTGCTGATTTCGCCGGTGAAATAGAAAAAATGCTGGGATCGGAATTGGACTACGTGCTTTACAACACCGCAGTTCCCGATAATGAGACCTTGCGAAATTCTAAACGAACACATAGGGCATTATTGGCGCCGGTTGCTTTTGCTAAAGATCTCCCCATGGCCAAGTTTCTCGGAAGGCGCTTGTTGAGCCGGGGGACAATCGAACACGACGCGGCAAAAATAGCCAAGGCCCTGCTTGTTTTATGACAAAGCCGCTCAAAGCCATTATATTAGCTGCCGGAGAGAGTTCTCGTTTTTGGCCGCTTAATAGAGAACACAAATCGCTCACTCAAATTGCGGGCCAACCTTTGATTGCCCATACTATTAAAAGTTTGGAAGAGAAGGGAATATGTCATACTGTAGTGATTCAAGGAGCGCATAAAGATATTGAAGAAGCGTTGGGCGAGCGGCAAGGCGTCAGTTATCTTGTTCAGCCGAAAGCCACGGGCATGGGCGATGCCATAGCCATGGCGCAAGGAGCAGAGGCATCTTTGGTTTTCAACGCGCATAGAGTTGATGCCGGCGGCGATAGCCAAAAGATAATGGAGAAAGCAGAAACAAGCGGGGCTGGATTAATATTGCAAGGCGCCGAAACCAATCAGCCACAGCTCTACGGGATAGCGGAATTTGAGGGCGACAGGGTGAAAGGCGTTGTTGAAAAGCCGGCGCCAGAAAACGCGCCTTCAAATGTGCGCGTTGTGGGGAGCTACTTGTTGCCGCCTGATTTTCCGGAATATCATAAAAAGGCGGCGGCAGGCCATTATAGCTTCGAAGAAGCGCTTAATCTTTATGTCAAAGAAAAAGACGCGCGGATAGTGATGGCTGGAACAAGCGGCCATTCTCTTAAATATCCTTGGCAATTGTTTGAGATCGTAAAATATCTTCTGGACGCAAATCTCAAGGGCCAAGAA
>JACOYH010000010.1 GCA_016181965.1 Candidatus Nealsoniibacteriota bacterium
TACTTTTATTGGGTTTTCCTTACGGCAAAATTGATTATAATTTTGAAGACATAGTCGGCAAGGAGAAGGCAGTTATCGGCTCAGTGGGAGGCAGGGAAGGGGACTTTGATGATGCCTTGCAGCTTTTGCCGCAATTAAATACCCGGCCATTTCTGAAAAATATCCTTCCCTTGCGTGACTTCAAAAAGGCCTGGCAAATGCATAAAGATTCGAGAAATCTTAAAATAATCTTAAAGCCATGAAAATTATAGATATTTCCTTGTCCATCGATAAAAATATTCCGGTTTGGCCAAAGAGCAGCAAGCCCAATTTTAAGTTGGTTTCAAGCCACAAGAGGGGCGATTTGTGGACAGAAACAGAAATTAATATGAACCTTCATACGGGCACGCATATTGACGCTCCTCTTCATCGCATAAAAAGGGGCGCCTCTGTTGATAAAATCCCATTGGAAATATTGTCGGGACCGGCATTTGTTGCTTATTTGCCAAAAGCAAAGTCTATTACTTCCAAAGAATTGGACGGTCTTCGCTTGCCAAAAGGCACAAGCCGCTTATTATTTAGAACTGCTAATTCTAATCTTTGGGAAAGAAAGCAAAAAAAGTTTCAAAATGACTTTGTGGCCCTAAGCGTTGACGGCGCCTTATGGCTGGCAACACACAAGATTCGATTGGTTGGGAATGATTATCTGTCGGTGGCTCCTTTTGGCAAAGATACAGCCGAAGTTCACCGCATTCTTTTGCAGAAAGGCATTATTGCCCTAGAGGGATTGAATTTATCGGGAGTTAAGCCGGGAGAGTACCAATTGATTTGTCTGCCGCTCAAATTAACTGGCCCCGAAGCCGCCCCCGTCAGAGCTGTATTAGTTGGTTAGAGCCTGGCTCTAACCAACCCAAAAAAGCCAAAATATAAGCTATAATAAGAGTATGCGTAAAGAGCAATTCATAGAAGGGAGCTATTATCATATCTACAATAGGGGAAATCACAAGATGGCGATAGTGCGCGATGAGGCAGATCAATGGCGCTTTATGCAAGTGCTTCGATTTTTGAATGATGCTCAAACTTCCGGAAATCTTCTCCGCAACTTAGCTCGGTTAGAGCCAGGCTCTAACCAACTTGAGTCGGTATTTGAATTAGGGTGGCCAGCAAACTGGCCCGAAAAAAACCCTTTAGTAAAGATTTTGTGCTATTCATTATTGCCAAATCATTTTCATTTACTAATTAAAGAAATTATCTCCGGAGGTATTATGAAATTTATGCATAAATTAGGCACTAGTTATGCTAATTTTTTTAATCTCAAATATCAAGAAGTCGGTAGAATTTTTCAGGGGCCTTATAAGGCAAAATTAGTTAAGGAAGAAAATTATCTGAAATACCTCTGTATTTATATCCAAGTAATAAATGTTTTAGAGCTATTTCCAGGCGGATTGGAGATGGCCATGCGAGATTTTGAGAAAGCCATGAAATTTATTAAGCAATATCAGTTTGCAGGTAACCCTGATTACCTTGGTTTACGTGATTCACTTATTATTGATAAAGATGTTTTAGGGGAATTTTTTTCCACTCCCGAGCAATATCAAGAATATATTCGCGATATTTTGTTCGGAGACGAAAAGAATTATGATTTTAATATCTTGCCAAAGGGTCTCGTGATAGATTAGTCGGTTAGAGCCAGGCTCTAACCAACGGTTGATTTTTAGGGGGATCTAGAGTAGGATTAAATGTTAATTAGTTAATTAGGACTATGAATATCATTGGCATCATACCAGCGAGAATGGCGTCGAGCAGATTTCCGGGCAAACCCATGGCCAAGATTTTGGGTATGCCCATGGTGGGCCATGTTTATTGTCGGAGTAAAATGTCCAAAGTCCTGAACGAGGTTTATATTGCCACCTGCGATAAGGAAATTATGGATTATGCCAATTCAATTGGCGCTAAAGCCGTCATGACCAAAGATACGCACGAGAGGTGCACAAGCCGCTGCGCCGAGGCCATGCTGACCATTGAAAGCGAGACGGGCAGGAAGGTTGACGCCGTGGTCATGATTCAGGGAGACGAGCCAATGATATTTCCGGAAATGATTGACTTATCGCTTGAGCCCATATTGAAAGACCCGTCAATAAGAGTGGTGAACCTAATGGCGCCGATTAAAGACCGCGCAGAGCACGAAGACCCGAACTGTCCCAAGGTAGTGGTGGACAAGAATAACTTCGCCGTTTATTTTTCCCGCGAGCCGATTCCCTCGTGGAAAAAGGGAGCCAAGCAAGTGAATATGCTAAAACAAGTATGCGTTATTGCCTTTGCCCGGGATTTTCTTTTAAAGTTTGAAGAAATGGAGCCGACTCATTTGGAAATCGTTGAGTCCATTGATATGAACAGAATTTTGGAACACGGCCATAAAATAAAAATGGTTTGGGAGGACTTTGAAACACAATGCGTGGATACGAGACAGGATTTGGAAAAAGTAGAAGAACTAATGGCCCAAGATAAATTAGCGGAAAAATATATTATGAAATACAAAGTATTAGTTTCAGCTCCATATTTGCAGCCGGTGATAGGGAAGTATCGGGAGATGTTGCGGGACAAAAGCATAGAGATCATAGTGCCCAAAGTGAACGAGCGGCTTTCCGAAGAAGAGCTGTTGAATTTAATGCCAGACATGGACGGCATACTTTGCGGCGACGACCGTTTAACCGAAAGGGTTCTGGCGTCTTCGCCCAAGCTCAAGGTGATTTCCAAGTGGGGCACGGGCATTGATTCTATCGATAAAGAAGCGGCGCAAAAAAGGGGCATACCGATCAAGAATACCCCCAACGCTTTTACCGATCCGGTGGCAGATACCGTGATGGGCTTGATTCTTTGTTTCAGCCGCGGCATTTTGGATTTGAACGGAGAGATGAAAAGCGGTATTTGGTCAAAACAATTAAGATGGGCTTTGAATGAAAAAACATTGGGCGTTGTGGGCGTTGGCAATATCGGCAAGGCGGTAATAAAAAGAGCAGCGGCTTTTGGCATGAAAATTTTGGCCAACGACATTAGAGAAGTGCCCGGACATGAGCTCGTTTCTTTGGAACAACTTCTTAAAGAATCGGATTTTGTCAGTATAAATTGCGATTTGAATCCAACCAGCCGCTATCTAATTAATAAGGAAGCGCTGTCTTTGATGAAGACGACCGCTTACCTGATTAATACGGCCCGCGGACCGATCGTTGATGAAACGGCATTGGTTTGGGCTTTGGAAAATAAAAAGATCGCCGGCGCCGGCTTAGATGTCTTTGAGGAAGAACCGTTGCGTCAGGACAACCCCCTTAGAAAGAGGCCAAATGTTATTTTGTCTCCCCACAATGCCAACGCCGGCGAAGCCGCTTGGCAAAAAGTACATGAAAATACAATCAATAATCTCATAGAAGAATTACTGAAGAATGAATAACGT
>JACOYH010000011.1 GCA_016181965.1 Candidatus Nealsoniibacteriota bacterium
TCAGTGCAAGCCGGATGGGCGGGTGGCGTAATGGTAGCCGCGCTAGTTTTAGGAACTAGTTCCGTAAGGAGTGGAGGTTCGATTCCTCTCCCGCCCACCCTATCGCTTCTTTCGGGCAGGGTGTTGACTTTCCAAACTCTATACCCTATACTCTAGGGTATATGGTAAAACACACATTGCATAAACACGGCAGTGAAAATTCAAAAGCGGGGAAAGTAATCAATATGGCCGTCGGGAGTATTAGTAAAATTCCCAACATGGTTGAGGGAAGTCGCTATTGCCCCGAGATTATTCAACAGATTGATAGCGTCATCGGCTTACTGAAAAGCGCCCGAACGGAGTTACTGCGTGGCCATCTTGGTTCTTGTCTTTCGGAACGACTTAAAAATGACAAAGAGGGAGCGGTCAAGGAACTGCTAAAAATCTATAATATGAAATAAATCTATGAATACCACGCAAAGAACTGCTAAAAATCTATAATATGAAATAAATCTATGAATACCACGCAAATATACAAAATTAAGGGAATGCATTGCGCCTCATGTGCCAGTATCATCGAAAGGACAGTCAAGAAAATCGAGGGCGTGGAGGAAGTGTCCGTAAATAACGGTACCGAAAATGCGAAGATTGTCTTTGATCAAGCTAAGACAAGCCCGCATCATTTTAACGAAAAGTTAGAACCGCTGGGATATTCTCTTGCCATTGGCACTGCAAATGAAATGGGCATGAGCGCGGATGAGCACTCCGCTCATCTGGGGACTAATCAATCAAAAAGGGAAAAACTCGAAGAAATAGAGAGAATGAAACGGGGGGTGTTCGGAGCCCTTCCGCTTGCTATTATTAGCATTTTCGTAATGGGCTGGGAGATATTTGGAAAATACAATCTGGTAACGCCGATGTCCGAAATTATTTTTGAATTTTTCCATCATCTGTTTCCAATCTTTGCCACATTTATTTTTATAACCATCGGCAAGCCATATCTGCTCGGAGTGTACAGATTTTTCCGTTATGGGAAAGCAAATATGGACACACTCATCGGCCTAGGGACATCTGTGGCTTTCGTTTATAGCTTTATTGTGACGGCTTTCGAAGAAGTTTTGAAACCGTATTTGAGTGTGCAATATAATTTTTATGATGTCACAATCATCGTTATTACATTTATTGCTCTCGGTAAATATCTTGAAGCAAAGTCAAAGCTTAAAACCGGTGATGCGATTGAAAAACTGCTTGAACTTCAAGCTAAAACGGCGCTGGTCTTAAGAGACGGCAAAGAAATTGAAATAAAGATCGAGGATGTGAACACTGGTGAAATTTTGATTGTCAAGCCCGGGCAAAAAATCCCGGTAGACGGAGTGGTGGTTCTGGGCTCGTCTTATGTGGATGAGTCCATGATTACCGGCGAACCAATTCCGGTAGCAAAAAATATTGACGCGCCGGTGGTAGCCGGAACAATTAATACAACGGGCACCTTTGATTTCAAGGCGACAAAGGTCGGCTCCGAAACACTTCTTTCTCATATCATTAAAATGGTTGAGGATGCGCAAGGCAGTAAAGCTCCGATACAGGCTTTGGCTGATAAAATTTCTGCCGTCTTCGTACCTGTTGTTCTGGCGATTGCCGTCATGGCCTTTGGAATGTGGCTGTATTTTGGCATACCGATACTGGGAGTCCCCTCGGCTATATCATTTGCTCTGACTTCTTTTGTAGCAATACTAGTCATTGCTTGTCCCTGCGCGCTTGGACTTGCTACTCCTACAGCCATTATCGTTGGAGTGGGCAAGGGCGCCAAAGAAGGCATATTGGTGAAAGATGCGGCGACCCTGGAGACACTATATAAAGCCAACGTAGTGGTAGTGGATAAAACCGGCACTATTACAAAAGGAAAACCCGAACTCACAAAAATAAAAATCGCGGGCGACATGAGTGAGCATGAAATTATTTCAGTGCTTGCAACTCTTGAAAATAAATCGGAGCATCCCATTGCTCATGCAGTAGTAAATTACGCCAAGGAGAAAAATATTGAAATAAAAAACAGTAGTGATTTCGAAATTATAAAAGGCAAAGGGCTGAAGGGCGTTATTGACGGGATACAATATTTTGCCGGCAATCTAAAAATAATTTCCGACCTGAATATCGTTTACGACACAGCCGCTCTGGCGGAAGAAACAAAGCAGGGTAAGACGCCTGTATTATTGGCAGATAAAGATTCCCTACTGGCAGTCGTGTTTGTCGCCGATCCGATCAAACCAGATGCCATAGAGACTGTCAAAGCTTTACATAAACTTAAGAAAAAAGTTGTCATGCTTACCGGCGATAATAAAAACACCGGAGAATATATTGCAAAACTCGCGGGTATTGATGAGGTCGTCGCGGAAGTTATGCCAGAGGATAAACTCAACGCAATCAAAAATCTGCAAAATAAGGGGAATGTTATAGTAATGGTCGGCGACGGCATCAACGACGCGCCCGCCCTTGCCCAGGCAGACGTCGGCGTGGCCATGGGTACAGGCACGGACGTCGCTATTGAGTCAGCGGGCATCACCATTTTAGGCGGCGACATATCAAAAGTGGTCAAAGCGGTTAGATTGTCAAAAATTACCATGGCTGGCATTAAGCAAAATCTATTCTGGGCATTCATATACAACATCGTTGGAATACCTCTGGCCAGTGGATTATTTTACCCGATTTTCGGTTGGCTCCTCTCGCCGGTTTTCGCTGGGTTCGCGATGGCCATGTCGTCAGTATCCGTCGTATCAAATTCGCTTCGTATTAAGGCAAAGAAATTATAAATTATGGACACATACACATTTCACGTTTC
>JACOYH010000012.1 GCA_016181965.1 Candidatus Nealsoniibacteriota bacterium
CCGGCGAAGGCGGGGATTGGGCCTTACTTCCGGAATTTCCAGATTATCAACCACAGCTTTAACGTATAAACCTGTGCCGCCGATAAGAATCGGCAGTTTTCCCTTGCTCAAAACCTTTTTGATTGCGGCAATGGCGTCTTTTTTATATTGAGCCACGGTATATTCTTCATCAGGATTTTTAATATCAATTAAATAATGCTTAACTGTTTTTATTTCCTCTTTCGTCGGCTTCGCCGTTCCAATATCCATTCCGCGGTAAATTTGCCGCGAATCAGCGGAAACTATCTCGCCATCATATTTTCTGGCTATTTCAATTGATAGGGCCGTCTTTCCCGAGGCCGTTGGTCCGACAATAACGATGATTTTGGGCAAATTCTGGATTGTGGATAAGTTTTTTGACTTCATTTGCGGATATTATACACTAAAAATAGAATCCGCGAATTTCTCCTGCGACCAGAAAGGAGGTGAATTAAGGGGAAGCCCTCGTTGAATCTTTGGATGAGAAGTGAGGGCTTGCGCTTCGAGTCGCAGGAGGACTCTTTGAGCGGGCGAGGCCTTATGTGAAGGTCATAGGGATAGCGAGCGATCCCGCAGGACCGCTCAAAGAGGAAAAATGAGCCGAAAGTGCTCGGGCAACACCCGTCCCTGGCGCAGACGAAAGAGAGGGACACCATGAGACGGACGACCGGCACGACGAAGAAGGGGCAGGCCCTGAAGAAGAAGTAATCTCGGCAACCTCACGCTGGGGGCGGAAACCCCCAGCGGCAATCATCCACTGATCCTTAACAACCATCGACAACATCCCCGACGCCATCCCACTAGGGCTGGCGTCATTCATTTTTATTGAATTTAAAATCTCCGATTAAAAAAATGACTTTGGTTCTATTAATAGAAGCATTGTTGTGGATGAAGATAACCTTTTTTAGAGATAGTTTTTAAATCGTTTTTTCTCCTATTTCTCTATTAATCCTTTCGATAAGTTTTTCAATTTTTATTTCGCCCTCCTGACCGCGTTTATAATGGCGGACATTAACGCTCTCATTTTTTACTTCCTTGTCGCCCACAACCAAAATATACGGTATTTTTTGGATTTCAGCGTCGCGAATGCGCTTTGAAACAGTAAGATTATCATCACTAATCGAGGCGCGAATATTATTCTCTGATAATCGCGAATAAACTTCGTGAGCGTAATTTTTATGCCCGGAGCCGATATTTATAATTTCAACTTGAACAGGCGCGAGCCACAGAGGAAAAGCGCCGGATGGCGATACGTTCCGGTTTGCCTTTTTCGTTAACGCAAGTTAAATCAAAACGTTCCGGCAGGTTCATATCGAGTTGAATAGTTGCCACCTGCCATTCGCGGCCCAAGGAATCTTTAGCCAAGAAGTCAATCTTTGGTCCGTAAAAAGCAGCCTCGCCAATCGCCTCAATCACTTTTATTTTTTTCTCTTTCACTAAAACGCGAAGTTCGGATTCCGCTTCTTTCCATATTTTAGGAGAACCGAGATATTTTTCCGGATGATTGGGGTCATGCAAGGAAAGGCGAATTGCCAAAGAAAACCCCACCGCCTTATAAAATTCCTCAATAATATCCCAGATTTTTAATATTTCCTCTTTAACTTGCGATTTTCGGCAAAAAACATGGGCATCGTCTTGGGTAATGGAACGGACGCGCGATAAACCGGCCAGTTCGCCGCTTTGTTCATCGCGATAAACTTTCGTGGTCGAAGCATAACGCTGGGGTAATTCCCGATAACTCCATGGTCGGCGGTTATAAAGCTCGATATGATGCGGACAGTTCATTCGCGGGTTTTCACTTGGAAAAGATCATTTTTGAATTTATCCCAATGGCCGCTTTTTTCGTAGAGATCTTTTTTGGCGAGATGGGGAATATCAACTTGTTCATACCCAGCCCTTTTGCGGAGTTCCCAGACAAAGTCATCGAGGAGGTTTCTTAAAATCGTTCCTTTCGGGGTCCAGAGCGGCAGGCCGGCGCCTACAAGGTCGGAAAAAGTAAAAAGGTCCAACAATTGACCCAAATCGCGATGGTCTTTTATTTCTTCATTTTTCACTTCCCTTTTTTGTCTTTTAACCATGTTTTTTTAATAAATTAAAATGCCCAAAAATTAATTGATTTCGGGTCCCCGATATGGCGGGGAGGTTCCACCCGAATTCCCTTATTTTTTGGGCACTCTTTGTACCAGTACGCCGGTACTTGGCGAGAGCTCGGCGGTTGGTGAGTCCGCTTCATCACTCTATCCATAATATTATATTAGAATATAAACAAATAAGTCAATAGCTGTTCTTGGTTTAAAATATTGGTGAAAATTCGTATTCTAATTCGTAAATTTTATCTACAGAATCACTTTCGTATTTATATTTGACTAAAATTTAATTTTGGGTTAAGATGGTAATAATTAAATAGAGTTCCGAAAATTGTTTATTTGTTGAAAGTGAATAATTTTCGGACCTCGTCAATTGAAGATAGATGAATAAACCGTAATTTCGGGAGAGGAGGATTCCAATGAACGCGCAGTCTCCACGCAGCCGTCTAGCAAGGTGGATTCGGGGATGGCAAGGATGGATTAGAGGCCTTTTAATTTCTCAACGCCCCAAGCGCCTTTGGGCTTTGTATAAGCCCGACGAAGGAGAGTGGGTAAGAAAACACATCGAGAGGGACATCGGTGCCATCCATATGGCTATCCCTCGGTGCGATGGCTACCTCGTCATTGTAGCGGGCCAGGAAGAACAACTTGCCCCCTACCTTAAAGGAGAGGAGCTTTTGAATTTGGGGGTCTGGACTAGGGAGTGGAACCCTGTGGGTCGGAAAGACTTAGAGAATTTCGGTGTGGTATCCGACCGCAGTTGAGCCCTGAACTCTGCATTTCAAGAAGGGAGGTGGTCAAAAGCGCGACTATTAGGGGGTAGTTTCTCGATGGGGAATAATAGAGAAGCTGCCCCTGATTTTTTAATTAGTTTTTTACTTTAACTCTACCGCTTGTTCGCAGACGAATTTTGACTCGCCGTTTCTCGAGGAAATCCGGCCGGCGGCTATAATCACATTTCCTTCTTGCCAGATTGCCGGATTTTTGGCAATGGTATCGGCAAAAACCACTATCTCTAAATTATCGCTCATATCTTCAATTGTGGCAAAAAGTATCGGCTGGCCGGTTTTGCTTACAATTCTTTTTATTTTAGAAATCACGCCGGCAATGCGGCAGCCGTTCCCGTTCCGTCTGCCATTTGCCAATATTTCCTTGATGGGCCTCACGCCTTTTTCCTCGATTTTCTTTTTGTGCTGTTCTAAGGGATGACCGGAAATATAGAGCCCCAAAAGTTCTTTTTCCCAGGCAAATTTTTCTTTGGAAAAGTCTTCACTATCTCTGCTCTTGGCTTCACCGCCGCGGAGAAATTCCGGTACGGAAAAACTTGTTCCAAAAAGACTATTTTGCGGAGCGCCGCCTGATTCGCGGCTGTGGGTCTTTTTAACATTCTGACTGAAAGAGAGGATTTCTTCAATATGCGTCAAAAGATGCGCCCTCTCTATATTTAAAGAATCAAAAACGCCGGTCTTAATCAGACTCTCCAGTGATTTTTTATTTAAATCTTTGTGATAGACCCGAGTCAGGAATTCGGCAAAATCAACAAACGGACCGCCGCGATGTCTTTCTTCTGTAATAGCCTCCACAATGGCCACACCCACGTTTTTGATTGCGAGAAGTCCGAAGCGGATATTTTCTCCCTCCGGTATG
>JACOYH010000005.1 GCA_016181965.1 Candidatus Nealsoniibacteriota bacterium
ATACGGCTTGGCTCAGATGGAAGCTATATCTTTGGAGACAACGGCAACATGGGCATTGGCACCACGGGGCCAAGCCAAAAACTGGATGTGGCCGGATATGTTAAAGGACAGAGCGGACTTTGTATCGGAGATAACTGCCGAACAAGCTGGCCTGGCGGCGACTTCTTTAGTCGGGCAGTTTCTGCTAGTGGTTACCAACAACCCGATGGTTCTTGGAACAATATGCCTTCGGGGAATCCCCAGTTTTCTTTTACCGCCCCGGTTGCCGGCGCAGTGCTAGTAATGGGTCAAATTAGAGCCAGCAGGTGGGATTGCAGTGGGGGAAGCGGTAACTACATAGTGAAATCTCGCATTGCAGTCAATGG
This sequence comes from Candidatus Nealsoniibacteriota bacterium, assembly GCA_016181965.1. Lineage (GTDB taxonomy): Bacteria > Patescibacteriota > Minisyncoccia > Minisyncoccales > MHMH01 > JACOYH01. The sequence goes on from JACOYH010000005.1 coordinate 366, forward strand.
TTCAAGTCTTGGCGAGGTGGAACACTATGACGGAACGTACTGGAAACGCGCCCTTGTCAACGCAGGTCCTGTTACCATCGCCGCGCAAGCGTATCATTGGGATGCTCCCTGCGCTTATGCTAACAGTTTTAAAGGCATATACCTTTTTATCCCGAGCCAACAATAACAGAGCGCTCAAGATTGTTTGCGGAGCTAATATCTTGACAGAATTTCTGAAATAATTATCCTTTGACACAAATGCTTCTATCAAAGATTAAAAAGTTCTCTCTCTTATCTTTCTCTTTTTTGTTAGCCCTTAGCGTGTTTATGGGCATAGCGGTTGTTTATGCTTGGACAGAGCCATCACAAACCCCACCCAATGGCAATGTGGCAGCTCCGCTTAATATCGGCGCATCGAGCCAGCGGCAACGTCGGCATCGGGACAGCCAGTCCCGGGGCAAAACTTGATATTTCCGGAACAGCAGGAACTGCGTTAAAAATTTCAAACGGTGGCGATTTGGTAATATCAGCTCAAGTTAGTGGCAGCGATACAACACTGTATAATGATACCGGGTCACTTAATATTAATACCGGATTGGCCGCACAAGGAAATATATCTGCCACTAACGGCTATATGGTGGGCTCTCCCACAGCTGGTGCAAAAATACAATCTGGTTATGGTAGCGGCTATACTTCTGAAAGCTGTGATGGTGGCTCCGGATACCATTCATACACCATTAACTTCCCCCAGGCATTTTCTACTATCCCCGTGGTTGTGATTTCCGCAAGAGGCGGGGGAGATAGATCCGTTTATGTGGCCAGCGTGCAGTCAGTCTCTTCAACTCGTTTTACTTTTCGCTATAGCACGAACGATTGTGGCCGTAACGAAGGAAGCTCGGGAGGCCTCTATTGGATTGCAATTGGACAATAGCATTGTTGACAAAATTATTGGCATAATATAGTATTGAAATATCCATAGACAGTGGGCATTTAAGACCCGCCGAGGATTAAGTAACTTGTTTTGTCTGTGGATATTCCGCAGATTTTTTGTTATATAAACGCATATGCCATTAACTAAAGCGCAAAAAACAAAAATTATAGAAGAGTTAAAAGATAAAATTAACCGCCAAAAAGCAATCGCTTTTGGCGATATTAGCGGTGTAAAAGTAGCCGATCTGACCAAATTAAGGCACGCGATGCGAAATGAAGGCGGCGAAGTTAAGGTCGCCAAAAAAACCTTAATCACAAGGGTCTTAAGGGAGCATAATATTGATGCCAATTTAAAAAAGATGGATGGCGAGATTGCTCTGGGCATTGGCTATCAAGACGAAATCGCGCCCTTTAGGACTTTTTATGGCTTTGCCAAAACAAATGAAAATCTGAAACTGCTGGGTGGAATAATCGGTAAAGAAATTTTTGACCGGGAGAAAGCCCTAACCTTGGCGCAGCTGCCAAGCCGTCAGGAGCTCTTGGCAAAAATGGTCGGCAGTATTTCTTCACCGCTGTCGGGAATGGTTAACGTCTTGCACGGCAACCTGCGAAATTTGATTTATGCGTTATCGGCAATACAAAAGGTCAAAAGTTAATATTAATTAAACAATAAATTTATGGCAGAAGAAAAAATAATTAATGTTCCGGAGAAGTTCAAAAAACTCGTTCAGGAAATAGAGGCCCTTTCTGTGCTGGACTTGGCTGAATTAGTCAAAGTCCTGGAAGAAAAATTCGGCGTATCGGCTCAAGCGCCGGTAGCGATTGCCGCTCCCGCCGCAACTGCCGCGCCCGTTGAAGAAAAAACCTCTTTTAATATTGAATTGAAAGGAGTGGGCGACAAAAAAATCGAAGTGATTAAGGTAGTTCGCGACCTGACGGGCAAGGGCCTGAAAGAAGCAAAGGACTTGGTTGATGCCGCCGCCGCCGCGCCGCAAGTGGTAAAAGAGGGCGTCAAGAAAGAAGAGGCGGAAGAAATAAAAAAGAAGTTTGAAGCGGCTGGAGCCCAAGTAGAACTGAAATAATTATTTCTTAAAAAAAATAAAAGATAAGGCCAAGAGCAGGATTAGAAATGCGACCAACAAAATTTGTTTCGGTTTCCAGCTTATTATCCTTGGTTGCGGTGGTTGTGGTATTTTTACTGCCCGCAGGGATTTCATCAATAATTCTCTAAAACTAAACATAGGAAGCTCTTTCCGAAACGTCAGGGCGCGTTTTGGTTGCGTATTTTGAGATACAAGCATAAGCAAACAAATGCCTGAAATTTCGGCAAACAATGCCTTATTAATGCTAATTATTTCCTTCAATCCCTTTTCATCTTTAGTCGCGTCTAACTGTTTCAGGAAATTGCCATTTTGAGAAATGACCGAAAAAGCTTCTTCAGTGAGAACCAATAATTTATCGGCTGGGGCAAGTTTACCGGAAGCAATATTGCCAAAAACTTTCAAAGAATAGGTCTGATCCGATTGCGTCTCAAGATTTTCGCCAATATCCAAGAAATCACCCCGTCGAATTAAAACTATCTTAATGTTGCCGGTTTTTGTGAAATTGATGGCAAAATCATTATAATTAATCAAAGCAAAATTAAGATTACCAAGCCATCCGACATTTCCCCTTTTTGCTTCTTCGTCAAGAAAATCATTCGCTTTTTTCAGGGCCATCGTTAAATTTTTCTCCGGGGTATTTTTCAACTGCGAGCTATAATATTCGTCTTTCATTACGCCGGCAAACTCTGAAAGAAATCGCGGATTCCTCAATAATTGTTTTTCGAGCTCACCGGCCATATACAAATTCCCGAGCCGTTTTTCGTAAAGATTTTCCGGCTCATAAATAAATGTGTCAAAAACACGATCTTTAGCGGACTTGGGATTAAAATGTAGCTCAAAAATTTGCATACTTATTCCGCTCGTCTTACATATTCTTCTGTTTCCGTGTTGATTTCAACAATATCGCCCTCTTCAATAAACAAGGGAACGCCAATTTGGGCGCCGGTCTCTAAAACAACGGTTTTGGTGCCGCCCTGCGCCCTATCGCCCCGCACCCCCGGCGGCGCTTCGGTTACTTTTAACTGAACTTTAATGGGAACAGAAATATTAATGATTTTTCCCCCAAAGACCTCGGCTCTGACTTCCTGGCCGGCTTTGAGAAATCTAACTGCAGGCCCAATCTGTTCCCGGCTTAATTCAAATCTTTTTGAAGAGTTCTTTTCTTCCGCGAAAATATATCTATCGCGATGGGCGTAAATAAATTTGGCGGAAAAAGTAGACAATTCGGCTTCTTCAAATGTATTGCCCTGGTGAAAGTTTCTGTCAAAAACACTACCCGTTATGAGGTTGCGTATTTTGGTTTGAATCACTACTCGGCGCTGGGCTTTTTTTAGGGGATTGGCTTCCAAAACCTCGTAGGGCTCGCCTTCGAATATAAACTGAATTCCTTTTTTTAGGTCTGTATAGTTGAGCATATTATTTCTTTAATATTACACCTATAAAATCCGCGTGGCCAGCGAGGAAATCTCGGGGATCAGCGGGTTTTTTTCCTTCAATTTGTAATTTTAAGATATTCAGCTGGCCCCGCCCCGTCTGAACGGCTAATTCTTTTACCTTGGTTGGCAAGACCTCGCCGTTTTTTTTCTGAACGGTTTTGCCTTTTGTAACTTCGGCTGCTAATATCTTGACATAAATGCGTCTTGTTTCCGCTAAACTTTTCTTGCCTTTTACTTTAAATATTTTCTTTTCCCAAAAAGTGTATGTTCCCGGCCATGGGTTAAAGGCCCTAACCTGCCTCTCAATTTCTTCGGCTGGTTTTGCCCAGTCAATCAAACCGCTCTCTTTTTTAATAATAGTCGTATAGGTGGCCTCGGTTTCATTTTGGCGCTGTGCCTTAATTCCTCCATTCACCCAATCGGGTATGATATCCACTAATAGTTCTCCGCCCAAGCGGGCGAGTCGGTCGTGCAATTCGGGAAAGTTTTCGTTGGAGCCGATAACTGTTTTTTTCTGGGCAACAATCGGCCCGTGATCCATTATTGCGTCCATTAATATTATAGTTACGCCGGTCTCTTTGCCGCCGCTTAAAATAGCATGTTGCACTGGCGAAGCGCCTCGATATTTCGGCAAAAGCGATGGATGAACGTTTAAACAGCCGAATTGCGGAATGTCTAAAATTTCTTGCGGTAATATTTGGCCATAGGCGGCAGTAACTATTAAGTCCGGTTTCGCGTTCCTGATTTCTGTTTCAATATGCCTCACTCGCTCTGGTTGGTTTATTTTAAATTCATAATGTCCGGCTGTGATTTTCACGGGCGGGGGAGTAACGATTTGTTTTCTGCCGGATGGCTTGTCGGGAGCCGTAATCACGAGCGCCGGCGAATAGCCGCTGTTTGCCATTTTTTCCAGAATAATCGACCCGAATTTTGATGTGCCAAGAAATATAATTTTCATTAAATTATTTCACAATTTTCCATTCAATTTCGGAGTCCTTATCGGCAAATTCCAGCCACGAACCGTTTTCGTCAATAACATACCATTTCCGCTTTATTTCAGACCAAACCATCGGGTTGCCGCGGTAGAATGGTTTTTTCACAACCTCTTTGGGCTTTAGCCGCCCCAGCTCCAGCCATTTCTTAAAGACCGTTTCAATGGCGTAATCAAGGCACCGCGAATTGGCCCATTCTGCCACCACGTTAATGGCCTCTTTGGCTTTTTGAACGGAGCCGGCGAGTTCCAGTAATTGCTTTGCGGGGCGGGTGTATCTGGAATAAATTATTTTCTTTTTCTTTGCGTCTTCCTTTACTTGTTCCAAGGCCAGCCCCTTGGTCTGAAAATAGTAGTTTACAATTTCCTGGATTTCCGTCTCAACTTGCGCCTCATTTTGCTCTTTATTTTTAGTCCTCGGCATTGTTCTATTTTAGCAGAATCCAGCCAAAAATCCACCCGGATATACACCGGTGCCGCCGGTGTACCAACCGGTGTAACAACTTTACTAAAAATTATCGTAAAGTATAGCCATGGCTTGAGTTGAGCGATGATTTTAGCTTCAGTTTAAATAGACAACGAAATGTCGGACATCATATTGGCGGTGAGCTTTTATTATGTTAGAATTGGATAATAAAAATTATATGAAGCATCGGATTTTTATCGCTATTAACTTACCGGATGATATCAAGATGGAACTGGCAAACTATAGGGGCAAATGGCCAGAGATCCCGGCAAGGTGGACAAAAGCGGATAATTTGCATATTACATTGGAGTTTTTGGGATATATCGGCGATGAGGATTTACCGGATATTTTGGAGAAAGTCGGTGAAATCGCTTCGCGTCATTCGTCTTTTGAAATAATGCTCAATAACATATCTTATGGTCCTCCCGGAAAAATGCCGCCTCGAATGATCTGGGCGATTGGAGAGAAATCCGAGGCCTTCGTAAACCTGAGGGCGGATCTGCAGGAATCGCTCGTTGCCGAGTCAAAACCGGGCGCTCCTCATATTACGCTCGCCAGAATTCGGGTTTGGGATTTTAGAAAAATAGAGCCGGAAGAGAGGCCGGAAGTCAATGAAGACATTTCGTATACTTTTAACGTTGACGCGATAGAACTGATGGAAAGCAAACTAAAAAGAGGCAGTCCCGAATATATAATTTTAGAATCGTATCCACTACAATGAGAGTACATTTTATTGGTATAGGCGGAATAGGGGTATCTGCTTTGGCGCAATATTATTTAGCAAAGGGCCACGATGTTTCGGGGTGTGATTTGGTTCGCTCGGAAATAACCGACGCGTTAAAAAAGAAAGGCGCTAAAATCACTATAGGCAAAAATACCGCGAGAAAAGACGCCAACCTTACAATTTACAGCCCTGCCGTGCCCCAAAACGGTCGAGAACGGTTCTCGACCGCGATGATGGGGTATCCGCAGGCGCTAGGCAAGCTGACCAAAGAATACTTTACAATTGCCGTAGCCGGAACTCATGGAAAAAGCACGACAACAGCTATGCTCTCTTTGATTTTAACCAAAGCCGGCTTAAATCCATTCGTCATAATCGGCACTAAGCTCAAAGAGTTCGGGAACACTAACTTTAGAGCCGGTGGCAAACCTATCCGCAATTTTGCGAAAACGCTTCTCTGCGGGAAAAACGTTCTCGTTATTGAGGCGGATGAACATTTTGCTTCTTTTTTGCATTACTGGCCGCAAATCATTGTCATAACCAATATTGAAGCAGACCATTTAGATTATTATAAAAATCTAAAAAATGTTCAAAATGCCTTCGATAAATTTATCAAACACCTTCCGGGGGAAGGAAAGTTGATTGATTTACGAAACCAATCAAAATTGATGGGTTTCGTAAATCAATCAATCGATGTGGAGAAACTTAGAAAAATCTTAAAAGTGCCCGGAGAGCATAATATTCTTAATGCCCTTGCGGCCTTAACGGCTGCTCGGGCTTTAAAAATACCCGACAAAGTTTCGTTTAAAGCGCTGTCGGAATACCGGGGCGCTTGGCGGCGCTTCGAGGTCAAAAAGGCAAAAGCGGGGAACGTTGATTTTACGTTGGTTTCCGACTACGGCCATCATCCAACAGAAGTAAAAGTTACTCTAAACGCAATGGAAGAAAAATGGCCGAAAAATAAAATCTGGTGCATTTTTCAGCCCCACCAATATCAACGGACACACTATTTATTCAATGATTTTGTAAAGACATTCCGGGAAGCATCAATAGACCGAATTATCATAACCGATATTTACGACGTGGCAGGCCGGGAAAATAAAAAATTTAAGAATACGGTAAGTTCTGAAAAATTGGTGCGAAAAATTAACTCGCCAAAAATTATATATCTGCCAAAAAATGATATTTTAGGGTATTTGTCAAAGAATTTGCCAAACAAAACAATTTTGGCCGTGATGGGAGCCGGAGATATTTACGGCTTGACAAAAGAATTTAGTTATGGCATGTAAGAAGTATTAACAATCTTAGGGGGGGTTTATGCCGACCAGCGGGGACGTAGTTCAGGCCTTTGTTGCCGCGAAACAGCGGCAGATCGATGCTTGGCGCGAGGCGTCGGTCGTGGCAACGGAAGCAGTTGCCGCGGCTACCAAGAGGAGGCGCGAGGAGTACAGCCCTTCAGTGAACGAGGCAAATCTGTATTGCGAACGCATTGAGCAAAACGAGAGGACCATAAGAATGCTTAAAAGTCTGCGTGGAGGCCCTTTCGAGCGCGTTGCCCCGGGGTGCGTAGTCACCCTGCAAGATAAGGAGGGCATTAGCAATTACCTGATCGTCCCCGAGGGCGGCGGTTGCGAAGTTGTTGTTGATGAGCAAAGGGTGACTTGCATGTCGATGAAGGCTCCTGTTGCCCAGGCTATTTTGGGCAAAACAGCGGGCGAGGCAGTTCTTTGCAACGGATGCTATTTCGTGGTCTGCATCCGCTAAGCGAGGGAGGGGTTTCTTTCGAGAGACCCCTTTTGTTGACTGTTGAACTATAATCGTATATAAATTGAGCTAATAGCACCTTTAATGCATAACGAGGAGGCGAAACATGATGTCGAAAGAAATAAAGTTATTACTGGAATGCGGCGTTCGCGCGCCCTCAAGCCACAATTCCCAGCCATGGCTTTTTAGGGTGGACGAAAAATATATTGAAATATATGCCGATCCCAAAAGACGCTTGTCAGAAGCGGACCGAGATGGAAGAATGCTTTTTGTGTCTTTGGGATGCCTCATAGCCAATTTAAAAATCGCGGCTGATTTTCTTGGCCTGTCGCACTCTTTAGCATATTACACTTCTGGCACTTCGGACTTGGCGGCTCGAATGAATTTTTTTGGCGAAAAAAAGAAAGCGAACGGGGACTACTTTAGGGCCACCTCGGAAAGGCGTTCCAACAGAAACCAATATAAAAACAGGCCGATTCCTGAAGATGTTATTCGGGCATTGAAAGACCTGAACCGCGACGAAGGTCTGAGGATTGATTTTGTTACCTCATATAAAACGAGGGCGCAAATCGCCGACATTTCAAGCCGGGCAATGGGAAGGATAATGTCGCGTTCTCCCTTTCGCCGAGAATTAGCGCATTGGCTGAGAACCAATATCACCCGAAAAAAAGATGGCATGCCCGGCTCCGGCCACGGCATGTCTTTGCTGGTTTCTTGCATAGCCCCCCACATACTGCGGCACGTTGATGTGTCAAAAGTTGAAGCGAAAAAGGAACGCAAGCGGATTATGAATTTTCCGGCGGTGGTGGTCATTAGCTCAAGGGGAAATCACCGGCAACAGTGGCTGAAAGTTGGTGAACTTCTCGAAATGATTTTACTGGCGGCGCAAAGCAAGTCGATTGATTCTGCCATTCGGGTAGCGTCTATTGAAGACCAAATCGCCAGAGAAGAATTGAGGCAAGCACTGGGCCTGCGTAATTTTGAACCGCAAATGCTTTTTGGACTTGGCTATGCTGAAAAAACAGCTCCCCACAGCCCAAGGCGAAGAATAGAAGATTATATCCTACCCGCAAGGTAGGATATTTGCTATTATATAAAAAGAGCATGTATAACCCATACCTCAAGTTTTTATACAAACCGGAGGCGAGACAAAAGCTTAAAAATAATATCGGCGATTTTGCGCATTTTGACGCTGATTATTGTTCTAAATTATTGATTTCCAAAGAGCCGGAATTTTGGCAGAAAGCCGGGGAGAAAATGGCGCTGACTCTATTTCGGGCAGCCGCTTACAGGGTGCCAGCTTACAAGGATTTTCTAAAGAGGAATAAAATCAACCCAGTTAAAATTAAAACGATTGCCGATTTTAGCAAACTGCCCATCATCGACAAAAAAAACTACCTCCAAAATTATCCAGTCGAAAAACTATGCTGGGACGGCAAGGTTGAAAAAAACACCCTTTTGGCTGTAAGTTCCGGGTCTTCGGGCGTGCCATTTTTTTGGCCGCGGGGCGACAATCTTGAGTTGGAAACAAGCATTTACCATGAGCTTTTTCTGCGGGATATCTTTGGAGCAGATCGACATTCCACATTATTTATTATTACTTTTTCGATGGGAATCTATATTGCCGGCATCATTACCTTGAATTCTGTCTTGAGAGCGGCTCAAAAATCATATCCCCTGACTGTTATAACACCCGGCATAAACGCCGATGATACCCTGAGGGTCATCAAAGAAATGGGGCAAAAATATGAGCAAATTATCCTCGCCGGCTATCCGCCCTTCGTAAAAGATATATTAGAGCAGGGGGAACGGGAAAAGATTAACTGGAACAATTTCAGAATGAAATTTTTATTTGCTACCGAGGGTTTTAGCGAAACCTGGCGCGATTATGCTTTGCAAAAAGCCGGCTCAAAAAACATCCTAAAGGACTCCTTGAATATTTACGGCTCGGCCGATGCCGGCATTTTGGGACACGAAACGCCAATTTGTATATTTTTGCGAAGAGAAATGCCCGACTTATTTCAGAGAAATAATCGCCTGCCCACTTTAACTCAATACAATCCCTTATTAAAATATTTTGAGGAAATCAATGGTGAGGCAATTTTTTCCTGCTATGGCGGTATTCCTTTTGTGCGCTATAATATTCATGATACGGGAGGCGTCTTAAATTTCGGCGAAATCGCCAAAATACCGCCTCAAAAAGCTTTTAACGATAAAATTTGGAAACTGCCATTTCTTTATGTTTTCAGCAAAAGCGATAACACCAGCTCGCTTTATGGCGTTAATATATACCCCGAGAATATCAAAACCGCATTAGAGCAGGCGCAATTTAATAAAATGGTTACCGGAAAATTTGTCATGACCGCTAGAAATAAACCCAATAACCATGATCAATATCTGGAGATTAATATTGAATTGGCTGAAGCATGCGCCGCGAGTAAAAAATTACTAGACAAAATACGAAGGGTTATCATTAGAAATTTACAAAAAAGCAATTTGGAATACGGCCGCCTGCGGCAATCAATCGGAGCCAAGGCCGACCCTAAAATTATTTTGTGGCCCCAAAATCACGCAAAATATTTTAACCCCCAAGCTATAAAACAGAAATGGAGTTTAAACCCATAGTTTTTAATACAAGGCGAGAAGCTCCCTCGAAAGCAAAAGAGCTTGATGTTTTTACGGGTAGCATACGCGAGCTTTTTTTTATCAGAAATCCTCAATTTAAGGATGGTATGCCGCAGGCGGAAAAACCGCTCGCTGAATTTTTCGAAAAAAATAAAAACGCCATCGAAAACGTTTGGATTTATTACCCATGGCTCAATAAAATTGTGCATTGCCCCGCGGAAGATATCTTTTTTGAGATAAAAACCGCCAGAAATAAGAACTTCATCACAGAAAGCGAGCAAAAAGGTTATCGTGATTTTAAAATAGGGATTATGGGCATGTCAATCGGCTCGAATGTTCTCTGGCCGCTTATTGCTTCCGGGGGGCCGAAATTCTTGAGAATTGCCGACGCCGACACCATAGAAATCTCCAATTTAAACCGCATGTTGGCGCCCCTAACCGCCGCGGGCGAGAATAAAGCCGCTTTTATGGCAAAAAAAATTTATGAAATGGATCCCTTTTTGAAAGTGGATTATTGGACAAATTTTGTCGACGAGGGCAATATGAGCAAATTTATTTCCGGGCTTGATTTACTGGTTGATGAAATAGACGGACTTTCCTTGAAATTTTCGGCCAGGAACATTGCCAAGAAATTAAGAATTCCAGTTATAATGGTTACCAATGTTGGCAATAATGTTGTTTTAGATGTGGAGAGATTCGACCGAGAGCCGAAACGGCCCATATTCCATGGCCTGATGAAGGGCGTTCAGACAGAGCAATTAAGCAATATGACATATAAAAGGTGGGTGGAAATAGCCACGAAAATTGTCGATCCTAAATATCTGGATAATAAGATGAAATCATCGCTGAAATCAATAGGTAAAAAGACCGCCTCGGTGCCTCAAATCAGTTCTACTGCTTTAATCGCCGGTTCAATCGCAACGCAGGCGGTAATGCGCATGGCTGCCAAAAGGCCGCTGAAGTCAGGAAGATACTTTTTTGACATAGATAATCACTTCAAGGTATGTTAAATTTTACTTTTACCCGCTTAGACCTGGATGTTCTAATCACTCTTATTCCGATAATAGCCAGTTTGGCATTGGCCTTTTTGGTTTATACGAGGAATAAAAATAATTTAAGCAACAGGGTTTTCTCTGTCGCTTGTATAACGATTCTTCTTTGGGCGGCCGCGAACTATTTCTCCAGCCACCCCGTCCTTTTGGACGATTTAATTTGGATTCGCTTGGTTCTGTTTTTTGCCGTTTTTATGCAGTTTATGTTTTTTCTTTTTGTTTATCTATTTCCTAAAAATGTTTTTCTGGCGGCAAAATGGAAACTTTTGATTTTAACGTTGTTCGCTGGGTCAACAATGGCGGCCACGCTTTCGCCGTTTATATACACGAAATTAGAAATTAAAAACGGGGTTATTGTGCCTCTGCCGGGAATATTAATGCCCCTATTCGCTTTCAGTATTTTTCTATTTTTAGGGCTAGCGGTTTATTATATTATTAAAAAATACCGCTCGGCCCAAGGTGATGAAAAAATGCAGTGGCGCTTTATTTTATCCGGCTTTTCCATCATGTTTTTTTTGCTCATTATTTCGCAATTTCTGTCGGTGGTGCTTTTGCAGAGAACTGATTTCGTAAAATTCGGGCCTCTTTTCACCCTGCCTTTCATTATTTTATCGGCTTACGCAATCATCAAACATCGTCTCCTAAATGTAAGAGTAATAGCCGCCGAATTGCTCGTGGGCGCAATTTTACTAATCTTGTTTATAGAGGTTTTAACCGCGCCCACCCTCTGGGAACTGCTTTGGACTTTACTGCTTTTTTTAATCGTGGGCATTCTCGGCCTGCTATTGATAAAATCCATCCTAAAAGAAGTGCAGGATAAATTGCGGATTCGGGAATTGGCCGATCATCTTGAATTAGCCAATGAAGAATTAAAAACAATCGACCAGACAAAATCAGAATTTTTATCTATTGCGTCGCACCAGCTCCGCACGCCCTTAACAGCCATTCAGGGTTACACGTCTATGATTTTAGAGGGCAGCTACGGCAATTTACCGGAAACAATGAAAAAACCGCTTGAGAATGTTTTTTCGTCCAGCCAACGATTGGTAAAATTAGTGAACAATCTCTTAAATATATCCCGCATTGAAGCCGGCAGAACAAAATTGGAACCTCAAAAGATTTTGCTGGGGGAACTTATCTCCAGCGTGGTTCAGGAATTATCGGTAAGCGCGCAGCAGAAAAAAATCAAATTAAAATGGCAGAGATTGCGCAATCAATTGCCTGAATTATTATTAGATCAGGAAAAAATGCGGCAGATTATCTTGAATATTCTTGACAATGCGATACGATATACAAATAAAGGCGAAGTAGAAATCAAAGCAGCGGCAGAAAACGGCTCGCTACGCATATCTGTAAAAGATACTGGCGCAGGCATGACGAAAGAAGAAATTGGGCAGCTTTTTCGCAGTTTCGGGCGCGGAAAAACTGGAAGCCGCCTCAACGCTAATGGGACAGGTTTGGGATTGTATGTAGCAAAAAAATTTGTTGAAATGCATGGCGGCGAAATCTGGGCTGAAAGTTTAGGCAAGGGCCAGGGCAGCACTTTCAACATAAAAATTCCTATAAAATAATTTATGAAAAGAATATTAATCAAAGAGACGACTCAACCCAACAATACGCCCGTGAGGGTATGCGGCTGGGTCAATACCCGACGCGACCATGGGGGTATTGTTTTTATCGATTTAAGGGATATATCGGGTATCATTCAAATCGTCATGTCAGCTAATTTGGCAAAAGACCTGCGGCCAGAATGGGTTATTTGTGTTGAGGGAATCGCAAAGGAAAGACCGCAAGGCATGGTCAATCCAGATGTCGCGACGGGAAATATTGAAATAAAGGCAGAAAAACTTGTGGTCTTATCAAAAGCAAAAACCTTGCCGTTTGAAATTTCAGCAGTCAAGGGAGAGGTCAACGAAGAGATCAGAATGAAATACCGATACTTAGACCTAAGGAGGGAAAAGATGAAAAATAATTTGGTTTTGCGCAATAAGATAATGATTTTTATCCGCGATTTTCTTGAGAAAGAGGGCTTTATTGAGATAGAAACGCCGATCATGACGAAGTCCACGCCCGAAGGCGCTCGGGATTTTGTTGTGCCTTCGCGCAATCAGCCGGGAAAATTTTATGCCCTGCCCCAGTCGCCCCAGCAATACAAACAGCTTTTAATGGTTGCCGGATTTGAAAAATATTTTCAGATCGTAAGATGTTTTCGGGACGAAGATCCGAGGGGCGACAGACAGCCCGAGTTTACTCAACTCGATTTAGAGATGTCTTTTGTAGAACAAGAAGAAATATTGGATCTCATCGAAAAACTTTATATTGCAATAATAAAAAGCGAGGCACCCGGTAAAAAAATTTCTCAATTACCTTTTCCCCGTTTAACTTATAGGGAAGTCATTGAAAAATACGGCACCGACAAGCCCGACTTAAGAAAAAATAAAGATGATGCAAATGAGTTGGCCTTTGCGTTCATTGTTGATTTCCCGATGTTTGAATGGAAGAAGGAAGAAAAAAGATGGGACGCGGTTCATCATCCATTCACAAGGCCGCAGACAGATGACATTAAACGTATCAAAAAAAATCCGGGGGAAATTTTAGCGCATCAGTATGATTTCGTTTTGAATGGTTATGAAATAGGCGGGGGGAGCTTGCGAAGCTACAAGCCCGAAGTGTTAGAGGCGATTTTTGAAGTAATGGGACATGAGAAAAAAGAAATCCGCCGAAATTTTGGCCATATGCTCGAAGCGTTTGAATATGGCGTGCCGCCGCATGGCGGCATCGCGCCCGGTATCGATCGCTTTGTGATGATTCTGGCAAACGAGCCGTCAATTCGCGAAGTTATTGCCTTTCCCAAGACCGGAGATAATCGCGACCTGATGATGCAGGCGCCCAGCGAAATCAGCGCTGAACAGCTGACGGAATTACACATTCAAATAGCAAAGAAGAAAAAGAAAATAAAAAATGGGAAGAAATCTTAAAAATTTATTCTTTGGTATTTTGATTTTCGGTTCTATCGGCTTTGGCGTTAACTTTTTAGACGCTAATTTCAGTCAGAGTCCCCGGGCTACGACCGCTCAAATTAGCCCTACTCATTTCCGACCCACATTGAAAGCCGAAGCCGATAAACTAGAAATTAATGCCGAAGCGGGTATCGCGCTATTCTTAGACAATAATGGCGAAACGCGAGTGCTTTTTGATAAAAATGCCGAAACCCCTTTGCCTATAGCCAGTTTGACAAAGCTTATGGGGGCCGTAGTGATTGCCGAAAATTATTCGTTAGACAAAACTATCGAAATCACCGGCGAAGCCGCGGATAAACCGGGCAATGGAAGCGGACAGCTTAAAACCGGCGACAAATTCTTAATGTCGGATTTATTCAAAGTAATGTTAGTTGAATCAAACAATAGCGCGGCTATGGCTTTGTCTCAAATAAAAGGCACGGATGTTTTCGTTGGTTTAATGAATCAAAAAGCAAACGACTTGAATTTGGAAAGCATGAATTTTATTAATCCCACTGGCCTGGATATGCTCAATACGACTGCAATCAACCAATCAAGCGCCCGCGATTTAGCCCAACTCGCCGCATTTATATTACAAAATAAAACGTATATCTTTGAAATTTCTTTGCTTAAGGAATTTGCCTTGCGCGATATTAACGGAGCGCTGAATCATACCGCAGAAAATACCAATGCTCTGCTTGAAAAAATTCCCCTTATGGTTGGCGGTAAAACCGGAGAGACGCCAAAATCCGGCGGCTGTCTTTTATTAGTTGTTCAGGCGCCGAAAAGCCGGGGTTATCTGATTAGCGTTGTTTTGGATTCGCCAGACCGGTTTGCTGAAATGGAAAAAATAATCAATTGGACCAGATCTTCATATCAATGGTAATGCCCGCCCGTTTAAAAATCCTGGTATTTTTTTTAGTTGCGGAAACAATTATTGGAACTGCTGTTTTTATATATAAGCCATTTCTAAAGCAAACCGTCTCACTCGAAACACGGCCCAATTTTATTCCAGAACTTTTGGACTGGCAGGCAGTTGGCCTACCGGCGCCTTGGTTTCCCCGTGATTCTCATGCGCTGGTTGAATATAAAAACAAACTTTGGCTAATGGCCGGATTAAATGCCAACGGCTATGTTATCAAGGAGGGTGTGGTAGAATACTGGAAAGCGCCGCACTTTAGCGAGGTTTGGAACTCAAGGGACGGCGTGGTCTGGAATTTATTAACTGAGACAGCTCCATGGGGCAAAAGACGATCTGCGGCGGCGATTGACTTTCGAGATAAAGTATGGCTCATGGGCGGCTGGGGGCCGCAAATCGGCCTCAAAAATGACATTTGGAATTCCGAAGACGGAATAAATTGGACACTTGCTAATCCTCGCGCCGCGTGGCCCGCGCGAGAGGGTCATCAAGCAGTTGTTTTTAATGATAAATTATGGCTTATGGGCGGAGTTGACTATGATAAGAGGGAAACGAAAAATGATGTTTGGTATTCAAACGACGGTATTAACTGGACCCAAGCCACGGCCGCAGCTCCGTGGTCTGGCAGGTGGGATCATGCGGTAGCGGTTTTTCAGAATAAATTGTGGCTAATTGGAGGCATGGACTTGAATGACGGCGTCTTTAAAGACGTATGGAGTTCAGAGGATGGCATCAATTGGAATCTGGTAACCGATAATCCGCCATGGCAAGCGCGGCAGGGGCATGAAATTTTGATCTTTAAAGACAGATTATGGCTCATTGGAAGATTTAACGATACTGAAAATGGGGGAGACAATGATATCTGGTTCTCCGTTGACGGCTCTGTTTGGAAAAAAACGAATCACAATCCTCCGTGGTCTGGCAGAGAGGATTCAACCGCTATTGTTTTCAAGGATGCGATCTGGCTTATGGGCGGCATGGATAAAAATTGGACTTGGCGAAACGACATTTGGCATACAAAATAATAAATATATGTATTTACCGGAAGCGGCAGTTGCCGTCATTAAAATATTCGCATTAGGAGCTACAAGTTTTATCGTAGCTTTTTTAATGACTCCTTTTCTGACCAAAGTAATGTATAAATACAAACTTTGGCGGAAGGAAGTCAGGACAAAAGCCATTGACGGCAAAGAGCTTACTTATTTCCAAAAATTCCATTCCGAGGGCGAAATCAAAGTGCCTCGTTTTGGCGGCGTACTCATCTGGCTCACGCCCTTGATTGTTTTATCCTTCTTCTATCTTCTTTCGGGCATTGATATTTGGTGGCTCCAAAAGCTGAATTTCCTAAGCAGAAGCCAAACATGGCTGCCCATCTTTGCCCTGCTAACAGCTTCGCTTGTCGGATTAGCAGATGATTTTCTGCAAATTATGGGCAAAGGCAAATACATTGCCGGCGGCTTGACCTTGAAACAGCGTCTCGTTCTCATGGGGCTGATTGGCTTGGTTGGCGCCTGGTGGTTTTTCGCCAAATTAGGGTGGTCGAGTTTGCATGTGCCCGGAATCGGCGATTTTGAAATCGGCATCTGGTATATTCCCTTATTTATCACGGTGATGATGGCGACTTATTCCGGCGGCGTCATTGACGGCTTGGACGGTTTGGCCGGGGGCGCCTTTGCCGCTATTTTCGGCGCCTTTGCCGGCATTGCTCTGTTCTTGGGCCAAGTGGATTTGGCGGCATTCAGCGCTGTTATTCTCGGAGCGCTTTTGGCCTTTCTATGGTTCAACATACCTCCCGCCAGATTTTATATGGGGGAGTCGGGCATTATGGGCCTGACGGCAACGCTGACGGTGGTGGCCTTTCTGACCAATTCCGTGCTTGTGTTGCCGATAATCGGCATTCTCTTGGTAATGGAATCCGGCTCTGTAATAATTCAGTTGCTTTCTAAAAAATTCCGCGGTAAAAAGGTGTTGCTGGCGTCTCCGATACATCACCATTTTGAAGCAAAGGGTTGGCCTCCCCACAAGGTGACAATGCGATTTTGGATCATCGGAGTCGCAGCCGCCATCTTCGGCCTCGGCATCCGCCTCCTCGGATAAGATATTAGGTTGTTTTATCCGGGTAAATGGGATATAATATGGTATATGAAAAATGCCGTTTTTCTGCGGAAAAAATACCCCAGATTTATTTACCAAAAATACTCTTATCAGTTAAAAGGCGGGGAGTTGCGAACTTCTTTCCACTTTCGAATTGAGCCAGATATTCGCTTCAAAAGCGCGATAACCATCAAAAATGTCTCTTCAACAGCTCTTGAGAAAATAGGCGATCGGGCGCTGAATAATTTTGTTTTTCACTTGGGCCTCATGGAAATTCCGAGCTATTGGAAGGCGACTGCTTCGCCCGAAATCATGATTCGAGCGGGTTTTTTAACCAAGGAGCAGAGAGATTGGTGGCGGGACCTGATTATTAACGCCATGGGCCAATTTTTCTACGAAAATAAGATTGATTGCCGCAATGCTGACTTCTTGAGCGTCGTGAGCAACCCGGCGCTAGACGCTCCGCCGTTGGGCATCTTTGGCCTTGACCTGCGGGAAAAATTTCTTATCCCTATGGGCGGGGGAAAGGATTCCATAGTTACGCTTGAGAAACTAAAAAAACGTGAGGCGCAATTAGCTTGTTTTTTGCTTAATCCCCAAAAAATACAAAGGGGAGTAATAGAAATTGCCGGTATCAAGGACTGTGTTGTCGCAGAAAGGAAAATCGACCCCCGCCTCTTGGCCCTAAATCGCCAAGGATATCTCAATGGCCACACCCCATTTACGGCAGTCCTGTCTTTTTTAGGTGTCTTTTGCGCTGCCATATTTGATTACAAGAATGTTGTTTTTTCGAATGAAAAAAGCGCTGACGAGGGAAATGTCGATTATTTAGATGGCGTCATAAACCACCAATATGCCAAAAGCTCTGATTTCGAAAATAGATTCAAGGGGTATTGTAAAAAGCATTTGGCGCCGAAAATGCGCTGCTACAGCTTTTTAAGAAAATACACGGAAGCGGAAATATCCAAGATGTTTTCGAAATATCCTCAATATTTTTCGATCTTTTCCAGTTGCAATGTCGGGTTAAAAACACGGGAACGCTGGTGCGGCAATTGCCCTAAATGCCTATTTGTCTATTCGACTCTTTATCCTTACCTTACTGCAAAACAGCTCCAGGGAACATTCGCCAAGGATATGTTTATGAATAAAAATCTTTTACAAGTGATGAGGGACTTACTGGGTAGGGGCAAACACAAGCCCTTTGAATGCGTGGGTACATACAAAGAGAGCCAAGAAGCCCTCGAATTATGTTTGGTTAAAGCAAAAACGATAGGCGAACTTCCTTACCTTCTAGAAAAGTACAATGAAATTAGATGAATTAAAAGATAAAAAAATACTCATTTTAGGTTTTGGCCGGGAGGGTCGCGATACCCTTAAATTTCTTAAAAAATTATTTCCTCGAAAAAAAATAGACATTGCCGATCAAAAATTCGATAAAAATTACTTAGAAAAAACCAAGGATTACGATGTGATTATCAAGTCGCCGGGCATTCCCTTTAAGTCCCTGCGGACGACGGGCGTCCGCAAGCTTACGACGCAAACGGAGATATTTTTTGACAACTGCCCCGGAAAGATTATTGGAGTGACCGGCACCAAGGGTAAAAGCACCACCGCCTCAATGATTTATGCCATATTAAAGGCGGGCAATATTAGGAGCGAGCTCATTGGCAATATTGGCAAGCCGGTTCTTTCGCTGTTGGCTAAAACCGCGCCAGAAAAGATCTTCATATATGAACTTTCGAGCTTCCAATTAACCAATCTTAAAACGAGCCCTCACATTGCCGTTCTTTTGAATATTTATCCGGAACATTTGGACTACTATCGCAGTTTCAAAGAATACGTTCAGGCAAAAGCCAATATTGCCAAGTATCAAAAGAAGTCCGATTATTTAATATATAATTCGGAAAACGCGCAAATAAAAACTATCGTCGAATTATCCAAGGCAAAAAAAATTCCCATCAAGGGTCAGTACTACCAGCTCGATATTGAGGCGGCCAAGCGGGTGGGGGAGATATTCCAAATCCCTCCGCGAAAAGTAGAGCTGGCAATTCGCAATTTTAAATTTCTGCCTCACCGATTAGAATACATTGGCCGGTTTAAGGGAATTAAATTTTATAATGATTCGCTCGCCACTGTGCCCGAGGCCACCATTGGAGCATTGAATCATTTGGGCGATGACATCCAAACCCTAATCTTGGGCGGCTTTGATAGGGGATTGAACTTCAAAAAATTAGCTGAAAGTATTGCTAAAAGTAAAGTCAAAACCCTGATTCTATTTCCAACAACGGGCAGTCGCATCCTGAGGGATTTACGAAATCCCTCACTTAAATCTTTCAGCGTAAACACCATGAAAGAAGCGGTAAAATTGGCTTATCGCTACACCGATAGGGGAAAAATTTGCTTACTCTCGCCGGCTTCGCCAAGCTTCGGCCTTTTTCGCGATTATGCAGACAGGGGCGACCAGTTTCGAAAATTCGTGCGGGGCATGAAAAATGCTACAATAAATTAATGAGACCCAACGCAACAAAAAAAGAAAAACCCGATTATTTGCTTTTAGGAATTGTGGCTATCCTGGTCTTGCTTGGCATCATGATTTTGGCGAGCGTTTCCGCGGCTCTTCCGCAGCAAGAAAATGACTCGCCAATCTCCATGCTTTTAAGGCATATAATTGTAGGCCTTTTACCCGGCCTTGGGTTGGGTTATGTGGCTTACCGAATGTCGTTAGTAACAATCAAAAATTGGGCCCCCGCCATGCTTTTAGCGAATATAGCGCTTCTTATCGCGGTCTTCGTACCGGGCATTGGTATTTCGGCGGGGGGAGCCAGCCGATGGATCAATATTTTCGGGTTTACTTCTTTCCAGCCATCGGAATTTTTAAAGCTAACTTTCATATTGTATTTAGCTGCGTGGCTATCATCGCGCATGAGAAAAAAGATTGGCAGTGTTTCGCTAAACTTCGGCGCTTTTTTGGCTATTCTGGGAGTTATCGTTTTATTGCTCGGACTACAGCCGAATGTCAGCACATTGGGAGTGATTATTGTTTCCGCAATGATCGTCTATTTCCTCGCGGGAACTCCCGTGCGCGAAAATCTTTTAATGTTAGGCGGGGGAATTGCCTTATTTTTTCTTTTTATAAAAATAGCCGCTTATCGTTTTGAACGATTTCTTGTTTTCATTAGCCCGGATATCGAACCCATGGGCATGGGCTATCAAATGAAGCAGGCGCTAATCACCGTGGGTTCCGGAGGTATTTTCGGCAAAGGACTAGGCATGAGCTTGCAGAGATTTGGATTTCTGCCCCAGCCAATGGCCGACTCAATTTTTGCCATCTTTTCCGAAGAAACGGGTTTTATCGGCGGCTCTGTTATGATAATACTTTTTTTACTGCTTGCTTGGCGGGGATTCTTAATTGGCAGAAAAACCAACGACAGCTTTGCTAAACTTCTTTGCTTTGGACTGACTTCCTGGATACTTTTTCAGGCATTCGTTAATATGGGGGCGATGCTGCGGCTCCTGCCGCTCACGGGCATTCCGCTTCCTTTTGTCAGTTACGGCGGCTCGGCTTTAATGGCAGAATTAGCGGCCATTGGCCTTTTGCTAAATATTTCAAAACAAAAAACATGAGAATAATGTTTACAGGCGGTGGAACCGCAGGCCACGTTTTTCCAATCATTGCCGTAGTAAGAGAACTCAATAGAATGGGCGTTAAGGCCGAATATATTTATATTGGTCCGAAAGACGATTTCGGCTCAATGCTCCTCTCGCAAGAAGGCGTCAAAGTCAAAATAATTTCGTCGGGAAAAATACGCAGATATTTAAACTGGCGGAGCGCGCTTTATAATTCTTTTGATATCTTATTCAAAATTCCCTTCGGGTTTGCGCAATCATTCTTCTATATTTTATTACACTCGCCCAATGTTATATTCAGCAAGGGCGGCTATGGTTCGCTGGCGCCAATTTTTTGCGGTTGGATACTTCGGCGGCCTATAATTTTACACGAGTCAGATGTGGCGCCCGGATTGGCAAATAAAATATTATCCCGGTTTACAAAACAAATTCTGGTTTCCTTTCCCGTGCCCTACACCGAATATTTTTCTGCTGCAAAAATGATTTCGGTGGGCAATCCGATCAGGCGGGAATTGCTCGAGGGCTCAAAAGAAGGAGCTGCCAGGATTTTCGAATTAAGCGGGGAAAAGCCCTTAATTTTGATTATTGGCGGATCTCAAGGCGCCCAGTTTATCAATAATCTCATCCTCAATATTCTCCCCCAGATGATTGAAAATTTTGAAATAATCCACCAGACCGGCGAAAAAAAATATGCCGAAATAAAAGCCGAGGCCCGTGTGATTATTGCAAAAGAAATGGACCGATATTATCACCCGGTATCTTTTTTGAGAGAAATTGAATTGCGCGAGGCCTATACGGCCGCGGATTTAATTATTAGCCGAGGGGGATCAGGCAGTATTTTTGAAATAGCGGCTGTTGGCAAGGCGAGCATTTTAATTCCCTTGGCAAACTCGGCTCAGGATCATCAGGTCAAAAATTCGTATACCTACGCCGACAGGGGAGCGGCCATTGTTATGGAAGAAGCCAACATAGCGCCTCATTTTCTCTTGGAAAAAATGAAAAACTTATTTGCGAGGCCGGAAGATCTCGAACGCATGTCGCAAAATGCCCATAAGTTTGCCAAACCGGATTCGGCCAAGTTGGTTGCCGAATACATTCTAAATTATTTAAAATAAATTATACTATGCCAAAAGAAGCAAAAACAGAAATCCGGGTGAGATTGGCGCCTTCGCCGACCGGTTTCCTGCACATTGGCACGGCGCGGGCTGGTTTATTTAACTATCTTTTTGCCAAAAAAAATAAGGGCAAATTTATTTTGCGCATAGAAGATACAGACCAAGAAAGATCAAAACCAGAATATGAGGCAGATATTATCGAAGGTCTGCAGTGGCTTGGAATTAAATGGGATGAAGGACCGTTTCGTCAAAGCGACAGGCCGGAGATATATCGCCGGTATTTAGAGAAATTACTTAATGACGGACATGCCTATTATTGTTTTTGCGCGCAAGAAGAGCTAGAGGCCATGAAGCAGGAACAGATGAGCCGGGGGGAAGCGCCGAGATATAACGGCAAATGCGCCAATTTATCTAACCAAGAGACCAAAAAGCGGCTCGCCGACGGAGAGACGTCTGTTGTACGCTTTAGGGCGGCAAAGAAAAAAATCTCCTTCACTGATTTAATTCGAGGCGAAGTGGAATTTGACTCCTCCTTATTTGGCGATTTTGTTATTGCCAAAGACCTCAATAGTCCGTTGTATAATTTTGCGGTGATTATTGATGATTATGAAATGCGAATCAGCCATGTTATTCGCGGCGAAGATCATATTTCAAATACTCCGAAGCAAATATTAATTCAGGAAATACTTGGTTTCTCACAGCCGCAGTATGCGCACCTGCCCCTAATTCTCGGGCCCGACAGGAGTAAATTATCAAAGAGACACGGCGCCACCTCTCTGTTGGAATACCGCAAACAAGGTTATTTATCGGAGGCGCTGGTAAATTTTATGGCTTTCTTGGGCTGGAATCCCGGCACTGATCAAGAAATATTTTCCATGACCGACCTAATCAGGGACTTCTCTCTGGATAAAGTGCAAAAAGCCGGAGCAATTTTTAATATTCAAAAGCTGGACTATCTTAATGGCGCCTACATAAGGGAAAAAACACTGGATGAGCTTTTGGAGCTCGCCCTTCCGTACTTGTCGCGAGCCGAACTGATAAGGGAGGGGTGGCCGAACCGGGAAAAACTCAAGGAAATACTCGCGCTATATCATGAACGGCTGAAAAAATTATCGGAATTGCCTGAATTAATCGGCTTCTTTTTCAAAAAAAAGCTGGACTATCCCAAGGAATTGCTTATATGGAAGGGAATGACCGACCAAGAGCTCAAGCTATCCCTCAATACACTGGAGGAAACCCTATCTGCAGTAAAAGAAAATAACTTCACTAAAGGAAATCTCGAAAAAATCTTAATGAAAATAACTGAAAAAGCAAAAGATAGGGGAGGGCTACTGTGGCCATTACGGGTGGCATTAACCGGTCAAAAGGCCTCGGCTGGGCCATTTGACGTGGCTGCGGTTTTAGGAAAGGAAAAAACACTAGAGCGCATTAGAGAGGCAAAATTAATCGCGCAATAAACAATATGATTAAAAAATATATTTTTTTAGCAATATTGACAATAATTTTTTCAACGCAAATTCCTTTTACGCTAAACGCGCAAGCGCAAGAATTGCCCAAAGTACCCGCCACAATGGAGGAAGCCAAATCTTTTGGCTTACGAATAGTCACCGGACTACCAAGCGCTACCCTTCTGGTGTGGAAAGAGCAGGCGTTTCCGATTTTTCAAAGCATGTGGCAGTTGGTCCAAAAGCCGCTGAAAAAAGTAGGGGAGGATGCGTGGAATAAAGTTATGCAGACATTGCGAGGCGAATTGGAAAAAAGAAAACCTAATATTCAAAAAGAATTTCAAGAAGAGAAAGAAGAAATAAAATTAGATCTCCCCAAAACTATTGATACCGGTAAATCCTTTTGGGAGCGCTTTAAGGAACTGCTGGAATAAGCGCTTGAATAGGCGGGGGAGGTACGCTAATACATATGTAGGGTATGTCGCACAATGTTAGTTAAACGGCTTATAGTAGCGCTCCCCTAATAAATATGAAAAAATCCAACATCTCCATTATTAAACATATTCCTGATTTTTTGGACTACTGCGAAGTTGAAAAAGGACTGGCCAATCGAACTCAAGAAAATTATAAGCACTATTTAGATAAGTTTATTCTTTGGATCAATAAAACGAACAGCGCCAGTAAAAGCCCGCATGAATTAACGGCCGACGATATCTGGGCATACCGGCTATATTTAAGCCGTTTCCGCAGTCCCAAGGGTCAGCCACTTACCAAATTGACCCAGAACTACTATCTTATCGCTTTAAGAGCTCTTCTGGGCTATTTTGTCGCCAAGGACATTGTCTCACTGCCTCCGGGCAAAATAACCCTCCCGAGAGACGCCCGGAATGAAAAAACAATAAAATTCCTTACATTAGAACAAATTGAGAAGCTATTAGCGGCTCCCGATATAGAAAGCATTCCGGGGCTTCGGGATAGGGCCATTCTCGAAGCGCTTTTCTCAACCGGTCTGCGGATCGCTGAATTAGTGGCACTCAATAGAGAACAATTTGCCAACTTAAAAAATAAGCCGGACTTAGAGCTTGGCATTATTGGCAAAGGCAATCACCCGCGTACCGTTTACTTTTCAGAAAGAGCGCTCATGTGGATTAAGAAGTATCTAGAGACCAGGCAAGATAAAGAAAAGGCCCTTTTCATCCACTATAAAGCCAGAAAAGATGCGAACGACAGCCGTTTGACGAGCCGTTCAATTGAACGGCAGATGAAAAAATATACAATTCTAGCCGGCGTGCCCATTAACACAACACCGCATACCCTGCGCCATTCTTATGCCACCGACTTGCTCACTCAAGGAGTTGACATAAGAACTGTCCAAGAATTTTTGGGTCATAGAAGCATTCTGACAACGCAAATATATACTCACGTCACCAATAAACGGCTGCAAGACGTTCATCGGCAATATCATAGCGGCCGTAAGTTAAAAAAATAAAAAAACAAATCCCGATATATTGCCATGGCAGTATATTGGGATTCAATGTCGCACAATATTGCGTGGCATTATGTTAATATCACGTTGACTTTGAGTGGCTGGGTTTATATAATTTAAGCAGAACCTTACTAATATGGGGAATCATAATGCACTACGAAATAGAGCGCAGGTTTCTTATCTCCGGTTTACGGCCTGGCCTAAATCTTGGCCATCCCCTCTCGATTGTGCAAGGATATTTTGAAGTTCCCTTTCCTGAACATAGTTTGCGCATCCGAATCATTGACGACAAGTCGGCTTTTGTTACCCAGAAATTAGGCATTGGCGTCATGCGCAAGGAGCGAGAATATCCGATTGATATTAATGTAGGTAAAATGCTTTTGGAGTCGTGCGCGCATGTAATAATGAAAAAGCGATACTTTTTCAAGAGCTGGACAATTGATTTTTTCTGCGGTCATCTTGATGGCTTGATAATTGCCGAAAAAGAACTGACTTCGTTGCGCTATCAAAAAGTAAATCCGCCGTCGTGGCTTGTGAATGCTCGCGATATAACCGATTCAATATCAAATTTTCACTTGGCGCGCTTAGCCACCGAATTAGAGGGAACAAATGCTATCGCTTTGCCCGAGGTCTATCGGCTTCTGTCTAAAAAAATACCGAAAATCGTGCTCACCGGCGGACCTTGTTCTGGCAAGAGCTCTATTATGAAATCAATTCAAAAGAAATTCGGCGACTCTGTCCATTGCGTTCCAGAAGTAGCGACTATCCTGATTTCTCAACTTGGCATTTCGCTATTGCCGGACGACCAAGTAGCCAGGCAGCGCTTCAGTAGAAGCATCTACCGCATCCAAAAAATTTTTGAGGCAACCTCGGCAGAGCACGCGGCCTCGCGCGGCAAAAAATGCCTCATCTTGGATCGTGGCTCGATTGATGCTGCTGCTTACATGAGCGGCGGCCTCAGCGAAATGGAGCATATCTACCAAACGACGCGAGAGGCAGAATACTCGCAATACGATTTGGTTATCTGCCTTGAAGTTCCGCCAAAAGATATATATGAGAAAGTGAAGCACAATAATCCAGCCCGCTCTGAAACATATGAGCAAGCCGAGCGGCTTGGCGAGAAGATACGAGAAGTTTGGTTTAAACACCCGGGTTTCTGCCTTATTCCCAACTATTTCAGCTGGACAGAGCAAGAAGATATTGCCATGGGACTGGTTATAAATTTATAGATACTAAAACAAAACGAAGGAGAATAATTCTCCTTCGTTTTTTGTTTACGCTATTTAATTATCAAACTATCCGACACTCGGTAGAAAGTGCTTTTATTTTCTCCCCAATCATCCTTCAGCGTGTTGAAAGAAATTGCCCAAACCCATTTTTCATCAAGCACAAAAGTTAAGAGAGTGCTGTAATCCTCGCCGCCTATCGAGCTTGTTGATTCGAGATAAATAGCGTCGTGGCCATTAATAGCGCCGTAGCTTTGCCGGGTAAACTCTATTGAATTAATCTGCTTCACCAGATTTTGCTTGAGCACGTCGACATATTCGTCTAAACTATTCGTTTCCATTTTAGTGTTATTAATAGCGTAATATGTGTCGTAGTCAATATTCGCAGGGTCGACTATATCGACTGGCCCATCTGGCTTAATAACTAATGCCAGAAACTTATCGGAATCAATAACCGCTTGCACCCAACCCTCTGGAATAATAATGCTATAAAGATCTGCGTTTAAAGTCCTTTGGGTGGATAGTTCTTCCTCAATAGATTCCGGCAAAGTATTTTCTTCGTCTTTTTCTTTTTGCTCTTGCTCTTCAATCTTGATTGGAGATGGCGTTCCCGGCTGTGTTTTCGGATAGAACAAAACCGCCGCTCCCGCGATAGCAATTAACGCAAAAAGAATAAGTAAAACAGCGAACTCATTTCGTGGTAATTTCATATTTAATCAAAATTATTTTAGCACCTCAAACTCAAAAAGTCCACTAACGAGACATCTTGAGCCGCAGAGAATTGAGCACCACCGAAAGAGACGAAAAAGCCATGGCCGCAGCTGCCAATATTGGATTTACCAATAATCCAAAGGCCGGATAGAAAATGCCCGCTGCCACCGGCACTAAAGCCGAGTTGTAGAAAAAAGCCCAAAAAAGATTCTGCTTGATGATTTTCATAGTTGCCCTTGATAGTTTAAATGCCTCCACCACTTCATTTAGATTTCCCGATATCAGGGTGACGTCGGAGGCCTCCATGGCAACATCGGTACCCGTTCCTATGGCAACGCCCACATCTGCTTGTGCTAAAGCCGGAGCGTCATTAATACCGTCGCCCACCATAGCCACCTTATGGCCGGTTGACTGAATTTCTTTGACTTTCGCGTCTTTTTCTTGCGGCAATACTTCCGCCATAACATCTTCAATACCGACTTTCGCCGCCACGGCTTGAGCGGTTCGTAAATTGTCACCGGTGATCATGATGACCTTAATCCCCAATTTCTTCAGTTCGCTTATTGCCGCCGCAGAATTTTCCTTTACGGGGTCGGCCACCGCAATAATTCCCATTAGCTCGTTTCTTCTCCCCAAAAAAAGCAGGGTGCTCCCCTCTTTTTCCCATTGCTGGCTTTTTTCTTCGGTTTGATTATTTAGTAAAATACCCGAACCCTCCATAAATTTACGGTTGCCAAAGTAAAATTCAGTATTTTCAATTACTCCCTGCACGCCTCTGCCAGAAACCTCTTTAAAATTAACTACTTCGTATAAAATCACTCCCCCTTCTTTGGCCGCAGATAAAACCGATTGCGAAAGAGGATGGGTTGAGCCCTTGGCCAGCGAGGCCCCGATTTTTAATATCTCTATTTCTTGCAAGCCGCCGAGGGGCTCGATTTTTTGGACTTTCGGTTCTCCTCGCGTTATCGTGCCCGTCTTATCTAAAATAATGGTGCGTATTTTGTGAAATTCTTCTAAGCTTTCGGCGTTTCTAAAAAGAATTCCTTTTTGAGCTCCCTTGCCGGTCCCCACCATGACAGCTGTCGGCGTAGCCAACCCCAAGGCGCAAGGACAGGCAATAATTAACACAGAGACGGCCAAAATCATGGCGAAAATTAACGATTGCCCAACGTAAAACCAGACACCGAAAGACACGATAGCTATAATAATAATAGCCGGCACAAAATAGCCCGATACCGTATCTGCCAGCTTTTGAATAGGGGCCTTGGAACCCTGCGCCTCCTCTACCAGCTTGATGATTTGAGCTAAAACGGTCTCCTTGCCGACTTTAGTCGCTCTCACCTTGATTGTTCCGGCTTGATTGATTGTTGAGCCGATTGCTTCGCTTCCAATCTTTTTTTCCACCGGAATTGATTCGCCCGTAACCATGGATTCATCCACCGTGCTTGCGCCATCAACCACGACTCCGTCAATCGGGATTTTTTCGCCGGCTCTCACTAAAATCACATCGCCGACCCGCACTTGTCCAACCGGCACAATCTGCTCTTGGCCGTCTCGAATAATATTAGCTGTCTTGCTCTGCATGCCCATCAACTTTTTTATCGCCTCGCCAGTGCCGGCTTTTGCCTTGGCTTCAAGATAGCGCCCCAGAAGTATTAAAACAATAATTACTGCCGCTGTGTCAAAATACACATCCCGATCTGAAAAAAGCGATGCGGCGCTGTAAACGTAAGCGGTTCCCGTGCCAATGCCTATCAAGGAATCCATTCCAAAAGAAAATCGTTTGATATCGCGCCAAGTATTAAAATAAAAATCGCGGCCGATCCAAAAAACAACCGGGGTAGTGACCACAAAGGCCAAAAAATTAGCCGACAAAATGCTAAAAACTAAAGACAAGCCGGCCAAGACCCCGCCAATAACTAACTTTTGCTTTAAGTCAGCCAGCTCTTTTTCCTTCATCATTTTGTGGTGGTCGTGTTCGGCGTGCCCAGTTTCGCCCGCTTCTCCACCGATAATCATCTTATAGCCCCCCAATGCGACAATTTCTCCTATTGTTTTTTTGCTGATTTTTTGCGGGTCGTATTCAATGGTTATTTTTTCTGACGCAAAATTAACAACAACGGAATGCACCCCTTCGGTATTTTGGAGTGACTTCTCTATATTAATTGCGCAAGACGCGCAATGCATGCCAACAATTGGGAATGTTTCCTTTATCATATTCACTGAAAAATTATTTCTAATTTATCATTATCGCGCATTATGTAATCCTCGAACTCAAAGTTTTCTTTGCCATTGACCAGCATTTTTAATTGGCCGTCAGAACCGGAACATTTGTCAAATACACAATTTTTATTGAATGCTTGCCCCCATGTTTCAAAAAATTTGCCTAGTTTGATGTCATCCTTTCTGACCATTCCCGCAAATTCCAAATGAATCACATTATCTCTGTCGTGGGTA
Organism: Candidatus Nealsoniibacteriota bacterium; assembly: GCA_016181965.1. GTDB lineage: Bacteria > Patescibacteriota > Minisyncoccia > Minisyncoccales > MHMH01 > JACOYH01. Next base: position 29,512 of record JACOYH010000005.1, read on the forward strand.
TGCAGTGGATTATGCGGAAGTTTTCCCAACCCAATACCAGCCGGCACATCTAACGCTTCGCCAAGAATATTGATGCTTAGTTCGGCATGCCAATGAAGGCCGTTTCTGGAAATAATGCCCGATTCGGGAACAGATGTTTTGCCAAACAAAAACCAAGCTCCGATTGCCAAAAAAATAATGCCGAGGACTAATGCGATTTTCATATTTTATACCCCGCAAGTGCCGCCGCCTTCGGGCGTTTCTTCAAGCAGGCCGTTTTCGGTAAGCCACCGGCGAGTTGCCTGCCATCCCTGCGGCGTGGAATACTCCTTGCCGGCCACTACTCTTCCCGGGGCTTCAGCCCAATTTTTTCCTTCTTTTGCCTGAAAATAAGTCGCTATGTCAAAATATGTCTGCGGAAACCAGAAAGAATTGAAATATTTGAAGGCCTCGAAAATCTCTTCGCTAGTCGCCCCCTGGCTGGCCATAATTTCCCCCAAAGCCAAGGCGGCTGCTCCGTGATTGCAGTCGGGAAATCCCGTAGGATTATTGCAGCAGGGCCTGTAGGAATTAAAGGCAAAATCCTCTAGGATAGCTTGCTGTTCTTCAGACAAGGTGACAATTGAATATTTTGAGAAGAATTCGGTTGATGGCGCTGTTCCCAATGTCCATCCGCCAGTTGAAGCAAATCTGCCCACTTGGTCTTCTCCGTATTTCATTATCGGACCTTCGTCTAAAATACGATTCTTATTGGTTATGCCCATAGCCCAAAGAAAATTCAAAAGAAAATATGAATTTTCGGGGGAAATTTTAATCTTCTCATTCGATCCTTCGGTCAAAATCGTAATTTGCTCATCAGTCAGCGGTTTGCCCGATTGCTCGTAAAGTGCCTTCATTTTTTCAAAATCGATGGCCCCGGCTGTGATGAGTTGCGGCCCGATGTCGCCATAAGTGGCGTTGACAGTGTAGCCCTCAACGGGGTTTATTTGGGCTAAAATATCTTCATGGTTGGCTGGCGCGGAAGGAGCTGGGGGGTCGGAAACAGAAGCTCTCAAATTTAGCTTGTCAGCCGCGATAGGCACAAGAATCACAAAAGCCAAAAGAACTAAGCCCAGCAATATTTTTTCTGTATTTTGACTCATAACTACGGTGTAACATTAATATTAAAGCGAACTTCGGCTTTTTTATGCGATGGATCGCTGGTTGAGAGATAGATGGCCCGCGTAAGCTGGCCCACGCCCTCGGGCCCGTGCAGAGCCGGATCAAATGTGACCTCAAGAAGAGCTTCTTCGCCCGACTGAATTTCTTGCGACCATAGAGAAGAACTGTCATGCATGCCAAAAGCGGGGCTGGTTTTGTCGCCTAATTTCAGCACGGCCGTAGTGCACATGCAAGAAGTCCAGACACGGTCAATTTTCAGGGCTTCTTTGCCGATATTTTTAATTTGGTAAGTTGTTTTGACATTTCCATTGGCCATAGAAACGGTACCCAAATCAATAGTGGCGGGCGACAATTCGATTTGGCCGCCGCTTGCCTGAACGCCCCCTTTATCCATTACAATAATGCCCCCCATTAACAGCACTGTTCCGCCGAGTACGGCGATGATAAGTTTTGTCATAAATTTTAATTATTATTATTTTGGATTATTATTTTTTCCTCATTTCCAGATTTTTTCTTTCCGGCCTGCTTCAGTTTTTCAATCGTGTCTTCCGAGACCTCGCAAAGCGGGCAATCGCCAATTTTTTTTGTTTCTTTTTCTGCCATAATTTTTGGTTATATTTTATACAAAGAAAGTTAATATTGCCCAGCCAATACTCACCATCAGCAAGCCCATAATAAGTTTTTCGGTTCTTTCGTGCGTTCTGTGAAATTCGGCTATTCTAGCCAAAGTTACCGGGTTTGCCGCAAAAATTAAAAGAATTAATAAGGGCAGCACGAACATAAAGTTGTACAGCAGAAGATATAAAAATCCGGTCAGAAAAGTTGTTTGCGAGGCCAAAAGCGCGGTGATGGCCGCATAAATTCCACCCGAACACGGAATAGAGCAAAGACCAACTAGAAAAGCCGCGCCGATAATACCCAATAGAGTCGCTTTTTCCAGCCGGAGCCGTATTTGCTCGTTGGAAATTTTTGGCATGCGCAAATGCGGGGGCAAATTAGGTAGAAAGTATTCCTTAAGGTGCAGGGCGCCCATAACGATCAACAGCCATGAACCCAAAATGGCGAAAAAGTGATGTTGTCCGAAAAGAACTATTCCCGAAAAAAGCCCGATCCCTACCGCGAGATAAGTTAGGAAAATCACGAAAATATAAACCAGGCCCAGGAAAAATATGTTCCGGAAGGTTTTTTGCATCGTCAGCAAAAAAGCAATAAAGAATATCAGTATGGCAATGGCGCAAGGATGAATACCGTCTAAAAATCCGGTGGAAGCCACCAGGGGAATCATCGTTGACGGCGAGCCCAGATTGAGGACGGCTACAAAACTAGTTAACTCTGGCATGAATGATTGCTTCTATTTGCGGTTTCATGGGGTCATTGCTCTGGATATAGATAATTCTTTCCTGGTCGCCTTTGCCATGGGGCCCCGACATGGCGCCCGTATCATAGCTAACCGTCAGTTTTGTTTGCTGTCCGGGCAATATGGTTTCTACGGTTGCCTTGGCAGTAGTGCAAGCGCATGAGGTTGAAATCCGTTTTAATTCTAATGGCTGGGACCCAGTATTTTTCAGCACAAAAATATGCTTGGCTACTTCCCCATAAGCCACCTCGCCAAAATCAAAAAATTCTGGGATGATCTCAATGGCGGGAAAAGAACCAGTCAGACCACCCGGGTCAGGTGTTGCTTTGATATATCCATACCCCAGCATAGACAGGGCTGCTGCCGCCACAATCGAAAATATAACTAACGTCTTTTGCATAATATCATCGCAATAATACCATCAACCCAAGCGTTTTGCAACTTCTTCCCAATTAACGATATTCCAAAATGCCTCAATGAATTTTGCTTTTTCGTTTTTGTAGTCAATGTAGTAGGCATGCTCCCAAAAATCAAATACCATCAAAAGCTTGAAATTGGGATACATATTTAGGTTGTGCTTTTCAACCTGCATGATGACCGGCCTGTTTGTTTGTTTGTCTAAAGTCAGCGCCGCCCAACCCGAGCCCTCAATGGAGGCGGCAGCTTGGGTAAATTCCTGCTTAAATCTTTCAAGGCCGCCGAACTCTTCGGTAATGATATCGGCTAATTTGCCGTTGGGCATTTTGCCGCCCCCGCCTGCCTGCGCAGGCAGGTCCGCCGGAGCCAGATTTTGCCAGAAAAGCGAGTGCAAAATATGTCCGCCGACATGGAACGAAAGTTCTTTTAGGGTGGCCTTCATATCAAGGTCAGCGCCGTCTTTTCTGGCTTTTTCCAATTTCTCAAAAATAGCATTGGCGCCTTTGACATAGGCCGCATGGTGTTTTTGATGGTGAATGGTCAACTGCTCTTCTGAAATATACGGCTCAAGATCTTTGTAGCCATATGGCAATTCCGGCAATGAATATAATTTAGTGAGCATGATTTTTTTATCAATTAATTATAACTTGGGCCATCTGCTGTCATTTTACCATTTTTCACCAATAAGAAAAACAAAGCCACCGTGGCCAGCGCTGTCCCCGCACCGTAAAAAAATGGATAAGATGAATTTAAATCCCATAGAAATCCGGCAATCAGTCCGGCTGGTAAGGCGGCAAAACTAACCCACATATGAAAAGTGCCGAGGGCAGTGCCGCGCAGCGCCTGGTCGGATAAGTCAGACACAAAGGCCCTCTCGGTGGCGTTTACAAACGCATAATTGAGCCCGAATAATATGAAAAACAAAATAAATGCAAACAGCGATTGGCTGAAAATAAAACCTAGGCAAACAAAGCCGAATAGAGCATAGCCGACCATCAGCACCTTTCTTCTTCCTATTTTGTCTGAAAGAGCTCCGGCGGGCACAGCAAGCAAGGAATACGAAAGATTATAAAGGGCATAAAGAATAATCGGCGCGGCGACCGCCAGTTTTCCAGTAAAATATGCCTGGCTTTTTAAAACAAAAAACATATAGCTGAAGTTACCCAAAGCAAATACGGTGGCAATGATTATAAAAAAGCGCAGTGACGGGGACAGATACCTAAAGCCCAGTTTCAAATTTTCCGGCTTTTTATCAGCCGGCTTTTCTTTAAGCGCGAATAAGGGCGGCAAGGAAAAGAAGCCGATAATACCCGCTACTAAAAAAATTTTAGAAAAGGCAAACCCTAAATACCAAAAAAGTACAAAAGCAACCAATGCCCCTGCCACAGCTCCCCCGCTATCCATGGCCCTGTGAAAACCGAAACCCCTGCCTCTTTTTTCTTTTGGCGAAGAGGCGGCTAAAACAGCGTCAACCGGCGCCGTTCTTAATCCATTGCCAAATCTTTCAATGACTCTCAAGACGAGGACATGCGGCCAAAGATTAGCGAAAGCAAAAAGAAATTTCCCCGACGAGGCCAGAAAATATCCGGCAATAATAAATGGCTTTCGTCTGCCTATTCTATCGGAAAAATAACCAGCGAGCATCTTCAAAATACTGGCGATGCTCTCACCCAGCCCGGAAATCAAACCCACGGCCAACCCCCCTCCGCCTATTTCAGCTATAAAAAGAGGCAGGATAGGCAGGATTATCTTGCTTGAAACATCATTAATAAAGGTAGTCGCGCCCAATAGCAATATATTTCTCTTCATAAAAATGATTTTATGTATTCTATGGCCTCGAGCTGTTTTTCTATTGTATTTTCCAATTCCATGCCGATATAATCGGAAAAATATCGAGCCGGATAATTTTTCAAATAATCCAACTGAGAAAAATTATCTAAGACATGGGGGTGATGCGTGTCCCAACGCACTTCATCATAAAGAGAGAAATCCTTGGCCGGACTAATGTGATTACAGCCGCATTTATATTTTTCGATAATTCCTATATTGTGCTCGTACAAAGCGGGTCGGAAAACCCGAGCATTGTCTAAGTGAGCGAAATCAACGCAAACGCCCGCGAATTGTTTAATTTCTGCTTCGTCGAACGGCTCGTGCGTGTTTTCAATATAAATGACGCTTTTGTACTTGCCATAATCATGCTTAAAGGGAAATTCCATTGAGGTGTGTATATTAAACACATCTGTTTTATATTGCTCAACCAAAAAATCAAGTTCCGAAACTGGCATATCGCTTCTCAAATGAACAAATGGGACTTTTTTAATGCCCGCCTTATTCAAAAGACGGTAGAGTTCTTGCCGCTCCTTTTGCTTAAGACAAGTGGGAAAAACATTAACTTCTTTGAGACCAAACCCCCCCGCTTCCTTCACTTTCTCCCGCCAATCCTGGCCAATGGTAGTAATAGTCGGCAGTATCATAGATATATTATAGCAGGAAGTCGCCGCGGATGGTGAACCTGGCGGGCAAGAGCCAAGGAAGCTTCAGAGCCATAAAATAACCAAAACGAGTAGAGGCCTTAGAGAAAATTATCTTGGGGAGGAAAAATTTTCTGGCTTTTTTTCGATATGCCAAAAAATCAGGAAAAGTTGACAGGAGCATATCGGCTGCCATTAATCCCCAAGCAATCCCCCCGCCCGACCAAGGTTTAGTTAGGCCAACCGCATCACCGCAAAGAGTGATTGCTGAATTTTTAGGGATTGTAAATCCCTGCGGCACAATTGATGAACGGACATCTTCTATCGTAAGATTTTTTCTGCGGCAAAATTCTTCAAAAATCCTTCGCGCGTCAGCCGGGTCTGCCATAATGCCATACTCTATTCTATCGACTCGGGGAATTTCCCAAATAAAGCCATTCGGCACAACCCAAGTGTGCACCCCCGCGGGGTGCACAGGTTGTGCACCCCGCGGGGGTGCACAGAAGCCCTGTATTCCCAGGCGAAATGTTGGCGACGGCAATCCGAGCTTCCTTCGGACTATCGAATTATATCCGTCGCAACCAATCACTCGGTCAAAATCCGCTGGCGCAGGCAACTCGTTTATATCTTGGCCCAAGACAATTTCTACCCCGGCCGCTTTCGCTAAAAGAGCCACTTCTCTGTCTAAATCCTCGTGGTCAAGAATGTAAAACTTTTCTTTATAATTAATCTTGAGGGTCTTGCGGGGCGCGTGCACCAAAACAAAATCAATTTGTGTTTTGATTAATTTTCGCGCCTGCGGGATAAAATTAAACACTCTCTCTGAGACAAGGCCGGAGCACTCTTTTTTGCCAAGCGTCTTTTTCTTCTCAAAGACCTTGACGCGGTGGCCCGCATCAGCCAATTTCCAGGCGAGATATAGGCCCGAAATCCCCCCGCCAATAATAGCTACTTTCTTGGATGCGAATTGGTTCTTTTCCATATGTTTTAGCTGAAATATATCCGGCGGCAAACGAAAGAAGCGATATCAGCATAACGCCGGCAACCAATATAATATCTTGCTGATGACCTTTGACAAATTTAATGAATGTTGATAACATAATGCCATATGGCAAAGACAAAAGCAGCTGGTTCAACTCGTCTAGGCAGGGATTCGGCCCCTAAATATCTTGGTGTAAAACTCTCGGACGGTCAGAAAGCCGGCAGCGGCATGGTGATTGTGCGCCAAAGGGGCACCAAATTCCTTGCCGGTAAAAATGTCAAACGAGGAGGAGACGACACCCTTTATGCAACCTCCGAAGGCGTTGTTAGCTTTACTACCAAAAAGAAAACAAGATTTGACGGCTCTCAACGGATAGTAAAAATAGTTAACGTTCGTTCATAGCTGCTTTAATAAATTCTCTAAATAAGGGATGGGGCCGAAGAGGCCTCGATTTGAATTCGGGATGAAACTGGCTGGCAACAAAAAAGGGGTGGCTTGGTAATTCAACAATTTCAACAAGGTCTCTCTCCGGGTTCACACCGGCCACAACCATGCCGTTTTTTTCTAAAACATCCCTATAATCGTTATTTACTTCGTAACGATGGCGATGCCTTTCAATAATATTGGATATTTTATACGCCTGAAAACTTTTTGTTTTGGTCTTTAATTGGCATTTGTAATCGCCCAAACGCATAGTTCCACCGTACTTTTTTTCGGCTATCAACGCTTTCTGTTCTGGCATTACATCAATAACGAGCGCGTCATCTTTTTTGGCGAATTCGGCTGACTGCGCGTTTTTAATGCCGCAAACATTCCTGGCGAATTCTATAACAGCCAACTGCATGCCAAAACAAAGGCCCAAATAGGGAATTTTATTCGTCCGGCAAAATTCTATCGCTTTAATTTTTCCCTCCACGCCTCGCCCGCCAAAGCCGCCGGGCACGATAATGCCGTCATACTGTTGCAACTCCTTTAGGGATCCTGCATTTTCTTCATAATTTTCCGAAGAAAGCCAGGTAATTTGCGGCGCTCTTTTGTTAGCCCAAGCTGCGTGCTTCACTGCCTCAATAACGGAGATATAGGAATCCATGAGCGTAAATTTTCCGGTTTCAAAATATTTTCCCACGATACCGATTTTAACCGGCTTCTGCGCTGTTTTTATGATCCTTATTAATCTCTGCCAATCTTGCAGATTAGCGTTGCCTCCTTTTTTCACCTTAAATTTCTTTAGGATGCGTTCGCCGAGATGATCTTTTTCAAAGTTTATCGGGACTTCGTAAATGGATTTAATGTCTGGGGCCGAAATAACATCCTCCTTGCTTAAATTACAAAAAGTGGAAATTTTCTGTTTGCGCGGTTCATCTATCGCCACAACCGAGCGGGCAATAATAATATCGGGCTGGATGCCGGCCATATTCAGCCATCTGACCGCTTGCTGGGTGGGCTTTGATTTCATTTCGCCGATCATACTTGGAACGGGCAAGTAACTGACCAAGATAAATAAAACATCGCGGGACGACGCCAGCCGCATCATTCTAGCTGCTTCCAAAAACAAACTGTTTTGGTACTCCCCGACAGTTCCGCCAATTTCAATCAAAATAAAATCGGCCCGATGATTTGCTTGTTTAATTCTTCTGATAACTTCTTCCGGAATATGCGGCACCACTTCTACGCACTTTCCGCCGTACTCCAAATTTCTTTCGCGGTTAATAACTGACTGATAAACCCTGCCGGTGGTGATGTAGTTTGCCGTACTTAAGTCCTCGTCAATAAAACGCTCATAATTGCCGACATCTTGGTCGCACTCGGTGCCGTCGCCGGTCACAAAAACCTCCCCATGTTCGATAGGATTCATAGTGCCGGCATCAACATTAACATAAGGATCAATTTTAATAGCCGTGACCCGAAAGCCGCGGCTTTTTAAAATTCTGCCGATGCTGGCAGTAGTAATGCCTTTGCCGATGCCCGACATCACCCCCCCTGCAACAAAAATATACCTTGCCATTACTTTGCTTCTTCGGTGACAATAACTTTGATTTCTATCTCCAAATTGTGGTCAAAGCGAACCTTAACCGGATATTCGCCTGTCTCTTTTATCGGGTTTTCCAATAGAATTTGGCTTTTCTTAACCCCGGCGCCCGCTTCATTAAGCTTGTCGGCTATTTTCTGCGCGGTGATGGATTCGAATAGTTGCCCCTCTTCGCCAATTTTTACCGGCATCATAATTTCCGAACCGTCGAGTTCCGAGGCCTTGCCTTCAGCGGCTTTTAAGTCCTCCTCGTCTTTTTTCTTTTGAATATCCTGCTGAATCTTCAGCCATTCTATGGCCTCCGGAGTAGCGGGCTTAGCTAAATTATTTGGAAACAAAAAATTCCTTGCGTATCCGTCAGATACATTTTTAAGTTCAAACTTTTTGCCGACTTTATCAATGTCTTTCAGAAAAATAACTTTCATATTATTTAATCTTACTTTAGTTCTTTAACTATTTCAATAGCCCGGTCAAGCTGCGGATCTAAATCGTTCTCAAAATCCTCATCGGTTAGTCCTACCTCAACATCCGGGGTCAAGCCCGTCCCGTTAATCAGAGTGCCGTTTGGGGTGCGCCATCTTGCAACGGTTACCTTGAGCGACCCCTTGTCTAAGTCCTCCAGTGTTTGCACCGAACCCTTGCCAAATGACTGCTCGCCCACGAGTCGAACGCTTCGGTTGTCTTTCAAGGCGCCGGCTAAAATTTCTGACGCCGAAGCCGAGCCCTTGTTTATCAATATGACAAGGGGATAATCCAGCAAATTAGACGGTCCGTTTGCCCTGTATTCCTTGTCTTCAATATTTTGGCCAAAGTCCTCTATGGCCACAAGTTCTCCTTCTTGCAGAAACCAGCCGGCAATATATTGAGCAACTTCCAAATAGCCCCCGGGATTATTCCTTAAATCCAAGACAATTCTGTCGGCTTTGCTATTGATTATGTCAACCGCTGATTCCTTAAAAGATGACCGGGCGGCCTCGGAAAACTGATAGAGCTTTAAATAGGCAATGCGATCTTCCTTGATTTCCAGTTTGATAGAGGGAATTTCAATAACATCGCGGATTATTGTAAAATCAGTCGTCTTTTTCCAGCCGTCGCGAAATATAGTTAGAACAACCTCGCTTCCCCGTGGTCCTCTGATTAATTTTACCGCCTTATCGGTGCTCATGCCCTGAGTGGAAGTCCCGTTAATTGCCGCAATTTTATCTCCCGCCCTCAAGCCAGCCCTATCGGCCGGCGTACCCTCTAATGGGGCGATAACGGTCAGCTGATTGTCTCTTATGCCTATTTCCATGCCTACCCCTTGAAATGCGCCGGAAACATCTTCTTTAAATATTTTTGTATCCTCGGGCGGCATATACAGCGTATACGGGTCGCCCACCGAATTTATCATGCCCGAGACCGCGCCGAAAATCATTTGCTGGTAGTCAATTTGATCTTTATCAACATAATTTTCTTCCAAAACACGCCATGCCTGCCAGAACAGTGAAAAATCAACTCCATCCGGCTTACCCAATTCAGCGTTCAAAACACCCTCGGGCGGCGTGGCGGGAATCCGCATCTTGCCAAAATAAAAACCGACTCCGAAACTGGAGAGGATTGCTGCGGCTAAAAAAATTACAATTACTTTTCTTTTCATCGCTTTCCATTATATCAGTCCATCCCCCACATCCGCAAGGGCTTCAACCGCGCAGATGTAGAAGTCGGACTTCTACAGCCATTCAGTTAATCAATTTTTAGTTTACCAAGTTTTTCATCTAAATTCATGTCGAATAAACATTGTTCCGCAAATTCTTTATATTTTATGTGATCAAATAATAACTCGCCAAGCACATCTTTTGTTATAATCGGCGAATTTCTTAAACCGGCGTAATCGCCCAAACTGGTAAATCGGTCTTGCGCCGCCCAATCATACGCTTTATCGAAATTTCGCAGCGCACCAGCCAAACCCCCTTCCGGATAACGCTCAAAAGTATTTTTGATTTGGATGTAGACGCTAAGATACATAAGATAATTATCATCTTCTACTAATTTTGCCTTGTATTTTCCTTGGAACAAACTGCCCACTTGATTATATTTAACATTAAAAGAATTCGCCATGCCCGTATTAAGTTTCCGCATGAATCTCGTAATTCCTCCATCGCATAGCTGACGTAGTAAAAGATGATAATGATTATTCATTAACACAAAGGCGATTATGGCAACAAGCGGTTTGTGTTCCGGCCAATCGGCGGGCCAAATAAGCGGTTTTGATCCGTAGAAGTCGGACTTCCACATCTCATCGAGTTGGCGAAAAATATTAGGCGGGGAATGAACATCGTTAAAATAACGCAACATGAAGACCGCTCGCCACCAATCCTCTGGCTGTAAAAAAATCTCTTGCTTTCTATGTCCTCTCGTGTATATGTGCGTGTATGTATTATTTTCAAACCTCATATTTTTGTGTTTGTTTCGCTGTAGAAGTCGGACTTCTACAACTGATATCTATCGGGCGAGGAGAGATTGTTTATCTCTTGAATTGTTTGCTGGGCGTAGAAAATAACAAAACCGCCGACGAGGAAGGTTATGCCCGCCAGCACCAATATATACGACCAATTATTCTGCTGGTTTTTGACTATTAGCGCCACTATTGGTCTTTCCGTATTTTAGAAAATTATTAATCTTCTCTACGATTTCGGCCAAAGTATTATTTGATTTGGCAAAATAATCCAGAGCGCCCATCTTCAAACCCCTCTTAATATCTTCATCTTGTTCCAAAGCGCTAATAATAATCACCGGGATTCCGCTGGTGATAGGCGATTCCTTCAACTCTTTCAACACATCAAAACCGCTTGTGCCGGGCAAAATCAAGTCGAGCAAAATCAGATCTGGCTTCATTGATATCGCTATTTCCAAACCGCTTTTTCCATCGAAGGCCTGCTTAGCCGTAAAACCATTCCGCTCAAGTTCCGAAGTTAAAGCCATTGAGATCGCCTCTTCATCTTCAATAAAAAGTATTTTTTTCTTATCCATTCGCTAAATTATTTTAATTCTTCGACTTCTCGTTTAACGTATCTTTTTATTTTAGCCAAGACGCCTTTCATTTTTTTGATAAATTCCATTGTCTCCGATTCCAGCGTCGGGTCGATATCTTTCGTGATAGGGTTGATGAATTTCGGAATATTCTTGATATTGCTCTCTAATTTCTCTAAATTTTCTCTTAACAAATTGTGCATTTTTTCCACATCGCGGGCCACCACAATGGCATAGGCCTCTCGTCTCTTTTTCACGCCAAAATAATACCAGCCGTAAAAACCAACGCCCGACAGCGCCGCTAAAATAATCAACAGGAAAACTTCAAAATAGCCGAGATCCAATGGACCGATAGATAAAACTACACCCGGCCTCACCCTGAACTTCTCCGCAAGCGATGCATAACTCAAGGCCCCTCGTTCGTCGCGGGCAGTGGCAACAACTTCATAATCGTCTATCAGTAATGGCTCTTTAACCGACCAACTCCATCTTCCCAAGTCATCGCTTTTTGCGGTCTCTTTAAGGACTTCTCCGGCTTTGGCGCGAAAACTCAAATCAATAAAGACATTAGGCAGAGATGTGCCTGAAATAAAGGCGGGTTCGTCTCGCGACACGCTTCGGCTGACAAAATCAATAATAGGGGTTGGCAAGGGCAAAACCTCAAAATTCAAATCGTCCTCAACGCTGTTGCCAGCGTTGTCAAAAAATCTAACCTTGAGGTATTTTTCGCCCGGGGTTTGTAAGGGCAGCGTCAAAGATGTTTCTTGGGTTTGAACCGGCTCCTGCGAATTTACATAAATTAAAGCGTGAGATATTTCAGAAAGAGCGTCAAATGTCTCAAAAAATATTTTTGGCGCCGGATTATCGCTCACTTCCTGATCGATACTAATTTCAAAGGACACGGGCGGCGTAGTGTCAATTGATATTTTATAATGCGCTTCGGGACCCCAGCCGACATTGTTTCTAAATTGAACGTGCGCATACCAAATTCCCTCTGATAACTGGCCGAATGATTTGCCGTTATAGAGCAATGGCTCAATATTTTCTGGGGATGTAGTGGGATTTTGGTCTACTGCCGTCGCCATGCGAATCACGTCTTCGGGAACTTCCCAAAAAACGGTCGCTTCACCCAAATGATTATACCAACGCGATTGGTCGGGATACAATGGAACGCGCAATTTTGGTTGTTCGGGCCGACCCACGGCTTCAACCGGTGGCCGGGTGACTGGTTGCGGCACCTCGACTTCGGGTTGCTCCAGAACCGGTGGAGGCGCAGCAACCTCAGGGCTGACAACAATGCTTGTGCCCTCAATCCGAGAAAGCACATTGGTCCCCCTGCCGTCGGCTGCTGAAATAACCGCATTATTCATGGATATTTGAGCAGTACCGGAGCTTCTTGCTAGAAATTTCATTTTAAGAACTCTCAAACTACCTCCGGATATTCCCTTGGTGGTTCCGCTGATAAATTCAAGAGTGCCGTCTTCGTTGGAAATCAACGGTTCTTGCAGCCAAAAATCAAATACCGAATTGGCTCTGTCGACATCAATCAACTCTAATATATTTGATGGGAAAGAGACGGTCGCTTGAGCCGCGTTAATAGACACATCTTCGGAATTAATTTGCAGGTCAACCAAAACCTCCTCGCCCTGGGCAATCGTTCTCGTTTCGGGAAGCGCAAAAAGAACAGCGGCTTCAGTTTGTCCCGTTAGCGCAAAACCAAATAATACGACCGCGGATGTAGAGACCAAAAAATATTTTCCCATGATGAAATTATTAATTAATTATACCTTATAATTGAATATTTCTCAAAAAGATGCTGAAATCGCTGATGTCTATTACGCCGTCCGCATTCATGTCGATAGTGCCTCGCAAGTTTTGGTCGCCCGATCCCCAGCGAAAGAGGAAAATACTCCAATCGGTTATATTAATTGTTTCGTCGCGATTAAAATCGGCCCTGGGAAGCAAAAGCTCCGATACCTGAAAGACCCTTGAGGTTGAAAAATGGCTTATTTTTCCGGATGCGTCAATCTGGCGCGTTCTGGCATAATGGTTGCCGAAGGAAAATTGCGAAGTGCTGGTTGTAAAAGAATAATAGCCGGAAATATCGGTCTTGACCGCACTTACTATTTTATCATCAATTTCAATTTCTGTCGCAGAACCCGGAGTCGCATAACCCAGTATTTTTATGCTGTCGCCTTTCCTGACTCTCGCCTTTAGAAAATCAAACGTCGGAGGCATGAAAATATCTTTTTCTTCCAAGGAGTCGGTTGTTCGCAAGTCCACGCTGAAGGTAAGAATTCTTGATTGCCGGCCGTCTTTATCCTCTGCCCTGATGCCAAAGAAATATTGGTCGGCTAAAAGCGCGCCCGGAACAATGTCAAAAACGCCCATTTCATTCACGCTGTATTTTTCCAACGGAATCGTTCGATATGGCGCATCCGGCGCCGAAGTGTCTTTTCTTAAAATTTCTACTTTGGCGCCCGGGTATGCTTTACCGAAAAAAGAAACCTTCAGAACTCTTGAGGGCGCGGTTGGCCCAGTCGGCGCGACAGCTTCGGCTTCAGGAGTAGGAGTAGGCGCCGCGCTAGTGGTGTCTGAAACCACATTTGAAATCGCCGAACTATTAAGCGCTTCATCGATTGTTTTGATGGCAAAATAGTAAAGAGTGCCCGCCGATAAACCGGAGACCGTCATTGATTCTGAAGAACTGGCAACAGACGGAACCGGCTCGCCAGTTGCTTGGGTAGCCGAACTGAAGTTGCCCGAAGTAATGAGCGATGTTGAATAGCGCATATCATATGTTGAGGCCGTGCCGGTATCGCCGTCGTCTCCGGGAGACGTCCACGACAAACTAACGGATGTTTGGCCGACTGAAGTAATCGCTAAATTAGTTACCGCTCCCGGAGCTGTGGTATCGCTTGGCACTGCTGGCGTAAAAGGCGAGCCGGTCGGCACTGCGCCCGTAGCCGAATAATTGCCATTGCTGTCCTTGGCGAATATCTTGTAGTGGTAGGCAGTGCCATTGGTGAGGCCGGTGTCGGTGCAACTATCGCCCGGCGTTGCCTCAACGCAGGCCACGGTAGCCGTGCCGATGGTGTTGCCCACCGTGTATGTGGTGCCTTCAACCGGCGTATCAGCCACTGCGCTGGCGGCTCTTCTTAGAACTACTGCGCTGTGAAAATCGCTGTCGCCTGAATTGGTCCAACTCAAGCTAACCTGCTCGTTGCCAGCTGTACCAGAAGCGGAAGTAACATTACTCGGAGAAGCATTATCGACTGTTATGGTGGCAGAGTCAGCGTCAGAGCCAGTTTGAGAATTGGTTGAAGTAAAAGCAGTAATTGTGCCCGTAACGCTGTAGGTTGAGCCGGGCACAGCCGGCATATTGGCATGACTTTTGGGAGTGATGCGGACTTTGAATTGGGTTTGAGAAGAGGTCACCGGAATGCCGCAACTTGTTAAAGAGACAGTATC
>JACOYH010000006.1 GCA_016181965.1 Candidatus Nealsoniibacteriota bacterium
TTGTTTGCAGGGTGAACGAGTCCAAGTCAGTGGCCGAAGCGCCCGGGGCGATTGTGGAGTTGCCCGGGTCAGTGCCATCGCCGAGGGTGGTGACGGGAGTTGCCGTGGGCGTTGCCGGTGAGCCGCTTGGCACAAGACCGGTTGAGTAATTGCCATTGCTGTCCTTGGCGAATACCTTGTAGTGATAGGCAGTGCCGTTGGTGAGGCCGGTATCGGTGCAACTAGCTGTGGGCGAAGAAACAACGCAGGCCACAGTAGCTGTGCCGATAGTGTTGCCTACTGTATACGTAGTGCCTTCAACCGGCGTATCAGCCACTGCGCTGGTGGCTCTTCTTAGAACTACTGCGCTGTGAAAATCGCTGTCGCCTGGATTGGTCCAAGAAAGAGAAACTTGGGTATCGCCTCCGCTGGCCGTGGCAGAAGTGACATTGGCAGGAGAGGCGTTATCAACCGTTATTGTCGCCGAATCAGTATCGCTTCCTGCTTGTGAATTAGTGCTGGTGAACGAGGTGACAGTACCGGTGACAGAATAAGTTGAACCAGGAGGAGCCGGCATATTGGCATGACTTTTGGGAGTGATGCGGACTTTGAATTGGGTTTGAGAAGAGGTCACCGGAATGCCGCAACTTGTTAAAGAGACAGTATCAACGAGTCCAAGTCAGTGGCCGAAGCGCCCGGGGCGATTGTGGAGTTGCCCGGGTCAGTGCCATCGCCGAGGGTGGTGACGGGAGGAGTATAAGTCACCGTTATCCATAAATAATCAAAATGTATAGCATCAGCACCAGCGCCGTCATTGTTGGTGAATTCTATATCCAAATTTTGTATCTCGCTTATCGTATCCACCCCCGCTGTGAACAGATTATAGCTTTGATCGGCGCTAAAACCAGTAATATCGGTCGGCGTTATGCTGGTATTAGTTAAACCGGCGCCGTTATCGTATCTTATGGAATTGCTGCCGCTGTATCCGTTTTCAGCGCCATATTGCAAATGCAGCACCGCGCCTGTGATAGTGGAACTGCCGGGAATAGCTGAAACATCGAAAGTAGTAAACTGCATGACGGCACTTTTATCAACCGTATAGGCACCATCACTGGCTACGACCGCAGAAAGAGTATCGGGATTAACGGCCGAATCGTCAGAGGTTATTTCACTAATAGCTTCACCGGTGTTATCGTTGGCATGTTTAGCACCGGGAACGACATTGGTGGCATCTGCGCGAATTGATAGTTCACCAGAAAACAAAAAAAGCGACACAATAAGCATCGCCCCCGAAAAACTAAAAAAGAGTTTTTTAAAATTCTTCTTATTTAATGCTTTTTTGGCATTTGCGACTTGCCCCACCATTAACCCAATTATACCAAATTAATCCTTATAATAAAAATAGTTTTGTGAAGAGCCCGACTCTTCACAAACTTCGCGAATGATTATTTGGCGCGGGGGTGAGATTCTTTGGCGAAAAAGTTTTTGACTTTCTCTACGATTTCGGCAACCGCATGGCTTGATTTGACAATATAGTCCTCGGCGCCCAACTTTAATCCCTTTTTAATGTCTTCATCTTCGCCAAGCAGGGTCAGAATGATTACGGGTATTCCTTGGGTGTGGGGTGATTTTTTGAGCTCCGCCAAGACCTCAAAACCGTGTATTTTGGGCAGAATAAGGTCTAATAAAACCAGGTCCGGCTTTTTTTCTTTAACCTGTTTCAGGCCCTCTTCGCCGTCAAAAGCCGGGAAGACCTCAAAATCCGCCTCGGTAAGTTCCGAATAAAGAACTTCGGCTAAGGCCTCGTCGTCTTCAATTAAAACAATTTTCTGTTTTGCCATATTAGTTTAATATAATATATCACTTATGATAGCGCAATACCCATACTAACAAATTAAAGAATTTCAGGCAAGCGACTTGCAGAATAGTTATTTTATTTTACAGGAAACTCCACAAAAAAGGTAGTCCCCTTGCCCACGATCGACTCAAACCATATTTTTCCGCCGAGCTTTTTTACCAATTCATTAGTAATATATAAGCCGAGCCCCGTGCCTTCGCGGTGCGCCTTCCTTGCGTTGCTGGCCCGGAAAAATTTCTCGAAAATCTGCCCTTGTTCTTTTTTGGGAATGCCGATGCCATGATCGGCAACGGATAAAATCGCCCTATCTCCGCCTTTTTCTATTTTTACGATAATTTTATCTTTTTTTGCGCCGTAGTAAAGGGCATTCAACAAAAGGTTAGAGGCGATTTTTTCTATGGCATCGTTATTGCTCTGAATCTGCATTTTTTCGGCGGGGAGGGTAGCCACGAACTCTTTTCCCATGCTTTTGGCCAGCTGATTAAGTTTTTTTATTTCTTGATTCGTTAAAAGGGCCAAATCCACCGGCTCTATTGAAAGTTTCTCTATTGATTCGGCGCGGTAAACATCGGTCAAATCGCTGACGAACTCAATCATTGACCGATTGGCCGCTCTGATTTCTTCTATCATCTTTTTTTGTTCTTCCGTCATTTGACCGGCTAATTCTTTCATTAAAATTTCGGAAATCCAGTTTGAGATAGTTGGCGGGGTTTTGAGTTGGTGGGCGATTTTAGCCATCATTTCTCTCCGCTCTTCAGTTTTTTTCTTGAACTCGCGGCTTTTTTCTCCGAAAGCGCTCAATAAAACAAATGTGCTCAATTCGCTTGTCAGGAGCGCGCCGGCAGTATCAATGAGCGTTCGGCGAAAAATAAAATCACTTTGCAGGCCAATTAACGCATCTTTAGAGATTTCTGGTTTCTGCTTGCGTTTATCGGCTTTTCTATGCAAATCAACAAGGCGTCTCGCGGCAAAAACATGCTCAATTTCCTGGTCTCGAATAAGCTCAAGTGTTTTTTTAATATCGCCGTCTTGGCCGGCTATTTCCGCGTCTTTCAAGATTTTTACATAGGTATCGCGGGCCCGGATCTCCAATTCCAGCAATAATTTAAATCTTTTCTTCAGTTCGTCCATAGTAGTCCACAATTAATTTGGCGATAAGATTAGCGTGATTCATTGTCTGAACCATAATTACATCCAAAATTTTTCGGACATCTTCAAGCTCCCTTTCGTTAAAACGGCCCGGCAAATTGGCGTAACAGTCATATTGCGCTTCCAAAATGGCCTTCTCTTCAAAATTAAAGGCATCCTTCAATTCTTTAACTATGTCTTGGGCGGTTTTTTGAGGCATTTACAAATTTAATTTTTCGTTGATTTTTTCAACCAACTCATCCAGCGTATAGTCGGCCTTTACCAGATAATCGGTTACTCCCTGTTCAAGCGACTTTTGCACCATCTCGTCGCTGGCTAAATTAGTCAAAATCAAAATAGGGATATCTTTGACTTCCGGGTCTTTTTTTAATTCTTTCAAATACGAAATGCCGTCCATAACCGGCATAACAATATCCAAAAGAATGAGATCGGGCCTTTCTTTCTTGGTCGCTTTCAGTCCCTCTTTGCCATCCATGGCGCTAAGCGGCTCAAAACCAGCTCCGCTTAATTTGGAGATAAGAATTTTTTGAACCGCTTCTTCATCGTCAATAATTAAGATTCTTTTTACTTGATTGTCCATATTTTTATAATTTATTATTTATTTATTGTCTGGGAATTGAAACATAAAAAGTTGTTCCCCTGCCCTCCTCCGACTCAAACCATATTTTACCCCCGCAAAGGTCAAGCATAATTTGAACAATATACAAGCCCAATCCGCTCCCCTCCGGATTTACTCTGGCAGCCGTCTCTCCCCTAAAAAATTTACCAAAAATTTTCTTGCGCTGTTCCTTGGAAATACCCACCCCGGTATCGGCTATTGCTATTGTTGCGTCTTTGCTCCCAACTTTGATTGTCACTATTACACTACCATTTTCTTTATTGTAATCAATGGCGTTGCCGATTAAATTTTCAATTATCTGCTTTAGCAATCTGGCATCAGCCATTATTGAGGTTAATTTAGCCGGTTTTTCAAAAACCAATCTAACCTTTTTCATTTTGGCCCTGCTTTCCATTTCCCCCACTGCCTCTCCTATCAAGTCCTCAATGCAAGTTAGCTCTGACAACACGCCCACTCTACCGCTCTCCAAACGGGAAATATTCAACAATCCATCAACTAGTTTAATCAGCTTAAAGTTGCTTTTGTATATTTGTAAAAGGTAATCCTTCTGCGTTTTATTAAGCTCTCCCGTTTTTCCTTCCATAAGCAGTTCAATAAACCATCGGACTGAAATTAGGGGTGTCTTTAATTGATGGGAAGCAATGGAAATAAAATCATTGCTTATTTTCTCGCGTTTTCGCCTCTGTGTATCATCGCTGAAAACATATACGGCGCCTATTGTTTCGCCTTTTTCGCTTTTCACTAAAGCCATACTATCGGCCACGGGCACGATTTTGCCGCTTTTATGGGTTATGCAGTATGGCTTGCCGAGCGGAACAACACGGCCGTATTTTAAAAGCTCGAAAAGAGGGCACCCATCGCGGCAAATATTCTTTTGTCCGGTTTCGTCTGTCAGACGAAGCACATTATAGCAGGAATTACCCAGCGCCTCCTCTCTTTGCCAGCCGATAATTTCCTCCATCGCCTCATTAAAAAATATAATTTCTTTATTCAGGTTGATAACGCAAATTCCATCCCCTATTGAATTTAAAATTGCTTCGATCTCGTCTTTTGTTTTGACCGGCTCTTCAAGCAACGCCACTACCGCGGCTAAGGTCGCCTTTGCCGTTTTTATTTTTTGAAAATTTATCATTACATATCAGTTGCTATTGTATCACTATCGCTTTCTTCGCTCAAAGTTCGCTCGCCCACCTGTGTTTTCATGCCTTTTAATGGAATGGCAACATAAAAAGTTGAACCCACGTCTTCTTTTGATTGAAACCAAATTCGGCAGCCGGCCGCTTCCGCCACTATTTTAGTTATATAAAGACCGAGGCCGGTTCCATGGGTTTTTTTCTTTTGGGCGTTGTCGCCCCGAAAAAATTTTTCAAACACGCGCGATTGGACATCTGCGGGAATGCCAATGCCTTCGTCTTTAATAGTCAGGAGAAAATCACTGGCGCGTTTTTCAACAATAATTTTTATAATACAGCCGCCTGGTTTGGAATAATTAATCGCATTCATTAAAAGGTTGGTGATTATTTGTTTCATTATGGAAGCGTCGAGATTAATCGGCGGCAAGTGCTCGGAACTTTCAATATCAATACGGCACGTTTCTTTTTTTATCTTTGTGCCATATCTCTTAAGTATCTCATGAATCAGCTTAATCATATCAATTGGCTGGGTTGCGATGCTTATGTGACCGCTTTCAATTCTGGCAACATTCAGCAGATCGGTTATCAGTTTCGACATATCACCCGCAGAACGATATATCTCGCCAAGATGTTCCATTTGGGCATCTGAAAGTTCTCCCATTTTTTTATCTCGCAGGCGTTCGGTGTACCAGCGAATAATAGTCAGGGGCGTTTGCAGTTGATGCGAAGCAATGGAAACAAAGTCCCTTTGAGCGCGCTCTAAATTTTTGCGTTCGGTAATGTCTCTTATGAAGGCGAAATAAAAACCGCCGGGCTCTGTGAAGGTAACGCTAACTTCAACATCAAAAATAGCGCCGTCTTTCCTCTTATGCTGGCTATCAAAGCGGTCGTAACCCTTTTCAAGCACCAATTCTATGTGTCGGCGAACTTCTGCCGGGTCTTCCTTGACATCCAAATCGGAAATCTTCATTTTTAGCAATTCCTCCCGGCTGTAGCCCGACATTTGGCAATAGGCCTCGTTGACATCTGTGAGCCGGCCGGTTGAGGGCTCAATCAGCCAAAAACCGTCGATGGAGCCGCGTACCATGGCTTCGTATCTGGCTTTTTCGGCTATTACCGCTTCTTCTTTTTTCTTCTGTTCGGTTATATCTTGGACGGTGCCGCGAATAAGGGGCGCTAAACCGTCCTTTATTCTTTCTCCTCTTGCTATGGCCCATTTACGAGTGCCGTCTGGATTGACAATCTCAACTTCTACATCATATGACTTGCCCGACTTGATGCATTTTTGCACAGCCGCGCTCAACCGTTGCCAGCTCTCGGGAGTATACAGACGATGCACATCTTTATAAACTACCGCGGGGGACTTTGGATTAATGCCGAAAATACGAAACATCTCCTCAGACCAAATCGGCTTGTCCGCCACCGGATCCCAGTCCCAGCTTCCAATCCGCGCAATACGCTGCGCCTCTTTCAGGGCATTGTTGGCCTGGAACAGTATTTTCTCTGCTTCTACTTTCCCGGTGATATCTATGAGCGTTCCGATTATGGCTGACTTACCGCGATACTTAGCCAGGGTGCCATAAATCTCAATCTGGATAACTTTTTTATCCCTTCTTACGCCGCGGATACTGTAGTGAATGGATTTAATTTCCCCTGCCAACCTCTTTCTGATATTTTCTGCCGCAATCGGCCTATCCTCCGAATATACCAAATCTAAAACCGGAACTTTTAATATTTCTTTCATCGTATAGCCGAAAATCTTCGCTAAATGAGGATTGGCATACCTTGCAAACCCATCCTGCAAGATATACATTCCCACCAATGATTTTTCCGCCAGGGCCTTAAATTTCGCCTCCGATTCCTGCAGTGCCTCGTTCTTTTCTTTTATTCTACCCAATGCAGATATGAGCTGTTTTCTTTCAGCGCCACACGCGCCTTGATTATGTTTATTGCTCTTCATATTGTTTATATTATACCACAGATAAAAAAAGCAACAAAAAAGACCCCAAGTTTCCTTGAGGTCTCGCGTGATTGAGAGGCGGCTATTACCGCCTTTGCTGCTTGGCGCTGGCACCCTTACTGCCGATGGCCGAGTAGTAGCCGGGGCCGTACTTTGTCCTTACGGCATCGCCGCCCTTCTTGCCGATGGCCGAGTAGTATACCGGCCCGCGGCTAGCCGCGAGCGACGCCCCGCCCTTGCGTCCGATGGCGGCATAGAACTCCGGGCCGCGTCGAGCCGCCACTGCGGAGCCGCCCTTGCGGCCAATCTTGGAGTAGAACTCGGCGCCGTACAGCGCTTTGACCCTGTTGCCTCCCTTCTTGCCCGCCTCGCTGACGGTCATCTCCCTTGTGCCTGTGTCGCCTGCCATTTGGCCTCCTTTTTTAGGCTTATTTTGTGCCAAATGAAATATACCAAAACTACTCCTTTTGTCAAATCCCTTGGTTGGTTGAAGCCAGGCTCTAACCGACTCGGTTAGAGCCTGGCTTCAACCAACTCTTTCTTTTTATTGCGGAATTGCCGATTACGTGGTATGATATACGGGATGAATAAACAAAAAAATAAAAAAATCATTGACTTAAAAAGGGGCGACAGTTATCTCGGCGATGTCAAAATAATGCGCAAGGCCCAGCCGGGCCCTGTAATTTTTTCAGTGAGCGATGGCTACGGCAGTGTTGACGCAATGATAAAATCGTCAAATTTTGACGCGGGCGATGTCGTTGAAATACAAGGTGAAGTCAACGAGCACGCGGGAAAACTGCAAATAGAAATTGAAAGAATAAGACAATCAAAAGTCGATTTCGGCCCGATAATTGAAAAAAACAGCCAACCAATAATTTCCAGCTTCAGCGTCAAATCGGAGCGCCTCGAAAAGTTAAGGCCGTATTTTTACGCTGTCGCGAAAAGAATAAGAAAAGCGATACTGGAAAACCAGCCAATTTTAATAAGGCATCATTCCGATTCCGACGGCATCAATGCCGGCTTGGCAATAGAACATTCCTGCCGCCTGCTGATGGAGAAAATCGGGGTCAACCCAGACCACAATCTCTACCGATCGCCCAGCCGGGCGCCCTTTTACGAAATATCTGATGTTTTTAGAGATGTTGTTTTAACCAAAAGAATGATTGAAGGACACGGCCAAGGAAAACCTCTTATTGTTGTCCTTGATAACGGCTCTACGCCCGAAGATGTTTTTGGACTGCGAACATTAAGGTCGCTCGGTTTTGAAACAATCGTCATCGACCACCACAATCCCGTGGTTATTAAAAATAAAAAGACGTTAGTTGACCCCCATGTTTCTCTGCACATAAACCCGTACATCGAGGGCCTCGACGCTAAAATATGCGCCAGCATGCTCGCTTACGAACTGGGGCGTTGGATATGCGATGCCTACTCAAACCCTGCCCTGCCGGCCGTGGCAGGCATAAGCGACAGGAGCGATGTTGAGGAGACGGAAAAATATGTCAAAAACAGCGGCAAAACAAAAAAAGAACTGGAGGAAATCGGCATTGCCTTTGATTTTATCGCCTATCAGTTAAAGTTTGACGCGGGCAAAGGACTTTTTGAGGAATTATACAAAATTCCCGAACTGGTCAAGACAATCAATGAGGAGGTGAGAAAAGGCGTTGAAACGCAACTGGAAAGCACTCTGCCATATCTGCGAACGCGCGACATTGATGGCGTCACATTGTCTACGATTGACTTGGAAAAATACACCATGAGGTTTAAATATCCAAATCCCGGCAAAATAGTCGGCATGATACACGACACCGTCAGCGCCGGCAAGGAAAATGCGGCTATAATCACCATGGGACACTTATCTGATATGATTATCGTGCGAGCGACCAAGCCAATCTTGCCCGTTCCCAAAATGATAGCGAGGATAAAAAATGATATCCCTCATTCGCACATTGAGGGTGGCGGCCACGAATGTGCCGGAGCAATGAAATTTGTTCCAGCCCACCTCAACGATATTCTGGAAAACATAAAAGCGCAAATCAAAGAACTCAACTATATAGAAACCTCGCAGGAATAACTGATGTTAGACATTCAATGTCTAACATCACAACGGGATAGAAACATAAAATTTCGTGCCGCGGCCATCCTGCGATTCAAACCATATTGTGCCGCCAAGTAATTTTGCGGCCTCCCTGGCGATATATAAACCCAGACCGGTGCTGTCCGGCTTCAGGGTGATGGCGTTGGAAGCGCGAACGAATTTTCCAAAAATACGTCCTTGATCTTCCCTGGGGATACCAATGCCGTTGTCTTGAACCGTCAAGATTGCGCGGTCATTTTTCTTGCCCAAACAAACTTCTATCTTGCCATTGGATCTACTATAATCGATAGCGTTGCCTATAAGATTTCTAAGAATATGATCGAAAGCTGTTTTATCGATTTTTAAGTTCAACTCTTGCGGATGATCGGTGAAGCGTATAGCCAGCTCTTTTTTTCTGCAAAGCGGCTGGTATTCTTTCAGACAATCGCTAATAAATCTGACTAATTCAACCGGCTCGGGAGATGCTTGAAATTTGCCCGACTCAATGCGGGAAAGCGAAAGAAGGAGTTTTACGAGATCGTTCAGTTTTTTTACGCAACAGAAAATATTATCAAGATATTCTCTTCCCCGTTCCGTGAAATTCTCTTTTTTTGAAAACATTTCCAACGTCCATTGAATACCCGTAAGAGGAGTGCGCAACTGATGGGAGGACAAAGAAAGAAATTCACTCTTAGCTTTGTCAATTTCTCTTTCCTTCGTTACATCGCTGAAAACTTCTAAAATGGCCGTGTCGCCGTTGTGCATCATTCCCGTATGGCTTATCGAAATAATTCTGCCGTTCATACAGCGATCCGTTTCCAATGTTTCTGTTTTGCCGGGCTTAATGCCCGCCCTTAGCGGGCACTTTGCACATTGCTTTTTATCGTCCTTATAAATTTCCCAGCATTTCTGACCGATGGCCTTATCGCCATAAATTGACAAAAGTTTTTTATTCATAAAAAGCACTCTGCCTTTTCCGTCGACAATGTCAATACCGTAAGGTATGGTGGCAAGCAACACCTCCTTAAACTTGCGGTCGCTCATCAGCTTATTTTTTGGTTTTTTTATAGATGGCATATTTTTCTTGATTGTATCAAATGAAGAAAAAATTAGGAAGACCAATCCAAATCACAACCACTTGTTCGGTGTTGAACGCCGAACGTTATTTTGATAAACTAAAATAATTCTATGAACAGGAAAAAGAAGGCATTAGGATTTGAAATCAATCCAACGGATTCTGTTGTTTATTCTTCCTTCAATCCATCAATAAAGAAATGGAACAGCTTAACCGCAAGACGCTGTGAAGACAAGAATTTTTGGCCGTCTCCATTTTCATCCGGCCTAAATTACGGCCTCGCTGTTTTTGAAGGAATGAAAGCATTCCGCCACAAAGACGGAAAAATTTACATATTCAGGCCGCATCATCACGCCAGAAGATTCATCGGGTCGCTGAAGGGCCTCTCAATGCCGCCGTTTCCAACGGAAAAATTCACAGAAGCGGTGAAGCGGCTGGTTTATATAAATGCGAAATTCGTTCCCGAATACCGCCAAGGCAGTTTATACATCCGCCCCATCGCTTGGGGGGACAAAAACCTGGGCTTTGGCCACAACCCTAACCTTGCCTATACCGCGGCTTTCCAGTGCTCGCCCGTGGGTCTGTATTATACTGGCGATCTGAAAAGCATTGCCGTCTATATCATGAGAGAAATGACCAGGGCAATGCCCGGAGGATTAGGTTACTGCAAGGTTGCGGGAAATTACGAAATTTCCAGGATGGCCAAAGTCATCGCCGACAAACACGGATGCGGCGATGCACTATTTCTTGACGGAAAAACCAAAACACATATCGAAGAATTTGGAGCGGCGAATGTTTTTGTGGTAAAAAATGATGCTCTCTATACTCCTCCCCCAAGCGATACCATTCTGTCGGGCATCACTCGCAAAAGCATAATCACATTGGCTAAGTCGGTTCTGCGCCTCAAGATTTATGAGCAAGACATTCGCGTTAAAGACGTTACAAAAATGGCTGATGAGGTTTTTGCCTGTGGAACCGCTGTCGCAATCACTCCCGTCGGACAAATAAGGGACGGTAAAACCATTTATACAATCGGCGATGGCCAGACGGGGCAAATCACTAAAAAACTATACGATCTTTTAACCGGCGTTCAGTACGGCGACATTAAGGATAAGTTCGGCTGGATGGAAGAAGTAGAAAAATGAATGGCTGCGGGGCTAGGATTCGAACCTAGATAACGACATTCAGAGTGTCGGGTCCTACCATTAGACGACCCCGCAATGATTAATTATTTTTTTATTAAATAATTTCTTTAAAAATCTTCTCCCATTAGTTGATTTAAGAAATTTCTCTCTTTCTCTCGCTTTTTCAAAATCGTCAAACTCTTCAATATGTATAACCTCCCAAGGTTTATATCTTCTTGTATAAAAATGTTTTCCGAAGTTATGTTCTTTCAATCTCCTATGAATATCATTTGTCAAGCCAACATAACTTTTCTTAACGATACTACTTTTTAGAACATACACGATATACATATATGTATAGACGACCCGCCTCGACGAGCCCGCTCGTCGGGCGAGGCGGGCCCCGCAATGGTTACGCTTTCAGATATTTACGAATGGCGATCCAGCTGGAAATAACTCCCAAGCCGACTCCGGCAACCAGCTGAATCAATAATATCAGTAAAATGTTGCCGATAAAGTAACTAAATATATTAAACCCTGGAATTAAAATTGCAAGATGCGGGCCAAGGAAATACAGGCCAATGCCGAATATCAGCATAGTAACGGCGACAGCAAAAAGCCCGGCCAATATGCCCTGAAACAGAAATGGGCCGCGAATAAACCAATTAGCCGCTCCCACCAGCCGCATTGTCTCTATTTCCTCCCGGGCATTGTAGATTGCCAGCCGCACGGTGTTAAAAGCGACTAAAATTGCCACCAATGCAAAACCAATGCTAAAAACAATGCCGGCCATGTTAATGCTGTCGGTGAGAGAAAATATTTTATCTATGGCAGATTTTTTCTGCTGATAGTCAACTTTGGCCACCAAGTCGTTGAACGGAGAATCTGTTATAAAACTGGAGATAGCGGCATACTGCGTGGCCTCCCACGCCTTGATATTCAAAGAGGCCAGCAAGGGGTTTCTGCCCAACTCTTCCAAAGAGTCCATAATGGCTTCGTCTTCCTTGTGACGTTCGGTGAATTTATCTAAGGCCTCTTCTCTGGAAACATAAAGAACTTCTTTGACTTCCGGCATTTTTGAAAGCTCGTCTTTTACTATCAAAATGTCGTCGCTTGAAAGCTCTTGCTTGAAATAAATGTACATATCAACTTTTTCTTTCAAACTGGCAACCAAAAATTGAGAGGTCTTCTGCGCGAGGAACATGGATGTTGCCAGGGAAATGGTCAAAACCATAATAAAAATCGTGGCAAAGGAAAGCCCTCCCTGCCTGCGGAATCCCTTCCAGCCCGATTTTGCGATTCTTTTTAGTGAAATTAAAAACATATTTTTATAAAGCAAATTTCCCCCGCTCTTCGTCCCTGATAATTCTGCCCTGCTCCAAGGTTACCACCCTTTTTTTGAGCGTATTAATAATATCTTTGTTATGAGTAGCCAGAAGGACGGTCGTGCCCATTTGGTTGATTGTATCTAATAATTTAATTATCTCTTTTGTGTGGAAAGGGTCAAGGTTGCCTGTCGGCTCATCGGCTAAAATAATGTCGGGGCGATGAATCAGGGCCCGGGCAATGGCCGCCCTCTGCCTTTCGCCGCCCGAAAGCTCTTCCGGAAAATTATTAGCTCTTTCGGCCAGACCGGTAATTTCCAAAACCTTAGTTACGTCTTTGTTGATTTCTCTTTCGGTCGCTCCCATCACTTCCATAATATAGGCCACATTTTCGTGAACAGTTTTTGTGCCGAGAAGTTTATAATCCTGAAAGACCGCGCCAATTCTTCTGCGGAAGTAGGGTAATTGTTCTGATTTGATTTTGTGAACGTCTTGCCCTTCGTAAAAAATTTGGCCGGAGGTCGGTTTTTCTTCCGCCAGAAAAAGCTTAAAAAGGGTTGTTTTGCCAGCCCCTGATCTTCCCACGATTGAAACAAACTCTCCCTGATTTATTTCAAAAGAAACATCTTCGAGAGCTGAAATTGGAGATATCCCCGATTTATATACCTTAGTTATATTTTGGAAAGAAATCATTAAAGTCGTATTTCTGCCTCAATAAATTTATCGATGTCGCCGTCGAGCACGGATTCTGTATCTGCGGTCTCCACATTCGTTCTTGCGTCTTTGACCATTCGGTAGGGATGCAGCACATAAGAACGAATCTGATTGCCCCATTCTATAGAAACCGCCTTGCCCTTTATTTTTTCCAGTTCTTTTTCTCTTTCTTGTTCCTTCAGATGAAAAAGCTTGGCGTAAAGGAGCTTCATGGCCGTGTCCCTGTTTTGGCCCTGCAGACGTTCTGATTGGCAGGAGACAGTGATTTTTGTTGGCAAGTGGGTTATTCTAACAGCCGACTCGCGGCGATTGACATACTGGCCGCCCGGACCAGACGCTCTGAATGTTTCCACCCTTAGGTCTTCGGGATTGATTTTTATCTCTTCTTCGTCTGCCTTCGATATTTCTGGCATAACTTCTACCATAGCAAAAGAAGTATGGCGCAACGATTGAGCCGAAAAAGGAGAAATGCGCACGAGCCGATGCACTCCGTTCTCTTTTTTTAACAAACCGTAAGCCAAGTTTCCCTTAATTTCCACGGTTACCGACTTTGTGCCTATTCTGCCCTCGGGGCCCGGATCGCCAAATGACTGGTGCAGCACCTTGGCTGAAAATCCCCTTCTGTCGGCATATCTCAAATACATCCGCAAAAGCATGGTTGCCCAGTCCTGCGCGTCCTGACCTCCGGCTCCTGCAAATATTGAAAGAACAGCCGAGCCCTTATCATATCTTCCGGGCAAAAAAACCTCAATTTCCTTGCTGTCCAGTTTCTTTGCAAACTCTCTAATCTCGCTCTCCGAAGAGATGACCGAAAGAGCGCCTCTAATCTCATCAAACTCGCTTAACTCCTGCTGCAAATTACTGTAGCGCTGAGTAATTTCAACCGCTTTTTCCTTATTCTGCCAAAGATCTGCCTTTTGAATTTCTTTCTGCAGCGCCTCAAATTTTTTCCTTTTTGCCCCTATGTCAAAGACGGTCCTCCAAAAGGAGGAGTTTAACTTCCAATTCCTTAATTTTTTCTGCAATATCTTTCATTTTTTTATCTTATCATATTTTTTTAAAAAAACAAGAGAAAACCACTCCAAATTGTCAAACAATTGAAGCTGGTTGACACCAGGTGTCAACCGAGTCAAATTATGTGGAGCCGGAGGTGAGATTCGAACTCACGGCCTACGGTTTACGAAACCGTTGCTCTGCCGCTGAGCTACTCCGGCCTAAACATTAATTTTCTTACAAGTTCAGAGCTTGATTGAACCTTGCCGCCATTGCCGCTATTGTACACTAATTTACAGCCGATTGATTTGCAAGTGGCAACCTCTGGAACATTGCTCGCTTTTCTGTCGCCGCCATTGGCAAAAATATGGGGTTTTATTTTTGCTAATTCCTGGCAGACGCTCATATCTGTCGGATGAGGCGAATGGTTTGTAAAAATAACTTTATCCACGCTCGCAAGCGATTCCAAAATTTCCTTGCGCTCTTGCTGGGGCATAAAAACATAACCCTTCTTAGCAAGCAACCAGTTATCGTTATTTAAAATTACCACCAATTTATCGCCCAATTTTTTCGCCTCGTTGAACAACCGAACATGCCCAATGTGAATTGGATCAAATCCTCCGCTTACTGCCACGATAATTTCTCTCTTTTTAATCGATTTTGGCATATTCTGGAGCGGGTAACGGGAATCGAACCCGTATCTCAACCTTGGGAAGGTCGCATTCTACCACTGAACCATACCCGCACTTCGCTTTCGCTCAGTGTAAACCTACCATGTAAAAGGATTCCACCACTGTCGTTGTTCTTCTGTCTGGACAGGCTGGTCAACAGAAGGCAGCACAGCCACGACTTCTTCGCCGGGCTTTTTCAGATTAAATCTCTCACGGGCCTCGGTTTCCAAATAGTCCTCTTTGGCCGCTTCTGAAATCTGCGCCTGCACTTGGTCTCTTTTCTCCTCCAATATTTGCAATTGTCTTTGAAGATAATCCCTTTGCGCGTCGAGTTCGTCTCTCTTTTGATTTATTCTGAAATTGGAAACAACCAAGAAACCGACAACCACAGCCAGCGCCAAGCCGAGAGAAATTGAAAATATGAGCTGTTGCCTGTCCTCCCTTTGATTTTTTTTATATTTTGCTATCATGATATTATGAAAATGCGGAAAGTGGCAAAATTTGTATGGATAGGCCTGATTTCCATGGTGATTATCAGTATGCTGGCCTTTACGCTCGCCCCCTTATTTTAGTTTATTTTCTCCTTATTTTCAAGTCCTAAAGACCTCCAAAAAGACACGGGATGGTATTTTAATCTTTCCCCTTTCTTTTAATTCTTTTTTGCCCTTCTTTTGCTTTTCCAAAAGCTTTTTCTTTCTGGTGTAATCGCCTCCGTAAAGAGGAGCGATAACGTCTTTTCCCTTAGAACGCAGTGTTTCTCGGGCGATAATCTTTCCCCCGATAGCCGCTTGCAAGGGCACGGAAAATAATTGCGGCGGCAGAACGTCTTTCAACTTTTCAACAATTCTTTTGCCCTCTTTATAGGCCTCGCTTTCCGGCACTATTCTCGAGAGCGCTTCTTCTTTTCTGCCCAAAATCAGGATATCAACTTTGGCTAATTTAGCTTCTCTCCAATCAAGCACTGCGTAACTCATTGAGGCAAAACCCTGCGAGACGGTTTTAAGCTTATCGTAAAGGTTCTTGGTGATAATTTCACGCAAAGGCATCTCGTAAACGAGCTGAACCTTATCTGCCCCAATGTAGTCGGTCTTTTGCTGTTTTGCCTCAATACCCTTGAGCAACTCCAAAACAGCCCCCAGATAACCAACGGGCGTTAAGACCTCCAACTTAGACCACAACTCTTTTGCGGAGACAATCCTGCCCGGATCGGGCCAGTCGGCCGAAGTGTGTATGAGCATTTCTTTTTTGTCGGTAGTAGCGAGCTTATAAAGCACCGAGGGTGTGGACAAAACCAAGCTTAAATCGAACTCCCTCCGTAACCGCTCGGCTATAATTTCAACATGTAAAAGGCCTAAAAAACCGCACTGAAATCCTCTCCCTAATCCCTCCTTGAGTTCGGGCTTGAAATCCAACGAAGCGTCATTAAGTTTTAGTTTTTCCAAACCAATCTTCAATAAATCAAAATCATCGGAGTTTTCAGGATAGATGCTTAAAAAAACCTTAGGTTGTGGCTCCTTGTACCCGGGCAAAGGCGCAACGCCCGCAGGCGCATTCGTAATGGTATCGCCCACCCTAACTTTTACCGAGTCCTTCACACCGGTAGCAATGTAGCCGATTTCCCCAGCCGATAGCATTTCCTGCGGGGCGAGATCGGGATTAAAAATACCCACCTCTTTGGCCTCGCCCTTAGCGCCGCTCTGAATAAGATAGATTTTATCTCCCCTTTTTACTTGTCCCTCAAAGACCCTCGCGTATGCCAACACGCCTTTATACGAATCGTATTTGGAATCAAAAATTAAGGCGCGCAACGGGCCCGTTGTGGTCAGACCCCCCGCGGGAGGCGGAATCTCTTTAATCACAGCTTCCAAAACCTGCTCAATATTCGTCCCTTCCTTGGCGGAAATCCTGATAATTTCTGCGGGGTTAACGCCCAAAAGGTCGGAGATTTCTCTTTCGGTTTCCTCGACTCTCGCCTGTGGGGAATCGATTTTATTGATGACCGGAATAACAACCAACTTCTCCTGTTTTGCCAAGTCCAAGTTGCCCACTGTCTGGGCTTGAATGCCCTTGGTGGCGTCTACCAGCAGAACTGCTCCCTCTACGGCCAACAGCGATCTTGAAACCTCATAGGTGAAGTCCACATGGCCGGGCGTGTCAATTAAGTTTATAATATAATCCTTATATTGCATTCGCACCGGTTGCATTTTAATGGTAATGCCCCTTTCTCTTTCCAACTCCATGAGGTCAAGATATTGGGCATGCATTTTTCTTTTTTCTACAGTGCCGGTTAGTTCTAAAAATCTGTCGGCCAAAGTCGACTTCCCGTGATCAATGTGCGCAAATATTACAAAATTCCTTATCTTACTTTGCATGTCGATTAAATTGGCCCCTTATTGAAAACCAGATATTCTGAATTTCTTTTGATTTTAGGGAATATGATACGAGGAAATACACCAGAAAGCCAAGGGCGGCCGCGGCGGACGATTGTAGAAAAACACCTCCAAAAGTATTGGTGCGAACAAAGGGAGCGGCGGCTTGCAGAGCTAAATAAGTTGAGACGCCGGCTAAAGAGCTGGCCGCGAGTATTTTCTGCAATGAGCGGTAGACCTCTCGTAATCTTATCCTGCCTATTTTTTGGCGCAAGAAAAATACCAGTAAAACAAATTGAAAAACCGCCGCAATAGACAAGGCCAGCGGCAAGCCAATGACGCCAATGCTTGCTATGTCTTGAAGTTTTAAAAAACCAATCAAAAAAGATTGAAATCCGTTTTCAAAAGAAAGCAGATTGACAAAAAGAAAGCTCAAAATCACATTCAGCCCCATACTAGCCAAACCAATTGCCACGGGAATTTTTGTATTATGCAAAGAGTAGAAAACCCTGGCTAAAAATGGCACCAAGCTGGCTGCAAATATACCGAAACAGAATATGCCGAGCGAGGCGGCGGTCAGCCGGGTGTCGGCCCAGCCGAACTCACCCGTACCCAAAATCAGTCGGACGATCTGAGCTCGCAAAAAAAACATAATAACGCTTATTGGAATTATTAAAAAAAGTATCTGCCGGAAACTGTCGGAGAAATGGTCAACGAATTTTTCCTTGGTTCCGTTGACCCAAGCGCGAGACATGGTTGGGAAAGCGGCTATGGCAAAGGAGGCCCCAACAATGCCGATCGGAAAATACTGAAGGTTGTTGGCAAAAGTGAAAATAGCGATGGAGCCGGCTGTCAAAGTAGAAGCGATGGCAGTAATGACTATTAAATTAATGTGGTAGCCAGCCGACCCGATGATTCGAGGCAACATCAGCTTGAAAATGCTTCGCAGGCCGGGCGAATTAAAATCAAGGAAAGCTGAATACCGAAAACCGGCAGAAAAAGCCGCTGGCGCCTGAATCAATAAATGAAGAATTGACCCCAAAATAACGCCGTAAACCAAACCAATCAAGCCGAAAAGAGGATACAAAAAAATAATGCCGAAGATAATGCCCATGTTATAAAAAATAGGCGCCAAGGCATAGGCAAGAAATCTGTCAAAATAGTGCAGAATACTCGAAAATACCGAAGACAGCCCGAAAAAAACCGGACTCAAAAACATAATTCTGGTTAAGGAAATGGCCAGCTCTTTTTGCTGTCCGTCAAAACCCGGAGCTATGAGGCCGATAAGCCAAGGCGTGACAATGGCCAGAGAACCGCAAGCTACTACCAGTAAAAGCAAAAAAGCATTGAGCACGTTGCTGGCCAATTGCCAAGCCGCTTTCTCATTTTCGAGAAAATACTTGGAAAATACCGGAACAAAAACCGAGCCAATCCCGCCCAATACGATTATGCCAAAAACAAAATCGGGTATTCTGAAAGCGGCGAAATAAATATCCAACTGCTCGCTGGCCCCAAAGCTGCCCGCCAAGAGGCGATCGCGAAGCAAACCCAAGAGCCGGCTTATCAAAGCCGAGCCGCCCAGAATTACGGCGGCAAAAGTTATGCTCTGGCTTTTAGAACGAAAAATGCCACCAATCATCGAATCTGCTTTATTCTACTACTAACTTTATAATTTTCCAAATATCTATAATGTATTCGAGGACTTTGCCGAGGACTGTCCTTGCCAGATTCTGGCAAGGACAGTCCTCGGCAATTCGGACAGGGCAAGCGCAAAATATTGACAAAAATACTGAGATTTGTTAAAATATATTCGTCCCAGTAAATTGGGTGGTCGCCGGGCGCAGTATTGTGCCTGGAGGAAAGTCCGAACTCTCACTCCTCGCTCAAAGCGAGGGTTAAAATGGTAGCGGGTAACGCCCGTCGGGAGTAATCCCAGAGATGCGAACAGAGACGAGTCTCCGCCTTAGGTGGAGGGTGAAACGGCTAAATTCTTACCTGTGAGCAAGAGCAAGCCAAGGATTTCGTAATTTATGATGAGATCCTTGTGAAAGAGTAGCTCGCTTGATCCCGATGGCAACATCGAGGACAGATAGATGATCACACAAAAACAGAATTCGGCTTATAGATTTACTGGGACAATAAAAAACACGACGGTCATTCGTCGTGTTTTTTTATTTTTCCTATTCTTACGCCGACCAAGCGAATGAGTTTTGTATTTTCAACTATAAATTGCAGAAGCAATTTTTTCGCCTCGGCGCTAAGTTGCGGCGTCAGCTTAAATGTCTTTGATTTGGTATGGGTTTCAAAGCCCTGAAATCGGCAAACTACCGTGACTGTTCTAAATAAAAAATTGCCGCGAACGGCTTGGCCATAAACCTCTTTAATTAAATTTTCAAACACAGGGAAGATAATTTCGGGATCTCGCGTATCTTGCTCAAAGGTGTGTTCTGCCCCGATTGATTTGACTGTTTCTTCGGAAATCACCGTATCTTCGGCAATTCCCTTGGCTTTTTGGTAAATATTTTCGCCGGTCTTGCCAAGGACCTCTCTAAGTTTAATGGCGGGTATTTTCCTGATGTCTTTAATTCTCAAAGCGCCGAGTTGTCTCAATTTGATTGCGGTTTTTGGGCCGACTCCGGGTATCTTCTCTACGCCCATGGGGTCGAGAAAATCAATCACTTCGCTCGGCTTTATTGCCAAGAATCCATTTGGTTTTGCCTTGTTGGTTGCCATCTTGGCAACCATTTTGTTGGGCCCCAATCCGACAGTTGAAGTTAATTTTTCTTTTTTTAGAATTTCTTGTTTAAGACGTTGAGCTGTTTCTGTTGCTTTTTCCCAGCCCAAGCTGGTTAGGTCCAGAAAGGCCTCATCCAGAGAAACCACTTCCCATAGTGGCGAATATCTTTTAATTATTACCATCACTTTTTCTGAAGTCCTTTTATACAGTTCCATATTAACCGGCAAAAAAATGGCTTCCGGGCAAGCCCGAAAAGCCATAGAAATGGGCAAAGCCGAGCGGATTCCGTATTTCCTTGCCTCGTAGTTGCAAGTAGAAACAACTCCCCTGCCCTTGCCAAATTTTGGCTCTGCCCCAACGACCACCGGCTTTCCCTTAAAACGCGGGTTCTCTCTTTCTTCAATCTGCGCAAAAAAACAATCCATATCAATATGCATAATAATTCTACGCATGAGAGAAAGCTTACCGCTTAGTTAGGCCGGCAAAAACAAGAGAAACAGTTCCAGAAAGAATTGCGATGTCGCGCACGGTAACAACATTAATGCCGGCTACCGTAAGCACCAGCAAAAGGTGCAGCGAACCCAAAAGAGCTGCCTGCCACGAGAGAAAATCAATAAGAAGCAAAAAGCCGATTACTAGGTCAAACACGGCAGTGCCAATCATTATTGTTTCAACGGGAAGCGGCAAAAGATTCGCTGCCCACGGCTGAATGAAGCCAGCCCAAGCCGCTGGATTTTGAAAAATCAAAATTCCTATCCAAAGAAAAGTTATGGCAGTGCCGATTCTTGCAATATGAAATGAAGCCCCTTTCATGACGTAAGAAAATTATTAACAGCTAAAATAACTCCCATTAAAAAAATCGTAAGGGCTGACATAAGGCACCAGAAACACCACGCCTTTATAACCCTCCACTGCAAATAGGTAAAAATTAGGGACATGAATAAGCCGGATGCCACTATTAACTTCATTAAGGAGTTTAGTATTTCAGCCAGCCCCGTTCCTATAACCAAGAAGGCAGTAATTGTCGCTACTGAAGCATTAAAAGCAAAACCCAGCACTTCGTTGGGAATACCAAAGAGTAAACTATTGTATTTGCTTTCCAGAACTGCATGGCAGGTTTCCTTATCTATTACGCAAATCGGCCTTTTCCCGGCTCTTCTTCGGCTGTAGAGATAAGCAGTCTCGCTAATGCCCAAAGCCGCCAGCGTAAAAATCAAAGCGTATATTGTCATATAATGATTAATTTATTATAACAAAAAGTACGAGAAAATAAAAAGAAAGCCCCTAATGGAATTAAATTCCACAAGGGGCTCGGGGGAGGGTTACGGCTTCTCGCGGCCGATCCACTCCCTTTCTGTTGCTGTCATCTCCCGGCGAGTTGCCGGGGTACCCAGCTCAATTGTAGTTGAAACGATACGGTCCTTGGTCCCATCGCTGTAGACCGGGCGGAACTCCGCTCGGCCATCCAGCGATGACCATTCGAGCTTCACAATGACTATTTTTTCTGCGGGCATTGTTTTCTCCTCTCACTTCTTGTCTTTGGAACTACTGATAATATACCATAGTGCTCAAACTTTGTCAAGCTGGCGGGGGGGGGAAGCGCCTGAATGGCGCAGTAAAGTTCTTTCCATGAACCCACCCTCGTAGCGATATTACCTGCATTTTCGTGGTTATTATAGCCCCACGAAAATAGAAAGCGGTGCGGCACGATGCCAACAAGTTGTTTAAGCTTTTCAAGATCGTCATCTACAAAAACATCAAGTCCATTCGCCGCTTCCCCCTTGCTGTTGCCATAGCCAACACTAATAATTTCAAGCGACAGTTTCTGATCTGCAACCCACTCTCTGGCAATTTTTGTTCCGTCATCGCCGCGCGAAGTTATTACGACGACAGTATGGCCATTGGCCATAAGCCGTGTAAGATAACGGAAAAGGCCCCTGACCGGTTTCAGCAGTAGAGCGCCGCCCTCCGTATCGTAGATTAGCTTCTGGAGAGTATCGTACTGCTCTGTTGTCAGATACCCGGCCTCAAGCACTATTTTTTTTCTGAATTTCTCTGGGGGAATACTGACCCCGTAAAACTTCTTTGCGCCGTTCGCTTTAAGCTGTCCGCAATCTGCAATAACGCCGTCAAAATCAAGTCCTATCTTCATATCTGGTCTCCCTTAGAGTAAATTGTGCATGTGCTAACGCAAGAATAGCTTTATAGCCCAAAACAATCAAGAACTTATATTAGCTTTGCTGGTGCCCCCAGTAGGACTCGAACCTACAACCATCACCTTAAAAGGGTGTTGCTCTACCAATTGAGCTATGAGGGCAAATTTTCTGTTATATTTTTAATAAATTCTCTGCCTATATCGCCTTAGAAAGTTTATCCGCCTTTGGCGGAGTGTTGCCTCGCCCATGGCGAGTAAATCTACCAATTGACCTGCCCGCCGCAGGCGGGGCTATGAGGGCGCGATGGATGTATTATGCCTTACAAACCCTCTTTTTTCAAGTTTTCTAAAATCTCCTTTTGTTTTTTGCTGAGTTTTTTGGGTGTCTTTATAATCAACTCAACATACAGATTACCTCGCCCGTAGCCAGAAAAATGAGGAATACCTTTTCCGGAAATTTTAAGAACTTTTCCCGACTCTGTTCCGGCAGGAACACTCAAGGTCAAGGCCTTATCTTCAAGAGTTGGCACTTCTACCTCGCCGCCCAAGGCCGCTTGCGAAAAAGAAACGGGCAGTGAAACCAGCAAATCGTCTCCTTTTCTCGCAAACAGCGGGTGTTTTTTAACAGAAATCCTAATATACAAATCGCCGGCTTTGCCGCCTTTTCTTCCTGCTTCGCCGCGTCCCTCCATTTTAATTACCTGTCTCGCGTCTACGCCGGCCGGTATGAAAAATTTAACTTTTTCTTCTTCCTTGACCCTGCCCTCGCCCCGGCAAACATTGCATGGTTTTTCGGGCCTGTAACCTTCGCCGCCGCACTCGGGACAAACCCCGATCTGCGTGAAAGATCCAAAGGCAGTTCTTCTAATTTGTTGAACCTGACCCGTTCCGCGACAAGAAAAACATTCGTTTACTCTGGTGCCGGGTTCCGCGCCCTTTCCTTGGCACCTTGAACAAGCAACCAATTTGGCCAAAGAAATTTCTTTCTCGTAGCCGCGGATGGTCTCCTCCAGCGCAATTTGCACATCAACCTCAATATCTCTCCCCTTTTTTAAGTCCTTTTTATTAACCTTTCCAAAGCCAAACATTTCTCCGAAAACATCGCCCAGATCAGAAAAATCAAACCCCTCAAATCCGCCTTGTCCGGGAAAACCCTCGAAGCCCCCGCCCGGCTGACCTTCAAAAACGCGGCCAAATTGGTCATATTGATTTCTTTTGTCTTGGTCGGCTAAAACCTGATAGGCCTCGTTGATTTCCTTAAACTTTTTCTCATCGCCCCCCTTGTCGGGATGATGTTGATGAGCCAGTTTGCGATAGGCCTTCTTTATTTCGTCTGGAGAAGCGTCCTTAGACACCCCAAGAATTTGGTAGTAATCCTTCATTTATTTTTCTTTGTACTCACCTTCTTCCGGCCCCTCTTGTCTTGAGTCGGTCGATGGGTCTTTCTTTTCTTTATACATCGCCGCGCCAACTTTTTGAATGGACTGCGAAAGCTCTTGTGTTTTTGCCTTAATTTCTTCGATATTATCACTTTCTTGAATTTTCTTTAAGGCATCCAGCTTTTCTTCAACATCTTTTTTGTCTTCAGCGGAAACCTTATCGCCTGCCTCTTTCATTGTTTTTTCTGCGGTGTAAATCAGATTGTCTGCCATGTGCTTTGTTTCTACGGCTTCTTTTTTCTTTTTATCTTCCTGCGCGTGCGCTTCCGCTTCCTTTTTCATCCTTTCAACTTCTTCTTTATCCAAACCGGTTGAACCCTCAATTCTAATTGATTGTGATTTTCCCGACGCTTTATCTTTGGCGGTAACCGACAAAATGCCGTTGGCATCAATGTCAAAAGTCACTTCCACTTGAGGCACGCCGCGGGGAGCCGGCGGGATGCCGTCTAAAATAAACCTCCCCAAGGTTTTATTGTCTTGAGCCATGGACCGCTCGCCCTGCAAAACATGAATTTCCACTGCCGGCTGATTGTCGGCCGCTGTGGAAAAAACCTGCGTTTTGGCTGTCGGCACGGTTGTATTTTTGGCGATAAGCACGGTATTGACTTGTCCCAATGTTTCAATGCCCAGAGACAGGGGGGTTACATCTAAAAGTAGAACGTCTTTTACATCGCCCTGTAAAATTCCCCCTTGGGCAGCCGCGCCCACGGCTACCACTTCATCGGGGTTAATGCCCTTGTGGGCTTCTTTGCCAAAAAGAATTTTAATTTCCTCTTGAATTTTGGGCATTCTTGTCTGTCCGCCAACCAGCACTATTTCATCAATATCTTTGGTTTCCAATTTAGCTTCTTTGAGGGTCTGTTTAATCAGCGCTATGGACTTTTCAATGTAGTCGGCCACTAAACTCTCGAGCTTTGCCCGGCTCAATTTGTAGTAAAGATGTTTTGGCCCGGAATTGTCCGAAGTAATGAAGGGCAAATTTACTTCTGTTTCTAAAGCGGAAGAAAGCTCTATCTTGGCTTTTTCCGCCGCTTCCTTCAGCCGCTGCAATGAGAGTTGGTCTTTTGACAGGTCAATGCCCTGTTCTTTTCTGAATTCCTGAATCAACCATTCCATGACCCTCTGGTCAAAGTCCTCTCCGCCCAAATGAGTGTCGCCGCCAGTGGCTTTTACCTCAACGGTATCTTGGCCAACATCCAAAATGGAAATATCAAAAGTCCCGCCGCCGAAGTCGTAAACAATTATTCTTTGGTCATTTTTCTTGGTCAAACCGTATGCTAAAGCCGCGGCCGTCGGCTCATTGATAACTCTTCTCACTTTAAATCCGGCGATTTCTCCGGCCACTTTAGTCGCCTTTCTTTGAGAGTCGTCAAAATACGCGGGGCAAGTGATAATTGCCTCTTCAATTGGCTCGCCTAAACGCGCCTCGGCATCGGCCTTGAGTTTTTGCAAAATCATGGCTGAAATCTCGGGAGGGGTGTACCAGTTGTCGCCCATTTTGACTTCTACACTGCCGTCTGCCGCCCGCTCGCGAATTTCATAGGGCAGCATTTTTTTGTCTTTCTGAACCTCTTGGTCAGAAAATTTGCGGCCGATCAATCTTTTAATGGAATAAACAGTATTTTGAGGATTGGTGATTTGCTGGCGTCTGGCAGTAATGCCAACAAGCCGTTCTGCGGTTTTTGTAATCGCGACAACCGAAGGCGTAGTTCGCGCGCCCTCCGAATTTTCAATTATTCTCGGATCGCCTGCTTCTATTGCCGCCATAGCGGAAAAAGTTGTGCCGAGATCTATTCCTAATATTTTTGCCATAAATTTTTATTTCTTTTATATTATATTAATGTTTAATAATTTTCACTTTGGCCGGACGGATAACCTTCCCCTGCATCATATAGCCGCCTTGCACCACCTCTGCGACTTTCCCGGGTTCTTTCCCCTCAACTTCAGCAACTACTTCGTGGAAATTAGGGTTGAAATCCTGATTTAAAGCCGTTATTTCTTCCACCTCAAACGATTTGAGCAACTCCTTCATCTGCGCCCCTACCAGCAAAAGACCCTTGAAATACCTATCCGCCTTAAGGTCTTCCGGAGTTTCTGCCTCGGCTCTTTCAAAGGTATCCAAGATAGGGAGGAACTTAAGCGCCAATTCTTCGGCGGCAAATCTGATAATTTGGCCCATTCTTGTTAATTCCTCTTTCTTATAATTAATCAGGTCGGCTTTAGCTCTCTGCCAACCAGCCAGGTATTCGTCCCGCGCCTTGCAACATTCGCCCAATTCGTCTAATTCGTTTTTTATTTCTTCTTCCATATTTTTTGCATTAAATTAATGTTTCTATCATAACTCATTCTCTTGGGTCCTAAAATAGCAAAGACCCCGCCATCAAACCCAGATGCTATTATACTGAAATCCTGTATTTTTGAAAACGGATTCTCTTTGCCAATATATACTTGGATTTCCGGAGTCATTATGTCATTAATATTCTCCTCGAGGTCGTCGATCATTCTAGCAAAAGCCGCGGCCAGCCCCGGCTCATTAAACTCCGGTTCTTCAAAGATGTCCTGCCATCCCTGTTTCCAAAAAATTTCATCATCGGCTGAATAGCCCAAAGCCAAGGCAGATGTCTCTTCAGATAAAAATCTAATGATCTCTTGTATTGGCGACTCCATGCGAATCTCTACTGGATTTCTTCTGCGCTTCAATAAACTATCTACAAAAAACCTGTAGCCCTTGTCAGTTGGCACGCGGCCGGCCGAAGTATGCGGTTGGCAAAGATAACCATCCTCAGTGAGTTTTTGCATTTCATTGCGGATAGTCGCGGAAGAAACATCAAGACATTTCTTTTTTTCCAGCAAATGCGAACTAACCGGCTGGGCCAGCTTGACGTATTCTCTGATAATTTCATCTAAAATATCCGCCTGTCTGTCGGTTATCATAATCGTCTATATGTGTATACTCCATTGTAATAAATTTAGCAATCTCCTGTCAAGAGTGCTAACAGTCGGATATCTCGCCGTCTAGAGTTGGTTGAAGCCAGGCTCTAACCAAGCTTGGTTAGAGCCTGGCTTCAACCAAACAAAAATGGCCCTATAAAATTATAGAGGCCACTTGGGGTGAATAAAAAGAGTTAGGGCGGAGTAACTTAGTTACCCCGCCCTTGAACTACTTTTCCGTTCCGGGCCAGATGGCCTGGATTGCCAAGACTTCTCTTCGCTCGATAAGCTCAAGACGTTCTTTACAGAGCCTGTCCTGTTCCTTACTGATCTCGGAGAACGCCACCTCGATGGCCGCACGGCCGGCATCAGTATGCACCCTCATATCCTGCAATTGTTTGCCCCTGGCCGCAATCTCCGCAAACCTCTCCTGGATCTCATTAAGCCTTTCTAGAATAGCATCCATTTCCCCTCTCCTTTTTTGTACTTTGTACTGCCAATAGTATAGCACGCCTTGTCCAACTTGTCAAGTCCGGTACATTCTACTCTGAAATGAAACACGGAAGTAAGTACTACTATACTACATAGTATAGTAGTGCCGAGGCCTAGTGCCGAGGACTGTCCTCGCCAGATTCTGGCGAGGACAGTCCTCGGCAAAGTCCTTCTCGTCGTCTAGAGTTGGCTTCAACCAACTTTTCAACCGACTTTATCCACACGCTTTGTTTTCTTGAGTGTGGTAGAATAAACGAATAATATGCAATATAAAACACTAATATGAGGCGAACAATCAGGGGGCCAAAAATTACTTGGATAGATATTCAAGACCCCACTCCAGACGATGTCAGGTATGTGCGGGATAATTTTAAGTTTCACCCAATAGTGTTGGATGAATTGATTCCCCCGGGATACAGGCCCAAAATAGAGCGCTACAACGGCTACCTTTTCATGATGTTTTATTATCCCATCTATAATAAAGAAAAGAGAGAAACGCGCTCACGAGAATTAGATATGATTGTCACCAAAGACACGATCGTCACTAGCCATTACCGGTCTATTTTGCCCCTTAAAGCCCTCTTTGACCGCTGCAATCTTTACGCGGAAGCGAAACAAGAATATATGTCGCAAGATACGGGCATTTTGCTTTTTCATATTTTAAACGGTTTTTGGAAAACCTGCTTAGTCAAGCTCGTTCAAGTGGACAAGCGTCTCGACCAGATAGAACGGGAAATTTTTAGGGGCAAAGAAAGAGAAATGGTGACGGAAATTTCCTACGTCAAAACAGATATTATTAATTTCTGGAGAATTCTTGAACCGCAGGGGCCGATCCTAAACTCTCTGACGGCTGAAGGCGCATCATTTTTTGGAAAGGAAATGGATCCATACTTTGCCGACATCCAAGGAACTTACGGCCAGGCCTG
The DNA here is from genome assembly GCA_016181965.1 of Candidatus Nealsoniibacteriota bacterium. GTDB lineage: Bacteria > Patescibacteriota > Minisyncoccia > Minisyncoccales > MHMH01 > JACOYH01. The sequence goes on from JACOYH010000006.1 coordinate 27,727, forward strand.
GAACAGCTTGAAAACATATAAGGAAACCATTTTAGCTCTGGAAGACACCAACCAATCACTGCTCTCAACCAAAACAAACGAAACCATCAGAGTGCTTACGGTCTTTTCGGTTATTATATTGCCATTAACTCTGCTTGCCAGCTTGTGGGGTATGAATGTTCACGTGCCATTTTCCGGGGGGACTATCGGCTTTTGGATTATTGCCGGCGCCATGGTTGTCTTAACCATTTTTATGTTTGGCTACTTCAAAAGACGAAGATGGTTATGAAAAATAAACGAACAATTCTCTTGCTCTTGGCGATCATCGCCATAGCCGGTTTTTTCCGACTTTGGCAGTTGGGGACCATTCCGCCGGGTGTTTATCCCGACGAAGCCATGAACGCCAACGACGCTCTGACTTCTCCGGGCAAACTCTTCTACCCCGACAATAACGGCAGAGAGGGGCTTTTTATAAATTTGATAGCTCTAAGTTTTTCGGTCTTCGGCGTCTCTATTTGGTCGCTTAAAATTATTTCGGCAATAGCTGGCATTCTCACGGTGGCCGGCCTTTATTTACTGGCCAAAGAAATGTTTTGGGATAAAAGGGAGGCCGAAGCAATCGCCCTTCTCTCGTCTTTTTTTCTGGCTATCTCTTTTTGGCACGTGAACTTTTCACGAATCAGCTTTCGAGCAATTTTAGTGCCTCTCGTAATGACCTTTGCTTTCTATTTTCTTCTGAAGGGCTTTCGAACAGAAAAAATAAAAAACTTTATTTTCGGGGGATTAATATTTGGTTTGGGTTTTCATACCTATATTTCTTTTCGCCTGGCTATTCTCTTGCTGCCGGTTCTTTTTTTATCATATTTCAACAAGCAAAAATTTTTTGCCGGGTCTGCTGTTTTTCTTATATTTATTTTTTTAGCAGCCCTGCCTATGGGCGTATACTTTTTGCAAAATCCGGAATTTCTATTCAGTCGGACTGGCGGCGTATCGGTTTTCAGCCAAGACAATCCCGTTCTTGAATTCATCAAAAGCTTTGCGGCGCATGCGGCTATGTTTAATTTTCAAGGCGATGGCAACTGGCGGCACAATTTTGCCGACTCGCCCCAGCTTTTCTGGCCGGTGGGTATTTTATTTTTAGTCGGGGTAGCGATTTCTATACGAAAAATGGCCTCTTCGACCGCTCCATTGCTGCTGCTCGCTTGGCTATTTGTTATGCTGCTGCCCGGAGCATTAACATACGAGGGCATTCCCCATGCCCTGCGAACTATCGGCGCCATACCTCCGGCCTATATCTTGGCGGGATTTGGCGGCTGGCGCGCATACCAATTTGCCAGCGAAAAAGTGGGCAATAAAAAACTGCTTTTCGTGGGCTGCCTGTTCCTTCTATTTTCTTTGGCTTACGCGCAATTTTCAAGATATTTCTTTATTTGGGCTCAGCGGCCGGAAGTCCAAGGGGCATTTAATGTGAACTATAACGAAATCGGCCACTATCTCAATTCTCTGCCCGAGGGGACCAAAAAATATGTCATTGTTAATGAATTTGGTTCGCCCCTGCATGGCATTTCAATTCCCGGTCAAACGCCAATGTTCATTGAACGGACTAAATTCGGCAAACTGCGCGCCAACTATCTTGCGGCCGAAAGATTAAACGAAATAGATGGCGCAGGCAACACGGTTATAGTGCCGCTTTATTTTGAAGATAATCTGCGAAATGAGCTTGAAAGGAAATTTCCCCAAGGCAGAATAGAAAATAAAAAATTTTTTAACGCGTATATAATAGATTAATGTCCAATAAGCTCACATATCTGGCGGCTGGCGCGCTTTTGCTCACCCTATTTCTAACTGCCTTTTTTAGTATGGTCGGCGATTCGCTGACTTTCGACGAATTGGCTCATATACCCGGCGGTTATTCGTATCTAACGCAGCGCGATTATAGGGTCAACCCCGAACATCCTCCGCTCATAAAAGATCTTTCGGCTGTTCCCCTCTTGTTCAAAGACCTAACTTTTCCCGCGGACCGACCTGTCTGGACGCAAGAAGAATCAGCCCCGCCTTGGTGGGTTCAGTTCGATCTTGGAACTGAATTTATTTACAAATCTGGCAACAACCCCACCGACATTATTGTTTGGGCGCGGCTGCCCATGATTTTATTACTGGTTTTTCTTGGTTGGTTTCTTTTTCGTTGGGCAAGGGAATTGGGCGGCAATCTTGCGGGATTAGGCGCATTGGCTTTGATTGCTTTTTCCCCGAGTTTCATTGCTCACGGACGCCTGGTCACTACTGATGTTGGCGCGGGATTGGGAGCTGTTATGGGTTTATATTTTTGGCTGAAATTCCTAAAAAATCCAAAGCCAGCCAATGTATTTTTAGCAGGCATTTTCTTTGGCATAGCCATGCTGATGAAATTTTCCCTTATTCTGTTAATTCCGCTTTTTGCCGTACTCGTTGTGGCGTATCCGGGCGGAAATCTAAAAAAATATCTGCTAAAAGCCCTGATAGCCGGGGCCATTGGATTATTTTTAGTAATCTGGCCGGTTTACCAATTCCATATTGCCGAATATCCGGCAGACCATCAAGTCAGGGACACTGTTGCCGACCTCGCGCCAAACAAAACGCCTCTCGCTAAAAATCTAACCGTATGGATGGCAGATAAGCCCCTACTGCGTCCTTTCGCTCAATATTTTCGGGGGGTGCTTATGGCAACCCAACGCACTTCTTTTGGCAACACTACTTATTTTATGGGCGAAATTTCAGCTGATGCATGGTGGTACTATTTTCCGGTGATTTATTTTCTAAAAGTTCCGCTCGCTCTTCACTTATTAACTCTTGTTGTTTTAGCTGGATTGCTTTATCTGGCCGCTAAACAAAGAAGGGCCATAAAGCTGAAAGAATGGCTGAAAGAAAATTTTCATATTCTCTCTTTCTTTTTATTTATTTTCATTTATTGGGTAACGGCCATGCGGGGCAATTTAAATATCGGGGTTCGCCACCTTTTGCCGACTTTTCCTTTTATTTACCTTCTCCTAATATTGGGGCTAAAGAAAATATTATTTGCTGCCGGCAAAAGAAAAACCGCGATGGGCCTGCTCGTTTCCCTAATTTTTGCTTGGTATATTTTTTCCGGATTAGCTGCGTTTCCTAATTATATTTCCTATTACAACGAAGCGGCTGGAGGCGCTAAAAATGGCCACAGATGGGCCGTGGACTCAAATTACGATTGGGGTCAGGATTTTTATCGTCTGCGCGACTTTGTGGAGAATAATAATATACAAAAAATATATCTCGATTACTTTGGGGGCGAGAATCCAACGTACTGGCTCGGCGAAAAATATATCAAGCTTGACCCCAAAGAAATACAAGCTCTGCCCACGGGCTGGGTAGCGGTTTCCTTCAATCAATTTCAAGGCGGGGTGGCGAAGCCCGTCCCCGGCTTCGACCAGCAAACCGGCTACTACGAATGGCTCGCCAACGAAACACCGGTCGGGCGAGCCGGCTATTCGATAGTTATTTATAATATACGCGAGTAAAGCGCAGATCGATATATTCGAGAATCTCTCTTTTCTCGGGAAGAATTTCTCTTTCCAAAACCAAGGTTAGCTTGGTCACCTGCCATTCAAAATCATCTTCTAAATTAAAGTATATTTCCCAACCCTCTCTGGTTTTAAAATTAACTCTTTCGGTGGAAATAACCATTGCTTTTTGTGTTTCTAACCCTGCCTTTTCTTTAAGCAATGCCTCTATCTTTAGAATAGACGATAATAACTCTCTCGAAATAACGCTTTGACCGAGCTTGGCCTGTTCAAATGCGGTTTCAACTTCAATCTGCATTAACTGGTTGTTGTCCGGGGCCGCTTCAAATGCCACGCCGTCTTTATCTATTAAATAACACTCGCCGTTGCACCAAAGGGCGCGCGCCCCCCTTTCTTTTATTTCGACATTAAGGGAAGCAGGAAATTCACGGTCGAAAACCGCGCCTTCAATTTGCGGGAAGTTCTCCAGAAGACCTTCTTCGGTTTGGCTGATATTAGCTAAAAATATGCTTTTTGTTTTAAATATCAAAATGCTCTTGGGGAGAATATCATTTATTTTTGACATGATTTGTTCTTGCGGCACTTTTTGCGCGCCGGCAATCTTTACCTCTTTAATCTGGAAAACCGGAGAAAACGCGAAAAAATAGGAAATGCCAAAAAGAAATAAAATCACCAAAACGCTCTGCCAAAAAGATCTTTTCATGAAAATCGGCTTGCTTCTTTTCATTCTATAGTTTTTTTTGTACCTGTATTTTGGCATTGGTCTTAATTAAAGGCCTCTTTTAATTTTCCTTATTTTCTCAAATATATAAATCAGCCAGTATTTTTTAGAAAGCGGCAAATCCTGCGTTTTTAGATACTCATGCGCCCCGCCGCCAAACCCCATCTTAAATAGCGTTGGCCCGGCCCACGGATGCCTTGGCTGGGTTTTGGGATCGACATAACCCCAAAAGTCATACATTTTACAACCCCTCGCCTTGGACTCTTTAATCGCCTCCCACTGCAGGAGGTAGGGCAAGGGAATTTTAGCATATTTGGCGCTGGAGGCGGCTTGGTGATAAAAAGCGATGTCCGACCAAAAAATAATTAAAGCCGCGGCCGCGACTTCTCCCTTATATTTTCCGAAAAATAACAGGGACTGTTCATCTTGGTTAAAAATCTCAAATTCATTTTTGATAAACTGGTTTGAAAACGGGGCAAATTTTTGGCGTTTGGCCGATTCCAGATTAATCCTCTGAAAAATCTCGATATCCTCTGCCCTATTACTTTTCTCGATTAAAATATCCGCGCTTTTTTCTGCTTGACGAATGAGGTAGCGGGTTGTTTTGCGCATATTAGCCAACAACTCCATCTCTGTTTTTGTGATATCCAGCTTCCATGTTGCCTCATAGGCCGACGCGTGCATTGGCGCTTCCCTAAAACCAAAGCCCCGAAATAGTTTTTTATTCTCTTCATTCCGCGGCAAGAGCGGCGCCATTCTAAGAAAACTACAATCCTCTTTTTCAGCTATCTCTTTTAATTTATCAATAAGAACCCTGCTTACGCCAGTATTGTGTTGCGCTAATAGGAAAGTCCCCCGCTTGGCAGCAACCTTCACCACCAGCGCCACATTGTGCAACACTCGGTGTTGCACATCTTCAAATATGCCGAGGCGCCATATTTTGTTACCCAATCGCTCATGAAATTCCCCCCAATTCCACGACTGAAGAAATGTCTTTTCCTCGCATTTTAACAAAAAATTCTCCCATATTTCTTTATTCTTTACTTCTCCAATATACATGATGAGCCGTTTTAATTCTTTTTCACTAAATTGGAGATTACCCTGCCCGGCACTCTGCTTTCTAAAAGAACTATGTCCTCGGCATTGGTGAAATCTTTAATCTTTTCTATGATTTCCTCCGGTTTTTCCATAAAGACAACTTCTATCGGCTTTATAGATGCGCCGTCTTTTATATCGCGGAAATGCTCTTTTGTGGTGACTATGGCTAGGTCGCAAACCTCCGCAATTTTTCTGCCGATCCTTGCGTGGACCTCGTTTGAAGCGCTTCCCAACTCAATGAGGCAGGGCATGACAATGATTTTTTTGCCCGGCCAAAGCTTAAGATAATCAAGGTGCGATATTATGCCGGTAGGGTTTGAAGAATAAGTAGAGTCGAGAATATTAAGATTATTAACTCCATTTTTAAGCTGCATTCCCGATCGCCGTGGGTCGATATCGGCGCAGGCCTTGCTGATTTCATCTAAACTCATTCCTAAATATTTCGCGCAAGCGGCGGCTCCCAAAACATTCAAAACATTATGCGCCCCCAGTAAGTTAAGCCGGAAGTCGGCTTCATCGCCGTCTTTAGCCCGAATATTAAAAGACAATGATTTTGTGTCTGCATTAATATTTTCTGCCCAAATATCGGCGTTTTTACTGGTCATAGAATAAAACTTCACATTTTTTATCTTAGAATTATAGTTCTCTATTTTTTCCTTTCTAATATTCTCGTCGTCGTAATTGAGGATAGCCAAACCATCCTCTGGCAGTGCCTCAATAAGCTCAAACTTGGTCTTGATGGTCTTGCGCAACGAGCCAAAGGTGGCCATATGCTGTTCGTTGATGCCGGTGAGAATACCGATTTTTGGCTTTACAATACTGGTAAGCAGTTTAATGCCTCCCTCATTGTAAGCGCCCATTTCAGCCACAAAAATTTCGTGCCTCTTCTCCAGCTTGTTGGTGATGCAGTTGGCAATGCCTACTTCAGAATTCTGATGCTCTTCTGTTTTTAAGACCTTATATTTTTTTGATAAAATCTCGGCTAAAAATTCTTTAACAGATGTTTTGCCATAACTGCCAGTAACGCCAATAGCCAACAGATTCTCTGCCTCCGCTATTCTTCTGGTTGCCTGTTTGAGCGCTTGCTCTCTCATGGCAACGGCTATGGGCTGAAAAGCTAAGACCAAAAGCGAGGCAATGACCGGCACAAATATATCTACTGCCAAGAGAAAGGCGGTAAATTTAACCAAGGAAACGCGAGCGCCATACAAAAATGATATCACTAAAAGTTCAAAAGAAATGCCCGCGCTCAAAATGACGCTGGTCTTTCTGGTTAAAACAGGAATCTTAAGCGACTTTTTAATAAAACCCCTGACGCTGACAATGAACTCCAAAAAGAAGAGACACAAAATGGCGTAGGCCATGGGGACTTCGGAATAAAAATAAATACCAAAAGCCGCCAATATTTTTATGGCGAACAACGGATTAAGAATAAGTTTTTTCCCTTTATATGTCCTAAAATGATCTATGAGGCGGCCGATATGATATTCTTTAAGCTGCCAAAGCCAAATCCAAAAAAAAATCTTTTTCGCAAAAATGACTAACCAAAGAAATGATGCAACAAAAATCATGATTTTATTCTATGAAATTTAATATTTTTTCCGCTAAAATCTCGGGCACCTCCATGTGAGGCACATGGCCTTGATTCTTAATAATTTCCAGCCTTGAATCGCTGATCTTCTCTTTGATTAAATACGCGTCTCTGAGGGGGGTCATCTTGTCCTTGGCGCCCCAGATAATAAGAGTTGCAATTTTTATACCTGCCAGATAGCCGGTGAGATCTTGGCATACGACTTTTTTGAATGTCTCTTTCATAGTAGTGGCTTTTTTAATCTCCAGCGCATAATAATCTTTAGTCCCGACAATTTTATAGAGAATTTTCCTTCCTATTGGCCGCAAAAAAGACAAAACAGGCACATAAAATATCAATCCTCCCAGCTTACTCAAAACGAGGCCTATATAATATTTGAATGCTCTCTGCCTCCTCACCTTGGCTCCGATTAGTATTAACTTTCTGGCCATCTCCGGCAATTCGTTGGCCAATTTTACGGATAGCCCGCCCCCAAAAGAATGCCCAATCAAAAAAAATGGCTCTTTTATATTTTCGTTAATATACTGTTTTACCCAATCGGTATAATCATCTATTGACCAGGGCGTTTTCGGCGCCGGGTTTTCTCCGAAGCCGGGCAAATCGGGCACAAAAACCTTATGTCCTTTACTTTCTAAGAGACCTTTCACCCTGTTCCAATTTTGGGATCGCGACCCCCAGCCATGAAGTATTAAAACATTAGCCATTCTATCCAATTTTCTTAAAGCCAGTATATTTTTGCAAAACTTTTGGCACCTCTACGCTGCCGTTTTCTTGTTGGTAATTCTCAATAATCGCAATAAGCATCCTGCCAATAGCAAAAGCCGTGCCGTTCAAGGCGTGAACGAATTCCAATTTTTTGGTTTTGGTGTCCCTATATTTGATATTAAGCCGCCGCATCTGATAGTCGGTTGTATTAGAAGTTGAGTGTGTTTCTCGGTATTCGCCTTGGCCGGGCATCCATGCCTCAATATCATATTTGGCGGCAGCCGGATCACCCAAATCACCGGCGCAAATATTTAAAACCCTATAAGGTATTTTTAGAGCTTGCATCAGTTTTTCTTCCATCGCCAGTAAGAACTTGTGTTCCTCCCTAGATTTATCGGGATGGCAAAAACTGAACATTTCCACCTTATCGAATTGATGTACTCTCAAAATACCTCTGGTATCTTTTCCATAGGCCCCGGCTTCTCGTCTAAAGCAAGTGGAAAATCCGGCGTATCTTTTAGGAAACTCGCTTTCTTCGAAAATTTCTCCTTGGTGCATGGCGCCAATGCTCTGTTCTGAAGTGCCAATAAGATAGAGGTTATCTTTTTCTAAAAAATAAATCTCCTCTCCACCCCTCTCAGTATAACCCATAGCTTCCATCATTTCCGGTTTCAGCATCACCGGCGGCACCACGGGCGTAAATTTTTCTTTCATCAAAAGCTCAAACGCCAAATTTATCAAAGCAAACTGCAGAAGAGCTGCCTTGCCTTTAATATAACCGAACCGGGTGCCGGCTACTTTAGCGGCTCTCTTTGTATCAATAAGATCCAAGGCCTCGGCGATTTCCATATGGTCCCTTGGCTTGAAATCAAATTCCGGCTTTTTTCCTTCTTCTCTCAAAACAACGTTTTGCGTATCGTCTTTGCCGTCTGGAACTTCTTCGAGCGGCAAATTAGGAATCCGTCGCATTAATTCCTCCAGTTCTTTTGCTATCCTTTCCAATTCTGGCTCCAGCCCCTTAATCTCATTCTTAAGATTACGCGCGCTTGTTATCGTTTCATAGTACATCTGGCTATCCACATCTTTCGCGATTGCTTCGGTTTTCGTAGGAGCCTCCTTAACTCCCTTGCTAATTTTATTTTGTTCGGATTTCAGGTCTTCTATCTTTTTGGTTAATGCCTTCTTTTTCGCATCCAATTCTAAAAGCCGATCTATATCAACTTTTGCTTGTTTTTTGGCAATACCCTCCTTAACCTTGTCAGGATTTTGGCGAATGAATTTAATGTCCAGCATAATTATTTTCGTGGTCTCATCGTCGGAAATAATATAACATCCCTTAAACTATGAGAATCAGTCAGTAAAGCAACTAAACGGTCTATGCCCATGCCCAAGCCGGCGGCCGGCGGCATACCATACTGTAGCGCCTCCAAAAAATCCTTATCTTTTCTCTCGTTTTCAATTTTGGCCTGCTTAAAACGTCTCTCCTGCTCCAGTGGATCGTTCAGCTCGGAAAATCCGTTAATCAGTTCAATTCCTCCGACTACCAATTGAAAACGATCGGCTTTTTTAGGGTCATCGGCCTTGGGTTTTGAAAGAATAGCCATCTCCGCCGGATGGTCAATCATAAAAATCGGTTTTATCATTTTTGGACGGCAGGTTTCCTTGTATATTTCGTCCATCAGTTTGCATCTTTCAATATTTTTACCTATCTTTATTTTTAACTTTTTGGCCGTTGCCGCTAACTCGGCATTTGAGGCCTTATCAATGTCAACCTCTGCGTATTTTTTCAAAAGGGCGGCAAACGTGATTTTTTCCCATGGCTTTTTAAAATCAATATCATTGCCTTGATAAGAAAGCCGGGTCGACCCCTTGGTTTTCTTGAGAAGTTCTTGAAAAACATCCTCAATAAAATCCATTAGGCCGTCTCTATTCTGATAAGACCAGTAAAGCTCCAACATAGTGAAGTCGGGATTGTGGTGCTTATCCATGCCTTCATTCCTAAAACATCTGCCAATTTCGTACACTTTTTCGAATCCGCCAACCAACAATCGTTTCAGGTAAAGCTCTGGAGCCACCCGCAGATAAAGATCGAGATTTAGGGCATTCAAATGCGTCTTAAACGGTTTTGCCAAGGCGCCTCCGGGAATGGGCTGCAAAATAGGTGTTTCCACCTCCATAAAGCCAGCGCTATTGAAAGCGTTGCGCAGTTCTTCCACAATTCTGCTTCGCATTAAAAATTTCTCCCTCACTTCGGGATTCATTATTAAGTCAAGGTATCGTTTTCTGAACCTTTCCTCGACATCCTGAAGACCATGCCATTTTTCGGGCAAGGGCAGCAATGCCTTGGTCAGCATCCTATAGCTTGAGGCCTCAATTGTCTTTTCGCCTCGTTTGGTCTCAAAAAGAACTCCGCCTATTTCCACGATGTCGCCGATATCAAAATTATCCAAAAATAATTTATAATTATTTTTACCTAATTTATCTTCCTTAAAATAGGCCTGCATTCGGCCCTTGCCATCTTCAAAATGAATAAAAGTTGAACCGCCGTGCTCCCTGATGGACACCACCCTGCCAGCCAAAAAAATAGGGGTTTCTGATCGGGAAAGGCGCTCGAATTGCAGCAAGGCCTCTTCAACTGTATGAGTTCTATTGGTTTTTGCCGGGTAAGGATTCTGCCCGGCCGCCTTAATCGCCTCGAGCTTTTTCAAACGAATTTTTTTGATGCTTGAAATTGCCATACTATTAATGTTATCTTACTTCATTACAAACCAAAAGAAAAGCCCCGCCCCCAAAAAGTCGAGAACCGTTCTCGACTCATTTTATTCTATTCCTACCTGTTCAAAATCGGCTAACTCTTTTTTAAACTGAAGCCAATCATTCACAAATCTTTGACTCTCTTTTGTCCCGCCAATCTCTTCAAGCAAAAATTCCCTACTGGTCACTGATGGGAAATTTTTTCTGCTTAAATAATCGGAATAGCTTGACCATCGATAATTTTCTATGAATTTTATTACCCTTTGCAAGGCCTCGCCCTTAATGCCTCTTTCCTTCCATTTCGGCACTAAAATAGCCACCGGATTAGTATGAATATAAACAAAAACTGTCAATAATTGCTTATCATTTTTAATATGGACAATCCGATATTTACCCTGAAATAGATGACCGCTTCTTTTATATTTTTTGTTGTAATAGCCGCCATATCCCGCTCCGATCTTCCTCATTAGTTTACTAATGCCTCCTTCCTTCAGCTGTCTTACTAATAAATGCACATGATTCGACATCAAACAAAATGCTAAAATCTCAGTTAAAAGCTTTCTTGGTTCCCTTTCTATCGGTAATGAGTCGAGAACCGTTCTCGACCTATTTATCGTGTTGCGATATGACGATGCCGCAGGCGCCTCATTGTTAAATACAAATAAATCGTGAATCATTCTTAAAAAATCTTTTTGGTTACGAAAAAGTTCTATGTTCTCTATCGCTCGAATAACAATGTGGTAGATTTCTCCGTTAGCTAGTTGTGGTCGCTTGATAGGCATAATATAAGATTAATTCACTGGTCGAGAACCGTTCTCGACTCATTTTTATTGTAGGTTATTTTACGCTCGGTATCAACCAAAAATATACCCAAAAATATTACCAAAAATATCAAACAAAAAAGCGGCTCCGGGGAGCCGCTTCTGCTATTCTATTTTCAATATTTTGTATCTGATCTTTCCCCCCGGTGTTTCCACCGCCACCATCGCCCCCTTTTGCTGATTGACCAATGCCTTACCCAACGGCGAATCTATAGAGATTTTGCGCTCCATTGGGTTGCCCTCTTCTGTTCCCACAATCTGAAAAGTTTCTTCATTGGGGCCGCTGCTCACCAGCACAGTCGAGCCGATTTGAGCGAAATTGCCCTGCTTGCTCGCGGGCGCCACAATCGCATTATTAATTAAACTCTCTAGCTCTAAAATCCGGCCCTCCACGAAGCCCTGTTCTTCTTTGGTTTCGTGGTATTCCGCATTTTCAGACAAATCGCCAAAGGCAATACATTTTTCAAGCCGCTCGGCTATTTCTTTGCGCTTGCTTTCCCTAAGGTATTTCAGCTCTTCTTTCAACTTTTTAAGCCCTTCCGGGGTGAGATATTTTGGTTCCATAAATTAAGATTAAGATATTATCTAAATATACGCGAAACAGAATTCCTGTCAACTCACTCCCTTGTGGAAAAATACCAATCGAGCGCTTCCCTGGCTACTGGCAAAACCGCCGCCGGAATGCCGCGCGGCGTGCCCTGAACATTTTCCACTAACACGGTTAGAACTATTTGAGGGTCGTCGTATGGAGCAAAAACAGTCACCCAATTGTGATACACATTGGCTTTACCGGTTTGGGAGGTTCCCGTTTTGGCCGCCGCTACTACCGGTAAATAATTTAATGAGTAACTCGAGCCGTCAGGGGAAGTAACCGCCTGTTTCATGCCTTGGCGAATTATTTCTAAATTTGAGGCGGATGTTGGAAGATTTTTGATAATTTCCGGCTCGATTTTCTCTATCGCTTCCTTGTCAGAGTTTATCACTTCCTTCACCACCTTGGGCCGGTAAATTTTACCGCCATTGGCTATAGCCACATAAGCTGATGCTACCTGTATGGGAGTTATAGAAAACGGCCCCTGGCCTATTGATAAATGGTAAGTGTCTCCTGTGGTCCACTCATCCTCTAGGTTGGGCAGAATGCCAATGCCTTCTTTGGGTAAATCAATGCCGGTCAGCGAATCCCAGTTGAATTTTGTCAGCCATTCTTTTATTTTTGTGGGGCCAAGCCCCTTAAGACCTTCGTAACCGCCTCCGATTTGATAGAAGAACGTATTGACCGACTCGGCTATAGCCCGCTTGATATCGCTGGTGCCGTGGTACTTCCAATCTTCATAACAAGTTTTTTCGTCGGGGTGCCACGGATTTTTAAGGCAAATTTCCAGCGGCGAATAAATTTTGGTATTTTCATTGATGATTCCTTCTTCAAGGGCCGCCACGCCGACGAGCGGCTTAATCGTGGATCCGGTGGGATAGCCAATGCCCGAAATAGCCCTATTGAAAAGAGGATTGCGAGGGTCTGCCTGCAGCTCTATCCATTCATCTTTGGATATGTCGTGGCTGAAGAGATTATTGTCATAGCTGGGCAAACTGACCAATGCCAAAACTCCGCCCGTTTTCGGATCGAGCGCCACGGCCGCTCCGCCCGTGCCGCCGACATTTTCTATAGACCGCGCTAACGAGGCGGTTATTTTTTCCTGCAAACCGGCATCCAGCCATAAAACAAGATTTTTGCCCGACTCGGGCATGGAGACCACCTCTTTGGAAATCGGCCGGCCGCGAACATCGCGCTCGATATAAACTTCGCCTGGCTTAGAGTTTAAAATATTATCATAATAATTTTCCAGGCCTGATTTTTCTCCGGTTTTTCTTTTATAGCCGATTATTTGGGAAAAAACAGATCCCGACAGATAATCCCGCTCGGCGTTGTCTATAATTTCAAGGCCTGGCAATTCTCCTCTCTTCGATTCCAAAAGGACAATGCTCTCGTGCGTAAGATTTTTAGCAATTATCGTTTCGGCAAGATTAGAGGCGTTAATTTTATCTTTTAATACTTGGGCTTCTACGCTGACTATTTCAGCAACTTTTCCGATAACCCTATCGCGTTCATCTGGGTTTTGCGGAAGATCGTTGACCAGCGCCGCTAAATCGAAACTAGGGCTATTAAAAACCAATTGCTTCATATTGCTATCGTAAATGATTCCTCTTTCCGCCTCGATAAAACGCACGCTAAACTGATTTTCCTTGGCCAATTTGGCATATTCTCTTCCGTCTATCACTTGAAGCTGAAAGGTCTTCCCGAATATGAAGATTAAAAGCACGAAAAAGCCGATTAAAAAACCTCGCAATATTCTATGAGATATGAGAATTTCTAATTTTTTTTCTGAGACCCCTGTTTGCCTCTCTTCTTTGCGGGCGAGTGAATCCAACAAAATATCGGATGGATCAATTTCCCTTCCAAATTTCTTTATCTTGAATTTACCTAAGCGGGGATTGGACATATTTTTTGAAAACAAGATTTACAAGGACGGCTATGCCCACAAGAATCAAAACATGGAAACCGAATATTTGCGAAGAAAAAACATCCCAGAAAAAACCTCCGATTAATGCCGACAGAAAACCTAAATAAGGATCTGGGAAAAACAGGTTAATTAAAACGACGCCAATCAAGAGAAGATTCAAACCGAACCCGCCTAGGCCAAAATACCCCAAAAAACTAACTTGAAGCAAAGCCAAGAAATAAAAAATTATCGCGAAAATAGCCGTCTTCCAGACCATTTGATCAGAAATTTAATATAATAAATACTTGTTTCAGCGTATTCAATGTGGAGAAAGGAGAGACCTCCGCCGCTTGAAATGGCTCGATATCGTTTTTCTTAACGGTTTGAATGGTTCCAATAAGCAATCCCGAGGGGAAAATTCCCCCCAATGCGCTGGAGATCACCAAGGAGCCCTCTTTAATTTCTTCGTTTTTTGGCAAAAGCTCCAATGAAATTTTTCCTCCTCCCCTGCCCGACAGTAAACCAGAAACGCCTCCAAACACTTCGGCATCAAAAGAACTACTTTTGTCGGAAATAAGAGTAACCCTTGAGCGATATGAATAGACCTCGCTGATTTTTCCCAAGAGCACCTTTTGCTGGTTGATGACTGGCATATCTTTAGACAAGCCATCGTTTGAGCCGCGGTCGATGAAAACCGAGTCCCGATTGATGTCCTTGCCGATGACCTCTGCCATCTCTAAATCAAATTCTTTTTCCAACCCAATACCGAGAGCGTCTCGCATAACAGCATTCTCGTCTATGACTTTCTGGAGTTCAATAATTTCCGACATGAGTTCAAGATTGATTCGCCGAACTTCATCTTGGTTTTTGGGAGCCGGCCAAAATAATTTTTGGATTGGCAGGGAGATATTATAAAAAAAGCTTTTAATCTCGCTTTGGAAAAAATTCAAAGAAAAAATAAGGGCTATCCCGATGATGACGACAAGAATTTTTTTTCTTTTAGCAGTGCCTCGCATAGTTTTATATTATACTCCTTATAAAACACTTTAATCAAGCAAAACAAAAAGGCGCTTTGGTGGCAGCTACCTACTTTCGCGGATAAACCACTATCATCGGCCTTGGGTTATTTCACTTCCGTGTTCGAAATGGGAACGGGTGGGACAAACCCAGTATAGCCGCCACCAAAGCGCCTTTTTATCTTGATCATTAATTGCTAGCTAAGCAAAGAATATTATGATGATCGATTAGTACTCCTCGGCTTAACCCGTTACCGGGCTTCCACCTGGAGCCTATCAAGCTCATAGTCTCTGAGCGATCTTAATGAGTCCTAATCTTGGGGTGGGCTTCGAGCTTAGATGCTTTCAGCTCTTATCC
>JACOYH010000013.1 GCA_016181965.1 Candidatus Nealsoniibacteriota bacterium
TGGTCTGGAAGAATTCAAATAGATGAGGCCAGTGGACATGATCATAGCTCTAATCCTTATTTGACTTACTTAGAATTTCAAAAAATAGCCGCCCAAATTCCTTCAATTACATCATGATATCAACCTTTCTTAACCGGGTGGCGGCCGAATTGCCAGCGCATAGCCGCTACCACTTTATTTCTAAATGCTGCTGGAGAGTTTTGGGAATCTTTATCTGAATTCTCTCTAACTGTTAAGGAAGCTTTTATTACCGGAGTTTCTATCCCCATTTCTTTTGCTACCTGTAAAGTCCAATGTCCCTCGCCTTTTGTTTTACCTGCTCCTCCCGCAGAACCAATAACAGAAGAAATATTATCCAGATTGGGGTCTGTTTTGAGCTCTGCTAAAACCCAGCTAACTAGTCTTGATTGAATAATTGATTGCACGCTGTAAACTTGAAAAACTTTTCTTAAATCATAATTAAAAGGTGAGTTTTCCAAAATTGCCGCTCCTTCTCCGATTGACTCCATCATCCCGTACTCAATTCCATTATGAACCATTTTGGCAAAATGTCCTGCCCCTGCTGGACCCAGTAATTCATAACCTCCGGGAGCTGCCTCGGCCTTAAAAACCGGCTCGGCTCTTTTAAAATCTTCTTTAGATCCGCCAATCATCAGACACGCTCCATGTCTGGCGCTCTCCACCCCTCCCGAAGTTCCCACATCCATAAAATGAATTCCTTTTTGAGAAAGTTTCTTAGCCCTTCTGATAGAATCTTTATAAAAAGAATTCCCTCCATCGATAATTAAATCCCCTTTATCTAATTTATTAACTAAATCCGCAATCAAAGCATCAACTGCTTCTCCAGCTGTTATCATCACCCAAATAACTCTAGGAATATCTAACTTGTTTATCAATTCTTCCAAGCTTTCAGCTACTATTAAATTTTTTGCTCCCTTTTTAAGCTTATTCGCTTCTTTTCTCAACTCTCCTCTAGGCTTCGGAGACCTATTCCAAACCACTACCTCAATTCCACCTTCCAAAAGATGTAAAACAATATTCCCCCCCATCCTCCCCAATCCAATAAAACCAATTTTCATAAATTAATCTCTTTTCTCTTATTATATATTATTTTCTACCTTTTTGAATAACTTTCCATACTACAGCGCTTAATCGTTCTTCGGTCAAACCGCCTCTTCTTGATCCACCCGCCCTTTCAACCAACTCCCAAGCCATATCCACTGCATCTCGTTCATCTTCCACGCCCAAAAGCTGGCCTAATTTTTGGGGAGAGATTTCCTCGCTAGATGGCTCAATTTTCCTAGATAGTTCAGTTAGGTTTACTTCTTGACCGAGAATTTTTGCAGTCACGCTTTCGGGTGGTTGGGGTGGAGATATCATCTCATCTGATTGAAAAACAGCTGGCAACGGGGATTCCTTCGGCTCATCAATTGGAGGCTCCGGTCGAGGCTTTGGTAAGGGTTCTATTACCGGAACCATCAGTTTATCTGCAATAACATGCAGTTGACCTAGCATATTTTTCGTCCGGGAAACGGCAGCTTTCCAGTCTGGTCTGCCAGAAGCACCGAGAACACTTGGTAATATTTCTAGTAAAGCGACAAAAGCCAGAAACGCGGGCAAATCCATCATATAAGCTCCAGTCTTCCCCGCCTTGTAAGGTCCAAAGGTAACATATTTGTTAGCCGCCACTTTTCGGTAGAAATCAAGTATTTCCCCGTAACTTGCTCCTAAGGCCTCTTGAAAAAACTTATATGTCCAAGGGCCCGGAATCGGCCATTCTGCACCTCTTTCTCTCATAAACTACCGGTTCTTCCTCCACCGTAACAGGTTCTGCCAGTATTGCTTCATCGGCAACGCCGTCAAAAACACCAGTATCACCTAATAGAGCAACCGGCGCCGGTTCGACTGGAGATTGTGCCGCCGGCTCATCTGGTTTACCCACGGATTTCTTCAAAGGATCATTTAATAATTTCCCCAAAGGGTGTTCACCAAAGGCTTCTCGCAGTCGTACAATTCTTTCTCCAAGCCCAATACTATACTCAGACCATTCTCTATAACTCCAACAAAAACCGGCAAAAGCACGCAGCATATCTGGAGTTAAAGAATAGCGGATAGATTTACCAAGTGGTACATAATTAAAATCAATGATGCCATTACCAGTCACGGCATTGTACCATTTATAAACATCAGCATCTCTTCCCCGAGGCCTTGGCCGACCCAAAACATCACCAAACTCATCAGCTAACCTATTACCGGGAAATGGCCAACTTGTTATGCTTTTGATCTGTGGTTCTACTGCTTCTAAAAACTGCCGCAATTTAGGATTTTCTACTGATTGTAGCGTCTCGACCGGCGGGGTTGAGCCTCGGGCTAAATCAACAACTCCTCTTACTACTTCTTTCAAGCCTGCCATAGTTTTCTCCTTTAAATTTGGCAGAAGGCGTGGTAGGGCGCAAGCCACCGGCGGCCGTCTCGTTCAATCAGTCTATCCGCTTCTTTGGGCCCCCAGCTGCCGTCTTTATAAAAAACAGTCTTTGGCCGCTTGTTAGACAGTGGGTCGATAAACCGCCACAGCGCTTCCACTTCTTTTGCTGTATTAAAAAAGGTGTGATGGCCGGCAAACACATCCTGCAAAAGTTTTTCATAAGCATCAAAAGTCTCGTTGGGGAAAAAATGTTTGTAGCAAAACTGCATGTAGGTTGGCTCAAGCGTGGCTGTAAAACCCGGCTTTTTAGTCAGCAGTTTCACCGCTATTCCCTCGTTTGGCTGAAGCCGGATAGTCAGCACATTATCATTGAGTTTTTCGCTTTTGAAAACGTAATTTATTTCAGTCACCCAGGCAGCCATTTGTTTGCCGGCGCGAATATACACCGGCACACCTCTGAATCGGGCATTGTTAATGCTCAGCTTGAGAGCAAAAAAACTATCGGTGGCGGAATTTTTGTCCACAAATTCCTCTTTTTTATAACTATCATATTGCCCCAGAACCAAGTCATTTGACTTGGAAACAAGACTTTTAATAAGTTTTAGCCGCTCTCTATGAAGCGCCCCTTCACTTTGCCCTTTTGGCTCCTCCATAGTAGCTAAAGTCAG
>JACOYH010000014.1 GCA_016181965.1 Candidatus Nealsoniibacteriota bacterium
AACTTTTTCCGCCAGAGGTGCGGCTGCTTGCCTTGCTCCTCTCACCGGAGCCATTGCCATTCTTCCCGTTGCGCCCCTGAACCATTGCCCACCCTTCTGTGCCATCTTCATCGCGCCATCCGCTCCGTAGATTCCTGCGGCTTTTGCAACCAAAAGCGAAGCTCCGAGGAAAATAAAGATGACCATATTCTGTAGAATTAAAAGGAAAAGCAAATCGGTTGTAGGGGGGCTACCCCCCAAGCTTTTTATTTTTCCCATTAGTCCCAATGGATCGGATTGCACCATTTTTATTGTTATTAAAATAAAAAACATGAAGGCTGGAGCGAAGAAGGCTTGTGATTGTAGTGTTAACCACCACTTCTGCGCATAACCTTTTGTTGCGGGAAGAACTAATAAAACAAAACCAAAAGGAGCGACAACCATTAATATCCACAGCATTGCCATTCTCGCTATAAAAAAGAATGCGCCCGCGAGAAATATAAATGCGGCGAAAATCATTATGAACGCTGCTGCAACTATTGTAACTAGAACAGCCATATTTATTTGGAATTGGCTCGTTGGTGCGGCAAGGGCGGCAGCTCCGGCGTAAGTCGTTCCTGGGTTTGAGGCAAATATTTTTTGCTGTAAAAGCCCAGACATCAATTCCGCAGAAATGTCTTTTCTAAAGCCTGGATCTGCTGATTGTAATAATGATGAGGGGGCGATTTTTGAGTTTACGGAATTATATAGTTCGTAAGTAAGGGCATTTGTAACAAAGATTATTGCTTGAGTAGCGAGCAAACTAAAATTTACGAGAAGTGCAGCAATAATAAGTGTAGCTAAAAGTTTTTTCGCGCCATAAGATTCTATTCCCAATATTGTCGCTATAGCAATCAGCAGGATGGCAAAAATAAAGAAAATATTTACTATATCTCTTGAAAATTCCCACCCTGCTGTTATTGCATTAATGTTTGTATAAAATTTATTATTTATCGTTAGGCCAAGAGTGTAGCTTAAGGCATTACCAGCAATCCCCGTTATCCAACCAGCAATATAATAAACCACGCCATAAGCGACGTAGTCTATAACTTGGATTAGACATTCAAACAAATCGTAGCCAACTAAATTCCAAGCCGAACATCCTGCCGTTTTTTCTAAAATAGAACCTCCGGAGCTTTTCGCCACAGGCTTTCCCGCGGGATTACTGGGGGATATTGCTTGATCCATTGTTACGCCACCCGAGGATTTACAAGCATCCGGCATTAAGGGAACGCTTCCAATTTGCTTCCCATTTTTGTCATAGCAAATGCCCATATTAACAGGGCTGGCTTTATCGAGAGTGACAGGTGCGGCCAGAGCAACGATTGGGGCAAGCGAAGGATATAAAATTCCTATGGCCAGCAATATTGAGAGTATTTTTATTGAGGCTCCTTTCATTTATGGATTATTAACCCTAATTCTCACGGGTAAGCTTTCGTCTATTTTATTTCCATCAATTCCTGTGAGTATGGCAATAATTGAGTGTTCGCCGTTCGGAAGTTCGAGCGTGCTAAATGTGTATTCAAAATTTCCATTTTTATCCATTGGAATTGCCCCCCCTATATTTAAATTATCTACCGTAAATTGAACTGTGGATGTTGCGACGATAGTGTTAAGTGTTGCGACAACCCGCAAATTTCCGGCAACTTCAAGCCCATCGAATGGCGCGGTTATCATAACCGCACGCGATGAAGGAGGAACAACTGTGGAATTAGTATTGTCCCAGGGAATGGAAAGTTTTTGGAGCATCGTTTGGAAAAAGACATTTATGATTTCATTGATCTCATCTGCGACTTCCAACTGTCTTATCCAGCTTGTTTCAGAGCTTTTCAGAAGATCTTGAACAACTCCGCCGGGAGTTTGGGTCCTGCAATTTGTCTTATAAGTTTCCCCGGTTACGCCGTTGCCTGTTTCATCATAGGGATCCGATGCCGGCACCTCATCACATTTTTGCCATGATAGAAGTCCGCCCCCAGTAGTTTCTACTTCCGTCCTGCTGTTTATAAGCGCATTTGCCCGAACGACATCTTGCTTGCTCGCCCCCATTAAATATTGGCCAATGGAGTTTCCGCTTGGGTCAAAAGAGGCGAACCAGGCATCCCATCCGCCGTGAGAGAAGTCGTCAAAATAAATTTGAACATTGAAGTTTTCGACGTTCCGAACTATATCCGAAAGCTTGCATCGCGCCCTTTCCCCGTAGTCTTCGGTTCTGCTCCTAACTTTTATTAGGGGAGGGATTGTCAGGCGAAACGGTTCGCATAATAAACCCAAAAACTTCGAATTTTTTCCAAAATATTTTTCAAGAAATACTCCGACTTTATTGTCCATTTCTCTTATAAAATGTTCTAAGAAGTTTTCTATAAAAAGCGACCCTCTCGAGTCCCCTCCTTTAATCCAATTGACTATGGATTGGCTCATTGTTTTAATTAAAATTTTTGCAGCAGTGTTTGCAACCCAGTCAAGGACATATTCTTTGAACCAAAGAGAATGCGTGTCTGCGGCGATCAGCGTGTCTTTCGCGGTTTGGATTACGCTTTGTGCTGCGGAAATTGTCGTTTGCGCTAAATTAGTTAGGTCGAGCGAAGGAACGTCGGCTTGGGCTTTTTTAGGAGGCGTTACTGGCAGCACGATGCCCGCCGCCAACATAAATAAAATTATCAGCGCGGACGAAATTTTTTTATTTGTTTGGGAAATTAACATTAAAAAATATTATTTAAAAATTTTTGCGGCAGGCTCCGA
>JACOYH010000015.1 GCA_016181965.1 Candidatus Nealsoniibacteriota bacterium
AATTACCGGACCAGTTTTGGCCAGAACGTGCTTCAGCATTCCATTGAAATGGCTCATATTTCAGGAATGCTGGCTCAAGAGCTAAAAGCTGATGTCGCGGTTGCCAAAACAGCGGCTTTGCTTCATGATATTGGTAAGGCCGTGGACCATGAGGTTCAAGGCACCCATGTTGAGATAGGCCGCCGGATTTTAGAAAAATTCGGAGTAGACAAAAAAGTCATTACGGCAATGGAGTCTCATCATGAGGATTATCCTTACGCTTCTTTGGAGGCAAGGATCGTCCAGGCAGCAGATGCTATTTCTGCAGCCCGGCCTGGAGCCAGGCGTGAAACGGTTGAGTTTTACCTTAAGCGCCTTGAAGATTTGGAAAGGATTGCTTCTTCTTTTGAAGGAGTTGAGAAATCCTATGCTGTTCAAGCCGGCCGGGAATTAAGGGTTTTTGTCACCCCAACCCGGATAGATGATCTGGGAGCGATAAAATTAGCCAGAGATATTGCTAAAAAAATTGAAGGAGAGATGAATTATCCCGGCGAAATCAAAGTTAATGTAATTAGAGAAACAAGGGCTATCGAGTATGCCAGGTAGTAGAATTTCGGAATATGCCTTTGGCATAAATACTGAAAGTAATCCGAAATTTCACTAACTGGTATGCCCGATAACGAGAGGCGATTTCATTTCATGGAATCTTCGCCTTCAAGGTCGAATTTATAATAAAATCTTTATTAAAATTATGCCTATCAAAAAAAATCAATTAGCCCAGATGTTGGGAGAAAAAATGGGAGTAACCAAAAAGCAGGGAGCTGATTTTTTAGAAGCTTTTACCGACACAATAACCGGTCTTTTGAGAAAAGGAGAAAAGGTGAATATAACCGGATTCGGGATATTTAAAGTTGCTGACCGAAAAGCCAGAGAAGGGATAAACCCAAAGACTGGAGAAAAGATTCATATCGCTGCTTCTAAAAAACCAAAATTCACTGCTGGAAAAGTTTTAAAAGAGGCAGTGAAATAGTTAGAACTTAGAATTTAGTAATTAGAATTTAGGATTTTAATCTGTTTTTAAGAATCAAAAACCGTCCATTCGACAAGCTCAGGACGGTTTTTGATTGAAAAAAAGAAGGAAACCTGGTAAATTTCTTAAATCCGGGCTGTAGTATAACGGTAGTACGAGACGTTTGGGACGTTTTAGTCCCGGTTCGAATCCGGGCAGCCCGATTGCGGGTGTAGCACAATGGCAGTGCATCAGGTTTCCAACCTGACTATGAGGGTTCGATTCCCTTCACCCGCTCCACAATCAAACTTTTTGCAAATTTGCCGTCCATTTCAGAGGCGGTGCGAAGCACCGCCCAAGCATTTCCCCCCGACAAATCCTCTCTGCTCGGCGCCTGCTCGGCGCGGCGAGCCGCGCCTCGCGGTTGGCCAAAACGAGGTTCGACCCAAAGATTTCTTTGGCGGCAACCTTTTTTCCAAAAAGGTTGCCCTCCCGTGCGATTTTAGGCAAGTTTCTTGCCCCTTTTATCCATTCCTCCATCGGTTCGATCCAGCCAGTCCGCTTTTGTTCAAGATTAGTAGTTTGTTCCTCCAGCGACTTTTTATCGGATAGTAGTTTAGCTTTTTCTTCGCGGTAAATTTCTCTGTCTATGTCCTGCTCTAAATAGCCGTCTAAAAGTCGCTGGAGCTTGATCTGAATTTCACCAATCTTGTTTTTACTTTCGCGAACAAAAGCGGCAGAAGATTGGGCGGTTCCCATTTTTTCATTCTCAAGTTTTTGGAGTAGTCCCTCCGCCCAATCTTCTCTCAAAGAAAATTTTTGAAGCAAAGAGGAAATTTGTTGGTCTAATTTTTCTTGGCGAATACAAGGTTCTTTGCACTTCACCAGTTTATTTTTCCGCGTGCAGTGATAGTAAACATAATAATGTTCGTTGCCATTCTTTTGTCGCTTAACCTTGTATTCGCCGGTAATGCCCATGCCGCAAATGCCGCAACGGAGCAAGCCACAAAACGCTTGTGGTTCATTTTTGGTTTTGTGGTGCGGTCTGCCTCTCTGCTTCAAAATTTCTTGAACCCGGTCAAAAATTTTCTTTGAGATGACTGGCTGGTGTTTACCCTCGTGGATTTCGCCAGCGTAGCGGAATAGCCCGACATAAAACGGATTGGAAAGGATAAAAGAAATTCTGTCTCGTTTCAGATTTTTGTTGCCGCGAGAAGTAATGCCTTGTTGCTCCAAAAAGTTTGAAATGTCCTCAAGGCGGGAATTGTTTTGCGCGTATAGTTCAAACGCTTTACGGATAATTGGAGCACGTTTTTTGTCCACGACAACACTTTTGATTCTCTTGTCGTTGATGTAGCCAATCGGAGCAAGAGAGGGATACTCGCCCCGTTTTACTTTTTGGCGCAACCCTCTTTTGGTATTTTCGGCAAGCGAATCAATATAGTATTTGCTTTGCCCAAAAACGATATTGAGCATGAACTTTCCTTGTGGTGTATTTTCAAACCACAGCGTTGGAAACTTCAAGCTCGCAAGTTTTCCGGTGTCCAAAAGATAAATGATACGCCCGCCGTCCACAGAATTGCGCGCCAATCTGTCCGCGTGCCAAGCCAAAATTCCGTTGGCTTCACCTCGTTCTATCTTTTCTATCATTTCGTTAAATATCGGACGGCCCGGAATTTTGGCACTCTGCTTTTCAATAAAAACATCAATAATATTCAGATTTTCTTGCTTGGCAAAGGCGCGCAATTCTGCAATTTGATCTTCGATAGACCTAACTTGTTTATCTTCCACGTCTGTGGACTTGCGGGCGTAAAGAAAAAAATTATTGTTGTTCATGCTCATATTTTTATGGTTGGGCAAAGCAAAACGAGACAGAATTAAAATCGCACGGGAATCGAACCTCATTTTGGCCAACCGCGAGGCGCGCCTGCGCGCGCCGAGCAGAGAGGATTTGTCGGGGGGAAATGCTTGGGCGGTGCTTCGCACCGCCTCTGAAATGGACGGCAAATTTGCAAAAAGTTTGATTGTGGA
>JACOYH010000007.1 GCA_016181965.1 Candidatus Nealsoniibacteriota bacterium
AAAATCAGGCCCAAAGACGGCCTCATTGCCCTTTGGAAAATAGTAAAGTATAGAGTAGGTCAGTAAAAGGCATTTGCTGATTGACCGAAACAAACCAGTAATTCAAAACAGCGATGGTGAAAAATAGCGCGGAGAGGAACAACGGGCCTCTCTTTTTTAATGCGTAACTTGCCAAAATAATGCCCAGAGGAGCGAAAATGAAAACAGTTCTGCCTCCCCCGCCGACTGTCCAAAGCAAAAATGAAAAAGATGGGGGGAGCAGAGCTAAATAAATTTTCAAACGATCCCAGTTTTTCTCGCGCCACTCCAAAAATAATCCCCACAGCACAAGGGGCCAGATAATTCCCAAAATCCTAAAAAGCTGGCCCAAATACCTTAAGCCGACTAAAAGAATACTCTCCCCGGGCGCGCCCGAACTATTGTCCAAATACCAATCAAGCGAAGTATATTGAAAAAATTTATAAGCAGCCAGCTGAAATAAAATAAGCGGCGCCAAAAAAATCAAGCCGACTTTTATTATTTTTAATATCTTTTCTGTCCAGGAAAATTCTCGGGAAAGCAAAAGCATCATCCCGAAAAAAATAATTCCCAGCGATCCGTTCTCTTTCATTAAAACTCCCATGCTGGAAATAAGTGCGACGCAGATGAATATGCTTTCTCCGGGTAAAGCGAGGGAATGCTCTTGAGCGAGCTTCGGGTAGGCCGTGGGTTTGGCGTTGCGAGCGAAAGAGTATTTCCGAGCGTAAAAATAGAGTAGGGTCAAAAATATGGAAAGAAGATAAAAAAACCACGCGCCAGTATCCGTCAGATATGATAAGCCGTATTCAAGCATTGGCGTGGCTGTCACCCAAAGCATAACAGCCAAAACCGCTTGTTTTTTGTTCCGAAAAAGCAACTCAACTATCCTAAAAATTAGAAAAGCCGAGGCCAGATAAAAGAGAAGATTCTGGACAATTAAACCAGCTCCTTCGCCAAAAAATTCAAAGGGCGCAGCAAGGATTGGCCCCAAGGGGCGCAACGCCCTTTCGGCATCAATATGCGGACTCTCGCCGCGCAGCCAATGAATCGTTTGGAAATAATCTTGGCTATCGCTGTATTGCTGAAAGCCGAAAATAAAAAAAATCGCTCCCATATTCAAAAGAGCGAAAAACAGCGCGAAGACCAAATATTTGTCAATTTTCAGATTGCCCATTTATTTTAATCGTCTCCTTAAAGTATGCAATCGTTTTTTCCAAACCATTTTCAAGTTCGATGCTCGGCTGCCAATCCAATTTTCCTTTTGCCAAATTAATATCCGGGCACCTCTGTTTTGGGTCTGCTTCAGGCAATTCAGTGTAAACAATTTGACTTTGGCTTTCCGGAATATGCCGCAATACTTTTTGAGCCAATTCTTTTATGGTGAATTCTCTCGGATTACCCAAATTGACAGGGCCTATGAATTGTCGGTCGTTTTCCATCATTTTGACCATACCTTCTATTAAATCATCAATATATTGGAACGATCTCGTCTGGCTGCCGTTTCCATAAATAGTTATGGGCTGATTTTTCAAGGCCTGCACAATAAAATTAGAAATCACTCGGCCATCGTCAATGTCCATATTGGGGCCGTAGGTATTAAATATCCTGACAATCCTGATGTCCACCCCATGCTGGCGGTGATAATCGGCGCATAATGTTTCGGCACACCTCTTGCCTTCATCGTAGCAAGCTCTAATAGAAAGGGAGTTAACATTTCCAAAGTATGTTTCTTTTTGGGGATGCTCCTTGGGGTCGCCGTAAATTTCCGAAGTGGAGGCCTGTAAAATTTTTGCCTTGCAGTTTTTAGCTAAATCCAGCATATTTATGGTGCCAACCACGTTTGTTCTGACCGTTTCTACCGGATTAAACTGATAGCGCACGGGCGAGGCCGGGCAGGCCAGATGATAAATTTCATCTACGGCCAAAGAAATGGGTACGGTTACGTCCTGTTCGATTAATTCAAAATCCTGATTCTTTATCAATTCTTCAATATTTTTTTTGCTGCCTGTAAAAAAATTATCAAGGCAAATTATTTTATTGCCCTGACCCAATAATTTACGGCAGAGATGCGAGCCGATAAAACCCGCTCCTCCGGTGATTAAAATAGTTTTTGGCATATTTTTTCAGCTCTTTTGTCCCAAGAATACGACTTTACATCTTCAAGGGCGCTGGATGAAATTATATCAGAATTTCGAGGGTTCTGCAATATTTTTATGATACCGGCGGCCAGCGATTCGGAATTATCTGGAATAAATAAGACCGCATTGCTTTCGTTCAAAATTTCTCTAATTGAGGGCAGGTCGGAAGCCACAATGGGTGTTTTTGAGGCCATGTATTCAAACATTTTAAGGGGCGAGGTCCAATGTTTTGATATTTCTTCTTTGCCTGAATTGGGAATCACCAAAACATCAGCCGCTCTCAGCCAAAAAGGAATTTCAGCGTACGGTCTATGCCCCACAACTCGCACATTGCGAATATATAAATATTTGTTCTTAAATTTTTCGATATCTTCATCCGTGCCGCCGACAAAATATATTTCAATATTGTCCGGTAAATATCGCGCGGCTTCGGCCAGCGTTGACACTCCTTTCCATTCATACAAATGCCCCGTGTAAAGCGCGATTTTTTTATCCTGCGGCAGTTTTAATTTTTCTCTCGCTTCAAACATTCCGATATTCGGGAGTTTAAACATCTCAATATCCACTCCGTCGGGCGCTACCAGAATTTTTTGGGGACTCATTCCCTGCCCCGCAAAAAGATTTTTTAATTTTTCCGTGATAACAATCAGATTTTTTAATCTTTTGAAGAATCTGGCGTATATAAAATATCTCTTGGGAAAAGTATGGATTTCAAAAACAAAATTGCGCCAAAAGGGCGATATGAAAAGGAGAAATTTATCTCTCGTATAAATGATATCTGCCTTGTTGAAAAGCAAATAAAAGAAGACAACAAAAGTAAAACTAAAACTTTCAATCCATAAAGCCAAATTGCCCAAATACTTATCTAAAGGGATAAGGTCGATGCAGGGAATCTTCTTTATTGTAAAAACCCGCGGCACTCCGTAATAATCAAAGGGATTTTGCTTGATTTTGTTAAATCTGCGGGAAACCACCAATTCCACCTGGCATTTTTTCGCTAAGGCCTCGCACATTTTCATTACGTGAATGCCGTGGGCTTTTTCGGTCGGTATGCGGGCATTGATAATATAAGTAATTTTCATCGTCATAGAATGTTGCGGATTATTTTCCAATTGGCAACCAAAGCAAAAGCAAAACGGTCGTATTTTCTTATCAATATTGCGGAATTGCCCGCGTTGAATAAGTTGGCTTTTTTGAATCCGAAAAAAGAGGCATTTTTTTGATGGAAACGCATCGCTTCTTTAACATCCGCCGCAAATTCGGGAAATGGATGATCTTTAAAAGAAAAAGCAAAACCCTTTTTAGAACGGTAAATAAATTCCTTTGGCAAGTATTTTTCTAACACTTTTTTGAGTATAATTTTCTTGGTATATTTTGGCGAAAGGCAAAACATGGGATTGATTTCTTTTATTATAAAATTAAACAATGGCTTATCGAGTAGTGGTACGCGCGATTCTACGGAATAACGCATTGAAGCAATATCGGCTTTATACATCAAATCGTTGGGCAGGTAAACGAATCTGTCAAAAAATAAATTGGGCGAGGCGGACTTTCGGTATGAATCATACAACGACTTTCTTATGGGCTCCTCAAAAACCGGATAGTCAATCAGCCGGATATTCTTGAGATAAGAGCCGATGATGTCATCTTGAAAATTATCAAGCAGTTTACCTTTTAGCCGATTCAGGAGCGGATTAAAAAATTCCAGCGAAAGCCGATTAGCGCCGTATAAACCATTTAGGCCGGCGGCAAGGGGGTTGCCCCGCTTAACCGCTGTTTTACCAGCCATTTTCAGCGCCCGCAAATAGCCGCCGAAAAGCTCATCGCCTCCTTCTCCGCTAAGCACTACCTTTGCTTTTCCGCTGATAACTGAAAAAATCAAAGAAGTGGGAATAATGGAAATATCAGCGAACGGCTCGTCTAAAAACTCCCAAATCTTTTCGTACTGCTCCCGCAATGACTTTTCTGACATTTCTTCCTGCACAAGTTCCAATCCCAGACGGTTGCTCACCTTTCTGGCATAATCCGAATCGGTATTGCGGCCGATGCTTAAGTTATAGGCAACCGGATTAAAGCCGGATTTTTTAGACAGGGCAGCCAGCAGGGAAGAATCATTTCCTCCAGACAATAGCAATCCCACCGGAACATCCGATACAAAATGCGACTTTAAGCTGTCTTCCAATTTTTGATCCAACGCCTCAACCGCATCGTCAAAAGAAAGATAATGGCTGTCGCCAGATACGCTTTCCACAAATCGAATCATAGATTGAGTAAGTTCTTTTTTTGCAATATCCCAAATTAAAATATTGCCCGGTTCAATTTTCTTAACTTCTTTATAGCAAGTTTGCGGGGCCATAAAATAACCTAAATTAAAAAACTGAAAAAAATACTCCCTATTGGGCGACACCGAGCCGAGTAAAACAAGCATGGCCTTCATTTCGGAAGCAAAATATAAATTGTCCCGTCTGACGGCGTAATAAAGCGGCTTTATACCAAAGCAATCGCGCGATAATATGATAAGATTTTTTTGTTTATCATAAATAGCGAACGCCCACATTCCTCGCAAACGAGAAAAAAAGTCGATGCCGTATTGCAAATAACCCTTAAGCAGAACTTCGGTATCGCTTTCGCTCTTGAAATGCCAGCCCCTTTCTATTAAGTCCCGTTGAAGTTCCTTGAAATTATAGATTTCTCCGTTATACGTGAGCACGGCTCCATTTTTTTCTTCTATCATGGGCTGACCGGCGTTGGCCGACAAATCAAGAATAGACAGCCGCGTATGGCCAAGGCAAACTTTATCATCCTTAAAAACACCTTTGGCGTCGGGGCCGCGGTGAGATAACAGTTCCAATGAAGCGTCTATTTTGCTTTGGTTGTCGCCGGTAAAGCCGACTATGCCGCACATAATTATTTTTTTCGTCCGATGTAAATTAAATACGGGCTGGAAAATCTATTCTCAAATCCTCTTTTGCCAAACAACAGCGGCAGGACAAGATTTAATTGCCATTGCAGAAAATCAAAAATCTTCCTTCTGTCTCTAAAGAGCCCGAAATTAAAAGTGCCGAAATAGTTGCAGTATAATTCTTCCAAATAGGAGGTAGGGAAAAGTCCGTGAAATTTTATCTTGTCCATAATCGCCAAATTATGCATGGCAATCACTTCTTTATTAAAAAGACGCTGGAAGCAATAATTAATGCCCCTAAGGTTGGGGATTATCACTATCAAATATCCGCCCCGGCTTAAAACATTTAAATGCTTCTCAACCACTTCTTTCGTATCAGAAAAATGCTCAATAAATCCGCGCGAATACGCAATATCAAATCTCTCTTGATATTTTTGCTGGAAAGCATCTGACATAAAATCAGCAAAAATGACATTATTTTCGCTAAGTCCAGCTGTCTTAAATTTTTTCCTGTTAAGTTCAGCGCCTTTTTGCGAATACTCTACGCCAAATGGTTCATAGCTGAATATTCGATGAAATTTAACAAGATTTCCTCCCGGGGCCGAACCAATTTCCAAAATTTTCAGGCCGGAGGTCTTGGGCAAATACTTTGAATAAATGTTCTCCCAAAGAATCCTCTCGCTGTAACAAACGGTCGCCAAAAATCTTGGCATCTTGAAAAAGCGCCGCCCTTTTTTTTCGTAAACCGACTGCCAGTATTCATTTTTCGTCAAGCGTTCGCTCATATTTCAAGTATTTTTATTAACCTTTCCAAATGCGGCTGGAATAAAAACCTCTCTTTGATGACCCGTATGCCATTTTCGGAAAATTTTTGGGCTAAGGCCGAATCATTTTTTATTTTTAATATGGCTTGCATTAAAGCGTCTGCATCCCCGGGTTTAATCACAAGGCCGTTATAATTATCGGAAATGGCCTCTCTGACGCCTCCTACATCGGTGGCGACTATTGGAATGCCATGGGCCATGGCCTCTAAGATCACATTAGGAAACCCTTCCCATAAAGATGGCAGAATAAATAGATCCGCAAGCGAATAAAATTTATTAAGTTCTGCCGGCGGAAGATATCCCAGAAAAATTACAAATTCTTCTAACTTATTTTCTTTTACAAAGTCAGCCCATTCCCGTTTAATCCTGACATCGCCCGCTAAAAGCAGTTTTATGTCTCCCTGCCCGTCAGCTACAAGTTGTTTCAGGCACTTTAGGGCGAAAATCTGGCCTTTCTGCCGCGCGTTCAGGGCGCCGACATTGAGAATAATATATTTGCCGAAAAGCCCGTATTTATTTTTTATTTCCTTCAGCTCGCTGTCATTTTCTTCTGCGGGCAATGCAATACTATTGTGTAAAATTTCTATTTTGCCTCGGCCTAAGAACAGATAACTCTCCAAGCTTTTCTGCACGATTTTCGAAACAGCGATGATGCGGAAAGTAAATGGCAAAAATAAAATATCAGCCAATTTCATTTTCCAGCTTTTTACTCTGGCAATATTCGCTTCGCGAACGATAACTCTTAACTTTGGATTAAAAATTTTAGCTACTCGGGCGGCCAAACTGGCGGCAGGCAGAGTAGCATAAATAACATCTATCTTTTTGTTTTTTACTGTTTGAGCTATTGTCTTGTAGCATCGCCAATCATATAAGCCCTTCTGGTCAAAACAGAAATAATTATTTTCGGCTACTCTAATCTGATTGCGATAATTCAAAGTTCCGTCTTTTGCTTCAAGCACGCCGAAATAAACATCAAAACCCATATCTAAGAGGCCGTTGGCCTGACTGACGAATGCCTTTTCAGCTCCGCCGACCTTCAAGCTGTTTATCAAAAACAATACTTTTTTCATAGCTCATAAATTCTGACAATCGGCCCTAACCTATCCCAAGAGAAAATAGTGGAAACTGATATATATAGCCCGGCATTAATATTTTCCGGATTGCCCGCGTCGCTCTGTTTGAATTCCGCAATCAAACGGCCCCTTTCTATAATCTTTTTTTCTTCCGGCAATAAATTTTCTTCTTTCCAAAAAAACACCAAGAAATACTGATAGTCATGAGGGATAACCCATTTTTCCTTGTCTATGTACGCCAGCTTCAGAAGATTATACGATGGTTGGGGATATTCACTGCTTTCTGTCTTCAGTAGGGCCTTATCGAGAGCCCTGACGGAGTCCTCATCAAGCTCTTCTTGCAGTAAAATCGACTCTTTGGTGGGGATGGGGTTGATATAATTCCAATTACTGACAATTCTGGAGCCCTGCGGAATGTTTTCTTCAACCCATTCTTTGGCCAAAATACGCGTGTCTTTTTGGTTTAGCAAATTAACATATTGAAATGAGGCCGCGGCGGGATAAGCGAAAACCAAAATCAGTAAAATTATTCTTAAAACCGGGGGCAACTTGGCCGCTAATTGATAAACAGCGTAACTAGCCGGAAGAATCAGCCAAGGAATAATAACCAAAATATAGTGCAGGTGAGGATTGCCGCCAATGTATCCTCCGTGCAATATGAAATAAGTAATGAGCAACCAGAAAACAGGCCAAGTCAAGAAAACAAGAGCCAACCCCTTTGACTTAAAATAAAAAAACGCTGATCCAAATAAAGAAAAAATAAGAACGAGCGGCTCATAGAATAATAAGGCCTTCATATAGGCGAAAGAAACGAACAAAAATTGCGAAAAGCTTCGATTAGCCGCTAACGCTCCCTCTAACCGCCCAAGACCAGTCCAACCCACGAAAAGTTGGGGAAAAATCATAGTGAAAATACCGGCCAAAAGGACAAAAACGACAATTGTTAACCACAATTTCCTGTCTTTCAATTTATTCAAAATGGAATTTTTACCGGTTGCAAAATGGGCCATCAAAAAAATAAACAGAGTAACCGGCAAGATATAGTTGGTTCCAAAACCCAAACCCCCAACTATCCCCATCCATAAATAGTATTTTATTTTGGGCGATTTCCAAATACATAAAGACAAGAACATCACCAATAAGACGATAAATAAGCTGGGACCCCATAAGCGGGTGAAATGAGAAAATTGAATATGCAGGAAACTAGTGGTTAAAAACGCAGCCGATATCAACCCTACCCAATTATTAAAGGCCTTTTTACCGATTAAAAAAAGCAGAAAAACGGAAGCCGCGCCAATCAAGGCATTAATAGCCCGAGCAATCAGCCAAATCGGGCCGGGGTCAATGACAAAATAATTGGCGATTTCGGCAAGGTTGGCAAAATGCCCTGTAAAATATTGAATTAGAACAAAAGGAGTTATAAAAAAAAGGTAAATATATGACATCAGGGGAGCGTAATATAAAATCTTAAATTCCTCGGCATGAAGAGCTGGAATCAGGGTTTTCAGTTCACCCATCTTCAGGGCCCCGTATACTAAAGTCCGCTCATCGTCGATTAAAAAATAGGGCAAGCCGTAGTTGAGTCCCCAAAATCTCAAAAATAATGCCAATCCAATAATGCAAATAAGCGGCCAGTTTTTCTTGATTAGCTTAATTCGCGCCATCATAATATTGCAACATTATGTCACTTTTAAGTGGTTTTGTCTAATCAAAAGGCGACTTTATTGAGCCGCCTTTATTTTTCTAAAATCCTCTTAACCTGACCAATTTGGCCTTTAATTGTTCGTGAGCTTCGCTAGACACGGGGATGCCCTCCCCAAGCGCCTCGTCGAATTCTTTCAGCATGCCATGGGTAAGCTCTATTTCCCGCGCCGTTAGTTTCGCGAAGTCAGAGAAATTGCGCGGCTTTTGGAAGATATGTCTTTTGATATCCCAATCAGAAGCGATGCCGCCCGCGTCACTTCTTTGACTCGCTGTTCGGCAAAAGCCATCGCGCGCGACGGAAATCAGCCGTCCTTCTCTTGCCAGCGAGCCATGCGTAACAATATCGCGCATCCCCTTAACGCGTCTCATAATGTGCCCCCGCAATAGGAAGAATCTCTAATATTCCAATATCATAAACTACGCACATCAACAAATATCAATGCGCAAGAAGTAAATTACCCCAACAGCATTTCTGCTTGATTTATTAAATGCTGGATATCGCTTACTGGCACTCTGTGCTTTTTGGCAAATTTTGCGGCGTTAATGCCCAGCAAGTCCCTAACGAGCATCGTCTTCTCTTTGGCAAAAATATCTTTTAGGTATGGTTTCAAGGATGGCAAAATTGTTATGGGATAAAGCTTTTCTTCGTCTATAATATGCTCCAAACCGTTGTTTTCCGGATAGTTCCAACCCAAAAGCTCAACTCCTGCGCAGCGGCAATAATCCAGAGCCCGGCCGCTGAATTTGGTGTTGGTTACCAGCATTGGCTTCAAAATGAAGCCCTTACCTCTGTCCGACTTAAAATAACTGCCGTTTGAAATATCTAAAAAACGGGCATAGTTGGCCAAAGCTTCTTGCGAATGGACCCTGTCGCCAAAATATCGCCTATATTTGCACTCCCCCACATAAATTTCTTTTTCTTTTTTGGCGACAAAGTCAATCTCGTAACTGCGCACGCAACGACCCGGCAAAAATTGGTTTATTTTTACTTCGTAGCCCAGATTGCTTAAAATTTCTCCGGTATATTTTTCAAAAGGAAAACCGGTGGGGCCGAGTTTCCTCATACCATCTTTAATATTGAATTTCAGAGCGATGACTGGCGCTTCTTTTCGGAGCAGGCCTTTTATTTTTCTGAAGATTTCAGCTGTTTTTATGCCGGGATAGATCTCTTTAGCGATAGTGCCGGCAATCGTTCGGGCGGCCGTGTCGGAAGCGCCGGCTCTTTTAGCCGAGCGATAGAGCTTTTTTTGGGAAAACGGCTCTTTCTCTCCCCTAGAATTGACAATATACATTCGCCCCTAATTAATTTCGTAAGTAATGGTTACGGTAACTTCAATTTTATTCTCGCCGGTTTCTACTCGGGGAACATCTGGCATGCCGCTACCCATACTTATTTGCTCTAGCCCATACAAGAATACAGGGGCGGGAAATTCAGATTCTGAAAAGTTTATGATCTTATTGAGATTGACTCCGAGCTGCGAAGACAACTCTTTTGCTTTATTTTTAGCCTCATCAATCGCCATTTTCCTTGCCTGATTTTTCAATTCATCTTCATTATCAACGCTGAACTGCAAACCAGAAACATCGGTTGCTCCCATATCAGTAGCAGATTGTATAATATTGCCGGTCTTTTCTAAATTTCTGATTTTTACCCGTAGGGACTGATAGACCTCGTAGCCCACTAAAATCCTTTCGCCGGATGGACATGGATAATTAATGCATGTCTCTAAATCCAGCCACTCATAACGTGGAGAAATATTGAAGCTTGTTGTTTCTAAGTCCTTGCCATCAACGCCCAAATTCTTCGTGGCATCAATAATAGCGTTCATCTTTTTAGTATTTTCAGACATGGCTTCCGCGACAGTTGTGGCCTCGTTTTGCACAGCAAAAGTTATCAACGCCAAATCGGGTTTGATAAAGACCTCTCCGGTTCCGGTAAACGATATGTTATTTGACACTTCGGGCGCTTTACTCACAAAAATGTCTTTAGCAAATGAGATCGACATGATGAGCAGTAGCAAACTCGCCGATAGCAATAACGGAATAACAAAAAAGCATTTTTTTTCTGTAATATTCTCAAAAATTTTTAGACACATATTATTTCTTGTTAATTGCTCTTCCGAGCCAGATGATCAAAAGCACTCCGACTATGAGCCAAACGAGGCCGGTAAGCCCAGCTATGAAAAACCAAAACGATCCGCCGCCCATCATGCCGCCCCAGGACATCATATTTCCCCACGACATCATGCCGTAAGATTGTTCGCCGCCTGCCATATCGGCCAAAGCGGCCAAGGGGGACAAGAGCGCTAAAGATACTATGGCGATTATTTTTCTCATAAATTTATTTTAGAAAAATTATTAATAATTAACCTTTGATTAATCATACCACATTTTTTTCCCTTTTCTATCCACCCCGCCTCCATCCACCCCGCCTCAAACAATACCCTTTCCTTGCCATGGCTTTTATATTGGTATGGTTTTAGGGTTGGAAAATATCTTCGGGCAGGAAACGAACCTCTACGACTTCCGGAAATTGTTTTGCGGTGGCCTCAATTTGAAACCAAAGAATGCCCACGCGGCACGATCCCCCGACGGTCTTATTGTTAGGGTCGTCAAATTCAAGCGTCAAAAGACCATTGTTCAGTGAAGCTCCTTTTAATGAAAACCCTTCCAGCGGATATTCTGTTGCAATGCCTTGACTGCGCTCGTCTTGGCTTATTTGGCCCGCAAGCAAAAGTTTGATGGCGTCTTGAATCGGTGTTTGGCTTACGGGAATCTGTCTGACAACTTGCGCCAACCCCTTTCTACTGCAGGCAATATTGCCCGACTCGTCTCTGTCCAATTCTTCGTTGTAATAATACAGCCTTACTGTTCTTTGAGAGATTTCTCGTTCCTCGGTTGGTATCATTGCTAATCCAAACCAAAGTCCAGCCAGGACTATCAATGCCACAATAAGAATGAATATTTTTTTCATATGTATTGAAGGGTGTTAGACATTGAATGTCTAACACGCCGCTCTTTTCCCTTCACCCCATCTCAAACCATACCATTCCTTGCTATGACCTTTATATTGGTATTGTTTTAAGGTTTGTGGGCTTTACCGAGGACTGTCCTTGCCAGATTCTGGCAAGGACAGTCCTCGGTAAAGTCGGATAGCTATTTCTTGCCTGTGAGGAGTTTCCTTCTTGTTTCCCGAACTGCTATTTTGGGCAAAAACTCTTTGTTTACATCTATATAAAATGCAACTCTTTGGCGATGATTTTGAATCAAAGCCCTGATTAACCAAGATACGGCCTTAGTAATTAAAATATCTTTTTCGCTCTTGAGCTTGTCTATATTTTCAAACGCCATATCGGCCAATAAATGACTATTAGACTCTCTGACGGGCTTGGTGAGTAAAACTAAGGCAGCTCGTCTCTTGTGAACATCTTTATGTTTGACAAACATTTTGAGTAATTTTTTCCATGCATCCCATTTATTCAGCAATTCTTCGGCCGTAAATATGCTTTGACATAAGGAATCAACTTCTGACCAACCCTTGGCTCCGGTCAGCCATCTATCTAAATAGCGTGGCTCAATTTTCTTTCGTAATGTCGGTAAATATTCCAAAAGCTTTCCGCCGAAAGTTCTTTCAGTGTGCGATTTGCCTTCAAAAAATGAGTTTAACACCAAAAGAAGTTCTGCTAATGAAATATCTTTATGTTCCTTTACCCATTTTTTGGCAATCTGCCGCACTTGCGGATTGGTAATGTTATATATAGGGCGAGGTGTACCCATGTATTTACCAGCATAATACCATCCCGTATTTTGAGGATTTGAATTTGCCACCCTTTTGATTTTCCTTAAAATTTCTTGATGAGATTGATCCATAGATTATTTAATAACAAGGATTTCCAATAAAATCATTAAACTACTGAAAAGAAGGAAAAGCATAAATGCCAGCCACCATTTTATTTTAACTGTAAGGATATTTTGGATTTTCATATTTTAACTGAATTGCCCGATGATTTTATCGATTAAATTATTTAAGTTATGGTGCTTAACTACGATTTCTCTTCTTAATTGAGGATCTGCGGGGGCTGTCATTAGATTAGTAATTTTATCGGCTAAATCATTGGCATTGCCTTTTTCAAAAATGTATTTATCGGCCAGAATTTTTTTATAGGCCTCGTTGCAGGTTAAAACAAGACAGCCCGCAGCCATGGCTTCCAGCACTACTTTATCCAAACTGCCGGTTGAGCTGGGGTTAACAAATAAATCGGCCTCTTGATAATATTCTGGCATTTTGGCGTGAGGCGCGCCGGCCAAAAACTCTATATGTTCGTTTAGTTTATAATTTTTAGCTTGCTCTTTCAGGTCAGCCAGATATTTTTTTTCTGACTCTACGAGAGGTGTGCCCATAATTTTTAAGTTGATGTTGCAGACCTTTCTTTGGTTAACTAAAATATTCATTGCTTCAATAAGAGTGGCGTGGCCCTTAACTGGCACGAGACGCGCCGCATATAACAAGCGGAAGGATAGAAGCCCGGCTTCCCGCGGAAGCCGGGCCTCTTGAACCGGCCGGAAAAGTTCGGTGTCTATTCCCTGTCCCAGCGCTTCTATTTTTTTGCTCGAAAGCCGACAGCCATCGGGCGAGGAAGTTACAATGTTGTCCACCAGTTTTTCTGCTATTTTCAGCTTAAGAGGCGTGGCTCCGTGCGCATACCATAAAATCAATTTTTTCCCGAAAATCTTAGCCAAAGGAAAGCTGGCGATAGCGAAAACAGGCCCCATATGAACATAAACGCCTCTGGCTTCCGATAAATGCGCGAGCAAAAATTTCTGCAACCTCCAGAGCTGCCTTATTTTAGAATAGCCCCTTTCTTTTCCCAAAGATAAAACCTTAATATTTTTGGGCAAATGATGTTCGCCCTCCGAAAGACAAATAGCGTAAACCTCATCTAACCGTTCTGAAAACTTTTCCAGCGTGCGATAAAAAAAGCTAAGGTTGTCGTCGTTGATATCTATTTTCTGGACAATGATAATCAGCTTCATTGATTGATCATTCTTAGATAATTATCTATATATTTCTCGTTAGAAAAATTTTCTTTGATAATTTCGCGCCCCTTCTGTCCCATTTCAATCGCCAGTTTTTCGTCGTTCAGCAGGATTCGCAGCTTTTCAGCCAGCTCTTTTGAATTAGCAACTTCAAATAAAAAGCCGGTCTGCCCGTCTTTCACTAAGTCAGGAATGCCTCCAACATTGCTTGCCACTACCGGCTTTCCAAGCGCCATCGCCTCCAGAATTACCCTCGGCAACCCCTCGGTTATGGAGGGCACAACCAAACAATAGCAGTCCTTCATTTTTTTCCTTGTTTCTTCTAACGGCAATTTCCCAGCAGGCAGCCCTTCGCCCACCATCACAAGCTCAAAGCCAGGGAAATCGGACCTGATAAGTTCATAGGCCTCCTCAAGATATTTTATACCCTTAACCACGTCTTTCCTGCCGACAAAAAGAATATATTTTTGAAAACTGGTGTTTTCTTCTTTTAAAAAATCATCTAAATCGGTAAAAGTTGGGAAAAGATAATATGCTTTATCCGGAGATATTTTTTTCGCTTTCGCTATAAGATAATTGGCCACTCCCCTAACCTTATCGGCGTTCTTTAAAGAAATTGGCGCTATTTTTGATAGATTCTTCTTAAAACCCCAGTCGCCGTGCAATTCGACGATTAATTCCTTGCCAAGTATCTTCTTTAAGATTGTCCCAACTAAGCCCTCGACAAGCGGCCCTTGGCAAACGACCGTATCCATTTTTTTTGTCAGGCAAATCCAAAAAGCGGCAACAAAAGCCAATGGCCAGTAAAAAATTCCCGCTGGCAATAGCAAAAAATCCGCGCCCCATTTTCTCTGGCTGCAAAATCCTCCCTTGGCAAGCACGTAAGGCGCAATTCCCTTTGACAGGCCTGCCTGCGCAGACAGGCCTTCGAACTTTTTTTGCAAATGCAAATCGCTCGCCAAATTGTATTTAGTTACTCCAAGAAATAAAACTTTTTTCATGTTCTTTAACAACATCGTTCCAAGTATAATTCATGGGGATTTTCTTTATTTTCTCAACATAATCCGCGTAATTTTTCTCATCCAAAAGATATAAAATCTTTCTCTCTAAATCAGCCCCGTCTCTCGGATCTATTAAAATCAAACTATTTCCAACGGTATCCAGGCCGGTTTCTTTAGTCAGCAAAACTGGCTTTCCCATGGCCAGACATTCCAAAGCAAAATTGGGGGTAATTTCGGTGAGCGAGGGCAGTACGCAAATATAACTTCTGCCCATCTCTGCCATTAATTCTTGATGTGGCAGAGGAGACGCAAAAGTTACCTTGTCATATTTTATTAGATTTGTTTTTTCCGGCCCTTCGCCGATTATTTTGAGCGTTAACGGTTTGTCTGTTTTTGACAAGACATTATAGAATACTTTGATTAAAAATTCCAGGTTCTTCAGTTTCAAAAGCCGCCCCGCGTATAGAATCTTGTAGTTTTCTGGCGTCGTTTGCAAAGGCGCTTCTTTGGCCTCGGGAAAGGGATTTTTTATGATGACTGTTTTCTCTGGCCTAAAGCCGTAATGTTTAAAATATATTTGCCGCTGAAAATCGCTTGTAAAAATTATTTTGTCGGTACTCTTGAGGATTTTTCCGATAATAAACATCGTTAACCTTTCTCGCAACGTTTTTACGGAACTCTCGTAGTATTCCCGTAAAGTTTGTTCGATTCTGCCTTGCTCCACCGCTCTTTCCCACAAAAAGTCGCCGCCGAGCCGTATGAAAAATCGTTTTCTCAAGATTTTACCGCAAAAGCAGGCGGGTATGCCGCAGCTTATGGCATTAAAAGCATAAATGGCATCCGCCCCCAAAGACGCTTTCAGGAGATTAGCGACATAGCAGGCAATTCTTAATGGCTGAGGAATTTTTCTAAGGTTGCCGTAAGAAACAACGGTTGTAGAAATTCCCCTGCCCTCAAATCCTTGCTTGAGTTTTTGGGCATATGTTGCCGGGCCCCCAATATCTGGCGGGTAAATTGGCGTGGCTAAAACAATTTTCATCTTTTTACTTTTTGATAAATATCATATACCCTATTGGCGATATTTTGCCAGTTATATTTTGGCAAGACATTTTTTGCATTTTCAACCAGCATTTTGGCAAAATCAGGGTTGGATTGAATCTTGAATAAGGCCTCGCTAATTTGGCCAACATTGCCCGGCTCAACCAAAAGGCCGGTTTTCTGGTCTTCAATCAAGTCCAAAATACCTCCTACCCCGCTGGCAACAACCGGCAAGCCAGCGGCCTGCGCTTCCAAAACAACAATGCCAAAACCCTCTTGAATAGAGGGCAGAACAAAACAGTCGGCCATTGCCAAGTAAAAAGGAATTTTTTCATTGGGAATTTCTCCGAGAAATTCCACGCTATCTTCTGATTTTAATTGTTTAACTAAATTCTCAAGGTCCTTTCGCCTACTACCATCGCCGATAACCATTAACTCACTTGGTTGACACCTGGTGTCAACCAACGCTCTTATTAAATATTCCACTCCCTTGACTTTTTCTAATCGGGCCACCGTAATGACAATAAACTTCTCGCGGGGCTGTCTCTTGATGTTTTCAAATCTCGATAGGTCCACTCCGTTGGGAATAACTGCAACCTTTTTTACACCTATGTCTTCAAAATTTTTCTTGACGGCCGAAGAAGCGGCAATACAAAAAGCGGCTTTTCTGTAAATAAAATTTTTCAAAGGATTTCTTTTCTTTTCGAGCCGTTGAACGGTAGTAATATAGGGAACTCTTGTTACGACAGAGAGGCAAAAACCCAGAAAGCTGCTTAGAAAACCTTGGCAGTGTAAAATATCAATTTTCTCTTGCCGCATTAAAATTAATGATTTCAGGAAAATACAGGGCAATAGGGAAACGGTATAGATTTTAGGGGAACGCGACAAATCAGATAAGGTAAAAAACGAAGTCCGGAAAATGCGCAATCCGCCTGCGGCCTCCTTGTTGGGCCGATTCTTTACCCTGCCTGTCACCACGAAAACCTCGGCTTTTTTGGAAACATTCTCGGCAATATTGCGGGTCCATGTCTCAATGCCTCCAACAACCGGATAATAATGAAGCGCCGGCATCAATATTTTCATAAGATGGTTATTGCCTTTTTTACGGCATTGATAATTCTTTTGGCATCTTTTTCGGAATAATGGTTCTGCAAAGGAATATTAATTATCCTTTTTGCCGCCTCGAATGTGTTGGGTAAATCCTCTTGATTTAAGGCAATGGGCGTATGCCATATTCTGGTGCAGAAAACCCCGTATTTTCTTAACCGTTTAACAATTTCATCGCGTTTTTGGGTCATTTCCTTGGGCGCCAAAACCGAGAGATAGCAAAAGACATTCCCCTCTCCCTCCTGCACGCCAAACCCCAGCGCCTTTAATTCGGCCTGTAAAATGAGAGCCAGCTTTCTCCTGTTTTCCAAAGATTTTTCGGCATCTTCAAAAAAATTGGCAAACAGATTAAGCGAGGCGTTGTTTATGCCCCCGATTTCATCGAGCTTTTCTTTTCTTAGTATTTTGGGGGCAATATCAGAACCAAATTTTTTAAACAAAAAAGATAAAGGAGCAAAATAGTTTAAAAAAGAAATAAAATCGCGGAAATTAAATTTGGTGGCAGGCAAATTAACTTGCCAGTCGCTTGGGCAGACAGCCATGCCGCCCCGTAGGGCCGGAAACTGCTTATATAAACTAAAAAAGGAAACATCGCCCAAATTGCCGGCAAAGACCCCATTCTTTTTTGCAAAAAAGGCATGAGCGCAATCCTCGATGATTATAAGGCGATGGTTCAATCCCCGTAATTGTTTTCTCAATGCTTCAATATCAAAAAGCAAACCATAGGTGTGGCAAACTAAAATTGACTTCGTGTTGGGCGTAATCTTGTTTTGAATATCTTCTGTTTTGATGTGAAAGGTCTTTAGGTCAATATCTAAAAATATCGGCTTAATTTTGTAATGAGTTAAAATGGGCTGGAAAATATCGCAAATATAAGCGGGGATAAGCATTTCGGAATTCTGCAAGCCCTTCTTTTCGATGACCAACTTGAAAGCCGACCTCCCCATATCGGTAAAAACAAATTGCTTGTTCGGCATATAAACAGAAAGCTTCTCGGTGATTTTGGCTCGGTTGGGGCGGCCAAACAAAGACAGCTTTGCCTTAACAATGCTGGTTAACTTTATTTGCGGATGAACGAAATAAAAATGCATATTTATAGCTTATATTTAAGCAAACGCGGCGACAAAATCTTTATCAGATCTATTGGCATAAAAACCCACAAATCCCTCAAAAAACTTTTTTTCAGCCGCGACTCGCTAGAATAGTTTCTCAATTCAAAAATAGGATATGTTTTTGCTCCCCAGCGTCTCTTGAAGTCGCCCAGAGTACCAAGGAATGAGCGCCCTGTTTTTTATCTGATTTCTTAAAACCGCACAAAAAAGAATGCGCTATTTTATCGTAAAAAAGAAAGACATTACCCCCAATGACGCCGCTTCTATTTTTTACCACCATGACCTCGGCTTGCTGATTTTGCAGAAAGAAACTGAAAAAAGAGAAAGGATAGGGCAGGGCCTTATGCTGTCTCAGGTTTTGAACATAGAGATCGTACAACGTCTTCAATTCGCTGATGCTTTGACACTTTGACACTGCAAAATCCTGTTCTTGAGCCGACTTTATTGAGCGATGGCGGTTCCTGTCTAATGTATCCCAAATTTCGGAGTCGGACAATGTATCTAAATTCTCAAAAAAGAAGGTCTCCCTTTCTGCTTCAGCCAGGGGCAGATTATCAAAGTAATTAAAAATCATCGGATGAAAACTGATTTTAAAAGGCGTGTCTCTAAAATACTGCAGCACATCATCTGCAAACTTCTTGCCGTCGACCTTGTCTGCCAAAGGCAACGGCCCCCCATATTCGCAGAAGGGATGAGAAACGAGTTTTTCTCTCGCCCCTATTTTAACTCTCGCTAAGCTTAATAGGGCCTGATTATTCCAAATGTAACGCTCGAATTTCAGCCATTTGAATTCTCGCTCTAAAAACTCCTCCCATTCCAATAAATGAAAAAAAGTCCTGAAAAAGACCTTATCTAATAATTTTTGCCATTCTTCCCTATTTTTGATTTGCAAGAATTTGTTTTCCATTTTGGAATTGATAGCCCGCCTTTTTTAATATCTTGAGAATCTCGTCCAGTTTTTTGAGATATCGTGGGCTTGAAGCGTCCCACGAATGCATACTCAAGGTTATAAACATGGGCTTATGGATAATGAACAGTGTTTTATAAACCAAAATGGGTAATTTGGCAACCCACGCGGCGGCCAAGGGAATGCCTAAAATCTGCCCCGCATTTGGAATCTCCAAAATTTTTTTGCCTTTCGG
The DNA here is from genome assembly GCA_016181965.1 of Candidatus Nealsoniibacteriota bacterium. Lineage (GTDB taxonomy): Bacteria > Patescibacteriota > Minisyncoccia > Minisyncoccales > MHMH01 > JACOYH01. Next base: position 19,097 of record JACOYH010000007.1, read on the forward strand.
ATAATAAGGCAAGAGCGGCGCCTTTCCCCTGTATCCGCGATATTTTTTAAACGGCGGATAATGCGGCACGATGCTGGAGTCATATAAGAAGCCCTTTTCCTCCAGCAGTTTGATGCCGTCGTCGTCAATCACGTGCGAAGGCGCGCGGAATCCGATCGGCTCTTTTTGAAAAACATCTTTATAGAGTGCAATGAAATCAGCCAGCTCTTTTGTTCTTTGTTCATGATTCAAAGTATTCCAGAAACGATGCGTGTAGCTGTGGCAGGCAATTTCGTGGTTCCTGCCCCAGCTGGCAACCTGCTCCCGATATTTTTCCAGCGCCTCGCCGGTAACAAAAAGCGTGGCCGGAGATTCGTATTTGTTAAAAATATCAAGGATTTTATTTGTCAGTCCGACCTCGCCGCGAATATCATATTCAACATCAATAGAAACAAAACATGCTTTATTTTTGAGCATGGATATCATCAATGATTTCCCCCAAACTTTGTTCTAGGGTTTTCTTTGGCTTGTAGCCAATGGCTTTTTTAATTTTGGTGAGGTCGGGCTTTCTTTTCATCATGTCTTCGAAGCCCGGGCCATAGATCTTGTTATAAGAAGCGAACAAAATTTTTGACTTGCTGTGGGTTAATGTTTTCACCTTATCCGCTAAATTTTTAATGCTTATTTCTTCATCCGAGCCCAAGTTAAAAATTTGGCCGTAGGTTTTCGGGGTATCAATTAATTTAACCAGCGCTCCGACAACGTCCTCAATATTGCCAAAACATCTTGTTTGCGAACCATCGCCAAAAACCGTAATGGGCTGGCCGGAAATTGCTTGTTCGACAAATCTTGGGACTACCATGCCATATACGCCGGTCTGCCGGGGGCCTATGACATTAAAAAGACGAACGGTTACCACGGGCAGTTTTTTCTCGCGAAAATAAGCCAAAGCCAAAAATTCATCAACTCCCTTGGACATGCCATATCCCCAGCGGGCGTTGTAGGCAGAACCATAAATTCTGTCGGAATCCTCGCTAAAAGGAATGTTGGTATTTTTGCCGTACACCTCGGAAGTCGATGTAAATAAGACCGGAGTCCTGCGATTAGCCGCGGCCTCAAAAACCACTTCCGCCCCTAAGAGGTTATTTAAAAGCGACTCCAGCGGTTTTTCCATAATGTTTTTTACGCCAACGGCAGCAGCCAAATGGTAAACTCGGTCGGCTTTGGCAACCAATTTCTCAAGTTTCTTTTTTTCGGTGACAGAGCCCTTGATAAAATGAAAATTACTGTTCTTCTTTAGATGACTGATGTTCTTGAGTGAACCGGTGGACAAATCATCGAGCACAAAAACATCCTCCCCTAAAGAAAGAAGTTTTTCTGCCAGATGAGAACCGATAAATCCGGCGCCGCCGGTGATTAATATATTTTTTTTAGCCATTTTCTGCTTCTAAAAGCTGTTTTATACCGTCTTGCAGTTCGATTTGCGCCTGCCATCCTAGAAGCTCTCTCGCCTTAGTGGCATCGGCCAAAGTATCTCGCATTTCGCCGGGCCTATCTGCAATATGAATCGACTCGCCGCCGATCATCTCGGCAATTTCATTAACACTGTGATTTTCGCCAGCTCCTATATTAATAACATCTCCTTTGCCAACTTTATCTGATTCCATAGCTAAAACATTTGCGCGGGCCACATCGAAAACATGAGTAAAATCGCGCGTCTGTCCGCCGTCGCCGGTAATAGTCATTGGTTGGCCTGCTTTTTTCTGCGTTAGAAATACGCCGATGACCGGCGTGTAAGCGCCCTCTCTCGGCTGCCGAGGGCCATAAACATTAAAATATCTTAAAGAAACGGTGGGTACGCCGTAAATACTTGTGGCAATTTTGCAGTAAAGTTCGCCGACATATTTTTGCAAAGCGTACGGGTTTAACGGATTGCAAAGGCCGTCTTCTCGCATGGGCAAGGTCGCATTGCCCCCCAAAGCCGACGATGACGAGGCATAGATTACTTTCTTTACTTTGGCATCTCTGGCGGCCAGCAAAACATGCACCGTGGCTTTAATATTAATATCGTTGGTCTCGATCGGCTTTTCGATGGAAAGCGGAATTCTTGGCAAAGCCGCCTCATGGAAAACAAAGTCAACGCCCTCAAAAATCGGCTTTATTTTTTCGAAATTAAGCAAATCCTCCTCAAAGAAAATTGCTTTACTGTTGAGGTTTTCCCGCCTGCCCGTGCTCAAATTGTCAATCACGAGCACTTCGTGCCCTTTTGCAATCAGGGCGTCAACCAAATTTGAACCGATAAAACCGGCGCCGCCGGTTACTAGACATCTTGCCATATTAAAATTGGCTCCGAATACCTTTCTTCTCGGGGTCTTCTATGCCTTGCTGTCTCATCAAATCTTCGTTGATGGCTTCAGCCATCTTGTGAAGCCGCAAATCAACTCCCCTTGAATCAGCCAACTGAATCAAGGCCCTAATGTCTTTTGGCAGACACTTGCCGCCATATCCTCTATAGCCCTTGTGGAAAATATTAAGGTGAGTCCGGCCAATTCTTTTATCGGCAGCCGCTCCCTCGACCATTCTGTCATAGTTCACGCCGAGCTTCTGGCACAAATCATACATTTGGTTGGCAAAACTGACCTTAACGGCAAACCATGAATTGCCAAAATATTTTATCACTTCGGCTTCAGTAGCCGGCAGAGTCCTTTCGAAGGGAGCCAATGGTAAAAGTTGCATGACATCCCCGGCGACCGTCTGGCTTTGCGCGGTATAGCCCACAATTTGCCTGTCGGGATAAAGCATATCCTGGTCGGCAGTTTCTTCCGTCAAAAACTCCGGATTCATCATAAGCTTGTGCTGGGGATATTTTTGCTGAATCATTTCGGTGGTGCCGGGCATGATAGTGGACTTGACAACCACCACCTTTTCTCCCTGCAGCATACCCATTGTTTCTTCCACATAGGATAAATCAAAACCCTTGCCATCCTTCAAATATGGAGTCGGCACGCAGACGAAAACAATCTCTGCCTTATTAACCTCTTCGGGCGAGCCAAGGTTTTTGCCTTTATCGTATAAGAAAAGCTCAACACCTTCTTTTTTATCAAAATAGCGCTGGAGAGCACCTCCCACCATTCCAGTGCCAACGATGCCTATTTTAGTGAATCGTTTGAACATAGAAGTGATTTATTAATAAATTATTAAGCTTGTTTAATTGAAACCTATAATCTATTATATACAGAAAGGAGAAAATCTGTCAATTTACCTGCCCCGTTAGAAATTACCAAATTAATGGGGCAATAAGCGGAAATTACTATGAAGGAAAAAACAAACCAAATTTCTAATGGGGTGAAAAGGGTCTTATTTTTGGTTACTCAATCGGAAATGGGGGGCGCCCAGAGGTATATTTTTGAGTTGGCGCGCGGTCTGGATAAGCAAAAATACGAAATTTCAGTTGCCGCCGGCGAAGGAGACGGAGAATTATTTGAAAGGATTGCGCCCCTGCAAGTCAAAACGCACCAACTAATAAATCTTAAACGCGCGCCAAATCCCTATCTCCTTATTGCTGCGGTCGTGGAGATAAGGAGATTGCTTAAAAAAGAAAAGCCGGATGTCTTGTTTCTGTGCTCCACCACGGCCGGATTGCTCGGCTCTATCGCAGCTATTTTCTTGCCCGCAAAAGTAGTATACAGAATTGGCGGCTGGGCATTCAGGGATCCGCGGACTTTTTGGAAGAATTGGCTGATTTTGCTCGCAGAGAAGATGACTGCTCCCCTTAAAGATAGAATCATTGTCAATTCGGAAATTGATCGTAATTTAGCTATAAAATACAAAATTGCTCCGCCGGGGAAAATAATCAAAATCTATAACGGCATTGACCCGGATTCTTTAAACTTTTTAAGCCAACAAGAAGCCCGGAACCGGTTGACACCAGGTGTCAACCAAGGTGTCAACCAAGTCGTGGTTGGAACGGTGGCAAATTTTTATAAAACCAAGGGATTAGAATATTTAATCGAGGGCTTCGCGAGGTCCGACCTCGCCAAAGGCGGGTCAAATCTCATTATCATCGGCGAGGGGCGAGAACGGCCGAAACTGGAAACCTTAATTAAAAAACATAAGATAGAGGATAAAGTCATTTTAGCTGGACGTCTGCCTGACGCTTACAAATACTTGAAGGCCTTTGATGTTTTCGCGCTTCCCTCCCTAAAAGAGGGCTTTCCTTGGATAATTCTAGAGGCAATGGCCGCTGAAGCGCCGATTGTCGCTACTAAAGTCGGCGCTCTGCCAGAGATCATTGATGACGCTAAAGAAGGATTTTTAGTAGAGCCGAAAAATAGCAAGGCCTTGGCTGAAAAAATAAAATGGGCGTTAGAACATCAGCAAGAAGCCAAAGAGATGACCGCTCGAGCCAAAATAAAAGTTCTCGCTCGATTTTCTCTCTCTAAAATGATTGAGGCCACTCAAAATGAACTCTAAACTGCTCAAAACGATAATTTTTATATTGATTTTGGGCCTCTACGCCTCACTTCTTTTTTATAAAATTGACTTCTTCTCGCTATCCATAAACGACTTGGGCCGGCATATTCAAAACGGCCGAACGCTTCTTGAAACAAGAGACATTCTCACAACCAACTTTTATTCTTACACTAATCCTGATTTCTCTTTTATCAATCACCATTGGCTAAGCGGCGTTATTTTTAATTTTCTGCATTCATTCTTTGGATTCGGTGGTCTGGTCGTATTTAAGATAATTGTTTTAACGGCCGCTTTCGCGCTTGTTTTTCTTGCCGCAGTAAAGAAAGCCAATTTCTGGCTGGTGGCTCTTTTCTCTTTGCCAACCATGCTCATCCTGAAAGAACGCGCCGAACTTCGGCCGGAAATTTTCAGCTATCTGTTCACGGCTATTTTTATTTATTTTTTGATTGGTTTTGAAAAAAATCCTGCGGGCAAAAGAATTTTCTGGCTTATTCCCCTGCAAATTTTATGGGTAAATTTGCACAGCTTTTTCTTTGTTGGCATTCTGCTGACAGCCGGCTTTCTGCTGGAAAAAATTCTTCTCAACCTTAAAGATTTTAAAAAGCTGGCCCTGCTTTTAATAATGTTGATAGCGGCCTGTTTTATCAACCCCAACGGCATTAAAGGGGCTCTCTATTTTTTGGACATTTTTGGAAATTATGGTTTTAGAGTTGCCGAAAACCAATCGCTCTCTGCGGTTAAAGACATGTATTGGTGGGACATATCAATTCAGATTTTTCTGCCATTGGCATATCTTTTGGCCTTCAGTTTTCTTTTGAATATCAAGCAAAGACCGATCTTTTATTTTGTCTCCGGGCTCGGCGCAGCCATCGCCTCTTTCTTGGTTATCAGGGGCTTGCCGCTTTTTGCTTTGATTTTCCTGCCGGCCATTGCATTTAATTTCAATAAAATTTTTCTTGGCATTAAGAACCATTTCGGCAATTTTTTTGACAAAGCGATGGCCTTATTGCTGGCAATTATTTTAGTTTACGCTGGCTGGGCTTTACATAAAACAAGCGTCATTTCAACCGCGGCTCCGCAAGAGCGGGGCGCGGGCTTGGTTGAACATACCAATGGCGCCATAACATTTTTTAAGGAAAATAATCTCAAGGGACCAATTTTTAATGACTATAACGTTGGCAGTTATCTTATTTACTATCTCTTCCCCGAGGAAAAGGTCTTTGTTGATAACCGGCCCGAGGCCTACCCCGCCGCTTTTTTCCAAAACATTTATTATCCCATACTGCAGCAAGAGGAAAAATGGCGCGAAGCAGAAGCAGAATATGATTTCAATGTCATATTTTTCAGTCCGCAAAATTTAGGCAATGAAGAAGGAATATTTTTAATAAACCGCTTGAGCGATCCCGCGTGGCCTTTAATTTATGCCGACGCTTATTCTGTTATTTTACTGAAAAATACTCCGGAAAATGAAGATATGATTAAAAAATTTCAAATTACCAGGGACAATATCAACGAAAAAATTAATCCTCTGCTGGCATCGGATAAAATAGCGGACAGGGTGGCGGCTATAAACTTGTTTCTCGCCATGGGCCGGGAGGATTTGCTGGTTCCGGCCCTGCAAAATATATTGGAAAAATGGCCTACATACAGCGGCGGCTGGCTGCTTCTGGGCCAATTGGCCAGCATGCAGGAAGACGAAGAAAGTTTGAAATCAGCCATTTCTTTTATGCAAAAAGCCATTGACTTAGGCGAAAAAACATCCGAGGCCTACACGTATTTGGGTCTGACATATTTTAGAACCGGCCAGTTTGAGAAATCCGAGCAAGCCCTTAAAACAGCTCTGCAAATCAACCCCAACCGCCAAGACGCCAAAAATTATCTATCGCAACTTCAGCAATACTTGAAAAAATAAAATTACTTTTGAGCTATTTTCCTAAGAGCTCGTTTAGTTTATTTCTTGTAGTTTGAGCAACAACACCGGTCCCCTTGGTTATATCGTAAGGAACTAAGATATCTTGAGCGTATTTTTCTTGAAATTTAACGACGGCGGCCTTAGTTAAGTCGCCGAAATAAGCGGTTTCATTGCCCGAAGAACCAACACCAGAAACAGCAACTTGAGTGGCGGAGTCGGAATTCAGAATAATCTGCAGACATTTTACATCTTCGCCGACATACCCCGCTCTAATATTTCTGTCAAAGCTACCGATATTACACCCCTCGATTTCCCCTTCCCCCACTTCTTTTAATTGAGCAAGCTGGCTCTGTAGATTTTGCGCTTGAATCAAAATCTCGGCAATCTTGGCTTTTAATTCTTCGGCTGTCATTTCGGAAATCGGCTTTTCTTCGGTTAGCTCCACTGGTGTCTCTGCTACAATTGGCTCCTCAACTGCCGGAGTCGGAGGAGTGGGGGTAATCGGAATTATTGGCGCTGTCGGAGTTGTTAAAGTAATGGTGGCAGAAATAACCCCGGAATTTACTCCGTCAGAACTGACAAACTTAGCATAAATAGTTTTTTTGCCATCTCCTGCTGGCAGGGTCCAGGTTTTAGTTGTGGCATAAGTTTCCAGCGGGACAAGGAAAAGATTATCGTTAGAAATGCTCATTAGATTCGCATCGCCCGCCTTCAGCTTTAGAGTAACCTCACGGCTTTCGGTAATTGCCGCTCCTTCATTAATAATCAAAGAGTCAGTGTAGGTGGTGGGCACTGTATAACTTCTGCCACTGCGCGAGGCGGCTGTGGTTGCGGACATTACGCTACCGTAGCTGTCGCTCTGTTGGGTGAGTCCTCCATCAGACGTAGAAGACCAGGCCCTGAAGTAATAAGTATGATTTTGAGGTAAATTATAAAGGGTTACTTCCGTTCCGTTATCCCAATATGCCTGATTGCCGGCTGTAATTGAAGTGGGATATGTCGTGCCATCATTATATCTAATCATGGTCTTTTCGTTGCCGGTACCGGCAGTCCAGGTTATTTTTATTCTATCTGCAAAAGATGACACGCTAAAAGTTGAGGTAGCCGGCTCAACGGGTTTAGTTAAAAAAGTCAGCTCGTCGCCGTATTTGACGTAACCTCGAAAGTAATAAAGAGTTCCGGGAGCCAAAGGCGTAGTGCCGGAAAGCGTAGTAGTAGTATGCGAAAAAGCCGTACCTCCGGCAGAGACGGGTCCGACGAAGGCCTGCGCATCTGTTGAAGAACCTAAATCATAATTTCCCCTAGTGGCGCTTGCGGTTCCCAAATTAAACCCTCTTCTGTCGTATGTCTCTGAATTTACCGTGGTGGTTAGTGTGCCATTTAGAACAGCTGTGGTCGTGGAAATTGCCGTGGCGGCATCGGTGGTAACAGAGATGGTGGCTGAAGAAATTTTTGGATAGCCGAGAAAACCCAATAAAAATACTAAAAATAGCGCGGGGAATATAAAATTTTTGTTTCTCATGTCCTAATTAACGACTATTAATATTAATCATTCAGTTATTTTAACACACATATGGGGGGGGCAAAAAGAAGTTATCCACAGAATTAGAAATCGGAGAAACTCAACTTGTGCGACACTCGGTGTTGCACAAATGCCCGACATCGGGAATCGGTAACTTCAATGATATCATTTAAAAGAATGATTCGAGCCAAAAAGTGAAGATTGAAAAAGCGCTAAAAATGCTGGCTTGGCTAGCGGCAATTTGCTCTTGCAAAACCTGAATTAATTGATTTAGAAGATCCAATAGCTGAAGTTGGAGGGTTTCTATTTTGTCCCGCAGATCAACGACCTCTTCGCCCTCGCCCTCGACCTCCGCAGGAGGCTGAACCTCTTCGGGCGCCGCCAAAGTTCTCACTGCTTCAAAATTTGATAAAACAGTAGTCAAACTGGTGCCTCTATCGTTGAAAGCCACCGCCAGCCGGCCGGAGTATTCAGTATCTGGCTGGAGACCGGTTTCATCAATATAAGAAACATTTGCTTGTTCGGTTCGCGCCACTACCCTTAAGTTGCCGTCCAGAATCTTAAAACCGAATTCATTATTGGACTGGTCTTGAAAATGCCAACGAAGAGTTGTTGAGGAAATCGCCTCCGGAGTTCTGGCCTGCAAACTGGCGATATTTTTAATATCTGCGGTAACAAAAATTCTTCCGCTAAAATTTCCGGAAATCGCTGTATCAAAAAATGGCGGACTCAAAACCCGGGCGACTTCGGTCTCATCGCCATTCCAATCTGCGGAAGAGCCATCTTGCCAAAATGTCAATTCTGAAATAACAGTGTGGTCGGCTGTACCGGCATTACTCAAAATGATTGACTGTTTGGGCGCAGATAGAGTCAGGTCTAAGACCAAAACCCGTGAGGTATTATAGGGAATATCGTAAGTAGATTGAGGATTTACCTTAAAGTCCTCGGCCACAGAAGCCGTGGCTATGGTCGGCAGAAAGATAAAAAATAAAAGCAAAAAAATTCTTCTCATTATTTTATTATACCATTATGTCAGCATGATGTCAGGATGTCCGGCACCCCTCAATTCTGTACTTGTTAGGTCTGTTAGAGCCAGGCTCTAACAAGCTTGTTAGAGCCTGGCTCTAACAGACCTGCTAACAGACCTAACAGAAAACAAAAGCCCCCGAGATAATCTCGAGGGCTCTTGCTTTTCTCCCGCACAATCTCTCACAAGGAAAAAGATGCGGAAATTCCTACAGCGTTACTTAGACAGAGTCAGAGTTTGCGTCGGCAAGCCGGAGACCTTGTAGTCCACGCTCCAGTCGCTGGTACCCATTGTGTGGGTTCCGCCAGCTCCGGATCTATCAGACCAAACGAAGGTCGCGGCAGTTGAAGTGACTGGCATCACGCTGTTTCCATGAGCCCATCCGCCGCCAACAGCCGTTTCAAAGGAACCGGTTGTGGTTGCAGTGGATCTCTTTTCAATCTTGAAAGACAGCGAGTCGCCGGCCGCACCGCCGTAAGCAATGTCTCCTCTCAACTCGTAGGTCTTGGTTGCGCCTGCGGAAATCGTCTGCTCGTTCTTAGCAACGAACCCGACTCTGGCGCCGCCACCTGTAAAGTTGTGGACATAGTAACCAGTGTCAGTCGTGGTAGGCAGAACTTCTTCGTTTGTCGCAACATCGTAGACCTTCATCGTGCTGGTGGCAACCAATGACTTGGCCACGTTAGCAACGTCAGTCGTTGAGGTACCAATAAAGATGGCAGCAGTGGTTGTTGAACCGCCGGCGCCAACCGTGTAGGCCTCGGAACTGACTGTAACGTTACCTGACACGTCAAAGATTACTTTCTTCCAGCCAATGTCTCCGCCCGAATCAGCCGTAACAGTCCATCTGTAGAGCACCTTTGTGCCAGCGCCAAATGAAGTGCTGGGCAAAGAGGCGGCTGCCACAGTGGGCTTTGTCTTATGGAGAATCTGAACATTACCGCAAATCCTCGCTGTGTCAGCACTAATCGTAGAACCGGAACTTACTCCGATCGCGTCGGTGCTGCTAGCCAGACATAGCTGTGGAGCGTTACCGGTCGTGGCTCCAGCTTGATCAGCTGATTTCACGCCGTAAATGTCGGCTTTAACAAGCAAGGTTTTAGTGGTATCTCGCGGAATTCTCCAGTAAGAGCCAACCGGGAAGTTGAATGTGGTTGACGAGTCAGTCAATCCGGAGCTTACCAAAACTTGGTCCACTCCTAATTTAGTGCTGCCGTCCCACAAACTGACATTGGCGAAATCAGCGTCAACTGCCTGTGTCCTGTCAATACTGATCGCCTTGACATCAATATCTTCCCTGGCAGCAGTGAGAGTCACAGCCAAGAAGGTTACATCCTGCTTAACAGCGCCGGTGTTGCCAACCGCGACTATCCCTATCTCGGGATTGGTCGGAGAAGGCGCGGCCTGTACTGTCAGGGTTCCTCTGGCCTGAACGGTCACATAGTTGATAGCTGCCGGGCTTGAACTGGTACTGAAGTTCACGCCGCCAAGAGCCGAACTGTAGCTCAAGGTGGTAGTTGGCGTTGAGTTGGAACTCAAACCGGTAAAGACGATGTGCTTTGTCTGCTGTGAAGCATCAGAAGAACTGGAAATACCGAAAGCGATACGGCTGCCAGCTACTGCGGTTGAGGAAATGTCGGCCTTAACGGTAATCGTTTTTTGACTACCCTTAGTGACATCAAACCCTTGCGAGTTTAAGAAGTCAGAGGCCGAGAAGGTCACGGTTGTTGCCGTAGACGAGTCCCAGTCCCTAAATGTAGTCAATCTGGTAGTTCCTTCGTAAAGGGCGATGTTTTCCAAGTTGTCTTGGTCCGCGTCGGCAGGAGCGCCAGCGATATCACTGCTGGAGGCGCCCGAGGCGCTCAACTTGATGTAAGTCACCCTGACATCTTCAGATGAACCGGCGGTAAACACCAATCCAACAATTGAAATTCCGGTCGCTCCGACAATCGCGTTCTGGTCGCCAGGAATAGCGGCTGCGGAAACGGTCAGAACTCCCTCGCCAATAGTCATTGTTTTACCAGTAACCGATGAAACGGTTTCGGTCAGCGTGGCCGAAGAAGCAACACCGGTGGTCACAATGTCAGCATTATTGGTAAGTTGCATATTACCGGTAGCCAAGGCGGTTGAAGTCGGAACATCTGCTAAAACCTTCAAAACCACGGTCCCTGAAGCTGGCACTGTCAGATTAATACTGAAAGCGGCTTCAGTTGTCGGCGCGGTAACGGTTGAGCCGAGCTGGGTTCCGTCAGAAACTTTCAACAGTTTGACATTGGTGTAATCGCCCGACGCCGCGTTTGATCCCGCTGACTTCAGGTCAATAGTAACTGACGAGACGGTCAGGTCTTCTCCGGAATCAGCCGTCAGATTGAATCTTAAGAACTCCTGGTCGGTTGCGCCCTTAATAATGTTTTGCGCGGCAGGAGTGTTGGCATTCAAGGTAACGGTCAATGCGCCGCTGGCGCCAATGGTGTGAAGATTGGCATTGCCGCTGGTCAAGGTAGTGTCGCTCTGCGTAATGTCATACTTTGACTCTAATCCGTCAACCCAGACGTCGGTGTTAGCGGCGATATCCAAGTCAAGCGTTTTAGTAGCTGTGGCTCCGCTGGGAATATCGGCTTTAACCTGAATTGTTTTGTTGCCCGACTTTGGCACATCAAACAATCCGGGGCTGTCGTATCCCACAGAGTTTGAACCGAATGTTGCGTAATTACCGATTAGAGATACGGCGCTGCCGATTTGCGTTGAGCCGTCCCAAAGAGTGACATTGGAAATATCAGTGGCCGCGCCATTGCCATTGTTAAGCTTTAGCCGCAACTTGACAATTCTTACGCCCTCCCGCGAACCCGCGGAGAACTTGAAAGCCGAGAATAATCGGCTGGTAGTTCCCTTGGTGTAGGTTTGAGCGGCCGGGTTGTAAGCCGAATCAATGTTAACGGTTAAAGTGCCTTGTCCAATGGTCATGGTTTGGCTGGTCTGCTTACTGAAAGCGGCTGTGTCTGATGCGGCTACTTCTATTGAGCCGCCGGAGTTAGCTCCGTAAGACGCAACATCGCTCACTTCGGTGATCTCAAAAAGCACAGTTCTGGCTGTGGAAATTCCCGAAGCAATGTCAGCGTAACCGTAAATGGTCTTTGTGGCGCTGGCCAAGATTTGGAAGGGATTGCCCGACAAATCAATAGTGGCCTTGCCCTGGGAATTAAGCGCAGCAACAGTACTGCCGATCTGCTCGCCAGCGTATTTCAACTTGATATTGGAAATATCGTTGGTGGATGCAGAGCCGGTTTGAGTCACTACGATTTTAGTCACATATACGGCCTCACTTGAACTGGCTGTAAAGTCCCAGGAAGCGATTTCCTGCTCGGTTGCTCCGGACAAAATAGTTGCGTTAGCTGGAGTCACGTTAGCAGAAACGAATAATTCGCCGACTGAAATTCCAGCGATAGTCAAGGCCTTGCCGTATGCTGGGAATGTTCCGCTGACTGTGGCAGAAGTTGTGACATCAGCGGCAGAATCAATACCCAACGTAATGCTGTCGCCGACAGTGGCAGTGCCCTTGGCGGCAACGCTAACTTTCACGGTTAGGTATTTGGTTGTGTTGGCAGGAATTTGCCAGGACAAGCCTGTAAATGTTGCCTTGTGCGTGTTGGTGTTTAAAGCCTGTGACGAGCCCAACTGGGTCGTGCCGTCATAGAGCTTAACAGCAGAAACATCAGCGTCGGCTGACACGCTGTCTCGCTTTATTTTAATCTGGGTAACAGTATAGCCGGTAGTGCCGCCTTCGAATTTGAATTTAGCGGCGTCAGCATCAACTGCGGCCAAAGCTATTTGTCTTGCTGCCGGTGTGTCGGAAGCCAAACTTATAGCGGCTGTGCCTGATGGCGCTGGGGCAGGAGGCGGTGTCGATGGCACGCCAGATGACAACAATGCGTTCAGCTTAGCTCTGGTAGTTGAGCCAACGTAGCCGGTGCCTTTGGTCAATCCCCAAGAAGCCAAAATATCGCTGGCGTATTTCTCTTGGAATTTGACAACCGCCGCTTTGGTCAAAGGACCAAAGTAGGTTGTTTCCATTCCCTTAGAACCAACGCCGGATGCGGCCAATTGGGTGGCAGAATCGGAGTTTAAGACAATCTGAAGATATTTCACTTCATTACCAGAAGCGCCCAATTCAATGGCTGTCATAAAGGTGAAATCAGCCGGAACGCCTGTGATGGCGCCGCCGGTTGTTCCGCCCTCAACTGTGGACAGCTGCGATTGTAATGCGGCTATTTGAGCCAAAAGGGTGTCAATCTGGGCTTGAAGTTCGGCAGCTGTAATGGCTCCGGCAACTCCGGGGCCCATCAGCCATACAGCGGTGGTAATGGTCGTAACGGTCGCTACAATCTTTTTAGTTAATTTATTCATTTTTTGTTTGTTTTTTGCGTTAAATTATTATTTCTTCAGAGTCATTATCGACCTTCCCACTGCCTTTTGGATATGAAGAATTCTTCTTTTAACTAATGTGCCATTAGGCGACATTCAAAAAGAGATGGGATATGACCTCCAAATTCAAAATTATTGGTTATTATGCGCCTGCCAAAGCTTGTATAGGGCTTCTTGGTAGAGCCCTGCGTCGTAATCCTGCATGGCCTGCTTTAGCAGTTCTTGTTTTTCTTCAGTTAATGTTCTGCTTGATAAATCCTCTATCAAATATCCGGCTGTCTGTTTCTCTAAAACGCTCAAAGCATTTTTCAAATCCTGCGTATCGCCAACCTCGGCGCCCAAGACCCTTTCTACTCTTTCTTTGTTTTCTGCTAATTTCAGGGTTTCTTCAACTAATTCTCGCAGCACAATAGCGTCCGAGCTGGTTACGTTGGCATCCATATCATTGAGATTCTGGGTGGCCTGCACCAAACTTGCCTGAAATTCTTTGATGGCCGGCTCTAATTTTCCAACCTGATTGCTTTCGGCTATTTGGCTTAATTCTGCCAGGCGCTTATTGGCTAATTGTAGCTGGACTTTTGGCTTTTCCATTTCCGAAGAAAATCCCACCTGCACGGTTTCAGTCGCTTTCTTGATTGAAAAGAAAAAGTCGCCGGGCATGGTGCCTTGCGCAAAGCCGAAAAGCCCGATAACAAGCACGACGCTCAAAATCGGAGCAAAGGCCAGCTTGTATCTGAAAACAGAAAATACCGAGGCCATTTCTTCCGCTTCCCTTGTCTGCTCTTGGGCCAGAATTCTGCTCTTAGTCAAAACAACCCAGTCCTTTCTGGGTTTGATTTCCTTGAGACATTTTAGATTGTGGATAAGTTCATTATCGGTCATATCGGATATCGATTGTCTATTATAGTTATGACGGAAAAGAAGATATTTTGTTACACCAATATCCAGCCATCGTTTGTGATAGGCCGGGCTTATCACAAGCTTGTGATAAGCCCGGCCTATCACAAACAAACCGCTTATTACAAACTTACTGTAATTCCGCTCTTAAGGCCTTCAGAGCTCTGTGGATAACCACCCTAACCGCCTCTTCCGACTTATTCAAAATCTTGGCAATTTCGGGAACCGTAAACTCATCCAAATAATACCAAACAATGATCTCCCGATAGTTGTCATTAACCTTAGCCAAAGCCGCCTTAATCCTCCCCACGTCAGAGGTCAGCATGGCTATTTCCTCCAAACTTTTTTCCCTGCTCTGCGCCTGCGGCACACTCTCCATTGAGACAAATTGGGCCTGCGCCTTTTGGCGGTATTGGTCGGTGACCAGATTACGGGCTATTTGATATAAAAATGCCTGTGGATTATCTATCTTGGACGCTTGTTTTTGGAAGGCCTCCCAACCCCTCGTAAATGTCTCGGAAGTAAGGTCTTCGGCGATTTCTTGAGAGTTCACCTTAAGGTAAATAAAGCGATAGATTTTATCTACGCTTTTGTCGTATATTTTACCAAATTCTTTTTCTAATTGTGACATTGACTGATTTATTGACTAAAAAATGTGACATTATGCTTAACAATTGTGCCATTTTACATGCTTATGGCACAATTAATGTCACAATTTAATGCTGTAGTTGGCGCCCCGGCCGTTCCCTGTCCTGACAATACTACCACCCTTATACAGATCTTCCAAGTCCCTAATAAGGGTTCTTCGGCTCAACTGCGGGAAAATCTGTATAAGTTCGCCCACCCTGACTTTGTCTTTATTCTTAATAATTTCTACTATCTGTTCTTTACGAGTTCCGTTGCCCTTCTCTGCGTCTACGGAATCCGTAATCCGATCGTATTCTCTGCGTAAAACGATGAAATTGCGGCTATCGGCCAAGTTCTTTTTCTGCGCTCGGCCCAAAAAACTGTCCAGTTCTTTAATGCTTTCGCCCAAGGCCTCGGCAGTGAGGTATGGATTGGGCCAAATTAAATCAGCTAATACCTTATTAGCTGATGTCCTAATTTGCTGTCGCAATAATTCATCTTCGGGCAATAATTCAGTGACCTTGTAGACAGCAAGAGTCAATTTAAGATAATGTTCTTTGCTATCATTTGACCACATTTCCCTATTTTATAATTGTGACATTGGAAAGTCAACCTTATTGCTCGTTGAATTCTTGACACAGCATCTTGAAGATAGGTATAATAAAACTATGCAGGGTGACTTTTCTGAACTATCGCGGCATTTTGACGACAAATTTGAAGAACTCAAGCGGCGTCTTTTTGATTTAGAAAACAAGTTTTTGGAGATGAGCCGGAAAATAGACGATTTGCAAAGAAATAAAACAGATAAAACAGATCTCAATAATATTACAAACACTCTTAATGACCACGTCAGAAAGGCGGAAGTTGCATTCCAGCAAATAAATGAAATGACCCGCAAGGTAGATAATTGCGAAAGGCAGTTGAATGAACTCTCCGGCAGAATTAAATAATATTAAGTGTTATATTGAGGGGTTTACGACATCCCTCATTAAGTGAGTGATGTCGTAAACCCCTCAACCTGCGAAATAAAAATAAAATATGAGAAAAATAATTATTCTCTTGGTTGTTTTAGGCCTCGCCGGCGCGGGCTTTTTTTATTGGTGGAACAATCAAGCAGATGTCAGGGAACTGAATAAAACCCTGCCCACAGGCGTAAGAATAGAAAAAAGCTTATTCGGCAATGAATATAAAGTAGTGAATAAGATTGATGGCTACTCGTTTAAAGTACCGCCAGAGTGGGAGGGGTTGGAGGAAGTTGAGTATATACCGGAAAGAGAAGAGTTAGGGTATGTAGGAAGTAGTCTGAATTTTAATGGCAAGGAGAAAGGCATCATAGGCGTTGCTATCGATCGCTTCACTGCCGGCGGGGATATGAGTATGGATTTAGAATCTTGGACGAAATTAGAGTTTGATGCCTTTGAATTAGTAGGAGATTTTAGTAAAGATAAGATTGGGACATTAGATATAGTAAAGACACAAGAGAACGTCCACTTCGCGGGTGAATATATATATTATCTAAAAAAAGACCAAATTATATACTCTCTCACGAGTCCTGCAAAAGGGTATATTGAATACATTATCACTAATGGACAATGGTAAAAGCCATAAAATCTATAGGGGGTAAACTATCTTTGCAAAAGACGATTTTAACGATTGCCATAGCCGCAATCGTTTTTTCTTTCTTGTCCAATTATTCTTTGGCCGGCCAAACAAAAGTCAACCAGCAAGAAATGCAAAGAATCAAACAGGGCTTGGATATTGTTAAAACAGCTTCAAGTTTCGGAAGCGTTCTTCTTGACGATGGCGGCTTAATGAAAGCGCTCAACACGGTTATCAAGGGCGGCAGCGCGGCCACGGATGTCACCTACGGCCTGCTTGTCTTGAGCGCCGTCAACGAAATGGAACTAATGGATTTGGTGCTTTCGCAGGAGTATAAAACAATAGAAAGAGAATATTTTGAACAAATTTTAGACGAGAGGACCAATTTAATATCTTATTGGAGAGGAGTTGGTTTTGACTTGCCCAAAGTGCTCTCTGGACAGATTACCGGCCCCATGGCTGGCTTAACTTTAAACAGCTTTGCTATGACCAACAAAATTATCCATATTGCCACCGCGTTTGAAGTGTTAAAAAAAGGCCAACTGTATGATGGCCTATGGTATTACTTTGATTTAAGAAAAAATAGCAATGAGCCGCATGAAATAGCTTGGCGCGAAGCAAAAATGATACTTGGTTTTGCGACTAATTCAGTGGGATTTCACGGACCAACACAAAGACAGAATAAAAGAATCGAGCTCGAAGCTCAATTCACATCCCTTTGGGATAAATGGGGGCTATACGCCACGCCAGGAGGCATCAGTAATCAGTATCAAGAACAAGCAAAAGAGGAAATGAGAAGCATGCTGGCCGTGGCAGCTGAAACGCAAAGGTTAGCTGAAATAGAAAAACAAAAAGAACCATCTTGGCTATCAAAACAAATAGATGAACTCAAAACACTCGCGTCAGGCCTTGGAGAAAAAATTCACACTATGGTCTCCAAGATCGCCGACGCCAATCCCTTTAGCGCCGGCCCAATTGTCCAATCGCCAAAAGATACACCGGTGGCACCGGTGCGAAATTCGGCCGGGCTTCAGAGCCCCAAAAACCGAGAATCAGAAGACCAAACCCCGACAGAAAGAGGCGAAGAAGCCCGGCTTCCTCGGGAAGCCGGGCTTCAGGTTCCACGAGAGGTCCCACGAGAGGTCAAACCTCAAGCGCCTCAAGAGATTGAAAGTGAAAAGACAACAGAGGAGAAAGTGAAAGATAAAGAGGTCCGAGAAGAGGAAAAAATTAAAATAGTCGAGATCAAACCCACGCCAGATGAGCCGGGACTTTGCGAGAAAATTGCCGGGGACTTGCCTAAAAGATATAGGGCTTTCATTAACGAGGTGGCCTGGATGGGCAGTCAAAATTCGCCAAATGACGAATGGATTGAGCTGAAAAATATTTGGGGCTTACCCGTCAATCTTAACGGCTGGCAATTACAAGACAAAGACCAGCAAATAAAAATAATTTTTGAAGAAAATGATACTATTCCGGCCAGCGGATATTATCTTTTAGAAAGGACAAATGATGACTCAACGCCCAAAGCCAAGGCCGACAAAATATACACGGGCGCTTTAGGCAATAACAATGAGGCCTTATATTTATTTGATAATGACTGCCGATTGGAAGACGAAGTTATAGCCGATCCCAGTTGGCCAGGCGGCGACAATACCGCTAAAAAAACAATAGAACGGCTGGATCCCTTATACTGGTACACAAGCGCTTCTATAGGGGGCAGCGCCGGAAAAAACAACGGCACGCCTCCGGCAATTTTAAAGCACCCCAGCGCGCCAACTCCCCCTTTGCCTGCTTCAGCGCCGACTTATCTTACAATTTTGATTGACGAAGTCAGAATTGATGGCGATGGAAATATCAAAAACGATTCCGTTAAACTCTACAATCCCAACGATACGGCGGTTGATTTAACAAATTGGTATTTGCAAAGGAAAACAGCGAACTCTTCCGTATTCTCAACTTACGCGCCAAAATCGCTTTTTGCCGGAAAATCCATTGAGGCAAACGGATACTTTTTAATTGCTCACGCTTCTTCAACGTTCGCTACTTCCGCAGACGCCATCACAACTTACTCTCTGACTCGAAATAATACCCTCGTCTTAAAAAATCCAAATGGTGAAATAGCGGACACGGCGGAGCCAGCAGAAAATAACGAAGAAACGGCGTCGTTATCGGTTGTTATCAACGAAATCGCTTGGGCAGGCGCTAAGGCCAATTCTGCCGATGAGTGGATTGAACTTTACAACAACACTACTTCAGGTATTGATTTGACTAATTGGTCAATTTTGAAAGATGACGAGGAATGGATTATCTTTTCCACCTCAAGCATCGTCTCGCAGGGATATTATTTATTGGAAAGAAGCGACGATCAGACAATCAGCGATATTACGGCCGACCAATTTTTTACCGGCGCTCTAAGCAACAGCGGCCAAAAATTAGAATTAAAAAATGCAGCCGGTGACTTAATGGACTTAATTGATTTTTCTTCTAATTGGCCAGCCGGCGAAGCCGCCCCAAACTATCTTTCAATGGAAAGGATATCTTCTACTTTCAGCGATTGGGCTAGCAATAATCGAATCTCAACAAACGGCTTGGGTAGCGGCAATAATGCCATCAACGGCACGCCGAAAGAAAAAAATAGCGTTTCGAAGTCCTTCACAGAAGTTGTCGGCGATCGCGTATTTTCAGACGACTTTACGCTTACAAAACTTGGCAGTCCTTATATTTGGGAGGGCTCCCTTATCATGGAGCAGGGGACTAAATTAACCGTCGAACCCGGCGTTACCGTAAAATTCAAGCACACTGCCCCTAACCAGCCCCACGCTCAAGTAAAAATAAAAGGCGAGATGGAGGCCATTGGAACAAACGAGCAAGAAATAACTTTTACGTCTTTTCAGGAAAATAATTATTGGGACGGGCTTTATTTTGAGAATTCAAATTCTACTCTTGAAAATGTCATCATCGATTATGCCGGCAAATGGCACCATAGCGGCGCAAACGAGTTTCCCCCCTATACTTACGGGGCGATATACATAGATGGCGGAACGGTCAGCATAAAAAACTCTCTAATTCAAAACAGCGAAACCTTCGGGGTATGGCTGAAAAATTCTCCCTTAAGCTTGATAGACGGGACGACCTTTAAGGCAAATCCTGGCACCGTAGAAAAGCCGGCGGCGATTTATGTTGAACAGGGCAATCCGACCATTCAAAATTCTAATTTTGAAGATAATAACATTGGGATTTTCGCTGCGAATTACTCAACGCCCGCAATCACCGACAACAGTTTTAACGGCAACCAAGCGCCCGTGAAAATAAGCTCGCTTTTTACAGACATTTCCGACAACATCGCGCAGAACAATGATATCAACGGAATTTTACTTGAAGCTTTTGGTTTTAATGGAGAAACCAGCGAAGTCGCGTGGCAAAAAAACGATTTGCCCTATGTTGTTGAGAGCGCCCTTGATGTTGCCGCTGGAAAAATACTAGAAATAGAATCGGGCGTCGTCGTGAAGTTCAAGGGAGAAGGGGCAATAAATATAGGCGGTACGCTAAATGCGAAAGGTAAAAATAATGATAAAATAATTTTTACTTCTATCAGCGATGACGAATACGGGGGCGACACAAATAACGACGGCAATGCGTTTCCGCCCGCAGCCGGGCAATGGAAATTTCTTAAGTTCTTGAACTCCAGCGCGGAGGCATCTTTAGACAATGTTCTCGTGAGATACGGAGGATTTCTCGGAATAAGAGGCGGCGTTAGTGCGCGCGATGGGGCAATTAAGATTGAGAACAATACGCTCACCATCAAGGATTCTATTATTGAAAACAATCGGGTGGGGATTGAAATGATTAATTCTGATTTTGACGGGAAAAGCAAAAATATTTCCGTTAGGAATAATGCCATAGGAGTATACGTTGAGGGCGCCTGCCCAAATCTAAACGATATTATTTTCGAACAGAATACGGAATACGATATTTTTCCAATTGACTGCCAAAACTAAAATCCGATAAAATCGCGAATAACCGGAGCAGGAATAGCCGAAACTCTACCCTGCGCGCCAACCATGCTTATGCCAACAACTTCGCCGGAGATGTTAAACAAGGGGCTGCCAGCCGCCTTGGATTCACGAATGTTTGTCACCACTGCGTCTTGGCTGAAATAAGAAACAATGCCCTCGTCTGTAAACATCTTAGTGGTTGTGGCCAATCTCATCGTGCCAAGTAAAAAAACTCTTTCTCCAAGGTCTGTTTTTTCCAAATTCGCGAAGCCGGCAGTGCGCAAACCGCTCTGGTCCACTTTCAACAGCGCCAAGTTGCTTTTTGTATCTCTTTTAAGTATCTGCCAAGCAGGCAACTGGCCATCAACGTAAAAATAAAAATCTGCTCCCTGCGGCACGAGCTCGGCCAATGTAACAATCAACCCATCAGAAGTTACCGCCAAGCCAGTCCCCTCTAACGTTTCTCCGCTGGCTGTTTTTGTCCTGACGCCCACAATAGTTTTTTCCACCCTTTCAATGGCTTGAGTAAGGGCAACGTTTTCCTGAACGGTTATTGTTTGAGTCTGATTGATAACAATTTCGCCGTCAAAAAAAGAAGACCCCATCAAATACGGCAAAAGGTAGGCCTGCGCCCAAACGCCCCCCAACGCCCCAAAAAGAAAAATCAAGAGAATTTTTAGAATTTTTTTAGACATAAACGCTCTCTGATTTTTTTTCTCTCTTGATTAAGTCCTGCGGCGTTCTAAAAACAACGCCGCCGTTTTCCGCATCAATGACAATTTTATCGTTGGCTCCAATTTCTCCAGAAACAATCTTTAAAGCCAATGGATCGAGCACCAATTTTTGGATAACCCTCTTGAGAGGCCGCGCTCCCAAGTTGGGGTCAAATCCCCGCTCGGCCAGCAAGTCCTTGGCCATCTGGCTGACCTTAATGCCGATATCTTTCTGCTCCAGCCGCTGGGTCACTTTTTCCATTTCAAGGTCAACAATTTGCTTGATTTCCGGTTTTCCCAAATAGTCAAAAATAACTATTTCGTCTATTCTGTTTAAAAATTCCGGCCGGAAACTTTCGCGCAAAGCGTCCATAACTTTGCTTTTCAAATCCTTTTTGGCGCCGCTGTCTCCCTCTCCGGAAAATCCCAGAGCGCTCATTTTGGCAATATGTTCGGAGCCGATATTGGAAGTCATAATCAAGATAGCATTTTTGAAAGAAGCGGTCCGTCCTTTGGCGTCGGTCAGCCGGCCGTCTTCGAGAATTTGCAACAAAATATTGAAAACATCGGGATTGGCCTTTTCTATTTCGTCCAACAAAATTACCGCATACGGCCTTCGCCTAATTTTTTCAGTCAGTTGACCGCCTTCGTCATAGCCCACATATCCCGGGGGCGAGCCAAGAATTTTAGAAACGGTGTGTTTTTCCATGTATTCGGACATATCCAAGCGCACCAAAGCCGCCTCGTCGTTGAACAAGAATTCGGCTAAGGCCCTGGCGGTTTCGGTTTTACCAACGCCCGTGGGCCCCAAGAATAAGAAAGACCCCAGCGGCCGATTCTGCTCTGAAATACCGGCTCTCGAGCGGCGAATGGCGCTGGAGACGGCCACAATGGCCTCTTTCTGGCCGATAACTCTTTTTGCCAAAATGTCTTCCATTTTTTCAAGTTTCCTGGCCTCTTCTTCAATCAGCCGTGTTACAGGAATGCCAGTCCATCGCGAAACAACCCTAGCCACGTCTTCTTCGGATACATCCTCTTTCAAAAGGCGGTGCTTCTTTTGAAAGCGAAGCAGTTCTTTTTCTTTTTTTTGAATTTCTTTTAAATGCGCCGGTATTTCTCCGTATTTAATTTCGGCCACCTTTTGGAGATTGCCCTCTCTTTGGGCAACTTCAGTTTGAAAAGATAATTGATCAACCTCCTTTCGCAGCCCTCGAATGCTTTGAATAAAGTCCCTTTCTGTTCTCCACTGCAATTCCAACTGCTTAACTTTTTCCTGAAGATCGGCCAACTGGCGATTGATAACGCTAATTTTCTTTTTGCCGATAGCGGCCTTTTCCGCTTTCATGGCGGCTTTTTCAATTTCCAATTTTTGGACTTCCTGCTTGAGACGTTCAAGTTCAACCGGCTCTGACTCTATTTCCAATCGCAAAGCAGAAGTTGCCTCGTCCATTAAATCAACCGCCTTGTCTGGCAAAAATCTGTCGGTAATATACCGAGCGGCCAATTCGGCTGCGGCCACGAGAGCCGCGTCTTTAATTTTTACGCCGTGATGAACTTCGTATTTTTCTTTTATTCCTCTTAAAATGGCAATAGTATCTTCCACAGACGGCTCGGCCACAAAAATGGGCTGAAATCTTCTTTCCAAAGCCGGGTCCTTTTCTATGTATTTTTGATATTCCTTAAGGGTAGTGGCGCCGATGGCCCGCAGTTCGCCGCGGGCTAAAGCCGGCTTTAAGAGATTGGAGGCGTCAATTGCGCCTTCAGCAGCACCCGCTCCCACCAAAGTATGGAGTTCGTCAATAAAAAGAATATATCTGCCGCCGGCCCTATTAACTTCTCGCAACAGGGCCTTTACCCTGTCTTCAAATTCTCCCCGGTATCTGGTGCCGGCGACTAAAGCGCCCAAGTCCAGGGCAATAATATCTTTGTCTTTAAGCGATTCGGGAACATCCCCTCTTACTATTTTCTGCGCCAAACCCTCAATGATGGCTGTTTTGCCGACGCCCGCTTCGCCAATCAGCACAGGATTGTTTTTTGTTCGTCTGGACAAAACCTGCATGAGCCGCCGGATTTCGTTATCCCGGCCTATCACCGGATCCAACTTGCCGGTTCTGGCAAGGACATTAAGATTTCTCGAGTATTTTTCTAAAACCTGATATTTGGATTCGGGCTCGGGGTCGGTGATTCTTGCGCCGCCGCGAATTTGCGATAAAATTTTAAGGGCCTCTTCATAGTTCAATTTTCCAAAGCCCAGCGCCTCTCCGCTTGATTGCAAAAAGCTGGCTTTTTCCAAAACCTCCCGCGCTTTCACATCGGAATCCAGCAGAGCCAAAAACAAATGTTCGACCGAAATAAAATCGTCGCCCATTTTCATTGCTTCCTGTCTTGCCCGCTCAAGGGCCTTAGCCATATCTTGCGTCAGATAAAACTGGCCCATCATTTGAGGCGTGGTAACGGTAGGGATTTTATCTAAAGCCGCCTTGGCTTTTTTCTTCAGACCCTCAAGATCAACTCCCATTTTTTGGAGCAGAGTCAAAACCACGCTTCCTTCTTGGGAAACGAGAGACAACAGCAAATGAAGGGCGTCCACCTGCTGTTGACCATGCTGGCGGGCCTCGTCTTGAGCCGCCAAAATTGCCTCTTGCGCTTTATGGGTAAAATTATTTCCTATCATATAACTATTATATCACACCGTAATTTAACAAAAAAACTTCAAAAAATCAACCCCGCATTATGCCCCTTATCTTACATAGTCTTACAGAAGCCGCCACTCAATACTACTATACTACATAGTATAGTAGTGTTTAGTGCCGCCCTTGGCGACTATTTCTACGTTTTATAGAAAGCATCGTGGGGATTTTTCATGCAATTTGCGATAAGTCGCCATAAATTATCGTCGGCTTCACTGCCTCAATTTCTGATTTGTAATACGATATGTCAGGAATCGGATTGTATAGGAATATCTTTTGATTCAGAACATGCGCGAAACCGATTTCCATCAATGTATTTCCGCCAATGTAATTCTTAATTCCATGCTTATCGAGATTAAGAACTAAGACGGCATCCGCTCCTTGCATCTCGTTCCAGAATACTCTAATCGCATCCATATTACTTTTCTGATGAATTTTGATTCTTTCTTTTTCTTCGTCACTTTTTCCAATAAATGACCCATGTAGTTCTGTGACGAACGCATCGTGCCCCAACTTAATCAGATTATCTCTGACCTCAAGCATTTTCTCTGTATATTGCATACTACCAATGATTCCTATTTTCATATTCTTATGACCCGAGAGCCTTTATATTTTTCACCGATCCCGTAGGAATAATGTTATCCCGATTAATTACAATACTACTATACTACATAGTATAGTAGCATTACTGTATTTGTTTTTTGCGTTTTGTGGTCGGTTTTTCTGAAGAATCTAAAAGATTAAAAAGCAGAAAATGAAGCGGGTATCGCTTTTTAAGCCATCCAAAAGTCAGCGGCTGACTTTGTTGGAGCTCACGCTCGCCTGCTTTCCACTGCAACTCTAATTCTTTTTCTAAACGCGGAAGTATTTGAGCATATCCTCCATCTCTGCCTTGCAACCACTTATGCACCCCTGCGATGGTAATGTGGCTCGTATGCATAGCATTGCGAATATCATCGTAGCTTTTGCCCTCAAGCAGAAAGCGAGCAATGCGAATTCTTCGCGCCAACATAATAGCTTCTGTTTCGCTCAAAAGATCGCGGAAAAAATTCTCTATCTGCTCTCTTGTTTCCAATAAAATCACTAAACTCCATAATTCATTCAGAAGATTGTGTTTTTCGTCTTTGGAGATTGTTTTTGGCTGAACCCTCGGCATAGATTTATATTCTATATTATAACACTACTATACTATATAGTATAGTAGTGTTTCGATAGTGCTTCCGGGTAGCGCTTACAAACACTTACAGACTTACAGACGCCCGACGTCTGTAAATCTTACAGACGTCGGACGTCGGGAAATTCTTATTCGCGTTTGCCGAGGGTGACTTGAAGAGAGATCTTTTCTTCGCCGCGTAAAATTATCATTACGACTTCGTCGTTGGGACCGTATTCCTGAAGAACCGAGGCAAGGGTCTTTTCTAATGTCAATTTTTGGTCTTGCAACTCTATAATAATGTCCCCGTCTTTAAGCCCGGCTTTTTCGGCGGCAGAATTGGCAACAATAGCTGATTCTTCGTTATCGCTATTAATCCAAGCACCTTCGCTGACGAAAAGATTGTTTTCCTCCTGAAGTTCAGGGGTAAGCATAATATAATGAACACCTAAAAAGGGGTAAATTATTTCGCCGATTTCCTGAATTTGCCTAATATCTCTCTTGGCTTTACTTACGGGGATCGCGAAGCCAATGCTTTGGGCATCCAAGACAGTGGCCGTATTTATCCCCACCACCTTGCCGTTCAAATCCAGAAGAGGCCCCCCGGAATTTCCCTTGTTAATAGCCGCGTCTGTCTGGATAACATCTTCAATCGTTTCAACGAAACTGCCGCCTGATGCCGTAATGGTTCTGCCTAATCCGGAAACCACTCCCACTGAAACCGTATTTTTAAACTCTCCAAGGGCATTGCCAATCGCCACAACGGTTTGCCCCATTTGAAGGCCATCGGAGTCGCCAAGTTCCATAACCGGAAAAAAGCTTTCTGTCATCTCGCCCCGATCGTTTACTTCTTTTACTGTTTCTATTTTTAGGATAGCTAAGTCCTGCACCGGATCGCGCGCCAAAACCTTGGCTTCGAATTTCTTGCCGTCATTAGTAAAAACCGTGTACTCGGCTTCCTCGTCCAAAACCACATGTTTGTTTGTTAAAACCATGCCGTCCGCTGAAACAATAAAGCCGGTGCCGCCGCCAATTTCCTGTTTTTTTGTGCCGATTTGCCTCTGCTGTGGAATTCTAAATTGAAAAAACGGATCTCCTCCAAAAGGGCTAATGTAATACTCTTCAAAAATAGGCAAGTCCTTGGAAACAATGATGCTGACCACAGACGGCGAGGCCTTTTCAACTGCCTCAATTATTTTCTGCTCGTGGGAAACGGGTGGCGGCACCGGCTTCAAATCCGGCAAGAATAGGCCGGTTGCTAAGCCGCCCGCCAGAAAACCGAAAACAGAAGAAAAAATTACGGACAGGGCAATAGTCCCAAAACCCTTGTGAAGACGGAATTTGGGTATGTTAATTTTAGGCAGATTCCTTTGCTGGTAAAATGACACGGCTTATTTTTGCTTTTTTTGATAATCCTCTATGGCGGCCCTTACTCCTGCCTGCGCCAAAGTCGCGCAATGAATCTTCACCGGAGGCACGGGGCCGATTGCTTTTTTGATATCCTCAAAGCCAACCCTCAGGGCCTGCTCGAAGGTCTTGCCCTTAATCAGCTCGCAAATCATGTCGGAAATGGCCACGGCGTGACCACACCCAAAGGTCTCAAATTTGGCATCTTTAATTATTGTCTTGCCCTTTTTATCTTCCACGGTAATATACACTTTCATTATATCGCCGCATCGCATATTCTGCGTGTCGCCGATTCCGTCGGCATTCTTAATAGCGCCCAAGTTCTTGGGATGCATAAAATGTTCTAATATTTCTTTTGAGTAGTAAGGATTATTTGCCATTTGTTTTTGTTTTATAGCCGGATATTTCTCTTAACCGTTCCACTACTTTGGCTAAAGCCAATACAAAAATATCTATTTCTTTTTCGTTCGTGTATTTTCCCAGAGTAATCCTTAGAGAGCTATGGGCTGTCTCTTCGGGCAGGCCCAGGGCAGTCAATACATGCGAGGCCTCCAAGCTATGCGAAGAACAAGCCGAACCCGTTGAAACAGCAAAACCCTTTTGGTCTAAGGCCACCAACAGGGCCTCGCCCTCAGCTCCGGGAAAAGTAAAGTTTATATTGTTGGGTAAACGTTTTTCCAGCGAGCCGTTAATCGCAATATCGGAAATAATCTTTGGAATTTTTTTTATAAGTTTGTCGCGCAGCTGCCTGATTCTTATATTATGAATCTTGTTTTTGGGGCTGGCAACTTCTTTAATAGCGGCTCCCAAACCGACAATTCCAGCTACATTTTCGGTGCCCGGCCTCAGCCCCCGCTCATGCCCGCCGCCATAGACCATCGGCTCGATAGCCGTTCCCTTTCGGACATAAAGCGCGCCGACGCCTTTGGGGCCGTAAATTTTGTGCGCGCTGATTGTAAGCAAATCAACCCCCAAACTATCGACATTGCAGTCCAAATAATTTACCGCCTGCACCGCGTCGGTATGAAAATATATTTTTGTTTTGCTTTGCTTTAAAAATTTTCCGATTTCAGCGAGCGGCTGGATAGCGCCGATTTCATTATTGGCGTAAATAACGGAAACCAAAACCGTATTCTCCTGCACTGCTTTTTTCAAATCGGCAAGCGAAACCAGCCCATCTTTACTGACGGGCAAAACGGTGACTTCGCACCCTTGTTTCTTTAAATATTGGCATGGCTCCAAAACAGCGTGATGCTCAATTGCGGAAGTTATAATGTGAGGCTTGGCAATCCTGCTTTTGGCTGCTTTCACGATTCCTTGAATTGCCAAATTATCGGCTTCGGTAGCAGAACCGGTGAAATAAACTTCTTCTGGCTGACAACGCAAAAAATTGGCAACAATATTGCGCGCATCTTCAATGGCCGATAGGGCCCTTTGTCCAAAAGCATGTATAGAGGAAGCGTTGCCGAATTCCTTTTTCAAATAAGGCATCATTGTCTTGAGAACTTTTGGATCAATGGGCGTAGCGGCCGCGTAATCTAAATAGATTTTGGGCATAATGCAATAATTTTTTAAAATTGTATCATATTTTCGTCTGATCGGAAAATCTCCGAAAGGCCTTTTTTGCTTTTCTGACTGTCCATAAAATATCAAAAATAATTAAAGGACCTCCTTTGCGAAAATTATTTTTGAGCCAATGCGCGCCATAGGAAAAAAAATCCCTTTTCGACCAAAAATTTCCTTCAA
The DNA here is from genome assembly GCA_016181965.1 of Candidatus Nealsoniibacteriota bacterium. Classification (GTDB taxonomy): domain Bacteria; phylum Patescibacteriota; class Minisyncoccia; order Minisyncoccales; family MHMH01; genus JACOYH01. The sequence continues at coordinate 47,262 of JACOYH010000007.1, forward strand.
CGGCGGTCGTTTTATTTTGAATTGACGAATATAATTCCGAGGCCGTCTTCCCCTTAAAAAGAGTATAGGCCTTGCCAACCAAATCGGCAAAATGCGCGTCGCTGCCGCCTATTGCCGCCAGCTTAAAAATTTCCTCGTTAAGACGCTGCATTTTAGCAAAGTTTTTCCTGCCTGTCCAGCCAGCGCTTAAAACCTCTGCGCCGTCAATTTGCTGCGCCAATTGGCCCAAAAGCTTCTCTCCCACCCCGTCCTGCCAAAAACTCAAGGGATGGGGAGCAAAGACCAGCCCGCCCTGCCGCTTAATCCTCTGAATTGCCTCTAAAATTGGAAGATCGGGGGGGATTGTTTCTTTAAGAAAAAGGCCGATGACCTCTCCTTCTTGGGTTAAAATTTCTTCACCGACAACAACTTCCAAGCCAAAATCAGCGGCCAATTTTTCAGCTTCTTTGGCCCCCTCAATGGTGTGATGGTCGGTGATAGCCACAACGTCAAGCTGCGCGTTCTTGGCCTTCTCTAAAACATCCCTGACGGAACTGAAGGCATCCGGGCTGTAATTTGAGTGGACATGTAAGTCGGCCTTGCCTAATTTCATAATTTTTTTCTAAATTTTTCTGTTGGGAAAAAGCCCATGTATTTTCCAAGCATCAGCCGGGTCTGCGCATCAATAGCCGGCACCGAGCCGAAAATAATAAGTGAAAAGGGAAGGAAAATCCATTGCATCACCATAAATAGCTTTTTTTTGTTGGAAAGATTAATGGACGCCAAACGGAATAAGATAGTATTGACAACAATGCAAACTATCACGCCGGCTGAAGCGATCGTCATTAGAATTTGCGTGGTTTTGGGAAGATTATACGATAAAACGGTGCTATTGAATTGGTTTCCCCCCAGCAGCAGCGGCAGCCATCCCAAGAAAAGCAACAGCAGAGCATTGGTGCCCCAGGCCCAAAATGACTCTAAAAGCAAAAGCGTATAGCGAAACTTCTTATGAAAAGCTATTTTTTTATTTTTAAAAAATCCAAAAAGCAGATATGGAATACCCTCCGAACCCCATGCCCACCTTCTTTGCTGTTTGTACTGGTTTAGAATAGATTGCCAGCAACTTTTGGCAGCGCAGGAATCCATTGATAAAGGATAGTGAAAGGGGACAATCCGATAATTGCCGTCGTAAAAAAGAAAAGTCCTCCAGAATATACCGGCGTCTTCTGAAACAATGTTTGTCTGCCAAAAATCCGCCTCGACCAAGGCCTTAAAACTCATTGAATGTGACGAATAGGTGGTGAGTTTTTCCGGCCGCTGCTGCTGCATCATCTGCCAAAAAACATTGGAAGAACTGACCACGCGAGAAAAAAATGGCGCGTCTAAAACATTATTAAAGTAAAAGGGAATTGGCTGAAAGCTGACTCTGGATGACGCGGGCTCGGTGAAATAATGATAAGCCAGGCAGCTAAAATACTGGGGGTAAACCTGGGTATCGGAATCAAAACACGAAACAATAATATCTTCGTATGGAATCCCGAGCTGGTCAATGACTTGCTTTTTAACTTCTCTTCCGGCCCAGCTTTCGTTGGAACCCTTGCCGGCAATTTCACCTTCAATGCCGGCCGGATGACAAGTGACCAAAAACTTGAAAAATTTATCGCCAAACTCTTCATTCATAATGCGAGCGGTTTCTTGCGCCTCGCTTCCCGCCCTCTCTTCGATTGCTAAAACAACAATCATTCTGCTTTTGTCGTATTGGGCCCGAACCAATGATTGTATCGACCCCCGCAGCACCCTGATTTCTTCTTTATAAGTCGGCAGAATAACCAAATGATAAATTTCCCGGTTAGCCGCAACTGGCAGCTGCTCAAGCTTTTCCGGCCAGTTGATATTCATATTAATTTTCGTTTGTTTGTAAGCGGCAACCAAATGCAGGGCAAAGTGGCCGACTCTGACGAGCCAATAAACGCAAAAAATAATAATAAATATGGCGGTAAAGGCCGGGAAGAGCCAGGAGAAAATAACCATGCCGATGAGAGTAATCCAAATTAAAGCGCCGGGTATTATTTCAAATACCCGGTAAATAAGGCGTTCTTTGGCATCCTTTAAATCGCTCGCCTTGCCGACATTCAAATAATATTTTTCTGTTTTTCCGTGCATTAGAATAATTTTTTTGCCTCGTTCCAAATTTGCGGCTCATTTTGCTTTTCTTTCATCCAGTACCACCATTCTGCGCCCCATAGGTAAAACTCTCTCAAGCCGGAATTTCTGGCAAAATTGATGTTGGCCATAAACTGCTCCAAATCCATTGTTTTCTTCTGCTCTTCCGGCGAAACGTCATACAGGAGCTTGGGGCCCCAGGGTTCCGCCTGTAATTCTACAACAATCACCTCTTTACCAAACAATTTCTGAACGATAAGCGCCTTGCGTTGATAAAAAACCGGAGGAAAGGGGTAGGTTAGATATTGAGCTAATTGATGGAACCAAACCTTCCTGTACATAGTCACCCCGACTACATCTCCATAATTAGCTGCTGTTGTCCACAAAGAAAATTCCCCGCTGTCTGAAATAATTACCGGCCGCTGGGCATCTAATGACTTTACCAGATTTATTTCTTTTTTCAAGAACTCCTCGTCTGTCCAAGGACAAATGCCGAAAGGGAAAGCCGGCTCGTTTTCCACCTGCCAAGCCCAAATAACCGGGGATTCTTTATACCGCAGGATTATTTCTTCAAGAAGGTTCAAAATATGTCCCTGTTGCGTTTCCATATTGGAATTCTTGTCCCAATCTGGAACATGACATTCCGGCCAGCGCGGCGTCTTTAGGCCGATAACCAAAAGAATCTTTGCGTTTCTCTTTGCCGCCTCATGAATCTGCCAGTCCAAATCATTAAAATCGTATTCCCCCCCCTCTTTCTCTATTAAATCCCAATAACTTGCCACCTTTATTTTTTTAACGCCAAGTTCATCCAATAAGGCCAGATAGGTTTCTTGCCAGTCCAGTCCAAGAAGCTGGGCGTGCTTTTGCGAAAAGACGATTCCCCAGCTGATATTTTCGGCCGGTTTCGCGCTACCCCAAAAAAAATATCCGGCGGCGCCAAGAATTAGTAGAATTATGGCTAATAAAATTATACCTAAGATCCTCCTCATATTAGTGCCAGCATGGCCAGTCCTGCTCCCAAGAGCAATAGAGCCATACTTTTTTGAATTACAGCTTGCCTGTTTAATTCTTCTTTTAAAATTCGCGGAAACTTTAGAGAAAACAAAATGGTCAAAAGAAATAAAAATCCGTACTGCGCTCCCTGCAAGGCGTTAATAAAAGCGACATAAATAAGCGGCGCTAAAGCTATGGACCAATTTTGCAGCATATTGGCGGCGGCCCCGGCTGCCTGACCGGCAAAAAAAATAACTGCCGTTTTTCTCTTTACCGCCATTCTTTTTTGAAACAATGAACTCCTTAAATCGGCATCAAAAAGAAAAATCAGTGAAAAAAGAGCTCCTCCCAATTTGATCCAGATCAAGCTTAATAAGAAGGGGTAGTTTAGATAAACAAATTTAGCCGAGACGAAGGAAACTGAAAGAAAAAAAGCGGCCACAATTGCGAACTTCATGCTTTTCCAAGAAAAAATCGAGGCCTTTTCCATGGTTATTAAAACACTGCCGCCTATCAGCAGAAAGAATGCTAAAATTTGTTGCGGGGCTAATGTTTCGCGTCCCCATGAAATAAGATAAATGAGCAAAATAGTAAAAATCGGCAAGAGTCCCCCTACAGCTGGAATCATTCTTGAGGTCTCAAATTTTTTAAGGCCTTTAAAAAACCAAAAGATACCGAAGAGAAAAGTAGCGCCGGAAACAAAAGCTAAAAACATATCCGAAGGATTTAAAAAGTAAAGGTCAACAAAAGGCGCGAAAACCAAAACACCTATTCCTAATATACCGATATAAAAGGCATAGGCCCGGGCATTGGGAATGGAACTGGTTAAAAGATACTTATCAACCAAAAAAACGGCAGCCAATATAAAATAAGCAACAATAGTAACGATTAGCCAAAGCATATCTTAGTAATATTTGATATTCCCGACTTTTCTCCCTTAGCAAACCCTTTTTCGGCGCAGTCGGCAAAATACCCCTTCGCCAGCCAGTCAAAAAGCCACTGGTCGGTCTTGGCGGGGTCTCCTTGCTCAATGCCAAAGCCGTTTTTTAACAGCCATGATTTGTTAAATTCCTCTTGCGAGCCGATGGGAGGCGCAATCAAAATGGGCAGGCCTAATGCCGAGTAAAAAGAAAGCTCCGATGGCTTGGTCCAAAGAATGTCGGTTGTTTTCAGCGCCTCATTAAATTTTTGGAAATAAGGGCTGATTTCTTTTTCAAAAAGAACTTTGACTTGTTTTTCCAAACCCAGTTGTTTGAGCTCTTTTACGAAATAATCTTTTACTCCCTGCCGAATACCGGCCGACAAAATAAGGCCAACCTTGCCGGCTTTAATTTTTTCTGACAAGGATTCGGCAATCTGAATAGCAATCTCTTTTTGAGCTCCGGCTCCCCCAACGGCAAACATTAAAGTTAGAAACCGTGGTTTTTTGCTTGCCGGGCCAAGATTGCGCATTCTTGCCCGAAAGGCATTTTTGGAGGCCCGCGGAAGAGGAAAGCCGGTATAAAAAATATTGCCCGGCCTTACGCCGTAGAGCTTGAGCCGTTCTGCGACTCTTTGGGTTGGCGCAAAATACTTAATTCTGCTGTTTCGCGGCTTGAGAGCAGCCCAAGCCCGAGAAACATCGGCGTCGGCAACAAGGCAATAAATATCGCCTTTATAGCCGTGAAATTCAGCCATAAAAGCCGGGATAAAAAAAGTCGCAATCAAAGGCAGCTGTCTTTTATTTAATCTTTCAACTTGGTCCCTGCCCCAGCCCTTTTGTATTAAAGAATATGTCTGTTTTAACTGAAAAGTCGGTTTGGATAGGTCTCTTTTGGGATAAAAACTTTGAATTGCCTGAAATCGGTCAAAAATACCGAAGACAATTTTGCCGATTATCGGCACGCGGTAAAATCTTGAGATAAGCTCATAAAAACTTCTGGCCCTCTCCCAGATTTTTCTGTCGTTTTCGGGAATACCCGGATAATCATTGGCATTTATAACCTGATTATTTGGAGCAAGACCAGCCAAGGGATAGGCCGCCCTTTGATGCCCGTAGCCCATGCTCACTGCCACAATCCATGCTTTTTTATTTGAAATCGCCATATTGCTAATGATATTTTAACATATTTTCCCTATTTAACCGCCAGGTAAGACAGCCCAATGCAAAGTAAGCCGCTACCAGCCAAACCCAATGAATCTTTTCTAATACTAAAAGGGCCATGGGCACGCCAGAAAACCAATGAATCAGTGTCGCAATATAAGTTAAAAAGAGCCAAGTCGGCCAAGAAAGCAAAATCCCGAGCGGGGCAATGATCATTCCGGATATTCCAAAGATAAAAATCAAAATAGTAATTGGCGCTAAAAAGGGAACAATCAAGAGGTTGGTAATCGGAGACAGCAAGGGAATGGAGCCAAAATTATACACTAAAATTGGCAAGGCAAAAAACTGTGCTGATAAAGTAGCAGAAATAGTGGTTCTTGCGGGAAATATCTTGGGATCGGGAATTTTCCTGAACCAATAGAAAAAAATTGGCTGAAGGTAGATTAGTCCCAAAATGGCCAGAAAAGAAAGCTGAAAGCCGACGTCTATGGTTAAAAGCAGGGGGTTTTCAAGTAGCATAAGAGTTGCTGCAAATAGCACCCCCCTCGAGGCCGCTGATAAGCGACCGAGACACTGGGCCGCCATTAAAAAGAAAGCCATAAGACCGGCCCTAACCGCCGATGCAGGAGCCCCGATCATTAGAATGTAAAGAGCGAGCAGAATGATTGATAGATAAAATGCCTGTTTTCTTCGAAAGCCAACTAAAATAGCAAGAGACATTATCAAAAAAGCGATAATGGTGATATTCATCCCGGAAACAGCGGCAATGTGCCTAGTGCCCGTGATATTTAATTTATTTTTCCACTCTTTAGAAAAGCCCCTCTCGTCTCCCGAGAACAGGGCCTCTAAAAAACCTATCTGCGGCGGGGCGATAAATTTTTCGGCAGTTTCCTGAAATTTATTTTTAAAAGAAATTGTTGCGGCTATTATCGGATTCCCCCGATCTTTTGCGATGAGCTCAATTTTCGGTAAATAAATCACCGAATAAATTCCGTCTTTGGCTAAATAATCTTTATAATTAAAATCCTCAAATGCTTGAGGAACTTGCAGCTTGCCCATAATTTTTATTTCATCGCCGTATTGATACTCCGGATATCTGCTCGCCGTCACCAAAATCTTTTCGCCTTGTTGAAGCACGGTTAGTTGAGTGCTATTTTCTCTTATATCTGATTCGCTTACTATTATTCCGGTGAAAGTAATTTGCCGCTCCGCGGGATAAACAATTTTCGACAAAGCCGCCTGATGCCTCCATATGCCAGCCGTCAAAAACAACAGGCAAAATCCAACAACAATGCACTTCTTATGGCGCCAAAAAACGCTGATTAAAAACACTCCCAAAACTAAAACTCCCAGCATAATCGGCTGGAAGATAGAACTTACCGAGCTCAAAAAAATACCTCCAACAAAAGATAAGCAGAAATATAGAAAAACTCTGGACTTTGTCATCAAGAAAAAGTCAATAAACTGGCGAGGCCTTTGATGCCCACAAAAGCAGCCAAGCCGAGCAGCAAAAAGTGCGGCAAAGAAGCAGCCAATCCAAAAACTAAAATAACGCCAACCGCTATATCAATCCAACTAAAAAAATTCGTAATAAAAAGCACGCCTTTCAAAATCATAACGGCGCCAATCGCCAAGGCCATGCCTCCGGGGGCGGCCATGCCGTAGGCGCCTGACACAAAAAGAAGCCCTGCCAATATGTCTATAAAACCAAGTATTTTTGTCATTTTCTCGTATATTAATATTCTATGCCTTTAACGGCTTTAACGCCCCGCCTAAAATAATGCTTAACTTCTTTGAATTCAGTAATCAGATCGGCTTTGTCGCAAATATCTTTACTGGCGCTTCTGCCTGTCAGAATAATATGCTTATTGTTGTCCTGCGCGTCTAAAAAAGATAAGACCTCTTTGCCGCTTATCAAATTAAATTTCAAGGCCACATTGATTTCGTCCATAATAATCATCTTGTATTTCTCGGCTTCTTTTTCAAGGAACCGCAGGCCTTTCCTTGCCAAAAGAGCGTCTTTCGCGCCAAAGGGAGCGAATCCTCTTCTGCCAAATGTCTTGATATCAAAATTTTCAATCCGTTTAATTATTTTATTTTCTGAAGAAGCGCTTGTTTTGAGAAACTGAACCATTAAGACCTTTTGCCCCGCTCCCGCGGCTCTAATTCCCATGCCCAGAGCAGAGGTTGTTTTACCCTTGCCATTGCCCGTTAAAACAAAAATCATATTTTAAATATTACAAGTGGGGCAGCTGCCGGGAGGCAGGTCGGGCAGTTCGGGAGAAGGGTCTCTCAACTCCGGCGGCACTTCTGTCTCGGGCACTTTTTTCTCAACGGGCAATTCTTTCTGCCCTTTCGTCTTGATGTTCAATACCTGCTGCTGTCGGCTGCCTGTTCTGAAAACAGTAATCCCCTTGCATCGCAGATCGAAAGCCAAAAAATAGGCCCCTCTAATGTCATCCTCCGAGGCCTCATAAGGAAAATTAATGGTTTTAGAAACAGCATTGTCGCTGTATTTTTGGAAAGCTGCTTGCGCTCTGACATGATCTTCCGGAGTTATGTCAAAAGCAGTTACAAAAATCTTCCGCACTTCTTTTGGAATTTCTTCTATTTCCTGAATACTCGCCTCGCCCGCCGCTTTTTCCAAAACACTGCTGCCGTCTAATTTTTTATTTTCGAGCATTTCTTCAAATAAAGGATTTGTCTCGGTCATTTCTTCGCCTCCCAGCACGTGTTTTCTGGTGAAAGAAACCGCGAAAAGCGGTTCAATGCCCGAAGAACAACCGGCGATTATGCCAATTGTTCCCGTCGGAGCAATCGTTGTGGTAGTGGAATTTCTCAATGGCTCAGCCCCATCGGTGTCATAAATACTGCCCCGGAAATTTGGAAAAGGCCCTCTCTCTTTGGCCATTTCGCGGGAAGCCGCCTTGGATTCGTCTTGTATAAATTGCATTATTTTTTCGGCCGTTTGCAGCGCTTCTTTTGAATTGTAGGGTGTTTCCAGTCGAATCAGCATATCGGCAAAACCCATCACCCCTAAGCCAATTTTGCGGTTGCCCTTAGTCATCTCTTCGATTTCTTTTAAGGGATAACGGTTGACTTCAATGACGTTGTCCAAAAATCTGGTAGCTGTGCGGATGGTGTGTTTCAATTTTTGCCAATCAATTTCCCACTTGTCTTCTCCTTTCTTTTTCAGCATCTTTTGCAAATTGATACTGCCAAGGTTGCACGATTCGTATGGCAATAACGGTTGTTCGCCGCATGGATTTGTGCTTTCAATTTCGCCGAGCTTGGGAGTAGGATTTTGTTCGTTTATCCTATCAATAAAGATAACGCCCGGATCTCCGGTTTCCCAAGCATAACGAGTAATCAGTTCAAAGACCGTTTTTGCGTTTAGAGCCCCCCAAACCTGGCTTGTTCTGGGATTTATTAAATCATAATCCTGGTCTTTTCTTGCTTTCTCCATGAACTCATCGGTAACGGCAACCGAGATGTTGAAATTAGAGAGAATTCCCTCCTCGTGCTTAGCGGTAATAAACTCCATAATATCGGGGTGGTCTACTCGCAGTATGCCCATGTTGGCTCCTCTTCTTTTGCCGCCCTGCTTGATGGTGTTAGTGGCTGCGTCGAAAACAGTCATAAAACTAATGGGACCCGAAGCCACGCCTTTGGTGCTTTTCACTACGTCGCCTCGGGGACGCAAACGAGTAAAACTAAAACCGGTCCCTCCCCCCGACTGATGAATAAGGGCTGAATTTTTTACTGCATCAAAAATGCTGTCCAAAGAATCCTTGACCGGCAAAACAAAACAGGCCGAAAGCTGCTGCAAAACGTTCCCGGCGTTCATTAATGTGGGAGAATTAGGCAAAAAGTCCAAAGAGGCCATCATGCGATAAAATTTTTCTTCAACTCTAAACAAATCGTCTTCGCTTAGTTCGGGATTGTATATTTTTTCTGCCGAGGCGATATTTTGAGCCACCCTTCTAAAAAGCTGCTGGGGTGTTTCAACGATCTTACCCAATTCATTTTTTTTCAAATATCTGGACTCCAGCACTCGCAAAGCGTTAGCCGATAATCTGGTTCTTACTTGGTGGTTTAAGAGCCACCATTTGGCCTCTCGAATTTCAGTTCTTTTCTGCCGATAATTGTGGTAGGCGAGGGCGACTTCCCCGAGGTTTTCCTTTTTAAAAACCTCTTCTACGGTGTCTTGGATTTGTTCGACTTCGGGAATTTGGCCGGCGAATCTTTCGTTTAAAGCCAAAACGACCTTGTCGGAAAGACCTTCGGCCAGCTCTTCTTTCTGGCCGTTCACAATCAATGCTCTCACAATGGCGGTAGTAATTTTTTCTTGGTTCCAGTCCACTACCCGGCCATCTCTTTTTTTGATTTTAGCAAACTTGCTCTCTATCATATTTTTGATAAAAAAATCCTTTCAAATGCAAAAGGAAGAATAAATATAAAAGAATATTATTGTATTCTACCTCAACAAAAAAACAGGGTCAAACCCTGTCGGTTGCTCGGCCTTTCATAACTTATCCACAGACCGCCACGACAATGCAAATGAGGGATGTTCAACATCCCTCGCCGTGCGGCGGTTGAAGATTATTTTATTTTTCGAAGCCGGTGGCGATGACGGTGATTTTTAGTTCGCCTTTTGGCATTTTTTTGTCATTGACCGCGCCGAAAATGATTTTTGCCCGGGGGTCGGCTTGCTCGGTTATAATTTGGGCCGCTTCATTAATTTCATTCAAACTCAAATCGTCGCCGCCGCTAATATTAAACAAAACACCCTTGGCTCCTTTAATTGAAAAATTAAGCAGGGAAGAATTTATGGCCAAGCTGACGGCTGTCTCCACCCGGCGTTCCCCCCGGGCTTTTCCCATGCCAAATAAGGCGGAACCGGAGTCCTTCATAATTGTTTTGACGCCGGCAAAATCCACATTAATAATGCCGGGCAGCAAAATTAAATCGGTAATGCCCTGCACGGCCTGCCGCAAAACCTCATCGCAGGCCCAAAAGGCCTCGACCAAGCTCTTGCCCTTACTGCCTTGAGACAAAACCTTGTCGTTGGGAATAGTCAGCAAAGTGTCAACCTTTGTTTTCAAAATCTCCAGGCCTTTTTTGGCAACCTGCGCCCGATAACTGCCTTCAAACGAAAAAGGCGTAGTCGCTACGCCTACAACTAAGGCCCCGAGGCCTTTGGCAACTTCCGCCACAATCGGAGCCGCTCCCGTGCCCGTGCCGCCGCCCAGTCCGCAGGTTACAAAAACCATATCGGTACCGCTTAAAAGTTGAGCAATTTCTTCTTTATTTTCCTCGGCGGCCATTCTGCCGACTTCCGGGTTCATGCCAGCGCCCAGACCCTTGGTCAGCTCTCTGCCGATTCTTAATTTCTGCGTGGCCTTGGCCTTTTGCAGATCCTGCGCGTCGCAATTGATAATCGCCAAGTCAACACCCTGAATCTTAGCTGCCACCATGCGGGAAACGGCGTTTGCTCCGGCTCCACCCACTCCAACGACTTTTATTTTTGCGGCATAACTCATGGTATGAAATTTTGCAAAATTCCCTTCATCTTCCTGACAAAGCCCTGCGGCAACTGCGGCATACTGCGCGACCTCCCCTCGTCTAAATCGAAAGCCGCCAACGCCAGTCCTGCGGCCGTGCTCCACAAATTATCATCATCTATGCCCAACATGCCATGCACCTTGCCGAGCCGCACGGGCAATTTTAGTTCTCTTTTAACTAGTTCTACCATTTTGGGGAGCTTCGTTCCCCCGCCAGTCAAGACAATTCCGGCAGGCAAAGAACCCTTGAGCGGGGCCTTTTTCAGTTCTTTTTGGACCTGGTCAAATATTTCGCAAACGCGCGCTTCAATAATTTTCACCAACATTTTATGGGAAAAGGAAAGCTGTTCGCCGTTGCCCTCATCTTTCGACAGCTCTATTTTCTCTTTTCTTCTGCCGCCTGAAAAAATACAGCTGCCAAACTCTTTTTTTATCTGCTCGGCCAGTTCAACGTCGGTTTTCAAGCAGATGGCAAGGTCATTGGTGATTCTTTCGGAACCCACAGGGAAAACGGCCGCATGAATCAAGTCGCCTTCTTCGTAAACCGCTACATCGGTTGTGCCCGAGCCAATGTCAACCAAGCACACGCCCAGCTCTTTTTGCTGAGGGGTTAAGACCGCTCGTGAACTGGCCAAAGCCGAGGGAGTAATATCTGCAACATGGGGCCAAGCGCTATAAATAGCGTTGCTAAGATTTTTCATAAAGGGAGAAAAAGCGCACAAGGCCAAGACGCTGACTTCCAGCCGCTGTCCCTGCATGTTTTGCGGCTCTTTGATGTGGCCCTGTCCGTCAACAATGAACTCGAGAGGAAATGTCTCTAATATCTCCCGATTAGAAGGAAGCGGAAAAACCTTAGCCGCCTCAATAACTCTGTTCACATCCTCCTCGGAAATCTTTTGATCGGCTCGGGAAACAATAACTGTTCCGTGAGACGAGACGGAGAATATATGGCTGCCCCCGGCGCTGGCGTAAACATCGTCAATTTTACAATTGGCTTCGGAGCTAAGGCGCTCCAAGGCCTGAGTTATGCTTTTTGAAACATCTTCGGTCCTAAAAACCACTCCGCGCCTGATGCCAAAAACCGGCAAAGAAACTTTCCCAATCACTTCAAGGACCTGATTCTCCTGGTCTCGGGAGGCAATTATTGCCTTAATCGAACTTGTCCCAATGTCCAAGCCGCAAATTGTATGATTCTTGGCCATTAAATAACTTTTTAAGAAGTTAATAAATCCTTAACGAGCTGCGAAACCAAAGCGCCGTCAGCCCTGCCCTTAACCTTGGGCATAAGCGCGGCCATGACTTTTCCCATGTCTTTTTGCCCGGCCGCTCCGGTTTTTTCGATTGCTTCTTTGACCAGTCCTCGAACTTCTTCTTCGGAAAGCTGTTCGGGCAAATATTTTTTTAAGATTTCCGTTTCTTGTTTCTCTTTCTCTGCCATTTCAGAGCGCCCGGCCTTCTCGTATTCTATCGCCGCCTCTCTTCTTTTTTTGGCCTCAGAGGAAATGACATCCGCAATCTCCTCGTCGGCGAGTCGAACATCCTTTTCTTCGCCCAATTTATATCTTTTTTCTTTTTCTTTATTTAAAATCGCGGCCGAAAGCATTCTTAAAACAGAGGATTTTAATTCTTCTTTGCTTTTAACGGCTTCCGTTAAATCCTTTAAGATTTCTTCTTTTAAAGCCATTTACGCCTTGCCCATTTTTTTTAATTCGGCGTACTCCTGTCTCAATTCTTCCCTCCTCATAGCAGCTTTCTTCTTTGCGGCTTCGCTTTTCTTTCTGGCATGAAAACGCCCCTTTCTCGCCCTAACCAAAATACCGCTTTGCTGCATGCTCTTTTGAAAGCGGCGAATTAAGACCTGCGTTGGTTCTCTTTCTTGTTTTTTTACTTGCAATACCATGTTTAATTAATTTAAAATTTAAGGTGATTGTGCTTATGATTCTATCTCCTTTCTGGCAATTTTACAAAAAATGCATTCATCCACAGTGTTTGTTACTTCTTGAGCTGTTTTTTTAATTCGTCAACCGCTTTGTCTAACTTCACAACATCTTGCTTGCCCGTCTTCATGTCTCGGATAATTACCGTATTCTCAAGGGCTTCCTTTTGGCCGATAATCAACGCGTAGGGAACCTGAAATCTGTCGGCCGAACGCAATTGCGCTTTCAACGAATCACGGCCGAATGATTCAGCGACGGGAATTTTTGCCTTGCGCAATTCCTCAAACAATTTCAAACTTTTCCTTTTGGCCAGGCCGCCGAGTTGGGCCAAAAATATGCCCTTGCTCTGCAATTGCGGCCCGGGTTCGATCTTCATTGCTCCTCGCAAATGTTCGACTATTCTCTCCACTCCGGCCGCGCCCCCGCAAGCTGGCGTATCCCTTCCGCCGAGCAGTTTAACTAAGGCGTCATACCTGCCGCCTCCCACCAAAGCCGCTGATTTTTCTCCGCTCTCGGATTCCTGAAAAATCTCAAATACGGTTTTTGTATAGTAATCCAGCCCTCTTACCAAGTATGGATTCAAACGATACGGTAAGTCAAGCTCGTCTAAAAATTCCAGCACTTCCTTAAAATGCGCCTTGCACGCCTCGCAAAGATGGTCGACTATTTGAGGCGCCTGCGCCTTAACCGGCTGGCACTTCTCTTCTTTGCAGTCAAGCACTCGCAAAGGATTTTGCTTGGCCCGGCGGCGGCAATCGGCGCAAAGCGAACTTTCGCGCGCCTTTAGGTAATTAGCCAGCAGTTTTTTGTAGTAAGGCCGGCACTGGCTGTCGCCGATGCTGTTAACTTCCACGACTAAATTTTTAAACTTCAGTTCTTTTAGGATATTATAAAAAATCTGTATCAGCTGGGCGTCGGCAACCGGAGTTTGCTCTCCAAACATCTCAAGATTGAACTGGTGAAATTGCCGGTACCTGCCCGCCTGCGGCTTTTCCGACCTGAATAAGGGGCCGATAGAATAAAATTTCAATGGCTGGGGCAAATTAAACATGCCGTGTTCAATATAGGCCCGGGCAATGCCTGCGGTAAATTCGGGGCGCAGGGCCAAAAAATCACCGCCCCTTGTCCGCAGGGCGTACATTTGTTTTTCAACTACATCGGTTGACAAACCGATGCCTTTCGAAAAAAGCTCGGCGTCTTCCAGTATGGGAGTGTCTATTTTTTTGAAACCGTAAAAATCAACAATGCCTTCGGCAGCGCTGTAAAGCTTCTGATAGTACGGCTGATCTGGCGGCAGGATATCATGCATGCCAGTTGGCGCCTGAAATTTGTTTTTTGGTATCATATCTTAGCTAAAGCCGTGAAGGGCCATGCCCTCAAAAAAACCCGGCCTATAATATTATCCTCCGGAACCGCTCCCCATCTTCGCGAATCAGACGAAACGGCGCGGTTGTCGCCCAGCACGAAATACTCGTCTTGGCTCAAAGAGACCCTTACCGCTCCGGCCGTCTCTATAAAATCAGCAAGGTAAGACGACTCATTCAGCGTTTCGGCAATGCCGTCCTTGTAAATAATTATCTGCCCGCCCTCTATCTGGATTGTCTCTCCGGGCAAGCCGATAATTCTTTTGATATATTTTTGCGAAGGATTATTGGGATATTTGAAGACAATGGTTTCCCCTCTTTCCGGACTGCGTAAATGATATGAAAGCTCGTCAATAATCAAATAATCCCCTGTGAAAAAAGAGGGCTCCATGCTTTGTCCCCTGACGAAAAACGGCTGAAAGATAAAATAGCGGATAGGCACCACTATCAGCAGGGCAACGACAACTATTTTAGAAACTTCCCAAATAAAAATAAGAAAGTTTTTCATATCTTTAGTTATTATATATAAACTTTTTATCAAAAGCAAGAGGGCGTGGTATAATAAAAAATATGAAACTAATCATCGGCTTGGGCAATCCCGGCAAAAAATACGAAAAAACGCGGCACAACTTCGGCTTTTTGGCTATAGACGAACTGCAAAAGCAAACGCCGAAAGACGCTATTTTACTGAAGCCCGACACTTTTATGAACAAATCGGGCAAAGCCGTTAAAGAAAAAGCGGCCTACTATAAAATAAAGCCGCAAGATATTTGGGTTATTCACGACGATATTGATTTGCCGTTAGGAGAGTATAAAATTTCCCGCGGACAGGGCTCGGCCGGGCACAAGGGCGTCCAATCAATTATAGACGAACTCGGCACTAAGGATTTCAATAGAATTCGTCTTGGCATTTGCCCGGCCTCGGGCAAGCCCTCCAATGTAGAGGACTTTGTTTTGCAAAAGTTCACCGCCGAAGAAGAAAAAATCATTACTGGGGCTCTTGACTTATTAAGGTCTGACTTCAACAAACTAAACTAAAAAAGGTTGGGGATAATCTCCCCAACCTTGGTTTTTCGACGAGCCCCTTAAAGGAAAAATAGCGCGGACCAGAATAAGAGGGCGAGGATAAATGACATGATAACAGGAGCTGCATAGCTCTGAAATTGCCTCGTGGCTAGCCTTGTAAAGGAAAAAAGCGTCGCCACTATGGCCATAACGAACAGGAAAATCTGCAACACGCCATTTACTGGGCCATAATCCCGCACGGTCACATCGCGACCGGTCAGCCGGACGAGATAGGTCCTGACCTTTGCTTTTCGGTCGCGAGCGAACCAGCCGGTGGCGTCCCAGTACCCGTTCACTGCCAGCACAAGTTCATCGGGCAGAACGACCGTGGTCGCCAGCTCATAGAACTTGAGGTAGTCGTCGGCATTTGACTTGGCTTGGCCAAAATCCTCAATGCCCTTCTGCAGTTCGCGCATTTCTTTGCCGTCGACAATTTGGTCAGCGGCTACTTGCCCTGCCGTTGCCAAAACCGCGTCTCTCTTTTCGGCCAACAGCCGTTCTTTTTCGGCCAAAACCTGCTGACCAGCTTTTTTGAAGTTGGCCTCCTCGTCGGCTATGGCCGAACCCGCTGCTCCCAACAGCAACAACCCCGCGACAACCGCCACCAGTGCCTTTTTCATGTCTTCCTCCCTTTCTTATTTGGCTTCTTTTGACAAAGAGCCGATTTTCTTATATAGCATAAACGAATGGAAAAGTCAACCCTAGACCGGGTTTTAATCGTTGGCATCACCCCCTACTTCTTGGAAAGGGAGAATTTTTGGTTTGAAGAAAACCTGCAAAAGATATTAACGGCGAGAAAAACCCAGTCGTTCTTTGAAGATAATATTGTTTTTTTAGAAAAGGGCAGTGATTTCAATTTTTCGCGGCTGCTCCGGCAACTTGACGAAATGGGCTATGAAATAGTGCAAGAAGTCGCGGAACCCGGCGAAATAGCAAGGCATGGCGGCACGATTGACATTTTTCCGGTCAACTTAAATCGGGCCGTTAGAATTAATTACTTCGGCAACAAGATTGAAGAAATAGAACAATCAAATACTTGTGTTAGCGATGAAAAAAAAGACAAAGAACGGCTGAAGAAAAAACTAAAGAATCAAAAAATATATTCCCAATTGCAAGGCCTAAAGCCGGGCGATTTTTTGGTGCACCTAGACCACGGCATCGGGCTCTTGACGGGGATAACTGGAAGTCCGGCTTCCGCGGGAAGCCGGACTTCCTCGTTTCCGTTTCCGCAGAAATATTACGTTTTAGAATATGCCTCGGGCGATAAATTATATGTGCCGCTGGGCCTTGAGAGAAAACTTTCGCGCTATGTCGGCTTTATTAATCCTAAAATTTCCCGGTTGAGCGCGCCGACTTGGTTGAATACGAAAAGGAAAGTCAAAGAGGAAACCGAAAAGTTAGCCGCAGAGCTTCTGGAAATATACGCTCAACGAGAAGTGGCTCGGCGCCAGCCCTACAGCCGCGATTTTGAAATGGAAGCGAAAATTCAAGAGACGTTTGCCTATCTTGAAACACCCGATCAGGCGCAGGCAACAAATGACATTGCCAAGGACCTTGAAGAGTCGGAAATGCCTATGGACAGGATTGTCTGCGGGGACGTTGGTTTTGGCAAAACAGAAATCGCCCTAAGGGCTGTCATTAAGGCGGTAAGCAACGGCAAGCAGGCGGCCATGATTTGCCCCACCACTATTTTGGCTTCACAGCACTATCAAAACTTCACCCACCGGCTGAACAATCTGCCAGTCAAAATCGCGCTGATAAGCCGCCTGCAATCTAAAAGCGAACAAAAAACAATTGCCGGACAATTAAAGGCGGGGGAAATAGACATTGCCATTGGCACTCACCGGCTGCTTTCTGCCGATATTGCATTTAAGAATTTGGGCATGCTCGTTATCGACGACGAGCAGAAATTCGGCGTGGAGCAAAAAGAGCGTCTCAAAAGAATCCGGCCGCAGTTAGATATTCTCTCGCTGTCGGCTACGCCCATTCCCCGCACTCTTTATTTTGCTCTCTCATCGCTAAAGAATATCAGTATTGTTAAAACGCCTCCGCCGGAACGGTTGCCTGTTGAGACCTTTATCAAACCACGCTCGGAAAAAATTATCCGGCGGGCAATTGAGGCGGAAATCACCAGAGGAGGCCAGGTTTATTATTTGCACAACCGAGTTGCCACCATTGAAATGGTTAAAAAATCTTTGGCGGAAAAATTCCCCCATCTGAATGTTGGCGTTGTTCACGGCAGAATGAATGAACCGGAAATGGTGTCGGTCATGCGCGATTTCAAAGAAAAAAATATTGATGTGCTCGTAGCCACCACTATTATTGAAAACGGCATAGACCTCTCCAACGCCAATACTTTGGTTGTGGCCGATGCCGCCAAACTCGGCTTGGCGCAGGCGCACCAAATCAGGGGCAGAGTGGGTCGCTCAAATGTTCGGGCCTTTGCCTATTTTCTGCATTCGGGCAAATTAAACGATTTAGCAAAAAGGCGCCTGCAAGCGCTCAAAGAGGCGCAAAATCTTGGGTCGGGCTATAAAGTCGCCCTGCAAGATATGGAAATACGAGGGGCAGGCAATATTCTCGGCAAAGAACAATCGGGCAGTGTCAATCAAGTGGGTCTGAATTTGTACTGTCAGATGTTAAGCGAAGTGATTGAAAAACTGAAAACTGCCAAACCTGCCCCGTAAAAAACCGAAGGTTTTTGTACGGGGTGCTCTAGAAAAAGTTGAGGACAATGTCCTCAACTATATTAAAGGAAAAATAGCCAGCGCCAAAGAAAGACAGCGGATAAACCAGACGCAATGAAAGACGCAAACACCGCTATATTTCTCTTGCCCATAAGGAAGAGAGCGTCAAAGAACGCAACGAAACAGGAACTAGCGAGTAGAGCCATAAGCGCGGCAAGGAATTGCCACAGGCCCAATATAATAGAATCCTGCACAATGATGTCATGTCCTGCGAGTCCGACGAGATAAGTCCTGACTTTTGCGCTTCTGTCGCGGGCAAAAAAACTATTAGAAACCCAGTACTCATCTACCGCTTGCGTAAGCTCTGCCGGCAAAACAACTGTGGTCGTTAGGCCGTAGGATGTTAAATAGTAATCGGCCTCGGACTTGGCCCGGCTAAAACTTTCAATGCCCCTTATAAGTTCCCGCATTTCCTTGCTGGTGACAATCTGGTCGGCGGCAACTTGCCCCGTGGTTGCCAAGACCGCATCTCTCTTTTCGATCAGTATGCGCTCTTCTTCAATTAGCTTCTTCTGGCCTGCTTTATCATCAGCCGTGGCCATATCAGTTGTGCCCAGCAGCAATAGTGCCGCGAAAATCGCCAATATCGCTCTTTTCATTTCTGCCTCCCTCGCTGTTTTGCTTATAGCACAAAACACGAAACAATAAAAAAGCCATGTGTTAGACATCGGATGTCTAACACCTTGACCGATGAACGGCGATATGTTGTCTGTGCAGGTTTGTCTGTGCAGGTTTAACCTGCACAAGCCGAAAACGGAGTAGAATGCATCATCCCTGCGTTGACTGCTGGGATTTTCTTTTGTAATATTACCGCCGTCGTGTTAAATTAAAAAAATAATGAAACTCATTATCGTTGAGTCGCCGACAAAAAGCAAAACCCTGCAATCGTTTTTGGGAAAAGACTACAAAGTGCTTTCTTCTTTTGGCCACGTAAGAGACCTTCCCAAGGGCTCTCTTGGCGTTGATTTGGAAAATAATTTTAAGCCAAAATACGTCATTCCCACAAAATCAAGAAAAACTGTGACCGCCCTGAAGAAAGAACTGCCAAAAAGCGATTCGGTTGTTTTAGCGACTGATGAGGACAGAGAGGGCGAGGCCATTGCTTGGCATTTGGCGCAGGCGCTTGATTTAAGCGGGCAAAAAAAATACGAGAGAATCGCTTTTCATGAAATTACAAAGCCGGCGATATTGGAAGCGCTGAAAAACCCCCGCGAAATAGACATGAATTTAGTCAACGCCCAGCAGGCGAGACGGGTGCTCGACAGAATTGTCGGCTATAAACTTTCGCCTTTTTTATGGAAAAAAATCGCCCGCGGCCTGTCGGCCGGCAGAGTTCAGTCGATAGCCGTTCGGCTGGTGGTAGAGAGAGAAAGGGAAATCAAAAAGTTTCAATCTCAAGAATATTGGAGCATTATTGCCCTTCTTATTGCCGAGGACAGTCCTCGGCAATTTGAAACAATATTATACAAAAAAAATGGCGAGGCCATAGATAAGCTGGCGATAAAAAATACCGAAGAAGCAGAAGCAATAATCAGCGAGTTAAGGGGGGCGGAATACAAAGTCGAAAATATTGAAAAAAAGGAAAGTCGCAGAAATCCCCTGCCCCCTTTCACTACCTCAACTCTCCAGCAAGATGCTTGGCGCAAATTTAAATTTCCGGCCAAGTTCACTATGCGCATCGCTCAAAATCTTTACGAAAGAGGATTTATCACTTACCACCGCACCGACTCTTTGAATCTTTCCGGTTTAGCCCTGGGAGCGGCGAAGGAATTGATTACTGAAAGATATGGCCAAAATTACCATCAGTTCAGAAAATACAAAAGCAAAGGCAGGGCGCAAGAAGCGCATGAAGCCATCAGGCCGACCAACGCCGACAGACCTCCCAAAAACCTTGACGAAAACCAACGCCGCCTTTATGAGCTAATCTGGCAAAGATTTATCGCCTGCCAAATGGCCCCGGCTGTTTTTGACGCTGTGG
Organism: Candidatus Nealsoniibacteriota bacterium; assembly: GCA_016181965.1. Taxonomy (GTDB): domain Bacteria; phylum Patescibacteriota; class Minisyncoccia; order Minisyncoccales; family MHMH01; genus JACOYH01. Next base: position 67,135 of record JACOYH010000007.1, read on the forward strand.
CCATTGATATCGCGGCTCAAAATTATACCTTCAGGGCCAACGGCCAAACATTAAAATTCGACGGCTTCTTAAAAGCATACCCCATTAAATACGAAGAAACAGATTTGCCTCTTTTAGAAAAAGAAGAGATTTTGGAATTAAAAAAACTCGTAACCTCTCAGCACTTTACCCAGCCGCCTGCCCGATACACCGAAGCCACGCTGATCAAGGCCCTGGAAGCAGAGGGCATTGGCAGGCCCTCAACTTACGCCCCAACGCTCTCTACTATTCAAGACAGGAATTATATTGAAAAAAATGAAAAACGCTATTTCCAGCCGACCGAAATCGGCACGGTGGTCAACGACCTTTTGGTTGAACATTTCCCTCAAATTGTCGACATAAAATTTACGGCCAATATGGAGGATGCCTTGGACAAAATTGCCGAAGGCGAAGCCGAGTGGACGAAAATCATCGGAGAATTTTACGGGCCCTTCGCGGAAAATCTTGAAAAAAAATACGAGGAGGTTTCCAAAAAGGACTTCACCGAAAAACCCACCGGCAAAACGTGCCCCAAGTGCGGCTCTCCCCTAATAATGCGGCTGGGAAAATTCGGCCAATTCTATGCCTGCTCTAAATTCCCCGACTGCAAATACACCGAGTCACTGCCGCAAAAAAATCTGAATGTTAAATGTCCGAAATGCCTTGAGGGCGATTTGGTGGAAAAAAGAACCAAGCGCAAAAAAATATTTTACGGCTGTAATCGCTTCCCCAAGTGCGATTTTGCTTTGTGGGACAAACCAACTGGCGAAAAATGCCAAAAGTGCGGCTCTCTATTGGTAGAGAAACAAAAAAAGATAAAATGCTCAAATAAGGAGTGCGACTACCAGAAAGACAAATAAAAAAGTGCCGCTTCTACGGCACTTTCGTGTTGATTGTCAATAGTCCGTTGTCGGAACAAGGATGTGCGGCTCCTGTGACTGCCTGCCCAAGTTCCAAATATGGAAATCGGCTTGCGCCATATTAATGCCGGCCCCTTCGCAAAGTTTTACCATCGCATAGCTCATAGCCAAACGATTCTCCACCTCACAGGTGTGTCCGGGCATAAAAACATAATGCTGTCGTATCATTTCTTCCAATAACGGCGAGTATTCTAATACCCCCAAAAATTTGAGGGTTTTAGGCACTTCGTAGTCGGCAATCGGGCCGATCTCGTCAGCATCTTTAAGTAGGGGAAATTTGCCTCCGGAATTCATTGCCCGTCCTTGATACATCATGACCAAAAGCTGGGCGCGTTTCTGAAACAGCAGGTTGCGCCTTCTGTAGCTTCTGAAGTCCCGAAATGAGAAGAAAGCGTTGGTTAGTTGATCGACAATACCCAAGCCGCCAAAGGCCCGCCAACCGGCGAAGTGAAACAAATTAAGCCAACTCCCATCGTACCTTCGGAGAAGGATTTCGGCCACTTGCTGAAGAATCATCTGCCTTTCTGCAAGCATGGGAATTTGGTGATCGTCGTCAGCGGCTCGAAAAATATGCGCGGCATCCGTTAAGGAAATGTTGCGCATATAATCGGGGTCAAAAACCGGCGTCCCTTCTTTCAGAGCTCTCATAAAGCAGGCCTGCATGGCGAAAGCGCCGCGCCAGTGCATTCCCAAAGGATATTCAACGGTAAACTTGGTGGAAGGCGGTTCGAAGTTGGTGAAAGCGAAGTTAATCGTATTTATCCAGCAAACAAAATTTATCCATTCCTCCAAGCCGCAATTTAACTTTGGCTGGGCCGGATAGGTGTCCCAGGCAGGTGTTGACAAATCCTTGCCTTTCATTTCTTCAATAAGCTGCTGGAGCTTATCCTCATTCACCCAAACATGCTTGGTGTTGCGCCAAACGCGCGCCAAGGTCTTAGTATAACTGTTCACCCTGACCACTCCTTCTTGCTTTGTAATGATCTCTGGCATACAATACAATATAATCTAACACAATGTCAACCCCCAATATAATTCAAAAAATTCTTAGAGCCGCGCCCGAACAAAAGCTCGCCCAGAAGGCGTTAGAGTTTGCCAGGGCCGCTCATCTGGGCCAAAAAAGACGCTCGGGCGAGGATTATATCAATCACCCCATTAAAGTGGCTGAAACATTGCGGCAAATGGGCTTGGATCAGCAGACAATTGCTGCCGGTTTTTTGCATGATGTGGTGGATGACACGAATAAAACCCCGGACGATATTGAAAATGAATTTGGCAAAGAAGTTGCTTTTTTAGTAGCTGGCGTGAGTAAACTGGGTAAATTGAGATATCCCAAGACGGGCTTGGAAATAAAAACCATGGAGGAAAGAGTCGAAGAGCCGATTGACCCGCGGGCAGAAAATTTGAGAAAAATGTTTTTTGCTATGGGCGAGGACTTAAGAGTTGTTTTAATTAAGCTGGCCGACCGGCTTCACAACATGGAAACGCTGGAGTCGCTGCCTCCTGAAAAACAAAAAAGAATTTCTCTGGAAACGCTCGAGGTCTTCGTGCCATTGGCCGACCGACTGGGAATCGGTGAGATGAGAGGCAAACTGCAAGACCTGGCTTTTCCCTATCTCTATCCCAAAGAATACGACTGGCTGACAATTAATGTTCGGGAAAGGTATGAAAAAAGAAAAAGTTATTCGCAAGCCGTTCAGCCGGTTTTAAAGCATCTGCTGGCCCAAGAGGGAATAAAAATACTCGATATGCATTCCCGGGCAAAGTCCTACTGGAGCTTGTATCAAAAACTGCTGAAAAACGAAATGAATATTGATAAAATTTACGACCTGGTGGCCCTGCGAATCATCGTTAAAGATGTGGCTTCCTGTTACAAGGCCTTGGGTATTATTCATAAACACTGGCGGCCTCTGCCTCAAAAAATTCAGGATTTTATCGCCTTGCCCAGACCCAACGGCTATCAGGGCCTTCACACAACCGTGTTCTGTCTTGAAGGAAAACTGACCGAATTTCAAATTAAAACAAAAGAAATGCACGATGAAGCGGAAAACGGCATTTGCGCCCATTGGGCTTACAAACAGGGCATTGACTTGGCAAGCCAGAAAGATAAATTCGCTTGGGTTGCGCAATTGAGGGACTGGCCCGAGGTTGTGGAAACGCTCAAAATTGATTTTTTCAAAAACAGGATTTTTGTCTTTACTCCAAAGGGCGATGTGATTGACCTGCCCGAAGGAGCCACGCCCGTTGATTTTGCTTATTCCGTGCATACCGACATTGGCAACAAATGCGCCGGGGCCAAAGTGAACGGCAAAATGCTCGCCCTGTCGCAAGCCCTCAAAAATGGCGACGTGGTTGAGATTGTTGTAGATAAAAATAAAAAACCGTCTCGCGATTGGCTGGAATTTGCCAAAACCAGCATGGCGCGCTCGCGCATTAAGACCTTCTTGAAACTGAAATTTGAAAAGCAAGCGCCGGATAAAGAAGTTGCCCCCCTGCCGCCAAAAACACGCCCCGAGCTTTCCATCAAACCGTCAGTTAAGGGAACGCGCATCGCCTTAGCGGGGCAAAAAGGCATGCAGGTATTTTTGGCTAAATGCTGTTTGCCCGAGGCGGGCCGGCCAATCAAGGCCTACATCACCCGCAGCCGCGGCGCCTCGGTGCACCAAGAAAGCTGCGTTAACCTTGTCAGGGCAAAACAAAAATGGCCCTATAAAGTTATAGAGGCCACTTGGGATGAATAATTGGGATGAATAAAAAAAGTTGGGCGGAGCAATGTGACTTGCCCCGCCCTTGGACTACTCCGTCTTCGCCCCGGGCCAGATGGCCCGGATTTGCAAGACCTCTTTCCGCGCGAGAAGCTCGAGACGCTCCGCGCAGAGCTGGTCCTGTTCCTTACACATCTCCGAGAACACCTCGTCAAGTGCCACACGTCCGGCCTCAGTGCGCGGCTTCAGGTCACGCAATACTAGACCCTGCTTTTCCATCTCCCGAAACCGCTCTTGGATCTCATCGAGCCTTTCCAGAATAGCATCCATTTCCTCGCTCCTTTATGGTTTATTGTACTACCAATAGTATAGCACGCCTTGTCCCGCTTGTCAAGCCCGGCCGGGGCATTCTGTTTCGAGGTGCAACATCAGAATGCCGAGTTTGCCGAGGACTGTCCTTGCCAGATTCTGGCAAGGACAGTCCTCGGCAAGGTCCTTGGTAGGTATTTTGACTTTTGCCCTACTTTATTCTCCTGAATAGCTCTTCGAGGGCTTTTGTGGAATCAAGAAAGATGGTCAGGCGTGGCTGACCCGACTCCAGCTTGAGGCGAATGCTTTGCATGCCAAAAATATCGCGCGCTTTGTCTTCCAGAGCTTTCTCTTCGTGTAAATTGCCGCGAGTTCTCCTAACTGGCTGCCAGATTCTTAATTTTTGAGTGAAACTTTCTGCTTCTCGCACGCTGATACCGTCCCTGATAACTTTGGTTAAAAGCGCGGTTTTATTTTTAGGGTCGTCCACGGCTAAAATAGCTCGCGCGTGGCCTTCGGTAATTCTTTCCTCTCTCAATGCCCTCCGCGCTTCTTCGGGCAAATCAAGCAGGCGCATAGTATTGGCCACCGATTCGCGGCTCTTGCCAACCATTTTAGCTATAGTGCTTTGCGTAAAACTAAACTCTTTCTGAAGCCGCTTGTAGGCCTCGGCTTTTTCCATGGCGTTCAAATCCATTCGTTGGACATTTTCTATAATAGAAATTTCCAGTTTTTCCTGTTCGGTGGGGTCTCGCACAATCACCGGCACTTGGCGCAGACCCACCATTTTAGCCGCCAGCAAACGCCGTTCGCCTGCCACCAATTGGTATTCGGTTATCCCGGAGTCCTTTCTTAATCTGCTGACCAACAAGGGCTGTAATATTCCGTACTCCCTAACGGAGTCAGACAGAGCATTGAGGCCGTCTTGGTCAAAATTCTTTCTTGGCTGATAAGGATTGGATTTTATCTTTTCAATTTCAATATAAAAAATGGGTTCTTGCTTTTCTTGAACCTTTTCTGCCGCTTTTTTGGGAATAAGCGATTCTATTCCCCGACCGAAGGAGTGTCGCATGTGTTTGGTTGTGTTTTTAGATTAATAAGTTCTTCCGCTAACGCCCTAAAGGCCTGCGAGGCCGGCGAGGCGGGCGCGTATTGCATAATTGTTTTGCCGAATCTCGGCGCTTCAGCCAGAGCAACTTGGCGGGGAATCACCGTCTCAAAAACATATCCCGGAAAATTCTGCCGCACCTCTTTGGCAATCTCTCGCGATATGCGATTGGTTTTACTATACATTGTTAAAACAGCTCCGGCAATTTGCAAATTACTTTTAAGATTATTTTGAATCAGGGTAACGGTGTTGATAAGCTGGCCCAAGCCCTCAAGCGCCAAATATTCGCATTGAACTGGCACTAAAATTTCATCAGCCGCGCACAAAGCATTTAGGGTCAAAAGGCCCAAGCTTGGCGGCGAGTCAATTAAAATATAATCGTAAGAGTCCTTAACTTTATCCAATATCTGGCTTAGCTTGAATTCCCTTTCTTCAACGCCTACCAATTCAACGGTTGCGCCGGCCAAATCGGGAGAAGCGGGCATGATTTCATATCCAAAAAATTGGCTTTTCCTGATGATAGCCGAGGGACTGACTTGGCCCATCAAGGCATGATAAATAGAAAGAGGAAGATTGCGCGGAGGAATTCCCAAAGAAAGAGTAGCGTTGGCCTGAGCATCCATATCTACAAGCAAAACACGCTTGCCCAAGGCCGCCAAAAAAACCGGCAAATTAGTCGCAACAGAACTTTTTCCGACTCCCCCTTTTTGGTTGGCAATTGCAATAATGCGCGCCATTAAAATATTTTAACACAACCATAAAATGTTTACAAATGTCTCAATTTTTGTTAAAATGTGGAAAGTCCAATCATGCCGGGGTGGTGAAATTGGCAAACACGCAGCACTCAAAATGCTGTGAGCGCGAGCTCTTGAGGGTTCAAGTCCCTCCCTCGGCACCGCGATATTAGCGGGATCGTTTCTCGCTAATGATTAACACGAGGCAGGCGGAGAGGATACCCATTGAAGCGCCGGCGAGAATGTCGGCAGGCCAATGGACTCCGACGAAAACCCGGGAAATAGCGATAAGAAAGCTGGCGCCGATAAAAAGGGCGCCGATTTTTTTACTGTAGAAAAAAATTACCGTGGCCAAGCCGAAAAAGAAAGCGGCGTGGCCGGAAGGAAAAGAACTGCTCACCGCGTGATTTACCAGCAAAGTGCCGTTGTTTTCAATAAAAGGACGGGCAATGGGCCAAAGCCAGCGCACCAACTCAACAAAGGCGAAACGAGCAAGGACTGCGGCTAAAAATGCCTGAAAGATTATTTTTCTTTTCCGCCAAAATAAAACAATTGCCAGAATAGCCAAAGCATAACCGAAATATTGGGCGAAAAATATACCCGTGCTGTCTAAAAAACCATTCTTTCCGGCGAGGTCGTTTATTTTCTGAAAAAAATATAAATTCATCTCTTTATTTGCGTCCTATCCAACGACGCACCATTTTTGGCGGCACGCCTAAAAACATAAAACCCAGGGCAAAACAGGCGGCTATCAGAAATGCCAGGTTTGCCTGCGGAAAGAAAAAGAAAAGACCTGCTAATGCCATAAAAAAGAAAAGCTGGGCAATATTAATGACTATTTCTCTGTAAACAATAAATTCGTCCATTTCCGCGCCCTTCAGAGATGCCTTCTCGTACATTAGCGCCTGAAAAGGAATAGAAGCAGCGGTGCGAAAAATATTATAAAGCGCGTCGGATAAGAAAGCGGCAAAAGGAGTGGCCACAAAAAATTTTAATACCCAAGCGATAGAGGTTAAAGCTGAACCGATATTCAGCCACCTTATCCTATCAATCAGCCGGTCGGAGGCCCTTCCCATATAGAGCATAAAAAAGGCGGAAATAATTAAAGAAAAAGTAACAATACCTCCCATGTAGCTGTAAGAAATTGCCAGAATTGCCATGAAAATCGGCCAGATATGCACTCCCACCCCGGATTCAAGCGCGCTAAAAATAAAACCAAAATTGGTTGTCGTATTTTGCTTTTTTAGGATACGTCCCCATGCATCTCGTAAAGAATCGGTATAAACCACATGGACTTCCCTGGAAAGAAACATGGGTATGCTTGAAGCAAGGAAGATCAGTATCACGGTCGTAAAAAGCACGGGATAGCCAAAGGCGGTCAAAATCCATCCGCCAATAACTGGACTGATAATCACGGGCGCAAAATAAACAATGTTTAATTTACCAACCTCTCGCCCCTGATGGTTATGTTCTGAAAACCGGCAGAAATCCACATGGAAAGACGGCCAGAACAATGTCATACCGATTGCTCTGGACGCGATCGCCAGAGGAATCAGCAAGTAAGAAGAATTGATAAAAAATAGACACAGATAGTAACTAAAGAAAAAAATGTGGCTCAAGAGCATACTGTATTTTGAGCCGATTTTTGACATAATTTTTGCCCCGAATACCGCTAACACCCCATACATTCCATAACTGGCGCCAAAGAATAGCATGGACAGGGGTAAGGATTTTTCAAAGAAAAGCCAAATATAAATCGGTTCAAAAATCAAAACCATGCCCAGAGCCAAATTGCGAATGGCAATAGAAGTAAAAAATTGAGTGGCTTCCCTTTTCAGAAAATAATGGAGAAAATGCGCCGGAGCGAAATGTATTTGCATAAATTAAATGGCCAAATTGCCTTGCGCTGCAATATTTTTAAAAAGATTTTTTTTATCTTTACGATGAAAATAAGCCGCGGCCGCTATCATTGCCCCATTGTCCGTGCAAAATTCTTTTGAAGGCACGATGAAGGCAAAATTTTCCGCCTGCAATTTTTCGCCAAACTGCTTCCTTAAGGCCTCATTGGCAACTACTCCGCCGCCCAACATAACGGTTTTAACTTTATAGTCCCGGGCCGCCTTTAGGGTTTTGTGAAGCAAGACATCAATGACAGCTTGCTGCGCCTCCGCGCACATTGCTTGTATAAATTCCGCATTCAAATCCCGTGCCTTGCATTTATATAATACCGCAGTTTTTAATCCCGAGAAACTGAAATTGTAATTTTTCTGGCGCATCATTGGCCGCGGCAGAAATACACTGGTTGAGCCCTTGTATTTTTTTGCTTCGGCGGCGATAGCCGGACCGCCGGGATAGCCAAGGCCTAAAATTCTCGCTATCTTATCAAGGGCCTCGCCAGCCGCGTCGTCCAGCGTCTCGCCAATCAATTCGTATCGGCCTATCTTTTTCATTAAAAACAAAGTGGTGTGTCCGCCCGAAACCACCAAACAAACTGCCGGCAGTTTGATTGCAGTCGATTTTCGTTCAATGAAATTAGCGAGGATATGGGCTTCTATGTGATTAATGGTTATTAAAGATTTTTTGTGTTTTACGGCGATTTCTTTTGCAAAATTAATACCTTGCCACAAACATGGCTCCAAGCCCGGCCCGACTGTCACTCCAATCATATCGAATGTTTTGCTCTTGGCTTGCTGTAGGACTTTTTTAAAAACAATGGGCAAATTCTTCTGGTGCTCTCTCTTTGCTAAGAAGGGATAAACCCCTCCATATTGCTGATGGATCTTTACCTGCGAAGACACAACATTGGAAATGATTCTAAAACCGAACTTCTCTGCTTCAAGCAGAGCCATTGCGGTATCGTCGCAAGACGTATCAATGCCTAAAACTTTCGTATTCTGTGTCATTGCCTTAAAACTTTAAATGGAAAAACCGTTAAGTCAATTATCGTAGAGGGTTCTGATTTTGCAAGGTTTTTGGCGTCAATAATTAAATCCGGCTGATTTTTTCTGCCTTCAAACTGCTTGATAACCTCGTTTATTCTTGTTGAAGCCGGCTGTCCAGAAATATTTGCCGATGTCTGGGCCAGCGGACCCGTATGTCTTATCAGGTTAAGCACAAACTTATGGTTGGGAATCCGGATGCCTATCGTCCCAGGTCCCTTTTTTAAGGGCAAGATGCAGGTTACGGGCCCCGGCCATGCCTTTTGCAAAAATTCTTTCTGCGTTGAATTAATATTAGCAAGTCCACCGGCCATTTTGATGTCTTTAACGAACACGGGAAATAATTTATTTTTAGGTCTCTTTTTGATTACGAACATCCTCCGGACAGCTTTCTTATCGAGAAAACTGCAAATCAATCCGTAAACAGTATCGGTGGGGCAAACCAAGACCTGGCCATTTTTAATAGCATTAACGGCAGACGCTAATGCGCGTGAAAAATTATCTTTGCGAAGATCTAAAACAATCATTCTTTCATTCTAATCAAAAGATTAAAAAATAAAAAGGCAGGGTTGGTTGACACCAGGTGTCAACCAGTTAATATTTTGCATAAAAAAGATAATTTCTGTAAAATGGGATAAGTCAATATGAAATTTACTCATCTCCACGTCCACTCGCACTATAGTTTACTCGACGGTTTACCTAAAATAGACGAGCTTTTGGACTACGTAAAGCATTTGGGCATGGACTCGGTTGCCTTGACCGACCATGGGGTTCTCTACGGCGCAGTGGAATTCTATAAAAAAGCCAAAGAAAAGGGCGTTAAACCGATCATTGGCGCAGAGGTCTACGTCGCGCCGGAAGGCATGCTTCAAAAAAGGCCCAATATTGACGACAAGAGATATCATTTGATTTTACTGGCTAAAAATGAAACGGGTTACAAAAACTTAGTGAAGTTAATTACCCGAGCTCACTTGGATGGTTTCTACTACAAACCGCGCATCGACGAGGAAATACTGGAAAAACATGCAGATGGGCTCATCGCTTTAACTGCCTGCATCCAAGGAAAAATCCCCCGTCTGATTCTCGCCGGAAAAATAAAAGAAGCGGAAGAAACGGCAACAAAATATCAAAAAATCTTCGGGCCGGGCAATTTCTACCTCGAGCTACAGAGACATCCTAAAATCAAAGAACAAACAAAGGTAAATAAGGAGCTGGTAAATATGTCAGAAAAAACTGGCATTCCGCTTGTGGCGACCAACGATATTCACTATTTAAGAAAAGAAGACGCTGATGCCCAAGATGTATTAATGCTCATCAATACCGGCGCCGACCCAAACGATCCCGAACGGCTGAGTATGAAAGAAGAGGACTTCTCAATGAAAAAACCCGAAGAAATGCAGGAGGAATTTAAAGAGTATCCCGAGGCGTTGGCAAATACGCAGAAGATTGCCGATGCCTGCGATTTCAATTTCGAGCTGGGTAAAACCAAATTGCCATACTATCAGGTTCCCGATGGAAAGGCGACCGATGATTACCTGAAAGAGCTTTGCTACCAACGTTTAGAAAATAGATTTCCAAGCCCGCCAAAAGAGGTCATCGACCGGCTAGAATATGAATTGGCGGTCATCAAACAAACCGGCTTTGCGTCGTACTTTTTAATTGTTCAGGACTTTGTAAATTGGGCCAAAGAAAATCGAATCGTAGTGGGGCCGGGCAGGGGCTCGGCGGCCGGTTCTTTGGTTTCGTATGTGTTGAACATAACTAATGTTGACCCTTTGGCCTATAATCTGCTTTTCGAGAGATTTATTAACCCCGAGAGAATTTCCATGCCCGACATCGACTTGGATTTCACCGACAGAAGAAGAGACGAAGTCATAGAATACGTATCGCAAAAATATGGCAGAGACAGGGTCGCCCAGATTATTACCTTTGGAACAATGGCGGCAAGAGCGGTTATCAGGGACGTGGGCAGGGCACTGGGATATCCTTATGGCTATTGCGATAAACTGGCAAAAATGGTCCCCTTCGGTTTTTCTCTCGAACAGACCATTAAAAAAATTGATGAATTCAAGCAGATGTATGAGCAAAGCGATGACGCAAGGCGCCTGATTGATCTCGCAAAAAAACTTGAAGGCGTAGTCAGGCACGCCTCAACGCACGCCTGCGGCGTGGTAATTTCGAAAGACCCCTTGGAAAATATCGTCCCCTTGCAGCACCCCACGCAAAATGAGCAAGGCATTGTCAGTCAATACGAAATGCACAGTATCGAGGACTTGGGAATATTGAAAATGGATTTCTTGGGATTGAAAAACCTAACCATCATTGAAGATACTTTGGCAAGGGTCTACAAAGTTCATGGCGAATCCATTGATATCCAGAAAATACCCATGGACGACGAAAAGGCCTACCGCCTCTTGCAGCGTGCCGACACCGTTGGCGTTTTTCAATTGGAATCGAGCGGCATGCAAAGATATCTCAAGCAGCTCAAGCCAACCGAAATTGAAGATATCATAGCTATGGTTGCGCTCTACCGCCCGGGACCAATCCAATTTATTCCCGACTATATCGCCAGAAAACACAAAAAGAAAAAAATTGACTACATCCACCCAAAACTAGAGCCCATTTTAAAAAATACCCAGGGCATCTGTATCTATCAGGAACAACTGATGCAAATAGCCCAGCAATTGGCTGGCTTTACTTTGGGAGAAGCGGATGTGCTGCGCAAAGCCGTCGGCAAAAAAATAAAGTCCCTGCTGGATGCGCAACAAGAAAAATTCATCGCCAGCTCCGTCAAAAACGGCATAGAAAAAAATATCGCCCAGCAATTATGGGAATGGATTTTGCCCTTTGCCCGATACGGCTTCAATCGGTCGCATGCGGCCTCGTACGCCACCATCGCTTACCAAACAGCTTGGCTAAAATGCCACTACCCCGTGGAATTTATGGCAGCTGTTTTGACTTCAGAAAAAGCTGATTTTGACAGAATTTCTTTAGTTATCGGAGAATGCAAAAAGGGAGGCATTGAGGTTTTGCCGCCCGACATCAATGAAAGTTTTATGAATTTCAGCGTGGTCCCTAAAAAAAATCAGATACGCTTCGGCTTGCTGGCAATAAAAAATGTAGGACAGAATATCATCGAGAACATCCTTAAAGAAAGAAAAGAAGGCGGCCACTATGTTTCTATTGATAATTTCGTTTCCAGAGTCAGCTCAAAAGACCTGAATAAAAAGTCGTTGGAAAGCTTAATTAAAGCGGGCGCTTTTGATAAACTTGGCGAACGCAACCAGCTTTTGACCAATCTGGAACAACTCTTGAGCCATGCTCGCGAGACGCAAAAAAGCAAAGCCAACGGACAGAAAGGGCTCTTTGATCTTTCGGCCAATAACACTGTCACCGGCTTCAAAATGGCTCTCACGGCCTCTCCTACGGCTTCGGGAACGGAAAAATTAACATGGGAGAAAGAATTGCTGGGACTCTATGTTTCCGGCCACCCGATAAGAAAATATAAAAATATTATTGCGGAAAGGTGCCTGCCCATCGGTCAGATTCAGCAGGACTTGGTTGGCAAACTGGTGAAGATAGGAGGAGTAATTTCGAGTATAAAAAAAATAATCACGAAAAAGGGCCAGCCCATGATGTTTGTCAATATTGAAGACGAAACCAGTAAAATTGAGGTTGTGGTTTTTCCTTCAACTATGGAAAACTACCCGACTTCTTTTCAGGAAAATAAAGTCGTCATGATTTCGGGCAAAGTGGACTTCAGGGACAATCTGCCAAAAATCATCTGCAACACCGTCGAAGAACTCCTGGACTATTAGTAATTCCGTTCAGGCAAAAATACACCGGTGCCACCGGTGCAGCTGCACCGGTGGCACCGGTGTACGGTGTATTTTTATTTCTGGGAAAAGAAAGTGGTGTTGTCGGGGAGGTTCTGAAAAACAGTCGAGGCCGGGCCGATAACGCAGTTTGAACCGATTAAAACGCCGGGCATTAAAGAAACATTTATGCCAATGTGAGTATTTGCGCCCACTATGGCTCCTAAGGAGACCAAACCAGTGCCCACCTTTTCGCCATTAATTTTTGTTTTTATTTCTTCTCGATCCAGTCGCACATTAGCTGTCACCGTGCCAGCCCCCACACTGCACCCTTCGCCCAAAATTGAGTCGCCAAAATAACCGGAATGAACATGGGCATTTTTTTGAAAAATACATCTGGCCACTTCGGCAAAAGCGCCCACCATAGCGCCTTCTTCTAAATTTGTATAATCCCTGACAAGCGCATTGTTGCCAATGACGCAATTTTTTCCAATATAACAAGGGCCCTTAATAACCGCTCCTTCAAAAATTTTGGCGTTCTCGCCAATGTAAACATTGCCCTCGATGACAACGTTCTCGGCAATTTTTGCCGTAGGATGAATTTCTTGGCCCTTGAGATTTGCGTCCAGAAGATATTTTACGATCTCAAACAATTGCCAAGGATATTTAAGAGAATG
>JACOYH010000003.1 GCA_016181965.1 Candidatus Nealsoniibacteriota bacterium
TTGCCTCGGTTGCGGCAGGGAGGGAGCGTATATATGTAAGAACTGCGAAGTGTTTTTGAGCGAAGTAGAGCCTTTGTTGAAGTCTGACTTCAACAGATCAGTTGAAGTCAGACTTCAACAAGTCCAGCAAATGCCAGAGATCGTTAGCGTTTGGGAATACGAAGGCATTATTGAGAAGGCCATCCATAAAATAAAGTACAGCGGCTGTTACGATATTATTGATGAGTTAATGGAAAAGGCGATGAAGAAAATAGAGTTGAATTTGCCCGAAGATACGGTGATTACTTACGTTCCCATGTGGTCAAAGAAAGAACGGCAGCGCGGTTTTAACCAGTCCGAACTGATCGCCCGCAAATTAGAGGCATTGCTTCCTCGGAGGAAGCAACGAATTGCTTCCTCGGAGGAAGCAATACTGGAAAAGGTGAAAGACAATAGGTCGCAAGTGGGGCTGGGGCCAAAGGAAAGAGCGGAAAACGTGAAGGGAGTTTTTCGGATGAGACGGGAACGAGAAGCCAGGCTTCCCGCGGGAAGCCTGGCTTCAACGGACGCACGGAATGTTCTGCTTGTTGACGATGTCTATACTACTGGCGCGACGATGGGGGAATGCATGAAGGTTTTAAAAAAGGCGGGAGTGAAAAATGTTTGGGGATTTACTTTGGCAAGAAAGTTATCGCTTTGATGGCCTGCCAAGTGACATTACAAGATAAAAAATATCCGAAGTTACTGAAAGAAATTGGCAAAAGCGCGCCAAAGCAGTTGTATTATAAGGGAGTTTTTGATGAAAGTATTTTTGAAAATTGTTTGGCGGTGGTGGGCAGTAGGCGAATGACGACTTATGGCAGGCAGGTGGTGGAGCGGCTTGTTGGCGAAGCGGCTGCGGCCGGCATCACGATTGTTTCGGGCTTTATGTATGGCGTTGACGCGGCGGCTCATAAAACGTCTTTGCGGGTTGGCGGCAAAACAATCGCTGTGATGCCTTGCGGCATAGACCTTATTCATCCCGAATACCAACAGGATTTGTACGCTGAAATCTTGGAGAATAAAGGGTTGGTGATTTCCGAATATGAAGGCGAAATGCAGCCGGTTACATGGACATACCCGCAGAGAAATAGAATTGTGGCCGGACTTTCCAAAGCGACCTTGGTGGTGGAGGCGGGCGACAAAAGCGGCTCTTTGATTACTGCTCGATTGGCCCAAAAATTCAAAAGAAAATTATTTGTAGTGCCCGGCCCCATTACCAGCGAAAACAGCAAGGGAATTATGCAGTTGATAAAAGAGGGCGCGACGCCCGTAAGTTCGGCGAACGAGGTGATAAGCGAGTATCCGCTTCGAAAACAGAATTTTGGAAAATCTTCTCCCCCTAGTCCCGCTTCGCGGGACCCGCGCCCTAACCCAGATTTTCAAAATTCGTTTTCTACGCTTGAAGATAAAATTCTGCAACAATTGCAAAGAGAGCCCGGAGAAATTGATTTATTGGCGAGAGTGTTTTGTCTGCCGGTATCAAAATTAAGCATGACATTATCAATAATGGAGTTAAGAGGCATTATTAAACAAGAAGGAAATAAATATTATGTTAATTAAAGTTCAATCGGCGGCGATAAGGGGATTAGATACGATTGGCGTGGATGTGGAGGTTAATGTGGCGGCTAAGGGACTGCCGGGGTTTGACATTGTGGGGTTAGCCGACAAGGCGGTGGATGAAAGCCGCGAGCGCGTTAAGACGGCTATCTTAAGTTCGAGAATAGAATTTCCACAAAAGAAAATTACTATCAATTTGGCGCCGGCTGATATTCCCAAAGAGGGTTCGGTGTATGACTTGCCGATTGCCGTCGGGCTTTTATCAATTTTAACCGGCTGTCAGGCGCCGCCAAAATCACTTTTTTTTGGCGAGTTGTCTTTAGACGGTTCCTTACGGCACACCAAGGGCGCGCTTTTGATGGCGCTGTTTGCCAAAGAAGCCGGTTTTGAAAATGTTTTTGCGCCTAAGGCCTCGGCTAACGAAGCGGCCGTTATTAGCGGCATTAAGGTTTTTCCGGTTGAAAATCTGCGCCAGCTTTTGAATCATTTTGCAGGAAAGCAGTTGATTGATGTGGCATTAACACCCGGTGTTTCTCCGTCAACACCGGGTGTTTACTCCGAGGGAGAATTTAATATGGCCGAGGTTTTAGGGCAAGAGCAGGCCAAGAGGGCAATGGAAATTGCCGCGGCCGGCGGACATAATATATTAATGGTAGGCAGTCCGGGAGCTGGCAAAACAATGCTGGCGAGAGCGCTGCCCGGCATATTGCCTTCGCTTAACGAAGGGGAATCGCTTGAGGTAACAAAGATTTTTTCTTCAGCTGGCCGTATTCCAGTCGGCGGCTCGTTAATAAGAGTCAGGCAATTTCGCTCGCCACATCACACGACCTCGCCCGTTGGATTAATCGGCGGGGGAACAAGACCGCAGCCGGGCGAAATCAGTTTGGCCCATCGCGGCGTTTTGTTTCTTGACGAGTTCAATGAATTTCCGAGATCGGTGTTGGAAGTTCTGCGCCAGCCGCTGGAAGACGGCTTTGTGACAATTTCAAGAAGCAAAGAAAAAACAATGTATCCTGCGAGGTTTATGCTGGTGGCTTCGGCCAATCCTTGTCCCTGCGGTTACTTAAATCATCCCAAAAAGAATTGCATTTGCCTGCCCCGGCAAATTAAAAAGTATCAGAAAAGAGTTTCGGGGCCATTGTTGGATAGAATTGATTTGCATATTGATGTGCCGCCGGTTGAGGTCAATGAATTGTCCGGCAATCAAGCGGCCTCGGATTTTTTGGAGCCGTCCAGCGCAATTAGAGAAAGGGTGGTTTCGGCGCGAAAAAAGCAAGAGGAGAGATTTAAGGATGACGCACTCTATGTAAATGCCGAAATGAGAAACAGACATATTAAAAAATATTGCCAACTATCAAAAGAAGCAGAGCAAATTTTACAGCAGGCAGGGATAAAGTTTCAGCTGTCGGCGCGGTCTTATTTGAAAATGATAAAAATTGCCCGGACGATTGCCGACTTGGCTGGCGCGCCTGAAATAGAAGTCAGCCACATGGCCGAAGCTCTGCAGTATAGGCCCAAAAATTATGAAGAATGAAGAAGAGGGATAAAAAATGAAAACAAAAACCCCGCTTTCGCGGAGTTTCTGCGGTCTTAACAGAGTGTTAAGAACCGGGCTTATCACCTGCCATCAGTATAGCATTTCGTAATTGTCTGTCAAGAGATACAAATTAGGTGGTGGAGGTGCCGGGAATTGCACCCGGAAGACCATGGATGATAAGCCCGGTCTCACACTTTGTCACCCCCGCCACGATTAAATTATATCACATAAACTATGAAGCAATTTAATCTTACTACTGGCAGATTGGGAGAGAATATTGCTAAGGACTTTTTGGAGAAAAAGGGGTATAATATAGTTGAGCAGAATTATAAGACAAAATACGGAGAAATTGATATAATAGCCAAAAAGGGAAGAGAGCTGATTGTGGTGGAGGTGAGAACGAAAATAGGGGATTTGTACGGCACGCCGGAGGACTCGCTGACAAAACAAAAATTGCGTAAAATTTGGCTGAATGCAAGGGCCCGCGGCGCCGACAGAATTGACGCGGTGTGCGTAGTGCTGAAAATGGACAACAGCGTAGAGAGGATAAACCACTATGAGAACATTATTTGAGGTTTACATTTATTTTGGTATAATAATAATTAATTCATAATTAACTTAAAATATGTCCAAAATTCTCAATCAGGTAGTTAGGTGCAGTATTTGCGCGATTGTATTCTTAATGCCCCTTTTCTTTTTGCCCTTCAGTTTTGAGGCATTTGAATTCAACAAGCAATATCTTTTATTCTTTTTGACCACGGCGGCGCTTTTCGCCTGGCTGGCCAAAATGGTGATTTATGACAAAGAAATCCGGTTTAAGCAGACATCTTTGGATATTTATATTTTGGCTTTCTTGGCCGCGGCTGTCGCCTCCGTCGTATTTTCCATCGATAAGACCACGAGCTTATTCGGCCTTTACGGGAGGTTCAGCAATGGGTTGGTTGGATTGGCGTCTCTCGTAATTTTGTACTTCTTGACTACCAACAATATCGGGGAAAATTTGAAAGTCGCGAAACTGCTGAATATTTTCCTTTGGGCTAGCGGCATAGTCGTTTTTATGGCTTATTTTTCAATTTTCGGCATTTGGGCAAAAATGGCGACTTGGCTTGCTTTGCCTCCCATCATGCAGCAAGTTAACTTCAATCCCGCGGCAGGTTCTTTGGAGGGGCTGGCTGTCTTTCTAGCTGTTGTTATAGGTTTGCTGATTGGGCTGATGACGAGCTCGATAGACCAGTCCAGAAAAACCGGTTTTTGCTGGTGGCTGCTGCTTTTGGCGTCTTTGGGCATAATGCTGATTGTGGATTTTGGCGCGGCTTGGATAGTGCTTTTATCAACACTGGTTTTGTATGTCGGCTTTAGTTTGTGGAAAAGAATATTTAAGGAAAGCGTTAACAAACTGCTGATACCAATTTTCTTGATTATTGTTGCCATTGCCGCCATGCCCTCCGACCCTGCCGCAACAATTTTTGGCAGTGATTCCGACCTGGCAAATCTGCCGCAAGAGCAGGTTTTGTCGCAGCAAAATTCATGGACCGTAGCTATCAATTCCGCTACCGACAACGTTAAGAGTATTTTTGTCGGCTCCGGGCTGGCAACATTTCAACACGACTTCGCCAAGCACAAATCGTCCGGTATGAACAATTCCTGGTTGTGGCAGATAAGGTTTGACAGGGCGGGCAATCATTTTGCCGAAACGCTTGCCACCGCGGGGTTCGTCGGGTTTCTCCTATACCTTACCGTAATCGGTCTTTTCCTGATGATGGGATATTTGCTGATGCTCGGCATCAAAAATATTTCACAGGCGTATCCATTCCAAATACCATTGATGCTGGCATTTCTTGCCTTAATAGTAAGCCAGTTTGTTTATTACCAAAACGGCGTTTTGGCTTTTGCCTTCTGGCTCGTACTGGGCTTGAGCATGGTAAGCTGGCGAAAGCCCATTAAAGAAAAAGTAATTTCCTTCAAGGATTTTCCGGAGTTGTCGCTTATACTTTCCACGATCATGATTGTTTTGGGGGTTGCCGCGCTCGTTCTGTATTTTTTCGCGGTGAAATTTTATCTGGCCGACGCCAATTACAGAAACGCCTTGAGTTTATTGGGCCAAGAACGCACTGCTTTGGTGGAAAAAGCAGCGACATTAAATCCATATTTTTCGCGCTACCGGGTGGAACTCTCAAGAACCTATTTATATGAGGCGCTTTTAGAATTTCAAAAGCCGGAAGCAAGCCGAAATGTCGCCCTTATTCAGACGAAGATTTCGGCCGCTATTGACCAAGCCAGGCGAGCGACCGATTTACAGGCCAGCGTTATTACTTGGGAGAACTTAGGCGTTGTTTATCGCGAGGTATCGGGCATAGCCAACGGAGCGCTTGATTGGGGAATCAAATCGTTCGAAACAGCTCTGCAATATGAGCCGGCTAACCCGGTGCTTTACACCGAGTTGGGAAGATTGTATCTTACGAAAGGAGACACCGAAGGCGCTAAGAACCAATTTAACAAAGCAATCGAAGTAAAAGCGGATTACGCGGAAGCGCACATTCAGCTGGCCCTGCTTTTGGAAAAGGAAAACGGCCTCGCTGAAGCCATTGCTAATCTTGAAAAATTGGCCGAACTCAATCCTCTCAACGCCGATGGGCGCTTTCAGCTGGGCCGGCTTTACTTCAACGACAAGCAAACCCAAAAAGCTATTGAGCAGTTTCAGCTGGTAACTTTGCTGGTGCCCGATTATTCCAACGCTTATTACGCCTTGGGCATAGCATACGCTTCGCAGGGCAATAATGAGCAGGCAATTCAGGCGTTCGAGATGGTCTTAAAGCTTAACCCCGGCAATCAGGACGTAATTCAAAAATTGAATGAATTACGGCAATAGAGATCGTTTCTGGTTGAAGCCAGGCTCTAACCGAGTTCGGTTAGAGCCTGGCTTCAACCAACTTAAGGACTTGACAGTTTTTTACAGGCGAGTATAATACTATTTGTTCGTATCTTTTTTTGACCGGCCTGCCGCCAGGCAGGTTTTGAAAACTTTTTTGCAGATAAAATATTTCAATAAGTCACACGTTCAACTTCCTCTCCCTTACCTTCTGGATGTTCAAACGGAGTCGTGGAAGAACTTCTGGGCAAATGACCTAAGGGACTTGCTCGCAGAGGTCTCTCCCATCCGCGACTACACCCGAAAGGAATTAGAACTTTGGTTTTCCGATTTCAAGCTCGACGAGCCCAAATACAGCACTGACATTGAAGCCAAATTCAATAATGATTCTTATGAGGCGTCATTAAGAGTCAAAGTCAAGCTGGTAAATCTGAAAACCAAGGAAATTAAAGAGCAGGAGGTCTTTTTGGCCGATGTTCCCCTAATGACAGAAAGGGGTACTTTTATTGTTAATGGAGTTGAAAGGGTGGCCATTTCCCAGCTGATTCGTTCGCCCGGCGCTTTCTTTACAGCTAAAGCGCATGGCGGAAAAAATTACTTCGGCGCAAAGATTATTCCAAACAGAGGGGCTTGGCTGGAATTCGAGACAGAGTCGTCCGGCTTTATCGGCGTCAAAATTGACAGGAAAAGAAAAGTCGCGGTTACCACTTTACTGCGCGCTTTTGGGGTGGAAAATTTTCCTGAACTCTTCGGTAAAGATATTAAGGCGACCTTGGAAAAAGACACTACGCACAATCAAGCCGAAGCGGTAGTCGAAGTTTATCGCCGGTTGAGGCCGGGCGACTTGGCCACCCCCGATACCGCCAAAGAGCTCATCAATAATATGTTTTTTAATTTTGAAAGGTATGACCTTTCAAAAGTCGGCCGTTGGAAAACAACGCAGCGCTTGCCGGCTCTTAAAGCAAAAAAAGAAGAAATCACTCCGGAGGACAGGGTGCTCAAGCCAGAAGACGTTATTGAGGTGATTAAGGAAATTATCCGCCTTAACAACACGCCCGATGCGCGACCGGACCAAATCGACCACTTAGGCAACCGAAGGGTCCGACGGCTGACCGAGCTTTTGCAAAACAGAATGAGAGTGGGCTTTATGAGAATGGAAAGGAATATCAAAGACAGGATGTCAACCCTAGACACCAATACTATCACTCCATCGCAGCTTATCAACCCAAGGCCGGTGATGGCTATAGTTAAAGAATTTTTTACCGCTTCGCAGATGTCGCAGTTTATGGATAACGAAAATCCTTTGGCCGAATTGGAACACAAAAGACGATTATCGGCCACCGGCCCCGGCGGACTAACAAGAGAGAGAGCCGGCTTTGAGGTGAGAGATGTTCAGCCGTCGCATTACGGCAGAATTTGTCCTATTCAAACGCCGGAGGGCCCCAATATTGGATTGGTAGGCCACCTTTCCGGCTTTGCCCGTATCAACGATTACGGTTTTCTTGAGACGCCCTATTTCAAGGTAGATAAGGGCAAGATTACCAAAGAGGTTCATTATCTTAATGCTTACGAGGAGGAGAAATATAATATTGCGCATGGCGGCGTTAAGGCCGACGACAAAGGTAAAATCCTTGCCGACAAAGTAGAGGCCCGTCTTAAGGGCGAACCGGGCATGGTAGAAAAAGAAAAACTTGATTATATTGACGTTTCTTCCGAGCAGTTTATTTCTCTGGGAACTTCTTTGATTCCATTTTTAATGAACGACGATGCCAACCGCGCGTTGATGGGTTCAAATATGCAGAGGCAGGCAGTGCCGCTTGTAAAACCACAGCGGCCGATTGTCGGTTCTGGTTTGGAAGAAAAAGCGGCCAAGGATTCCGGACAGGCAGTAGTTGCTAAAGAAGACGGAACTATTCTCGAGTCCGACTCTCAGCGCATTGTTTTCAAGCCGAAAGCAGAGGGCTCAAAGCCCGTAACTTTTCAGTTACGGACTTTTGTCAGAACAAATCAATACACCTGCTTCCATCAAACGCCCCGCGTTCTTCCCGGACAAAAGGTGAAAAGGGGAGATGTTTTGGCTGACGGCGGAGCGATTGAGGGCGGGGCCTTGGCATTGGGAAGCAATGTTTTTGTTGCTTTTATGCCTTGGCGAGGCATGAATTTTGAAGACGCCATTGTTATTTCAGACCGTTTGGTTAAAGAAGATGTTTACACTTCAATACATTTGGAGGATTTCACTTGCGATGTCCGCGAGACGAAGCTTGGCCCCGAAGTGACCACTTCAGATATTCCAAATGTCGGCGAAGAAAAATTGAAAGACCTTGACGAGGAGGGGGTAATTAGGGTTGGCGCGGAAGTTGGCCCCAACGATATTTTAGTGGGGAAAATTTCGCCCAAAGGCGAAGCCGATTTGACCGCGGAAGAACGGCTTTTGCGCGCCATCTTTGGCGAAAAAGCCAGAGAAGTTAAAGATACGTCTTTAACTATGGAACACGGCAAAAAGGGCAGAGTAGTGGGAGTGAAGATTTTTTCCCGCGACCTGGGGCACCGTCTGGAACCCGGGATTATCAAAAGGATTCAAGTGGAAGTAGCGCAAATGAGAAAAATCAATGCCGGCGACAAATTGGCGGGCCGCCACGGAAACAAGGG
This sequence comes from Candidatus Nealsoniibacteriota bacterium, assembly GCA_016181965.1. GTDB lineage: Bacteria > Patescibacteriota > Minisyncoccia > Minisyncoccales > MHMH01 > JACOYH01. The sequence continues at coordinate 8,634 of JACOYH010000003.1, forward strand.
AATAGTTTCGAAAATTCTGCCCGCTGAAGAAATGCCTTTTACAGCCGACGGCACGCCGGTGGATATTATAATCAATCCCTTGTCGGTGGCTTCGCGTATGAATATCGGCCAAATTTTGGAAACGCATTTGGGCTGGGCCGCCAAAAAACTCGGCTACCTTGCTTTTACTCCGGCGCTTTCCGGCGCAAACGAAAACGATATTAAAGAAGAATTGAAAAAGGCCGGTCTGCCGGAAGACGGCAAGACCGCTCTTTATGATGGCAAAACCGGTTTGCCTTTTCCTGAAAAAATAACTGTCGGTTGGATATATATGATGAAGCTGATACATATGGTGGAAGACAAAATACATATGCGTTCGATTGGGCCATATTCGCTGATTACCCAGCAGCCATTGGGCGGAAAGGCGCAGTTTGGCGGCCAGAGGTTTGGAGAAATGGAGGTCTGGGCCTTGGAAGGTTACGGTTCTTCATATTGTCTGCAGGAAATGCTGACCATTAAGTCGGACGATGTGCCGGGCAGGGCCGCCACTTACGAAGCGATTTTAAAAGGGGAGCCCATCAGGAATCCGGGCGTGCCGGCTTCGTTTAATCTGCTTGTTGCCGAATTGAAATCAATGGGCTTGGCCGTGGAAGTGAAAGAAAAAATAAAAGAAGAAAAATAATTCATACTATGCGAGTAATAGACCTTGAGGCAATCAGGATAAAACTTGCTTCTCCAGAAGACATTTTGCAGTGGTCCAAGGGCGAGGTGACCAAGCCCGAGACCATCAATTACCGGACTCAAAAGCCCGAGAAAGACGGGCTGTTTTGCGAACGAATTTTTGGGCCGGAAAAGGACTACGAATGCTATTGCGGCAAGTACAGAAAGATTCGCTATAAAGGAGTCGTTTGCGATAAGTGCGGCGTTGAGGTGACGAAGTCGTCTGTGCGAAGAGAAAGAATGGGACACATAAAGTTGGCGGCGCCATGCTCGCATATTTGGTTTTTGAGGGGAGTGCCCTCAAGGATGGGCATGATGCTGGATATTCCTATGCAGCAGATGGAGCGAGTGATTTATTTTGCCAGCTACATTGTTACCAAGGTTGACGATGAGAGGAAGAAGTTTGCCTTGGAACAGTTGGAAAAAGAGTACAAGCAGAAACTAAAAGCGAAGTCAGCGACAATAGAGGCGCTCAAGGCGGCCAGATCGCGCGCCAAGGAAGAAATATCATCTATTAAGTTGATGAAGGTTCTTTCCGAGGCCGAATATCATCGCTATTCCTTAAAATACGGCGAGGTTTTTGACGCGGGCACCGGCGCGGAGGCATTGAGGAAAATATTCCAGGAGACCGATTTTAAAAAAGTCATCCATGATTTGGAACAAGGGGTTGAGTCGGCTTCTCCTATGAACAGAAAAAAAATACTGCGTCGTTTAAGGACGATTAAGTCCATGATGAAAGCGGGCATTAAAGCCGAATGGATGTTTTTGACAGTTTTGCCGGTGTTGCCCCCCGATTTGCGGCCCATGGTTCAGTTGGACGGAGGCAGGTACGCCTCTTCCGACCTCAATGATTTGTACAGGAGAGTCATCAACAGAAACAACCGGCTTAAGTATTTGCTGGAAATCAACGCGCCTGATGTGATTGTCAGAAACGAAAAACGCATGCTTCAAGAAGCTGTTGACGCTTTGATTGACAACAGCATGAGAAAGGGGCAAGTGACAACGGCCACCACCGGCGGCAAGCGTTTGCTGAAATCATTGGCCGATATGCTGAAAGGAAAACAGGGAAGATTTAGGCAGAATCTTTTGGGCAAGAGAGTTGACTATTCGGGCAGGTCGGTGATTGTCGTTGGCCCGACTTTGCGGCTGCATCAGTGCGGCTTGCCAAAAAAAATGGCTCTGGAGCTTTTCAAGCCCTTTGTTATTAAAAAAATTCTTGACCAAGAATTGGCTTACAATGTCAGAGGCGCCTCCAAGCTTATTGAAGAGGCCCCTCCCGAGGTCTGGGCTATTCTGGAAGAAATCGCGAAAGACAAACTTGTGCTTTTGAATCGCGCTCCGACTCTGCACCGGCTGGGAATCCAGGCATTTCAGCCCACTCTTATCGAAGGCGAATCCATTCAGCTGCATCCTTTGGTTTGTAAGGCCTTTAACGCTGACTTCGATGGCGACCAAATGGCCGTTCATTTGCCGCTTTCAGACGAAGCCCAAACAGAAGCCAGAGAAATTATGCTTTCTACTTTGAATATGCTTAAGCCCGCCACCGGCTCTCCGGTCATAAGTCCGACGAGGGACATAGTGCTGGGCGCTTTCTGGCTGACCAAATTAAAGCCCGGGGCTTTGGGCGAAGGCAAAATATTCGGGTCTAAAAACGAGGCCATTTTAGCAGCTGATACCGGCGCTATTGATTTGAGAGCTAAAATCAAACTGCACACGGATGGAAAAGTAATCGAGACCTCGGTTGGCAGAGTCCTTTTTGCCAATACTTTGCCCAAGGACTATCCTTTCCAAAACGAGGATATGAATTCCAGAAAGCTGGACATAATAACCAGCGAGCTGACAGAAAAATATGATAACGATGTTGTTGAGGAGGCCTTAGATAAGATGAAAAATCTTGGCTTTGAGTACGCCACGATCTCCGCCATCAGTTGGGGAATGGACGATTTAGTGGTGCCCGAAGAAAAAGGACAAATAATGGCCGAAGCCAAAAAGGCCATCGAAGTCATCGACGGCCATTACAAGAAAGGTCTCTTGTCAAAAGAAGAAAAGGCGGCTCAAGCTATCGAGGTGTGGCAAAAAGTCAAAGCGGAAATAGAAAAGAAAGTCACCCAGAGCTTGCCGCCCTTGGGGTCGGTTAAGGCCATTATCGATTCGGGTGCCAGGGGCACTTGGTCGCAGGTGGTTCAGATGACCGGCATGAAGGGTTTAGTGACTAATCCGGCCGGTGAAATTTTGGAATTGCCCGTCCGATCTTCATTTAAGGAGGGGTTTGATGTTTTGGAATATTTTATTTCCACCCACGGCGCCAGAAAGGGAACAGCCGACACTGCTTTAAGAACTTCGGCTGCCGGATATTTGACGAGGCGATTGGTGGACGTTGCCCATGATATGGTGGTGTCTGAAGAGGACTGCCATGACCAAAAAGGCATTGCGATTTACAAACAAGACGCCAAGGACTTGGGGCAAAATTTGGTTTTTAAGATTGTCGGCAGGGTCTCCTTGGAAGACATTAAAGATATTGTCAAAAAGGGCGAAGTGATTGATCGAAGCAAGGCCCACGCCATTACTGAAGCAGAAGACGTAAAAATTATTAAGGTTCGCTCGGCTGTGTCCTGTAAAACAGTCGGCGGAGTTTGTCAAAAATGTTATGGCTGGGATTTGGGCGCCAACCAAATTGTAAAAATGGGCGAAGCGGTAGGCATAGTGGCGGCTCAAGCTATCGGCGAGCCCGGCACTCAGCTGACTATGCGTACTTTTCACACTGGCGGCGTGGCCGAAGGCGGCGACATTACGCAGGGCTTGCCTCGGGTAGAAGAGGTCTTTGAAGCAAGGATACCTTCGGGCAAAGCCGCTATTTCAGAAGTCGACGGCAAGGTCATAGAAATTACTTCAGACAGAGTCATTAGAATCCAGGCAAAGGCAGAGGATGCGGCCGTCAAAAAAACCAAAAAAGAAAAACAAGATATCGTAGAATATCAGGCGCCGCTCAAGAAAGCGATTTGGGTAGAAAAGGGGCAAGAGGTGAGAAGGGGCCAACAGCTTTACGAGGGCCACTTGGATCTGAAAGAGCTGTTTAAGCAGGTTGGCAAAGAAGAAATCCAGCGATATATTGTTCACGAAATTCAGAAAATATATGTGTCCCAAGGGGCTATCATCCACGATAAGCATGTCGAGGTGATAGTCAGGCAGATGTTTTCGCGCGTTAAAATAAAGGAAGCCGGGGGCAGCGCTTTCTCTGCGGGGGAGGTTTTAGAACTCGCAAGAGTGATGGAGGAGAATGAGCGATTAAAGAAGGAAAAGAAAGATCCCGCCACTTTCTACACCATACTTCTGGGCATCTCCAAGGTTTCTCTGACCACCGACAGTTTCCTTTCAGCCGCTTCTTTTCAAGAAACATCGCGCGTTCTCATTAAGGCAGCCATTGAAGGCAAGGAAGATAAACTGCGAGGCCTCAAAGAGAACGTCATCATCGGCAAACTCGTGCCCACCGGCACCGGCTATATCAAAAAGAAATAAAACCCCCTAGGAAGGATTGCTTAGCTAAGCTAAGCAACTCGAATCAACTGAAGAATCGCCTATGGACTTTCTGGCCAGGCGATTTTTTGGTATTATTAAGTTGCTTAGCTTAGCTAAGCAACTCATATGAGGGCAATTAAATTTGTACCAGGGCATTTTTATCATATTTATAATCGAGGTGTTGATAAAAGGAATATTTTTAGAGATGAAACCGACAGGTGGCGCTGCTTGCAGGGTTTATGCCTTTTTAATGACGAGAAGAATTCCAGTAATATTCTTTGGCAGATAGAGAAAAGTCGTGGCGAAGTAAATCTTAAGATATTAAAAGATTATCTCATTAAGGAAGGGAAGAAACCTATAGTACATATTTTGGCTTATTCTTTAATGCCGAATCATTACCATTTATTAGTGAAAGAATTTACCGCAGGAGGAATTACTAAGTTTATGCATAAGTTTGGCGGAGGATATACGCGCTATTTTAATAATAAACATAGCCGCTCCGGTAGTTTGTTCGAGGGTTCATTTAAGGCGGTGCAGGTCGATAATGAGATTTATCTCCAATATCTTTTAGTTTATATTAATGTAATAAATCCCGGCCAATTAATAGAGCCCAAACTCAAGGACGAAGGCATTAAGGACGTGACCGCATTAGTAAACGCCGTCGATGGATGTCCTTGGACTACTCATCAGGAATACTCCGGAAATAGGGGTTCAATCATCATTGACGAGGAAATGTTAAATGAGTTTTTTTCAACTCCCGAAAAGTACCGTGATTTTGTCTGGCAAGTTTTGGCGGATAAGAAATATCAGGCAATTACGCATCTGACTATTGAGAAAACAGATTAAAGTTGCTTAGCTTAGCTAAGCAACGCTCTATTGGAAAGATATATGCGGTTATGGTAAAATGGGTAAATGGCAAAGAAAAAAGTCCGTCAGGCGGCGGAAAAAAAGAAAGAGATACGGCTGAAAGAAAACAGGATAAGAAAGAAGGGTCCGTCCCGCTTCGCTCTGCCCGACGAAATTAAGCAACTCATTTGGGCTATCGGCCTGTTTTTGGCAGCGATTATTGTTGGCTTGTCATTTTTTGGATTGGCGGGCAAGGGAGGCGAACTTTTTATGAAGACAGCGGTCTTTATTCTTGGCAAAGCGGCCTTTGGCCTGCCCTTGTTTTTGATTTTGGGAGGACTGGCGCTTTTCGGCAAAAAATATCAAAACAGATGGCCAGTGGCCTTGGCGTTGTTTCTTTTGATTTTCGGCGTGACCGGCACCCTTGAGGTTATTAATCATGCGACAAGGATGGGCGGCTGGCTGGGATATTTGGTTGCCTGGCCACTGCTTAAGATTTTTGGCATAATTGCTACCCAAGTTATTCTTGCCGGCTTTGCCGTTATTGGCTTGGCGATTCTTTGGCAATTCTTGTATCGCCCCCGGGAAGAGCAGGACGAGGTTGAGATAAGAACGCAAGAAGCGGGGGAGCCGCTGATAAAAAAAATATTCGGGCCCAAATTTAAAGTTCAGCCGGTAGAAGCCACGCAAACCAATTATGGCGGAGAGGCGGTTGCTGTTCAGGACCAGAAAGAACAGAAAGAGCGCGAGCCGCAATTGGATCTAAGGCCCAAACCGGCGACAGGCCTGGCTGGCAGCGCTTATCATTTTCCGCCCCTCGACCTTTTGGAAAACGATAAGGGCGTGCCCACCACAGGTGACATCAGAATCAATTCTGCAATCATCAAAAGAACCCTCCAGAATTTTGACATTCAGGTTGAAATGTCGGAGATAAATATTGGCCCGACTGTGACTCAATATACTCTTAAGCCGGCCGAAGGAGTCAAGCTAACCAAAATTACTTCCTTAAGCAATGATTTGTCTTTGGCTTTGGCCGCCCATCCCATAAGAATTGAGGCGCCTATTCCGGGCAGACCCTTGGTGGGTATTGAGGTGCCAAATAAAAGCAGAACAGCCGTGCGGCTGCGAAATCTTATGGAGCACCAAAATTTCCAAAATGCTTCATCCACTTTGACTTTGGCCCTAGGCAGAGACGTGGCTGGCTCTGCTACTTTCGCCGATCTCGCCAAAATGCCGCACTTATTGGTGGCGGGCGCCACCGGCACCGGAAAAACCATTTGCTTAAACACCATTATCATGAGTTTATTGTATCAAAATTCGCCCGAGACCTTGCGTTTGATTATGATTGACCCCAAGAGGGTGGAGTTTCCAATTTATAATGACATTCCGCATCTTTTAACTCCGGTTATCTTTGATGCCCAGCGGTCGGTGAACGCTTTCAAGTGGCTGATAGGCGAGATGGAAAGAAGGTTTGAGGTTTTGTCTGCCGTTAAAGCGCGAGACCTCGGCAGCTACAACGAAATAATGGCAAAAGAAGGGTCGGAGCTTCTTCCTTATATTGTTTTGGTCGTTGATGAACTTGCCGACTTAATGGTATCGCGAGGCAGAGACATTGAGGCGGCTGTTGTGCGGCTGGCGCAAATGGCGAGAGCCGTTGGCATACATTTGGTGCTGGCCACCCAAAGGCCCTCTGTCGAAGTTATTACCGGCCTAATCAAAGCGAATATCACATCAAGAATAACTTTCCAGGTTGCTTCGCAGGTTGACTCAAGAACGATTTTGGACGCGGCCGGCGCTGAAAAATTATTAGGGGCCGGAGATATGCTTTTCTTGTCAGCCGAAATATCAAAACCAAAGAGAGCGCAAGCCGCCTACGCTTCCGACAAAGAAGTAAAGAAAGTCATTAAGTTTATTAAGACAGAGAATCCGCCAGCCGATGAGCCAGTTAGCGAAAAGGAGACCTTGCCAGATATAACAGATAGCTTAGAAAAGACATTAGAAGTGGGCGCTGACGGTTTTACAATGGGCGGCGACGATCCGCTTTATGATGAAGCAAGGCGGACAGTTATAGAGTCAAAAAAGGCATCGGCTTCTCTTTTGCAGAGGCGGCTGCGAGTCGGCTATGCGAGAGCGGCTCGGCTGATTGACATGCTTGAAGAGAAGGGAGTAGTTGGGCCGGGAGAAGGCGCCAAGCCACGCGAGATTATCGCCACCACCGCGGAAGTTGGCGAAATCGGCAATGACGACTGGCAGAAAGTGTAATACAATAGAATTATGGCTAAACAAAAAAAGGAAAAACCGGAGTTAAAAGATTTGCAGGAGGCGGTGGAAGAAATTAAACAGCGCTTTGGCGAAGGAGCTATTATGAAGTTAAGGGATGTGAGGCCGGTTGACGTTGATGTCATTCCTACCGGTTCCATTTCGCTTAATTTGGCTTTGGGAGTTGGGGGAGTGCCTCGGGGCAGAATGATTGAGGTCTTCGGCCCGGAAAGTTCGGGTAAGAGCACATTGGCTTTGCATATCTGCGCCGAGGCGCAAAAGAAGAACGGCGTTTCGGCTTTTATTGACGCAGAACACGCTCTCGACCCCGACTACGCAAAAAAGATAGGAGTAAATGTTGAAGACCTTTTAATATCGCAGCCCGATTCCGGCGAACAGGCCCTGCAAATTGTTGAGACGTTGGTCAGGTCGGGAGAAGTTGATGTGATTGTCATTGATTCGGTGGCCGCTCTTACGCCAAAAACAGAAATTGCCGGCGAAATAGGCGATCAGCATATCGGCCTACAGGCCCGACTGATGTCGCAGGCCCTGAGAAAACTAACTAGTGTTATTGCCAAGACAAAGACATCGGTCGTATTTTTGAACCAAACCAGAATGAAAGTCGGCATTATGTTTGGCAATCCGGAAACCACGCCCGGTGGCTTGGCTCTTAAATTTTATTCTTCTGTCAGGGTTGATTTGCGAAGAATAGCTCAAATCAAGCAGGGAGAGCAAATAGTTGGCTCGAGGATACGAGCGAAAATAGTCAAAAATAAAGTTGCCGCTCCCTTTAAAACCTGCGAATTTGATATTTATTACAATGAGGGTATTTCTTATCTCGGGGACTTATTGAATACCGGCTTGCGAATCGGGATTATCCAAAAAGCGGGCAGTTGGTTTCAGTTTGAAAACCAAAAGTTGGGACAGGGAGTTGAGGGAGCGAAAAAATTCCTTCAAGAAAAAGAAAATGTTGCTTTTAAAAAACAAATAGAAACGGCTATATCAAAAGCCGAGTTGATTTAGATTTAGTGTGATTTTCTGGTAGGCGAGAGGAGTCCCAAGTGTCTTGCTCTTTTTACCGCCCCTGACATCATTCTTTGGTGCTTTGCGCAAAGGCCCGTTTTTTTTCTGGGACGAATTTTGCCTAAGCTCGAAATGAAGCGGTTGAGCAAGTCCGTTTCTTTAAAATCAACCTCTTGAATGTTTTTTTTGCAAAAATAGCAATCCATAATCCTTAGAAAGGTATGTCTTTTACGTCTATTTCGTCGTTGCCTTCTTCAATGACTGGAATATTTTCCTTCCCTGAGTCCTCAGAATGATGATCGCTTCCAGCGGCGGCGGCTCTTCCTTGGGTTCTCGGCCCCAATTGAAGGGTTTCGGCTATGATTTCCGTCCTATATTTTTTATTTCCCGACTGATCTTGCCATGACCTTGTTTTGAGACGACCCTCAATCATTGCCAAAGAGCCCTTGGTTAGAAATTTTGACGAAATGTCGGCTAATCGCCCCCAAGCAACAACCGTGTGAAACTCTGTTTCTTTTTGCTGCTGGCCGGTGTTTTTATCTTTCCACATTCGATTGGTGGCGAGACGAAAATTGCAGACCTGCTGTCCCGACGGCGTGCTTCTTAATTCGGGGTCAGAGGCCAAGTTTCCTATAATAACTACTTTATTTAAATTCATATTGAATGAATTATTATTTTAATATTTCTTCTATTTTTTGTTCGATATCTTTTAAGTCAATCTTTTTCTTAGATTCATCTCTGGTTCGCTTTCTTATGGGTTTTAATGCCGAAGGCGCTTCTTTTGTCACCATCATAAAGCGCACAATGGATTTATCTAAGGCAAGCGCATTATGTATTTCCTGAATTTTTTCCGGTTTGGCGTAGAAATAAAGCGAAACCGAAAGAACCTCCTTGTGCTGGCCTATTTGCTGGGGAAGAATTCTCTTGACTGGCGGTTCGCCTTCTTTCAAAACACCTTCTTTTTCCTGAATAAGAGACGAAACCCTTTCCATTGCCCCTTTTTGCTCTTCATCGGAGAGGGCAGAAGGAACTAAATAAGTTATTTCGTAATTCTTCATAATTTCTAACATTGTAGCACAAGCGCTGTATTTGGCAAGGCGTTTAAGATATAATAAAAAAATGAAAATCAATCCTTATATTTTCAGGGGGTATGACATAAGGGGGGAGGTAGACAAGGATTTAACGGAGGAAAATGTTGAATATATCGGCAGGGCCTTTGGCGCCTATCTCAAACGCCGCGGTATTAAAAAGACGGTAGTCGGCCGCGACTGCCGGCTAAGCAGTCCCGCATACAGTCGAGCCATTATTGGTGGTTTAACTTGGGCGGGGCTCGATGTCGTTGACATCGGCATGGAACTTGTCGGGACTTTTTATTGGTCGCAATACTACCTGAACTGCCGGGGCGGAGTTTATATTACCGCTTCTCATAATCCGGCAAAATATAATGGTTTTAAGCTGGCCAATGATTTCTCGGAAACATTGGTATCCGAGGGTATTCAAGAGTTGCGAGCGATGATTGAAAAAGAGGATCATGAAAAAGGGCACGCGCCCGGCCAAGTGAAAGAACAAAGCGTTCGGCAGGCGTATTTTGACGATTTATTACAGAGGGTTGCCTTTCAAAAGGACTTTAAAATTGTTGTTGACGCCGGCTTTGCCACAGCCGGAGTCATTGCCCCTGCCTTGTTGCGTAAAACAGGCGCCGAAGTTATCGAACATAATTGCGCGGTTGACCCCCTTTTTCCGCTGGGCGCTCCCGATCCTATTTCTATGGAGATGGCGCAGCGCTTGAGCAAGAAAGTGATGTCAGAAAAAGCCGATATTGGCTTTTCTTATGACAGCGACGGCGATAGGATCGGCATAGTCGACGACAACGGGCGGATTATCTGGAACGATGTGCTATTGGCGCTTTTTGCCATTGACGTTTTAGACGAGCATCCCGGGGCCACGATTATGTACAACACTCTTTGTTCGAAAGTTGTTGAAGAGACCATTATAAAATACGGCGGTCGGCCTTTTATGTGGAGGGTGGGGCATTCATTTTTGAAAAAGAAAAATCAGGAAATCAAAGCCGCTTTCATCGGAGAATTGTCGGGCCATTTCTTTTTTTCGGCTGATTTTTACAATCACGACGATGGCCTTTACTCCACTCTGCGCTTGTTAAAGTACCTGGCAAAATCAGAACAATCGCTTTCTTCCGCCATTGATGACTTGCCCAAATATATTTCAAGCCCGGAGATTAAAATATATTGCGCCGACGACAAAAAAGTGGCCTTGATAAAAAAGATTGTTCCCGTGCTCAATAAAGATTTCCCCGAGGCGGAAGTTATTGATGATGAGAGGGCGGGTGATGGCGTTCGGCTCAACTTAGATAAGGCCATGTTTGTGATTCGCTATTCGCAAAATGCGCCCTATTTAACTATAAAATTTGAAGCCAAAACCCAACAGGACTATGATTATTTAAGACAATATATTTCTAAACTGCTTCACGGTTATAAAGAAATTGATTGGCAGTCAGAAATAAACGTTAATCTTCAGTCATTGGAATTAGAATAGTCCCATTTTTTTGCGGACTTCCTCCATGGTAGTTTGGGCTATGGTTTCTGCTCTTTTCCTTCCCCTCTCTAATATTTCTTTTACGTAAATTTCCCGGGCCAGAAGTTCTTTTTTCTTTCTTCTAAATGGTTCTAATTGTATAACAAGAAGTTCGGCCAGTTGTTTTTTGAGGTCGGCGTACCCCTTGCCGCCGAATTGCTTTTCGATTTCCTTAATGGGCCGTCCGCTAAAAGAAGAATAAATGACCAAGAGGTTTGCAATGCCCGGCTTTTTGACCGGGTCGTATTTGACGGTTTTTCCGGTATCGGTGACGGCCGACATTATTTTTTTCTTAATTGCATCGGGTTCATCAAAAATATAGAGACAGGACTGCGGGTCCGATTTGGACATCTTTTTCTTTGGATTACTAAGGGCCATGATTTTAGCGCCCTCTTGCAAAATCAGGGCCTCGGGCACTTTGAACGTCTCGCCGTATCGCTGATTGAATTTTCGGGCAATGGTTTTAGTCAGCTCAAGATGCTGCTGCTGGTCTTTGCCCACGGGCACTGATTCGGTTTGGTATAAGAGTATGTCAGCCGCTTGCAGGACGGGGTAGTTTAAAAGGCCGGCATTGATGTTTTTTCTGAATTGTTTTGATTTATCTTTGTATTGCGTCATTCGTTCAAGTTCGGCGATAGGAGTAATCGTGTTAAGCAGCCAGCAAAGTTCTGCGTGTTCTTTAATCTGTGACTGTATAAAAATGACGCATTTTTCAGGGTCCAAGCCGGCGGCCAGCAGTTCTATTGCCGTGTCGAGCGTTTGCTTGGGGAAGTCCTTGGCCTCTTGAGGAATAGTTAAGGCATGCAGATCAGCGATAAAAAAAATGCACTCCCCGGCTTTTTGGAGTTCTCTCCACTGCGATATAGCCCCTATATAGGCCCCAATATGGATGGAGCCGGTTGGCTGTATTCCAGATAGGATTCTCATTTTATACTTCTATGACTACGGGCAGAATCATCGGTCTTCGCTGTGTTTTGGAGTAGAGGAAATCGCCGATTTTATTGCGGATGTTGTCTTTGACATACGACCAGTTGACCGGCCCTCCGCCGCCAGTTGTTTTATTGACGGTTTCAATCACTTTTTTGCGCGTTTCGTAGAGCAGTTCCTTTGATTCTCGCAGATAGACAAAGCCCCTTGATATTATATCAGGGGAGCCCCTTACTTTTCCAGTGGCTCTGTCAATAATAGCCACAATGACAAACATGCCGTCGTTGGCAAGTGTCTGTCTGTCTCTTAAGACCACTTCGCCCACGTCTCCCACGCCTAAGCCGTCTACCATAATATAGTTTGCTTCCACCCTGCCTTTTTCTAAAACCATTTTCTTTGGGCCCAAGGTGATTGTTTGGCCGTTTTCCACTACTAAGATGTTTTTCTCCGGTACCCCTTGTCCTTTGGCCAGTTCAGCATGATTGACAAGCATTGAATACTGTCCATGAATTGGAATAAAGAAATTGGGCTTGAGCAAGTCGATCATTTGCCTCAATTCTTCTCTTTGGGCGTGGCCTCCGGCGTGAATGTCCATCATTTTGTAATGGTAAACCTTTGCCTTCTGCCTGTAGAGTTGGTCTTTGAGAAACTGGACGGTTCTTTCGTTGCCGGGAATTACCGAAGATGAGAAAATGACGGTGTCTTCCTTTTTGAGCCGCACGAAGCGATGTTCGCCGTTGGCAATGCGCATTAAGACCGCTTGGCCTTCGCCTTGCGCCCCCGTGCAAATTAGAGTCAACTTGGAGTCGGGATACTCCTGCATTTGGCTCGTCTTTATGAGGGTACCTTTTTCTGATTTGATATAGCCAAGCCGCTTGCAAATTTCAACATTGGTCTTCATGCTATAACCATCCACTGCCACTCTTCTGCCGTATTTTTCAGAAAGGGCGATAAGTTGTTGTATTCTATTAATGAGCGAACCGAATGTGGCGGCGATGATTCTTCCTTTGGCGACTTTAAATATCTCCTCCAGATTTTCCATAATCACTTCTTCCGAGAGAGAGTGGCCTTCTTCTTCCGCCCCGGTTGAGTCAGAGAGTAAAAGCAAGACGCCTCTTTTGCCGAGCGCCTTTATTTTTTCGTAATCGGTCGGCAAGTCATAAACCGGATTTTTATCAAACTTGAAATCGGATGTGTGCACTATGTTGCCAACCGGCGTCTCTATGAAAAATCCGAAATTGTCAGAAATATTGTGATTCTGTTTAAAAAATTCAACAACGAAGGGGCCCAATTTAACTCGGCTACCAGCTTTTACTTGGGTCAAATTTAATTTTTGCAGATGAGGAAAATCATCTTGTCTTTTGAGTATAATTCCGCCAGCTAGTCCCGATGCATAAAGCGGAGGATTGCCCAGTTTTTCAATCATATAAGGGATGGCGCCGATGTGGTCGTAGTGGCCGTGCGTAAAAACAGCTCCCACAATATCTTTTTGCCGACCCTTGAGATACGAGATGTTGGGAATAATAAAGTCAACTCCGGGCATATCTTCCTCGGGCATTCTGAAGCCCATGTCAATGATTAAAATCTTCCCATCGTATTCAAATAGGGACATATTGCGGCCTACCTCTCCGAGGCCGCCCAACGGTATTATTTTGAGATCGCTTTTCATTGTTTTTGTTAAATTAATAAATTATTTTAGTTTTTCGTGGTGCCCAGGGCGAGATTCGAACTCGCAAGCTGTTAGGCACTAGCTCCTGGGGCTAGCGTGTTTACCGGTTTCACCACCTGGGCGGACTTTACCGCATTTTTTTCTTAAGCTCCTCGACTATTTTTACCGGAATAGAATCATGGCCCAACTCCAAGGCCAAATAGTAAGAAGCCCAATCGGATAAGAGTAAATTATCAAAAACTTTGTATAAGATATCTTTACCTCTTATTTTAATTATGTCAACAGGAAAACCCCGTTTTTCCAGTATTTCTTTGGTGAGGTCCATTCTTTTCTGGATTTGAGGAGAATCTGTCTCATCTTTCAAAATAAGCAAGTGCAGATTGGCCGGCGCAACATAACTGTTTATTTCATTATGATTCAGCTCGGGAAAATAATTGTAGAACGAATGTATTTTAGAATTTTCGTTGAACTTAATTTTCCAGATGCGCGCCAAATTTCGCAGTCGTTCGGAAGCGTAAACAACGGGCAATTTGCCTTTTATTTTCTTAGCAAGGTTTTTGCCCTGAATCTCAAGCGTTCGCGGCTTCAATGATTTTTCCAAAGCCGCAATATTCTCCAGACCGTTATCGATTATTCCGCAATTCACCAGAAGTTTCATTAGAGCCGACAATAAAAATCCCGTGGCCATTCTTGGAGGATAATCCGAGGGAATAATGATCGCTGGCAAACCATATTGTTCGCACAGCTGGGCTAACTTACCTCCGGAAGTAATAGCGGCCACTTTCAGTTTTTTTGCTCTTGCCTCTTCAAAAGCGCTTAATGTTTCCTCGGTATTGCCAGAATATGAAATGCACACCACTAAATGATTCTTATCGGTCATTTCTGGTATGCCGTAGTTGCGATGGATGTAGAGGGGCAGGCCGATCTTGTATGCCTCCAACCAAATTTGAAAAATGTCGGCAGGCAAAGCCGAGCCGCCCATAGCGCAAATTAGAACCCCATCGAATTTTCCCCGAATCTTGATTTTTCCGGTCGCCTTCAGGCCAGGCCTAAAATACTTTGGAGAACCAAGAATTATTTGACGCATAGTAAGAGAATCGTCTTTTATTGCCATACTCTTTTTGTTTTAGTATACCACATTTGTCGCTCCGCTCCTTAAAACCTTGCGGTTTTAATATTTCCACTTCGGGGAAACACCCAGTTTCCCCGACCCCTTTCTGAAAATTGGCATATAAAATTTGTTATTTTTTTATTCTTTTTGTTTTTATATACCAATTTTCAATATCGCTGAATCTCTGCGAGGGGTCAAAAATGACTTTTTGGTTGAGACCCTTGATTTTGCCAGAAGTCATGTAAAGGTAGTCGGGATTATAGAGAAATAAGGCAGGCGCTTGTTCGATGATGATATTCTGAAAGTTTTGATATTGTTTCATTCTTTCTTTCTCATCCAGCGTTGTTCGGGCCGTCTCAAGCAGCTTGTCCACTGCTGAATTTTGATATTTGGCGAGGTTCAGACCGGGGTCTTTTATTTGAGAAGAATGCCAGAAAGGAAAGGGGTCGGGCACGGCTGTCAGCACTTCTCCGAAAAGAAGCATTTGGTAATTCCTTGGCTTGATGATTTCCTGTTCCAGTTCGGAAATCGGAAATGTTTGAATACTTATCTCAATGCCTATTCTTGCCCATTGCTCTTTAATTTGCAAAGCTACTTTTTCCAAAACCGGGTCTTGCACCGTTGTTAATTGCAGTTCCAGAGGATTTTCCGAAGGCGATTTCGAGCACAGTTCATTTAGTTTTGCTCTGGTGTTTGCGCTGACAACGCCGGTGCCCCTAGCGAGGCCGCCTGGCTTTAGTATCTCATCGCTATATTTTTCTTGGAATTTTATCACCGCTGCTTTGGTCTTTGAGCCAAAGTATCCATTAACCTGTCCCGCCGGATACACTTCGGGGTCTTTGGCTAGGCACTCTTGAAGGGCAGTCACTTCAGCTGATTCGCTGCCTTCCTGCAAGCGGCTTTTAAAGGTCACCGCGCTTCCTTTAGCGATTTCTACCCATTTTTCGTCTTTTTTTTGCAGGCCTGCTCCAGTCAGCAACTCTTCCGCAAGCTGCGGGTTGAATTCGTAAAAATTGGCCGGCTCTTCAAGGCCGTACATCTCGGGTAGTATTGGCGACTGAGCGGCTTTTGCCTTGCCATTCAGAACCGTGTTGATAATTTCATTTTTATCGGTGGCGTAGCTTAGCGCTTTCCTGATTTTTTCATTACCTAAAAGTTTGGACTGGTCCTTATTAAAAAATATTGCGAAATATCGCGGCAGAGAAAGCGAGACCTCGCGATAGTCGTCTTTTTTGGCTAATTTCCAATATTCGAGAGCAGGCAGGGGAAAGCCGTCAACTCGGCCGTTTCTGGCGGCCTTGGCCAGCTCTTCCTGATTTTTAAAAAAGAGAAAAGAGAATTCCGCTATATATGGCTCACTGGGTTTTTGATCAGAATAGTATTTTTTAAATCTGACTAGGCGCACCGCGGTAATCGAGCCCTGCTTGTCTTGCTCTAATTTTTTGAATTGATAGGGGCCGGAGCCGATGGGCTGAAGATTATAATTTGTTAGGAGGAAATTCTGCGGAGAAATTTCTTCCCAAATATGCTTCGGCAGTATTTTAAAAGTCAGCCGTTCCAGAAAGCCAGCATACGCGTCCTTGAGTTTGAAGCGGATTTGGTAGTCCGACGCTTTTTCCATTTCCACCCCTAAATAATTGCCCCGCAGAGGCGATTTATAATCTGGGTTTTGAATGGTTCTAATTGTAAAAATAACATCATCGGCCGTGAGCGGCTTTCCGTCGTGCCAGAAAATATCTGTCCGCAAATTTACTACATATGTCTTGCCGTTTTCCTCGATGTCAACGCTTTGAGCCGCGTCGCCAATAATTTTGCCCTGTTCGTCATATCCCATCAGCCCGGAAAAAATAACTTCGGTCAGCGCCTTGTCTGCATCGTTGCTGGCTGCATAGATTGGGTTGATGAACCTCGGGCTGCCCACCATTCCTTCGGTATAACTGCCCCCGACCGCCGGCCTTATTTCGGTGTTTTTATAATATAACGAAGCCAGCAGGGTGATGCCCGAAGACAAGAAAACGAAAAGCAAAAAGAAGAAAACGGTCTTTTCTCTTTGACTGAAAACGCTAATCATTTGCCCCCACTGATTTTTTGAGGGCCATTTGGTGATAAACATTTAAAGAATCAAGTTGAGTATGGCCAAGACAACAAAGAGAGCGCCAAAAACCACAGTTCCCCAAAATATTTTTTGCTGAATTCCTCTCCTTGTAGAATAAAAGCCGCTTTCCTGTCCGAAAGCCGAACCTAAGGCAGTGCCTCTTTGCTGAAAAAGTATGAGAGCCATTAAAATAACGGCGATCGCTATTTGAGCTATTGGGATAATTTTTTCTATCATCGCTTTACGTTGGGCAAGACGAATCCTATTGCCCAGATTATTAGAGTAGTCCAAAGAAGAGGAAGGATACCTGTGATTATAAGCTCGGGGAAGAAAATGTCAACGGCCCAGACGATTCCCATGTTGATTATCAAACTGAAAATGCCAAGAGTTAAGATTCTCAAGGGCAGAGTTACGGCGGTCAGAATTGGCTTTACGAAAGCGTTTAATCCGCCCAAGATTAATCCGGCTACCAATAAATCCTGCCAGCTGCCATAGAAGCTTACGCCGTCTACAAACTGAATGGCCAGCCACAGTCCCGCGAGACCGGCAAGGGTCTTCAAGATAAAATTTCGCATTAAATTATTTTACCAAGAATGCGCCTCCAGCGCAACCCACTAGAGCTTATCGAAGCTTACCGACGTCCGACGTCGGTAAGCTCAGCCGCTCGGAGGTGATGATGGTATTTTTTGGCAAAGCGATGGGCTTCATCGCGCAGTTGAAGGATAATGTTGGAAAATTCTCTCGGCATATTTTTCAGCAAGACGGGATTTTTCTCGTTATCAATATATAATTTATTATTTTTTTTAGCCAGCGCAACAATTCTAACGGGGTGTTCAACACCGAGTGTTGCACAGTTTTTGGCGGCGTTGAGCTGGGCTTTGCCGCCGTCGATTAAAATCAAGCCGGGATATGGCCATTCTGTATGCCGAAATCGTCTTGAAAGGACCTCCTTGAGCATGGCCACGTCATTGGGTTTCTGTGTCATTTTTATTTTAAACTTGCGGTATTGTGACTTTTCCGGCCGGCCATCGGTGAAAACAACCATTGAACCGGTGGCGGATTCACCCTGAATATTGGAAATATCATAGGCCTCGGCCCTTTGATACGGCCAGTTTCTAATCGGCTCCGTTGTTTCAAAAATTCTGGCGTGCGAAAATACGCGGTCAAGCGCGGCAAGCTGATACTTGATTTTGTTAGCTTCTTCAAACTTTTCTTCCCCGGATAGCTTGACCATTTCTTTCTTGAGGTCGCTTAAAATGCGCGACTTTCCATTTCGCAGAATTTTTGTTAAGCCGCGAACATTGCTTTGACATTCTTTTCGCATTTTTCCCAAAAAGCCGGGTATCTCTGGGTTTACCAAACACGGCGCTGGGCAGCGGTCTAAGTGATGCCAAAGGCAAGGGCGTTTTGGCAGGTTGCGGCAAGTTCTGTACGGGAAGACCTTTCTTAGGATTTTCAGGGTTTGCTTTAGCGCCCCGCCATCAACGAAAGGCCCGACATAATGAAAATCAGATTTTATTTGGTGCGTGATAAAAATGCGAGGAAACGACTCTTTGGTGGCGGCAATATAGAAATAATTTTTATCATCTTTCCATGCAACATTATAAAGGGGTAGATGTTTTTTAATTAGTTGCGCTTCCAGTATCAGGGCTTCAATTTCCGAATCCGTTTTGATGAAGTCAATTTTCTCAACCTTACTAATAAAAAGATGGTCCCTATGCGAGGGCTGGGCAAAGTGATTTCTGACCCTTTCTTGAATATTGGCGGCTTTACCTATATATAGAAGCTCTTTCCTTGAACTGAAAGTATAAACGCCCGGGCTTTTTGGCAGCCGCGAATAACTCGACAAGCTTTTCATAGCATGTGTTATAGCACAGAGGGGCGACCATGAAAATGGCCGCCTTTTTAGTTCCGCAATGCCAGACGGATGTTAGATATTCTGACGTAGATAGTGCTTGTTGCTTTTCGTCCTTTGATATATAATACAATTATATGGACAAGGACTTCAGCGAGTTAATTGAATATTTGGATGAGAAATTCGTTGCGGTTGATAAGAAGTTTGAAGAAATGAAGTATGATTTTAACGAACTTCAAACATCTGTTGACGCTTACGCCAAGAAGGCAGACAACTATTTTCAAGAAATGGTCATGCTGGCCCATAAAGTTGACCGGCACGAAAAATGGATGCACCAGCTCGCCGACAAGCTCGGTGTGAAGCTGGAGTATTAGAATCTTAAATATCGCTCGAGTATCAGGGTATCTTGATGCTTTTTTATTTTGGGAGTATAATGAACTTCGCTGAAGTTTTAATAATGAAGCGCGATTGCATCAAAATCAGGGGAGCGAGAGTGCATAACCTGAAAAATATTGATGTTGATATTCCCAAGGGCAAACTGGTGGTTATTACCGGCATTTCTGGCTCGGGGAAATCATCTTTAGCTTTCGATACTCTTTATGCCGAAGGCCAGAGAAGATACGTTGAATCGCTTTCTTCTTATGCCCGGCAATTTTTGGGCATCATGGACAAGCCGGACGTTGATACGATTGAAGGAATTTCTCCGGCTATTTCCATTGACCAAAGAAGATCGGGGAGAAATCCTCGCTCGACTGTCGGCACCACAACGGAGATTTATGATTATCTCCGTCTTTTGTTTGCCAGAGTGGGCGAGCCGCATTGTCCAAGATGCGGTAAAAAAGTGGCGCGCCAGACGGTTGATCAGATAGTTGAGCAAATGCTCAAGTTTAAGACAAATACCGAAATCACTATTTTGGGGCCGGTGGTGAGAGGTAAAAAAGGGGAGCATCGCGGTATTTTAGAGGAAATACAGAGAGGCGGTTTTGTCCGCGTAAGAGTTGACGGCATCATTCACCGAACCGAGGAAGCAGCGGGGCTGTCTTTGGACGGCAAGAAAAAACACAACATAGAGGTGGTGGTGGATAGATTGATTATTGAAAAGGGACTGGATAAGCCGCGGCTGGTTGATTCGCTTGAGACCGCTCTGAAACTGGGCAAGGGCATAGTAATAGTGAATAAGTCACTGAGTCATCAAGTGGTTAAGAACGCACTTAATCACTCAATCACTCAATCACTCAATGACCTAATCTTCAGCGAGCGGTTTGCCTGCGAAGAATGCGGTATTTCTATGCCGGAAATAGAGCCGCGCCTTTTTTCTTTTAATTCTCCTTTTGGCGCCTGCCACGATTGCCACGGCTTGGGGCAGAAGCTGGAAGTAGACCCTGCTTTGGTCATTCCCAATACTAATTTGACTATCGCTGAGGGCGGAATTTTCCCCTGGGCCCGGGCTTCGCACAAAATAGGCAGGCAAGGATATTTCTATTCCAAACTTTCCGAGCTCGCCGAAAAATATGGTTTTTCTATGGACGAACCAATCAAGGACTTACCGCAGAAAACGATAAAAATGATTTTTTATGGCGATGGCGATTTCGAAGGCGTTATCCCGAGCTTGGAAAGAAGATACCGAGAGACCGATTCGGATTACGCCCGGCATGAAATAGAGCAATATATGGTAGAGAAAAATTGCGAGACCTGCCGCGGCAAACGGCTTAAGCCCGAGGCCCTAGCTGTAACGGTGGCCGGAGTTCCTATCGATAAAGTAGTTGAAATGAACATAGACGAAACGAAGATATTTTTTGGAAAGTTAAATTTAAGCGATGCCGAGAAAAAGATCGCTCAGCCCATCGTTAAAGAAATAATCAATCGCTTGCAATTTTTGATCGATGTCGGATTAAATTATCTAACATTAGACAGAAAGGCGGGCACTTTGTCGGGAGGAGAAGAGCAGAGAATACGGCTGGCCACGCAAATTGGCTCAAAACTTACCGGCGTTTTGTATATTTTGGATGAGCCGTCGGTTGGTTTGCACGCCAGAGACCAGCAACGGCTCATCGAAACGATTGAAAAGTTAAGAGATGTGGGCAATTCTCTGGTGGTTGTTGAGCACGACCCGCAAACTATTGCCGCAGCCGATTGGATTGTTGATGTCGGCCCGGGCGCCGGCAAACATGGAGGAAGGATAATTTTTGAAGGCACGCCCAAGGAAATTTTGAAATCAAAGACACTGACGGGGGAGTATTTGTCTGGCAGAAAAACGGTGGATGTCGCGGGAAGCCAGGCCTCCCGCGGGAAGCCCGGTTTCCTCACGATTAGGGGAGCTAAAGAGCATAACCTAAAAAATATCGATGTTAAGATTCCCCTGGCTAAGTTTGTTTGCATTACCGGCGTTTCTGGTTCAGGTAAATCGTCATTAATGAACGATATTTTAGCTAAGGCCCTGCTGAAAAAATTCTACAACGCCAAGGAAGAGCCCGGCGTTCATCGGAGCATTACCGGCACGGAATTTTTGAACAAGGTTGTTTTGGTTGACCAGTCGGCCATAGGCAGGACTCCGCGGTCAAATCCCAGCACTTATACCGGCGCCTTCTCATATATAAGGGATCTTTTGAGCCAAACCAAAGAGGCAAAAATCAGGGGGTATCAGCCCGGGCGCTTTTCATTCAATGTGAAGGGAGGAAGATGCGAGGCGTGCGAAGGACAGGGCGTCAAAAAAATAGAGATGTATTTCCTGCCCGATATTTATGTGGAATGCGAGGAGTGCAAGGGCAAGCGTTTTAATAAAGAAACCTTGGCCGTGCAGTTCCGCGGCAAGAATATTGCCGATGCGTTGGAAATGACGGTTGAGGACGCCTTCGAGTTTTTCAAAAATATTCCCGGCCTCAATGACAAGCTTAAAACCTTGAAGGAGGTAGGCCTTGGATATATCCATTTAGGACAGCCAGCTCCTTCCTTGTCGGGCGGGGAAGCGCAGAGAGTGAAGCTGGCTACTGAACTTTCAAGAAAAGCCACGGGCAAGAGCTTGTATATTTTGGATGAACCGACCACTGGTTTGCATTTTGACGATATCAGGCGGCTGGCGCAGGTTTTGAGGGACTTAGTGGATAAAGGCAATACTGTTGTAACTATTGAGCATAATCTTGATTTCATACGCAATGCCGATTGGTGCATTGACTTGGGTCCGGAAGGCGGAGAGGGGGGCGGTTACATTGTAGCCCAGGGCCCGCCCAAAGAAATCAGCAAAAACAAAAAAAGCCACACCGGCCGGTTTTTGGCAGTCGGGACTTGACAGTGCCAACGAGACCAGTTAGTCTGAAATATAATCAAAACTATAAATCATAAATAATAAATAAAATATGCAAATCAAGCCAATTTTAGATCACATCCTCATTGAGCCGATCAAAGAGGAGGAAAAAACCAAGTCGGGCATTTTATTGCCCGAGACAGTAGAGAAAGAAAAGCCAGAGCAGGGCAGGGTGATTGCCGTGGGAGCTGGCAAAAAAGATAAGTCAGGTAATCTGATTTCTTTGGAAGTCAAGACCGGCGACAAAGTGCTTTTCACCAAATACGGCCCCACTGAAATTAAAGTGGACGGAAAAGAATATTTAATCGCCAAACAAGAAGATATTTTAGCAATTGTAGAAGAATAATTATTGCAAATATATGGCTAAACAAATTCAATACGACGAAGTAGCAAGGAAAAAACTAAAAGCAGGCGTAGATAAATTAGCTAACGCCGTAAAAGTCACGCTGGGACCCAAGGGCAGGAATGTTGTTTTGGACAAGGGCTTTGGCGGGCCCACCATTACTAATGATGGGGTGAGCATTGCCAAAGAAATTGAGCTGGAGGACAAGACGGAAAACTTGGGAGCTGAAATCGTCAAAGAGGTGGCTGAAAAAACAAACGACGTTGCCGGAGACGGCACAACCACGGCCACCGTGCTTGCCCAAGCGATAATTTCCGAGGGCTTAAAAAATGTGGCTGCCGGCGCCAATCCTTTGGCAATCAAGAGGGGACTGGAAAAAAGCGCCAAACTCGTGGTAGACGAGTTAAAGAATTTATCCAAAGACATTTCGGGTAAAGAAGAAATTGCTCAAGTGGCAACCATCTCTGCCGAAGATGCGGTTTTGGGCAATCTCATTGCCGAAGTCATAACCGAAGTCGGCAAAGACGGCGTCGTGACCGTGGAGGAATCCAAGGCCTTTGGCATTCAGAAAGAAATCGTGAAGGGTTTGCAGTTTGATCGCGGATACCTCTCCGGATATATGATCACTAATACCGAGAGAATGGAGGCCGCTTTTGAAGATCCTTATATTTTGATAACTGATAAAAAATTATCTTCCCTGCAGGAAATTCTTCCCGTACTTGAAAAAGTCGCCCAGACAGGCAGAAAAGAATTGGTCATTATTGCCGACGACGTTGAGGGCGATGCCTTAGCCACCCTTGTGGTGAATAAACTTAGGGGCATATTTAATGCTTTGGCAGTAAAGGCCCCGGGCTTTGGCGACAGAAAGAAAGAGATGCTCGAAGATATTGCGGCAGTTACCGGCGGCAAAGTGATTTCAGAAGAGGTTGGGCTCAAACTTGATAAAGTTGAACTGGATATGCTGGGTTCGGCCAGAAGGGTTGTTGCCACCAAGGAAAATACAACTATCGTTGAGGGCAAGGGCGACAAAGCCGAAATCGAGGCCCGCATCAAACAGATTAAAAACGCCATTGCAAAATCAGATTCGGATTTCGATAAAGAAAAACTGCAGGAGCGGCTGGCTAAGCTGGCCGGAGGCGTGGCCGTTATTAAAGTTGGAGCAGCCACCGAAGTAGAGCAAAAAGCGAGACAGCACAAAACAGAAGATGCCTTAGCCGCTACTCGCGCTGCCATTGAAGAGGGTATTGTGCCCGGCGGAGGCGTGGCTTTACTGCGCTCTCTTAAGGCCTTGGACAAATTTGAGGCCCAAGACGAGGAAGAGAAACTCGGAGTAAAAATTTTAAAGAGAGCGTTGGAAGAACCCATTCGTCAGATTGCTCAAAACGCGGGCAAGGACGGAGCAGTGATCGCGGCCGAAGTGTTGAAAGGCAGTGGCAATTTTGGCTATAACGCCGCGATTGATATTTACGAGGACTTGATGCAGTCGGGGATTGTTGACCCGACTAAAGTTGTCAGAAGCGCGCTGGAAAACGCTGTTTCCGCCGCCTCTATGCTTTTGACCACAGAATGCGTAGTTACGGAAAAACCCGAGGAGCATCCGCCAGCGGGCGGAAAGGGTCCGCACATGCCCGGCATGGACATGGGATACTAATTTGGCTACAATATAGTTGTATGCCAACACCTTACCTTATTTTATTGATTGCCCTAGTCGGCGCCGCTTGGGTGATTTTAAGTTATAATCGCCTGATTGCCTTGCGCAATCGGACAAAAGAGGCGTGGTCGGACATCGATGTCCAGTTGAGAAGGAGATATGATCTGATCCCTAACTTAGTGGAAACAGTGAAGGGCTATGCCGCGCACGAGCGAGAACTTTTTGAAAAAGTAACAAATGCCAGAGCCCAAGCAATGCAAGCCACGGGAGTGAAAGAGAAAGAAGTCGCCGAAAATATGCTTTCCTCAACGCTAAAGTCGCTTTTCGCGGTAGCTGAAAATTATCCCGACCTCAAGGCGTCAACTAACTTTCTTGAACTTCAAAGGGAACTGCGCGATA
Source organism: Candidatus Nealsoniibacteriota bacterium (assembly GCA_016181965.1). GTDB lineage: Bacteria > Patescibacteriota > Minisyncoccia > Minisyncoccales > MHMH01 > JACOYH01. The sequence goes on from JACOYH010000003.1 coordinate 32,920, forward strand.
CCGAAGATAAAATTCAGGCAGCCCGCCGTTTTTACAACACAAACGTCAGGGATTTCAACACGAAAATTGAGAGTTTCCCCTCCAATCTCATAGCCAATATGTTTGGCTTCAAGCAGCGCGATTTTTTTGAGACGGATTCCGCGGCCAAGGAGCCCGTGGCAGTGAAGTTTTAATTTAGATGAACATCTATAAGCAAGCCGACTCCAATATAAGAAAGACATGGCTTTACATGCTTTCTTTTTTGGTTTTGCTGATTGCCCTCGGCTGGCTGATGTCTTATTATTTTCAAAGTCCGGGCATTCTTTACGCGGCCGTGGGCTTGAGCTTGTTTTTGAACATCGCTGCCTATTGGTTTTCTGACAAAATTGTTTTGTCTATGAGCGGGGCGAGGCCTATAGAAAAAAAAGACCACCCCGAGCTTTACCGTGTAGTTGAAAATCTGTGTATTACTGCCGGCTTGCCTTTGCCAAAAATTTACATTATTGAATCCAGCCAACCGAACGCTTTCGCCACCGGCCGCGATCCAAAACACGCAGTCGTGGCCATTACTCGCGGGTTGCTGGAAAAGCTGGAAAGAGCGGAGTTGGAGGGAGTTATTGCCCACGAGCTCTCGCATATCGGCAACCGCGATATGCTTTTGCAAACAGCCGTGGTGGTGATGGTGGGAGTTGTCGTGATTATGACCGATTTTTTCTTTAGAATCAGCTTGTTTGGAGGGATGAATCGCAGGGACAGAGAGGGCGGGCAATTGGGCGTTATTATGATTGCGGCGGCATTGGCCCTGGCGATTTTAGCGCCGCTCTTCGCTCAATTCATAAAGCTGGCGATTTCAAGAAAAAGAGAATATTTAGCCGACGCTTCAGGCGCGCTTTTAACTCGATATCCCGAGGGGCTGGCCCGGGCATTGGAAAAACTTCAGGCCGATTCCAGCCCGATGAAAAAAATCAACGACGCCACCTCGCATCTTTATATCGTTAATCCTTTTAAGGGAAAAGAAAGAACTTCTTGGCTGCACAAGCTTTTTGCTACGCACCCGCCCATAGAAGACAGAATTAAGGCCTTAAGAGCAATCGGTTAGAGCCTGGCTCTAACCGAACCCATGATTTGTCCAATCGATAAGAAACAATTAAAGAAAGCGCTTTTGGCGGAAACAGAAGTGGACTACTGCCCCAAGTGTTTGGGCTTGTGGTTTGAAGAAGATGAGCTGCGGCAGGCAAAAGATGTTAAAGACAGAAATCTGCGCTGGTTGGATATTGACCTCTGGAAAGACGAAGAAAAATTCAAAATTTCTCCAGGACGAAAACTTTGTCCCTCTTGCCGATTGCCGCTTTATGAGGCAAAATACGGTAGTTCCAATATCAGAGTTGATGTTTGCAATCTTTGCAAGGGCATATGGCTAGACAGAGGAGAGTTCAAGAAAATAATCAGCTACTTAAAGAAAGAAGCCGATCAGGAAATTTTAGACCACTACCTTAAAAATTTGATAAATGAATTCGGCGAAATACTGCAGGGTCCGGAAGTATTTCAAGAAGAATTGGAGGACTTCCTTATTGTTCTTAAAACGCTAAACTATAAATTGGCAGTCCAGTACCCGGCCATCGCCCGCATCATCGCCGGCTTGCCGAAGTGACACATATTATATGGAGAGGTCGCATAGCGGTCTAGTGCGCCGCCTTGGAAAGGCGGTATGCCTTCACGGGCATCGAGGGTTCGAATCCCTCCCTCTCCGCCAGTTGGAATTTTTCATTTAGTGTGCGACACTCGGTGTCGCACCACTTGACAGATTTGATTTTTGGGTATATAATAGGGATATTAAAGTTCTTTAGGAGGCGGTCATGGCTACGAATGTTTATACAGCGTTGCGGCACCAGAGGCCAAGCGGCATTCCCGTCGCTTTGGTGATGGCGGGATGTGATCGGAATCACCTTATCTTCGTCCGGGAGTTGGTCGATGCCGGCAGGGTGTCTGACTGGCGGTCGGGCGAGGGCCTGACGGTGAGGGACAGCCGCATTGTCTCGCAAACCATAGCAATTGGGCGATCGTAAGATCGCCCTTTTAATTTAAGGGGGACTTTGATACCATTAGATAATGTTTTCTTCTCCGGTTGAGGAAATTAAGAGTCGGCTGGACATAGTCGAGGTTGTCGGCAGTTATGTCAAATTGCAGAAAGCCGGCGCCAACTTCCGGGCGGTCTGTCCTTTTCATACAGAAAAACAGCCGTCTTTTTTTGTTTCGCCGGCTCGCCAGTCGTGGCACTGCTTCGGGGGCTGCGGCGAGGGCGGAGATATGTTTAAGTTCGTGATGAAAATAGAGGGCGTGGAGTTCGGAGACGCCCTGCGCGCATTAGCCCAGAAAGCCGGGGTCGAATTAAAAAAACAAGACCCGGAGTCAGCTGTCTGGCGGACCGAAAGAAACCGGCTTTATGAAATTTGCGAATTAGCTTGCCGTTTTTTTGAAAAGCAACTCACCGAAAGCGCTATCGGCAAAGAAGCGCAAAAATATCTCACAGAAAGGGGAATCAGCCAAGAAAGTCTGAAGAAGTGGCGCGTTGGCTACGCGCCGGACGTTTGGCAGGGGCTTTCTGATTTTTTGACTTCCTGCGGTTACAAGAAAGACGAAATTCAAAAAGCCGGTCTCGGACTGACTTCTGAAAAAGGTTCTTTTTTTGATCGTTTCCGGGGCAGAATAATTTTTCCGGTTTTCGATTTGAATTCGCAGGTTATTGGTTTCGGCGGCCGAGTGTTCAAGTCGGATGATCCTGCTAAATATGTTAATACGCCCAGCACTTTACTATATGATAAAAGCAGGGTCCTTTATGGTTTAGATAAAGCCAAGATTGAAATAAGAAAGAAAGACGCCTGCATTTTGGTTGAAGGTTATGTTGACGCTATCATGTGCTCGCAGGCCGGATTTGAAAATGTTGCGGCTGTTTCTGGCACCGCCCTAACCCCTTTTCAGCTTAGAATTCTGAAAAGATATTCCAATAATTTACTTACTGCATTTGATATGGATTTGGCGGGCGGTTCAGCTACCAAAAGAGGCATCGAAATGGCGAGAGCCCAGGGCTTCAATATTAAGGTGGCTGTCATGCCGCAGGGCAAAGACCCGGCAGATATTGTTGCAGAGGATTCACGACAGTGGGAAAAGATAGTTGCCGAAGCCAAGTCCATTCTGCAATTCTTTTTTGAAACCGCCTTGGCGCGCTTTGACGCAAAGACCCCGGAGGGCAAGCGGGAAATCTCAAGAGAACTTTTGCCGGCCATAAAACGAATTCCCAATAAAATTGAGAGATTTCATTGGGTGCAGGAATTGGCAAGAAAGCTTGGCGTAACGGAGCAGGTGGTGGAGGAAGAAATGGCACAGACCAAAATCGAACCGCAGCCCTATTATTTTTTAGAAGAACCCCATCCGCAATCGCCAGCCAAAAGAACGCGCAAGGATATTCTCGGCGAGAGAATTGTTTCATTGGTTCTCAAAGACAAGCAGACGCTGGAATTATTGAACGAAAATCATTATAATTATCTTGAGGCAAGATTGCGGGCGGTCTTGGACGATTTAAAGAACAATCAGCCGCACGCTCATGCTGAATTTGTTAATTATCTTGCTCTGCAGGCAGAGATGGAAGAGGGCCTGGATTGCCGTCAGGAAATCCAAACCTGTCTAAAAGAGCTGGAAAATTTGGAAATTAAAAAAAAGCTTGATGATATTTCACGCAAACTCAAGGCGGCAGAATATGAAAAAGACGCAGGGCGAGTGGATGTATTGATAAAAGAGTTTCATCAATTGTCTAATAAGTTAATAATATGAAAAAAAAGAAGAAAACGACTCTGCCGAAGAAGAAAAAACCGGTAAAAAGAGGGGTGAAGAAAAAACCGCGGAAAGCAAAGCCAAAAAAGGGCAAGAAGGCGTTGGTCACGCCAGAAAAAATTGAAGGCCTGCTGCAGAGGGGCAAGCAAAGGGGCTTTGTTACCCACGCTGAAATATTGTATCTTTTCCCGGAAATAGAAAAAGACGTTTCTGGTTTGGAATATCTATATGATGAACTTGAGCACCGGGGCATTGAAGTGAAAGAGGTGGCCGGGCTTTTGGAGATAGAGAAAGAAAAGGGTCCCAAGCCCATGGAGAGTGTGCTCGACCCGGTCCAGATGTATCTTAAAGAGATAGGGCAAGTTTCCTTTTTGACGGCCGAAGAAGAAAAAGAGCTGGCTCGGCAAATTGAGGCAGGGGACACGGAAGCCAAGAAAAAATTAGCCCGGGCCAACCTGCGGCTGGTGGTTTCAATCGCCAAAAAATATATCGGCCGTTCGCCAAATTTAACTTTACTGGATCTTATTCAGGAGGGTAACTTGGGACTGTTTAGAGCGGTAGAAAAATTTGATTGGCGAAGGGGTTACAAATTTTCCACCTATGCCACTTGGTGGATCAGGCAGGCCATAACGAGGGCCTTGGCTGATCAGGCAAGAACTATTCGTATTCCGGTGCACATGGTGGAAACAATTTCAAAATACACTCAAATTCGCAGGCGTCTGCTGCAGGATTTAGGCAGAGAGCCCTTGCCCGAAGAGATTGCAGCCGAAATGGGAATCGACGTTGATAAAGTGCACCATATCCAAAAAATCTCGCAAGAAACCATATCTTTGGAAACACCGGTTGGCGAGGATGAGGAAGACAGCGTTTTGGCAGAATTTATTGAAGACGAAAAAGTCATCTCGCCCTCCATGGAGGCGGCTAGAACTTTGCTCAAAAATAGATTGGGAGACATTTTGATTGATTTAGCTCCGAGGGAGCAGAAAATTTTGGGCATGAGATTCGGCTTGGAAGACGGCATCACTCATACCCTTGAAGAGGTAGGGAAAGAATTCGGCGTAACGCGAGAGAGGATTCGGCAGATAGAAGCCAAGGCCTTGGATAGGATTAGGGAACACCGCTCTTTGAAAAAATTGCAGGGATATTAAAATCTGCTATAGTATCAAGGTATTCCCCTGTAGCTCAATGGTAGAGCATCTCGCTGTTAACGAGAGGGTTGTAGGTTCGAATCCTACCGGGGGAGCCATATGGTAAGTAACTCTCGTAGGCGTTAAGCGACTCCCGAAGTCGCTTAACATCGCTTAACATTTCAAGCCTTACCGGTCTTGCCTGAAATAAAATCAGATGATATTCTTAAAGAAGGGTCGTATTTTATTATAATTTAAACGTTTAAATTAAAATCATGACAATAAAATTACGAGTTATCGCAGATTCCTTGCTTATTCTGGCTCTTGTCTTTAGTTTGGGCGGATTCGGCGGACTTGCAACAGAGGCAGCCGGTCAGCCGGAACGAGTAATCGTAACCTTTGACCATGCGGTCAACGAGAGCGCTCGCATTGCCCTTGAGAATGCCGGTGGCAAAATACTCAAAGAACTTCCGCTTGTAAACGGCGCAGTTGTGCTTTTGCCGAATGAGGTGGCCGCATCTAATATCGGTATTTTGGCAGGCGTTCGCTCCGTTGAAAAAGATGCGCTGGTCTTTGCTTTGAAGCCGCCATCGAAGGGAGGCGGTTCCACTCAACCAGCAGAAGTACTTGAGTGGGGCGTTGACCGGATTGACGCTGATCTTGCTTGGGCAACCAGTAGGGGATCAGGCGTTAATGTGGCAATCATTGACACCGGCATTGATAAAGACCATGCTGATTTGATTGGTAACCTTAAAGGCGGCGTGAATTTTGTTTCGAAATCGCCGGTAAAACCAGCAGACCCAAATAAGTGGGACGATGACAACGGACACGGAACACATGTCGCCGGTATTGTCGCCGCAGCAGATAACGAAATCGGAATCATTGGCACAGCGCCCGAAGCAAACCTTTGGGCGGTGAAAGTTCTTGATCGCAATGGGTCGGGGTATGTCAGCGATGTTATTGACGGCATTAATTGGGCTGTTGATAACGGTATGCAGGTCGTGAATATGAGTTTGGGTTCTGGAAGCGATGTGCAAGCTCTGCATGACGCGGTTGATGCCGCCTATGCCGCCGGCGTTGTGCTCATTGCCGCAGCCGGAAATTCTGGCGACGGCGACGGCTCTACAAATGAGGTGATTTATCCTGCAAAATATTCTTCAGTGATTGCTGTCGCGGCCACTGCTTCTGACGACTCTACTCCAACTTGGAGTTCGGAAGGCGAGGAAGTAGAGCTTGCCGCACCGGGCGTAAGTATTCGCTCAACTTGGAATGACGGCCTTTATAACACCATCAGCGGAACTTCTATGGCTTCACCGCATGTTTCCGGAGTTGTTGCCTTGATACTGGAAGATAGCGTTTTGAGTCCGACCGAAGTGCGCGCAATGCTTCAAGCGACCGCAGATGATCTGGGAGCCGAAGGGCATGACAACTTTTATGGATATGGATTAGTTGACGCGGAGTAGTGAGCGGGAAAAAGGGGTCAGGTCCCTTTTTCTTCTAGATTAAATATGCTATATTGGCTGTATTATGCCTCGATCTCCCAGAATAATTGATGATGATGCTATATATCACATCTTGAATCGCGCAAATGGGAGAATGCGTATTTTTGATGACAAAAAAGACTATTTTGCGTTCGAAAAGATTATCATCGAAGCAAAAAATAAATATCCGGTCGGGATTTTATCTTTTTGTATAATGCCAAACCATTGGCATTTTGTTTTACAACCCAAAAACGGCAAAGATCTAGTCTCCTTTATGCGCTGGGTAACGCTTACTCATACTCAGAGATGGCTGATAAGTAAAAATATGAAAGGATATGGACACATCTATCAGGGGAGGTATAAATCATTTCCAGTTCAAAATGATGAACATTTTTTGCAGGTATGTCGGTACGTAGAACGGAATGCCCTACGAGCCCGATTAATAGATAAAGCAGAAGATTGGAGATGGGGGAGCGCTTGGATTAGGAAGTACGGAAACAAAGAACAAAAAGAACTATTATCGGAATGGCCGGTACGCCTCAATAACGACTACCTTGCCGCATTGAATCAAAAAGACGATAATGAGTCAGAGGTATTAAAAGATTTACGCGAATCCGTTAATAGGGGTAAACCGTTTGGATCGGATAACTGGGTTAAGGAAATTGCAAGAAAGCTTAACATCGGATCAACATTAAATTTAAAGGGAAGACCAAGAAAAGGGACCTGACCCCTTTTCCTTTCATGATAAAATATATTTATGAATAATCGCAAAATTATCGAGTGGGTTTTAAAGATTGCCGTCGCCGGCGAGTTTATAGGGCACGGCGTTTTCGCGTTGCAAGGAAAGAAAGCGTGGGTTGACTGGTTTTCTACTTTTGGGATTTCAGATGTCGGAACAGCAACTCAATTTTTATTTCTTATCGGGATCATAGACCTCACGTTAGCAATTTTAATTCTTATCAGACCTATCCGTATTGTTTTGCTCTGGATGGCTTTTTGGGGTTTTTGGACAGCATTGGTGCGTCCATTAGTGGGCGAACCAGTTTGGGATTTTGTAGAACGATGGGCTAATTGGGGAGCGCCGCTTGCGTTGCTTCTACTGATGGGTTTTCCTAAAACCATAAAAGAATGGCTTAAATAACTATAACTATACGGATAAACATTGGCATCATAAAAACAGAATAGTCACAAGAGCAACACTCGCGCATAGGCCAAATCACGATCTAAACGTTGCTACGGCCCATTTCGGCAATGAAATAAAGAGAAGGGTTCCTTGGATTCTCTTGAGCGTAGTGGCTGGAATCGTGATGGTTTGGCTTGGCTCAACCTATGAAGATGTTTTATCCAGGAAAATAGAGTTGGTATTTTTCATTCCGATGATTGTTTATATGAGCGATAGCATCGGGACAGAGACCTTGGCGCTTTTTGTCAGGGAATTAGCTTTAAGGCGGCTGAATCTGAAACGCATCATCCTGAAAGAAATTTTGGTTGGCCTTTTTCTGGGATTCGCCAGCGGATTTCCAATGGGAGTATTCAGCTATTTTTGGTTAAGGGACGTCTCTCTATCTGCAACCGTGGCAATCGCCATGATGGTCAATGGCATAATCGCTGTGTTGATAGGTATGCTTCTGCCTATTATTTTTGCAAAACTCAAGAGAGATCCGGCATTGGGAACCGATGAGATTACCACCGCCCTATCGGATAATTTAAGCATGCTTATTTATTTGGTTGTGGCAACGCTCATTTTGTTTCGGTGATTTCGCTTGACAGCTTTTTATGGAGATTTATAATTAAATCGGATTCAACGCGCCATATTTTTCCGAAGGCCTCCGGAGGGCGTTCTCTGGAAGGGCCGGAAGAAAATACGGATACAGTTCATTAAGAAAGGAGGAAAAACGAATGGACGTATACGCGAGATGGCTTGTCCTATCGCTCGTCTTGCTCGCTTCAGCGTGGCTGGTGTCGCTCGTACCGGGATTTCAATCCTGGGTGGCGCCGTCAGTCGGTGTTGTCGCAGCTAAGCTAGTCAGCGTATGGCTGCCTGCAGCCAGTAACTGATAACGGCCTTATCAACTCCGAAAGGGGGTCAATAATCCTTAATAGGGGGAAGAACTGCCCTTCCTCCTATATTTTTCTCAGCGCCTAACAAGGCGCATTTTTATTTTCATTATCAATTAGATTTGTGGTATAATAAATAAAATGACAAAAGCGGTTATTCTCATCGCCATTAATTTCCTCATTGTCCTCGCTACCGAGTTTTCCGGAACCTTGTTTTTTGAGAATGGGGTAATTCATATAATTGCTTTGTTCTTTGTCGTTGCCACGGCGGTTCCCTTGGCTCGCAATTATTACCTCGCCGATCCTATTTTGAAAAAATTCCTGGTGGCCAGCATATTCGCTTTTCTTTTGTTTGCGGCCTCCCATATTTCAGAGTTTTTCCAATACAAAATTTCCGGTGGATATCCCGACCATATTTTCGCGATAACCGTGAATTTTTATCTAATGAGTATCTTTTTGATGATATTCGGCTCTGAAATATTCCTCCGCGCCCATTCTGGTTACCGCCACTCCAGAGTTCACCTCGTTTTGACGGGCATTGCCCTCGCGGTATTACTGCTGATTTCTTTCTTTTTTTCCATTTATCCGGAAATAATTTCTCTGGCACCGGAAAATCTGGCGCCCTACGCGTACGGAGTAGCGGCGCTGATGATATCCTTTATATTATGGAGGCGGCTTGTGCGTTTGGGTAATCTTTTTAGCAAATCGCTTGTGGATTTCTTCCGCTATTTGCAAATAATGCTTATTTTCGTGGTGATTTCCATGATTTTTAATATTTTTTATGAATTTATGGAAGAAGGGCTTGGCATCCCCGCTTACGAAATAGTGTATTTCAGCCATTTCTTTTTCTACGGCGGTTTGAGCGTCATGTTTCTTGCGTTCGAAGATTTGCTAAAAATTGGCGGAGTGTTCAAAGACATCCGCGAACGGCGGAATAATAATAAATTAACCTCATAAATAATTGACAAAATAATTTTTTAGTGTATACTTATCTTGATGTTCTCGGGCCCGGGCAGGGCCTATTTTTTATGGAAATAAGAAACATTGCGATAATTGCACACGTTGACCACGGAAAAACAACCTTAACTGACGCGCTTTTGCGCCAAGCCGGCGTGGCTAAAGACGGGGTTTCCATGGATTCTAACGCGCTTGAACTAGAGCGCGGTATTACTATTTACTCTAAAAATGCAGCCATACCATACAAAGGCACGAAAATAAATATTGTAGACACTCCGGGACACGCCGACTTTGGTTCGGAAGTTGAGAGGGTGCTCCGTTCGATCGATTCGGTTCTATTGGTAGTTGACGCCCAAGAGGGACCGATGCCCCAAACCCGTTTTGTTTTGAAAAAGTCCCTTGAGCTGGGCTTGCGGCCGATCGTAGTGATAAATAAAATTGACAAGCGAGCGGCCGATCCGGCGCGATGCGAAGAAGAAGTCCTCGAGCTTTTTTTAGAACTTGGAGCAAATAATGAGCAGGCAAATTTCCCGGTTGTTTATGCCAACGGCAGAGCGGGCATTGCAAAGCTGAACATCAGCGACGAGTCAAATGATTTGTCACCGCTTCTCGACATAATTCTTTCTCATGTTCCCTCAGCTTCATCTCGGGCATTGCTTGCAAAGCCATTAAGGATGCAGCCCTTTAATCTCGGTTACGACAATTTTCTTGGCCGTCTTGCAGTTGCTAGGATTTATGAAGGAATCTTAAGGGCCGGCGAGAACGTATTTGTGAAAAAGCGTGGCGGAGATGTCCGCTCGGGAAAGATCACCAAAATTTTTACTTTTTCCGGGCTCGACAAAATCGATTCAGCCGAGGCCTCGGCGGGTGACATAATTCTCGCCGCGGGACTCCCCGATATTGATATTGGAGAAACAGTGGCCGCCGACGAGAATGCGGAGGCCTTGCCGGCGATTGCCGTAGACGAGCCAACTATCACTCTTTCGTTTTTGGTTAATAATTCTCCATTTGCCGGCCGAGAGGGAAAATATGTTACCTCAAGGCAGATACGAGATTATCTTTTACGGGAACTTGAAGTGAATGTCGGACTGCGGGTTGATTTTGCGTCTTCCGGCGGATTTCAGGTTTTCGGCAGGGGAGAACTTCATATTGCAATTCTTCTTGAGAATATGCGGAGGGCGGGATACGAGCTTCAGGTGTCGCAACCGCAGACAATTATCCGCGAAGAAAACGGCCAGAAACTCGAACCGTTTGAGGAAGCCGTCGTTGACGCGCCAGCCGAATACCAAGGAGTTGTGATTGAGCGCCTCGGAACGCGCGCCTTTGTTTTGAAAAATATGGCGCATAAGGGCGAGACGGTGAGAATGCATTTTGAGGGACCGACCAGGGGAATTCTTGGATATAGAAATCAATTTGTTATCGACACCAAGGGTGAGGGCATTCTCGCTTGCCGCGTTATCGGTTTTCGGCCGTATGCGGGAGACATAAAAAAGAGAGCGGTCGGTTCCATGGTTTCAATGGCCAGAGGAACTGCCATGGGATATGCCTTATGGGGATTGCAGGAGAGGGGCAAGCTCTACATCGGCCCGCAGACAGAAGTATACGAGGGAATGGTCATCGGTAATACTTCCAAGGGAGTGGAAATGAAAGTCAACCCCACCAAGGGCAAACAGCTCACCAATGTGCGCGCTTCGGCCTCGGACGAGGCCATCGTTCTCGTGCCGCCTTTTGAGCTAACCATAGAGCGCGGCCTCGAAATTATGGCCGAAGATGAATATCTGGAGATTACGCCGCAAAGCGTTCGCCTTCGCAAGATGCCTTCTGGGGAAAATCACACAGCCATTGACAAGAGATTAATTTTGTAATATACTATATGGGTGAGACCCAATGGTCTCTTATTTATTTATATGATGAGAAGAAGTTTTAACCGAAGAGGACCGAAAAAATACTTGTTTCAATCTAGCCGCAGATCGAGATCGGCGGGGTCTTTTGGCTTTGGCAGTAGAATAGATCCGGCTAAATTTATCAATAAAGCGATTTACGAAGAAGAGGATGAAAGTTTTGTATCAAAACACCAATTCCACGATTTTAAAATAGACCGGCGTTTGGTGAGCGCTATTGCCAACAAGGGCTATAAGGCGCCCACGCCGATTCAAGACCAGATTATCGACCATATCATCGATGGTCTTGACGTGGTAGGCATCGCCAACACCGGCACCGGAAAAACGGCTGCCTTTCTGCTTCCTTTGAGTAATAAAATTTTGCAAAATCCAAGAGAACAGATTTTAATAGTGGCCCCCACCAGGGAGCTTGCCATTCAGATCGACCAAGAATTTAAGTCGCTTACCCGGGGAATGGGAATATTTTCCGTTTGCTGCGTGGGGGGCGCGGGCCTCGGCAGGCAGATGTCAGAACTCCGACGCAATTATAATGTAATTATCGGCACGCCCGGCCGGTTGAAGGACTTAGTGGGCAGAAGAATGATTCATCTCTCGCGCTTCAACACCGTTGTTTTGGACGAAGCGGACAGGATGTTTGATATGGGCTTTGTCAACGACACCCGCTTTATACTTAATGGGATGCCCGTTGACCGCCAGACGCTTTTTTTCTCGGCTACTGTCTCCAACGACATAGAAAGAATGATTGGGGAATTCACTCATAACGCCCTGAGAATTTCGGTTAGATCGCGCGACACCTCAAAAAACGTCGAGCAGGATGTTATCAAAATCGAGCCGGGCAAGACTAAATTGGAAGTTCTTAATAATCTTTTGAATCAGGAGGAATTCAATAAGGTTCTTATTTTTGGAAGGACCAAGCGAGGAGTTGAAAAAATTTCAAGAAATCTTATTGGCAAGGGCTTTAAGGTAGAATCCATACACGGCAACAAGAATAACAACCAGCGGCAACGGGCGCTCGGCATGTTTAAAGATAACCGCGTTCAAGTTTTGGTGGCAACCGATATTGCCGCCAGGGGACTCGATATTGCCGACGTCAGCCACGTCATCAATTACGATATACCCGCGACTTACGAGGACTATATCCATCGCATCGGCCGCACCGGCCGCTGGAACAAACGAGGCATGGCCTTAACCTTTCTTGACTAAGCGCGTTAATTTCATTAGAATACCTCATTAACGATCTTTGACATTTCCATAAGGAAAGGAAGGAGCAGGAAAAATGCAGGACTTGCGGGGAATACACTGGGGCAATTTTTTGTGGCTTGACCCGTTTGGGTTGTTTCCGCAAAAGCCCTCGGAAAAGCCGGGCATTTCCGACAGCGATCTTTTTGAGTCAATGATTCGGAGGATGAGGGATTTCCGACCCAAAAGCATCAAAGTGATTATTCATACTTACGCCGGAGACCAAAATCAAAACAGTTGGCTGGAAGTCCAAGCAAGGATTATTGAGCGGCTCCACCAAGAATTTCCCGGCGCCTCAATTGTGTTGCGCTTGGAGGGCGCGCCTTACGCCGACGCCAATGAGCAAATCGGTTTAGCCAAGGCGCCGCTAATGGCGCGCGATTTCGCGCCCATTATCAATTATATTACCCAGCGCGTTCAGGACGATGCGGGCCAGCCGCCCATTTGGCTGATTATTGAGAATGAGCCGAACCATCCAATTTCTGTCTTTTATCAACGGCCTGCGTATTTCAATCAATGGTTCAAAACAGTTGTCTGGCACTTCTGGAACGTTTATCCCATTCTGAATAAGCCGGGCAGTTTGTCTCACGGCCTTTTCTACCCGGGCTTAAGCCCAAACTACGATGATGTGGGTTGGTACAATCATCCTTCCACGGTTGAGATCCTAAACTACACGATTGTTGACCCTTTCGACAACCAGACGCACCTGAGGCAGTGCTGGGCCAATGGCATTATTTTCCATTGCTACTGGCAAACCGGCCACGGCCAAGACCCAACATGGGGCGGAAGATACAAGCTTTTATGGGGCGTCGTTGCCCAATACAATCCGTATTTTCCGGTGATGATTGGCGAATGGGGCAACTCCTCCAACGATGATATGGACGCGGTGAAAACACCAGAATACAAGGATTGGCTTTCGGCCATTGCGGTTCAGAGCGTCATTCCTAATATTCTTGCTACCGCCCTTTACATCTTGGACAGCAGCGACCCCCAGTGGAGCATGTTTATTCTGACGGAAAACGCTTGCAGGGAGATTGGACAATGGATGTAAATCAAGCGAGCAATGATAATGACCGAATGGGCAAAATGCTCTTTTATCTTTGCGCCATTCTGACCGTTTGGTGGATGTACGTTGTAACAATAGAAGCGCTGGGGAGGAATTTTTATGGGCACAACGTTGTCTGGGAAATGACTTCTTTGTGGGCCAGCGCTCTAACTATTTATGTGGGCAGAAAGAACGTAACCAATTGGGGCAAAAAAGCCGAAGGCAGATTCTTTGGAGAATATTTCGCCGGAGCAATTGTTGTATACGCGGCCATCATATTCGCGCTTTATATTCACTTTGGATGGGTCAAGATCCCGGAACAATTGACTGTGGGCGTTCAGATTTGTTTGGGCCTGTTGGGCACTAACGAAATCACTAAAAGTATCAATCAACGCAAGATTGAAAAAGCAGAAAAAAACGGAAACTCCTCTTCATGAGGAGTTTTTTCTTGCCGTTGTTCTCAATTTGACAGAGATTTTTGCCGCAAGGTATAATGAAATTAATGAAGGAGAAAAATATCACAATTGATAAGCTGGCGCGAATGATTCAGAAGGGGTTTTTAGAGACCACGAAAAAAGACGAAGTTAACAAGCGATTTGATAAAATTGAGAATCGCTTAGAAAACATTGAGAAGCTGATCCTCGCCGATCATAAACAACGGATCGAGGAATTGGAAGAGGCGGTGAAAGAATTGAAAGAACTGCTATCAGTAAAATAACTTTTTGACATTTTAGTTGAAATTAACTTCAAGCCGTGAGGGCTTGTTTTTTATTGTTGTTTTCTGTAAGCTGAATTAGCTTTTTGACAATCAAAATGGAGGCAGCATGGAAGCAGAATTCATCGAACGGCCGCAAAGTGTTAGCGATTTTCAAAGGATGTTCCGCTATATCTATCACGCTCTTAATGAGGCAGAGTATCCTAAAGACGGCGATTTAATCGCCCGCTTAATTGAAGAAATTACCAGGTTAATGGAGTTTGCCCGCAAAGATCGCCGAACGCTCTTTAAGGAACAGATGGCCAACATTTTTTCCTGGAGCATGGCAGTCGTCAACCGTTTGGGAATCGACCCTCAGGAGGCGCTTTGGGAAAAATATCCCGGAGTGTGTCCTTATTGTTTAAGGGAGAAAGATTGTATCTGCGGCACGGAACATCCCATTGTTGAAAATAAAGAACTGGCCTTACGTCGCTTCAGGCGGGAAAGAGCCGATCGCAGGCCGCAAACGCTCAAAGATCACCAAGAGCTCCATCTCCGTCTCTATAGCTGGCAGCATGATCGAGAACTGCCTATTGTTGTCGCGGCTCACCTTGTGGAAGAAGCCGGAGAGGTGAGTTGCGCTTACCGGCGGCTTGGAATGGCCAACAGCGATACCGCAAAGAACTTTTTGTTTAATGAATTGATAAGCGAAATGGCCGATGTGATGTCGTGGATGTTTGCTCTGGCCAATCGCCTTGATTTTGATTTGTCCGAAGCCATTTGGGAGTATTACCCATATGAATGCGTGAAATGCCAGAAAGGACCGTGCGTTTGCCAAGAGGTCATTTAGATTCAGCAAAACCCCATCATCATTTTGGTGGGGTATTTTATTTTTTAATTTTTTGCTATGTTGAATTAATATGGCCGATAAGACAATTTTAAAAGTGGAGGATATAACGGTGGAGTTTAACGGAGCGGCGGTTTTGAAAAATCTTTCTTTCGAAGTGAAAGAGGGAGAGGTTTTGACTATTCTTGGCCCGAACGGAGCTGGAAAGACCGTCTTGCTCAAGGCGTTGCTGGGAGTCATTCCCTTTAAGGGAAAAGTTATTTGGCAGGAAGGAGTTAAAATTGGCTATGTGCCACAGCGGCTTCCTTTTATAAAAGACATTCCCATGAGCGTGGGCGAGTTTTTGAAATTGAAAAAGGTTTCAAGCCATGAAATTAAAGAAATTTTGCAGTCCATCAATCTGGAAAAAAATATACTCAAAAAAACAGCGGGGGATTTGTCTTCCGGCCAATTCCAAAGAATTTTAGTCGGCTGGGCCCTGCTTTCGGCGCCGCAGGTTTTGCTTTTTGACGAACCGACCACCGGTATTGACATCGGTGGCCAGGAGACAATTTATGATTTTTTGGAGAAATTGCAAAAAGAAAGAAACCTGACGATTTTACTGGTAACGCACGATCTAAGCGTTGTTTATGAAATGGCCAGTCATTGCCTTTGCCTAAACAAAAAAATGTTAAGCTACAGCTTGCCCAAAGAGCTTGATTCCTCGCGCCTTTCCCGGCTTTATGGAGGCGAGGTAAAGTTTCATCACCATGATAGCCATCACCGAAAGCATGACTAATGAATTTTTATTCAGCTTAATTGCCGGGGTCTTTATCGGCGGAGCGGCCGGATATTTGGGCTCTTTAATGCTGACAAAAAGAATGGCGCTGGTCGGTGATGCTTTGGGCCACGTGGCTCTGCCGGGCATGGGGCTGGCTTTGCTGTTGGGACTGGATACGTCTTTTGGCGCATTCTTCTTTTTACTCCTGGGCATCTTTTTAATTTGGTTGTTTGAGATGAGAACATCATTGCCGACCGAAGCGCTGGTGGGCGTGGTTTTTGTTGCTTCGTTGGCCGCTGGCTTTCTGATAGTGCCCGAGCCCGAACTATTGGAAGCGCTCTTCGGCGATATTTCCGATGTTTCTTTGGGCATGGCTTTGGCTTCCGTGCTTTTCTCCGCCTTAATATTTTTTATTATTAAGCGCGTCTATTCTGGGCTCATCTTAGCCAGTATTTCAGGCGATTTGGCAAAGAGCGAGGGCATAAACGTCCAAAGGCAGAATTTTATTTATCTGTTTTTGATTGCGGCGCTGGTGGCTTTGGGAGTGAAAATAGTTGGCACTCTTTTGGTGGGGGCGCTGGTGATTATTCCGGCCGCTACGGCCAGAAACCTAAGCACGAACTTAAGGGAGTATGTTTTTTGGAGCATAGCTTTCGGTATAATAAGCTGCTTTTTGGGCGCCTTGCTTTACATATATACCGGCTTGCCAGCCGGCCCAATGATTATTCTCGTTTCCACTTTCTTTTTCCTCATTTCCCTCGTGCTCAAGAAATAACACGGACGATAGTTGCTTAGCTAAGCTAAGCAACCTCTTGACGGGGGGGCTGTTTATGTAGTACCGAGTGGGTAGTTCTTCGATAAATAAATCACATGGGGAGTTGGATAAATGGAAGAGGAACTTTGGCAGGATATCGCTAAGTGCTTGTCGCCCAAGGGCTATCTTTGGGCGGGCTATCCCAAATACCGCCGCCTTTTCGGCAGGGATTCTTTGATCGCCGCTTGGCAGTTACTGAAGACGCGCCCCGCCATCAGCCGCGTTACTTTGATGGCCTTGGCCAAATATCAGGGCTGGACCGTCGATCCGAAAAGGGAGGAAGAGCCGGGTAAAATTCTGCACGAACATTATGACGGCGGCCTTCTTCAGCAAATCCGCGATTTGAGTTGGAGTAGATTGCGCCAATACCTCACATGGGGCTTTCCCTATTACGGCAGTATAGACAGCACTGCTTGGTGGCTGATTTTATTGAGCAGATTTTTTCAAAGAACTGGCGATAGAACATTTATTTGTTGGCTCTGGACAAATGTTTTTTCGGCCTTGCAATGGATAGAAAGATACGGCGACGTCGACGCCGACTGTTTTATAGAATACCGCAGAAAAAATCGCCATGCCCTGCTTCATCAGGGCTGGAAAGACGGTTTGCAAATGAGCATCAGCCAGCCGGTTGCCATGGTTGAGGTTCAGGGCTATTACTATCTGGCGTATCTCGAAATTGCCGCGCTGGCTGGCGAAGTGATGCAAGACCGGCACGCCAAAGCGTGGCTCGAAGAAAAAGCCGCTTCTCTCAAGGAAAAGTTCAACGCGGCTTTCTGGGTAGAGGAGCGGGAATTTTTTGCTCTGGCTCTTGATGGTCAAAAGGAACAAGTGGCGACCATCACTTCAAATCCCGGGCACCTGCTTTTTACCGGCATTGTTGATTATGAGAAAGAAGTTAAAATAGTCAGGCGGCTCTTTGCGGACGATATGTGGACGCCTTACGGCATTCGCACGCATTCGGCAAGCGACCATTGCTTTGACGCCGCGAGCTATCATCAGGGTTCGATTTGGCCGCACGACAACTGGATAATATACGTCGGTCTCAAAGAGCGGGGCTATCATCAAGAAGCAGAGACGGTGAAGCAAGCCCTAATTCGCGCTTATAAAACACTCGGCTGTATGCCAGAGCTTTACGGGGTAGAGAACAACCGACTGTTTTATATCAGTACTGCCTGTTGTCCGCAGGCCTGGGCAAGCGGCGCTTTACTCAATCTCCTGACCGAAAAATAAGCAATGTGCGACACCGAGTGTTGTACAAAAGCTCCCTTCGGGGAGCTTTTAGTTTGACACTGTATTTTGGGAAAAGATATAATGACAAAAGAGAACAGAATAATTTATATTTAAATTTTATGCCAAAAGTTAAAGTAGTTTTTGATAGGACAAATTGCATCGGGGCGCAGTCGTGCTCGATTGTCTGCCCGAAATTTTGGAAAATAGCCGAGGACGGCAAGGCAGATTTACTTGGCTCTAAAGAAAATCCGCAAACCGGCAAATACGAGCTGGAAAAAGAAGTCAGTAATGAAGACGCAGTATGCTTGAGGGAATCGGCTGGCGCTTGTCCGGTGCGAGTCATCACTTTTAGCGAGGAATAACTTATTTAATGAAAGAGTTTTCTTTCTTAATGGGGGGCAAGGCAGGCGACGGAGTGAAGGTGGCGGGTGCCATACTGGCTCACGTGCTCAATGAATTGGGCTACTGGATTTTTGTTTACGAGGATTATCCGTCGTTAATTACCGGCGGACATAATTTTTCCATCATCAGGGCCAGCTCAAAAAAAATTCTCTGCCATCGCGACAAGATTGATGTGGCGATTGCTTTGAGCAAAGACACGCCCGAGCATCATCCAAAACGCCTCAAAAAGGAAACAATCTGGATTTACGATGCTGATGTTCTTGAAAAAGAAAAAGGGCTGGGCATTGCCATGTCAAAAATAGTTAAAGAAAACGGCTTGCCTCAGATAGCGAGAAATGTTTTGTCGGTTGCGGCCCTAGCGGGCATTTGCGGCATGGATTTCGCGTTGATCGAAAAGGCCATCAAAGAAAATGTTCCTCAAAAAATCGAAGCTAATTTGAAGATTGCAAAAATTGGCCACGAGGCCGGGAAAAATTCGCCGTTGAAAATGAAGGTCAATAAATTAAAAGACAGCGCTAGGCCCTTGCTTTCGGGCAACGAAGCCATTTGTTTGGGAGCCGCGGCGGCCGGGTTGGATTTTTACATTGCCTATCCAATGACTCCTTCAACCGGCTTGCTGCATTTTTTTGCAGCCAAGGGGGGCGAGCTTGGGGTAACTGCCGTTCACCCGGAAAACGAAATCGGAGTCATTACCATGGCCGAAGGCGCGGCATTTGCCGGCAAAAGGACGATGGTGGGTACGGCCGGCGGCGGTTTTGCCTTAATGGTTGAGGCCTTGAGTTTGGCGGGACAAGCGGAAATTCCTGTCGCCATTGTTGTGGGGCAAAGACCTGCCCCGGCCACAGGAGTGCCCACGTATACCGCCCAAGGCGATTTGCATTTTATTTTGGCCGCGGGCCACGGCGAGTTTCCCAAATTAGTAGTGGCGCCGGGCGACGCTGACGAGGCCTTCTATTTAACCGCCAAGGCCTTAAATTTAGCTTGGCAATATCAGATTCCTGCCATCATTTTGAGCGATAAACATTTAAGCGAGAGTATTTTTAACGCTTCATTTGATAAGGCAAAAATTAAAAAAGAAAAGCCCAAGCTCTGGACGGGAAAAGGGGACTATAAAAGATACTTGCAGACAGCCGACGGCATCTCGCCCTTGGCTTTCCCGGGCCAGAAAGGCGCCGTAGTTAAGGCGACTGGCTACGAGCACGACGAGTTCGGCCTGACTATAGAGCGAGAAGAGATGGTCGTAAGGGTAGTCGAAAAGCGCTTAAGAAAAAAAGAGGCCTTACGGAAAGAAATTCAAAAAATGGAGACATTCAAGATATACGGAAACAAAAAAAGCCAGACGCTCGTGGTTGTTTGGGGCTCAAACAAGGGCGCTGTTCTGGAAGCGGCCGATCGACTGGGTCTCAAGGTAATCCAGCCGCTGTTTTTGGAACCATTTATCGATACTAAATTCAAACGAGAAGCGGCAAAAGCCAAAAAAATTATTGTCGTTGAGACAAATGCTACGGGCCAGTTAGCCGAATTATTGGCCAATCACGGCATCATTGCCAATAAAAAAATTCTTAAGTATGATGGACGTCCTTTTACGGTTGATGAACTGGAAGAAAAAATAAAGAAAATATTAAAATGAAGAATTTGAATACTTCAGCGGTTAATACTTGGTGTCCCGGCTGCGGCAATTTTGGCATAGAGGTGGGGTTGAAAGCGGTCTTATCAGAAATGGCAGAACAAGGCGAGTTAGATTTAGACAAGGTGGTTTTGGCAACCGGCATCGGATGCCATGGCAAAATTGCCGATTATGTCAATGTAAATAGTTTTTATTCTTTGCACGGCCGGGCAGTGCCGGCTGCCGTCGGCATAAAAATGGCCAACCCCGACCTTACGGTGATTGTTTGCGTGGGCGACGGCGATGTTTTGGGCGAGGGTTTGGATCATTTAGTTTTTGCAGCTAAAAGAAATTCCAACATCAAGGTGCTTGTTCACGAAAACCGCATTTACGCTTTGACTACCGGCCAATATTCTCCAACTTCGCCCAAGGGTTTTCGGGGCCGCTCTACGCCAACGGGCAGTTTGGAACAGCCGCTCAATCCAATTGAATTGATGCTGGCCAGCGGCGCTTCTTTTGTGGCTAGAACATATTCGGGGCGGCTTGCTCATCAAAAGAAAATGATGCAAGAGGCCATTAAGCATAATGGTTTTGCATTTTTGGATATTTTGCAGCCCTGTTTCGTTTATTACAACACCTATCCTCTTTACAACCAAAATGTTTATGAGCTTGGACCCGAACACGATCCGGCTGATTCTCAACAGGCCTTAAAATTAGCTAAGGAGTGGAGCTATCAGGATTCGGGAAAAATACCGGTCGGCATCTTTTACCAAAAAAAATAATTAATACGCACAAATATGGCAAAAATAATTATATTTATAATTATCGGATTAGTTATCGCCGGAGCGGGATATTGGTATTACGGCCAGCCAGCGTCTCCAGAGCAGATTCCCTTGATACCGACGATAGAAACAAAAGAAGAAGCGCCCGCGAGTAGAATTATTTTAATAAAGAACTTTGCTTTTAATCCAGCCAAGATAACGATCAAAATGGGAACCGAGGTAGTGTGGCGCAATGAAGACAGTGTGCCACATACCGTAACCGCAGAAGGGATATTTGATTCCCGGATTTTGCAGAACGGAGAAAGTTTTGGCTATAAATTCGATTCCCCGGGAACATTTGATTATATTTGCGCGATACACCCCAATATGAAGGCGCAGATAATAGTGGAATGAGTTATTGCCAAGGGATAGTTTCCTGCTATAATTGGGTTTGATGTTTGAGGTTGTCAGAAAATATATTTTTATTTTTGCGGCGGCAGTTTTTCTGCTGTCGAATTTTAACTTTGTTTTGGCGCAAGAAAATGAGATAGAGCTGCATTTTTTTTATAGCGAAACCTGCCCGCATTGCATCGCCGAGCAATCGTTTTTAGATAAAATAGAGGCGCAATACCCTGACTTGCCGGTCAATCGCCATCCTGTAACCAGCTCGGAAACCCAAGAACTTTTACGAATAATGACGAAGCAATACGGAGTAGAACGCTATGTAGGGTTGGTGCCGCTGACTTTCATCGGAGAGGACTTTTTCTTGGGCTTTGACAACGAGAAAGGAGTTGGCAGGAAAATAGAAGCATCTCTGCAGAGGCAACTGGAAGGATTAATTGAGGAAAAATCTTCTCCGGAAATTGTCCGTTTGCCCATTGTCGGCCAGCTGGATATGAACGAGTATTCGCTGCCTGTTTTAGCGGTTATTCTCGGCTTTTTAGACGGATTCAATGTTTGCTCCCTGGGCGCCTTGGTTTTAATTTTGGCTCTGGTTTTAACTTTTCGCTCGCGAAGAAAAATTATCACCCTCGGCGCGACTTTTATTTTTACAACCGCGTTGGTCTACGGGGCCTTAATTGGCTTTTGGTACAAACTTTTTTCTTATATGGCGCCATACCTGCGGATAATGGAAGTTGCCATAGGTATTATTGGAATTTTGGGCGGAATTTATTTCCTAAAGCAGTTTTTTAAGTTTTATAAACAAGGCCCAACCTGCGAAATCGATATTAAAAACGGATTGATTGCCAAGCTCTCAAATAAACTGGACCATTCCCTCAAGCAAAAGAAAAATATCTTCGCCTTACTTGTGACTGTCCTCTTTTTTGCCGCGCTCATTACCATAGTGGAATTTCCATGTTCGGCGGCAGTGCCGGTGATGTTTGCCGGTATGATGGCCGAAGCGGGCATCTCTTCTCTATCGTATTTCTTTTATCTCGCGATCTATCTTTTATTCTATATGCTTGATGAAATAATCGTTTTCTTGATTGCTGTCTTCAATATGCGTCTTTGGATAACCAAGAATAAATATGTAGTTTGGGTAACTTTAGCGGAAGCAATTATCCTTTTCGCGTTTGGCTTTTATTATTTGGTTAGCGCTTTCTAAAGGTCGGGGAATAATTATTAAACATAAAAACATGACGGATTTAAAGGGTAAAGTTGTAATGATCACCGGGTCGCGCAGGGGAATGGGCAAGGCGCATGCCTTGGCTTTCGCAAAGGCCGGAGCCAAGGTAGTAGTTTGCGATATTTCTCAAGAAGAGTGCGTGAAAGTTGTAAAAGAGGCAGAAAAGAACGGAGGCGAGGCAATTGCCTTAAAGTGCGATGTTACAAATAAGAAGGAAGTGGACAATGTGGTCAAAGCGGCAGTTAGCAAATGGGGTCGGCTGGATATTTTGGTCAACAACGCCGGCATCGCTCAATTTTTTCCGTTTCTGGAAATTACAGAAGAGGATTGGGACAGAACGATCAATGTAAATTTAAAGGGCTACTATTTGTGCGCCCAGGCGGCAGCCAAACAAATGGCTAAGCAAAAATCCGGAGCGATCGTGAATGTTGCGTCCGTGGCCATGGGTCAGGTGGGAATCGGCTTCCCCAGCATTGCTCATTACTGCGCTTCCAAGGGTGGAATCGTGGCGATGACAGAGGCCCTGGCTATTGAGCTAGCGCCTTACAATATTAGAATAAACGCTATAGCGCCAGGCATGATAGAAACGCCGATGATAGATCCGGTTAAGCAGGACCCAAAAAATATGAAAGGTATTTTAGCGAGGGTACCCATGGGCAGAGTTGGTAAACCGGAGGAGGTTTCTAACTTGGTTTTATTTCTGGCCTCTGATGCCGCGTCTTATATGACCGGCTCCACGGTGGTTATTGACGGCGGTTGGCTGGCTACTTAGGCAGGCTCTTGACTGGATTTTTTGCTTAAATTAGCGTACAATAAGGTTGTGGAAAACTAAAGGTCGGTTTGCATCTCGTTAATTTCTATATTTACTATGGAAGGATATTGCGTAAAATGTAAGGCCAAGAGAGAAATGTCTGACGCCAAAGAAGTAACAATGAAAGGTAAGGGAGGCGTGAAGAGAAAAGCCATGACTGGCAAGTGCCCCAAGTGCGGGACCAAGATGTTCCGAATAATGGGCAAGGCCTAAGAATCGAAAGATTTCCGGAAATCTTTAGGATCTCGGCAGAAGGCCGCCTCTCGGCGGCTTTTTGCTGAAGCCAGCTTGTTGAAGCCAGGCTCTAACCGAGTTCGGTTAGAGCCTGGCTTCATGTTAAACTTAAAAAATGCGGAAGAATCATGTTTTTAATATTTTAGGTATTTTGGCTGGCTTAAATATCCTTGCCTGGATTGCGGTTTGGGAGTTGGGACAAGACGGATTAGAGGTAACTTTTTTTGATGTAGGGCAAGGAGACGCGGCGTTTATCGAGATGCCCGGAGGCCAGCAGATTTTAATTGACGGGGGACCGTCCTCCGTAATTCTGGAAAAACTCGGCAAAGAAATGCCTTTTTGGGATAGGACGATTGATTTAATAATTTTGACGCATCCAGAACACGACCACATGGCGGGACTCCTTGAGGTTTTAAAAAGATACGAAGTCGAGAATATTTTATGGACCGGCGTTTTGCGCGATACGGCTGAATACGAAGAATGGATTAAACTGCTTCAAGAGGAAGGCGCCAAGATTTATATTGCCGAATCCGGCATGATGATTTCCGGAAGCCCGGCTTCCAGCGGGAAGCCGGGCTTCCTCGTCCTATACCCGTTTGAAAGCTTAGAGAGCAAAGAAGTGAAAAATACCAATGCCACTTCCATAATTTTGCGTTTATCATACGGCGAAACCTCATTTTTATTCACCGGCGACGCTCCAAAGTCAGTTGAAAGCCAGTTGCTTAGCTTAGCTAAGCAACTCACGAGGGCGGGGGTGCTGAAGGTGGGCCATCACGGCAGCAAAACATCTACTTCTGCGGAATTTGTGGAAGCGGTCTCGCCGGATATTGCCGTGATTTCCGCGGGAAAAGATAATAAATACGGACATCCGCATCAGGAGGTTTTGGATAATTTGTCGGGCGTTAAGGTTTTGCGGACCGATTTAGACGGCGATATCAAAATCGTCAGCAACGGCGCAGATTATATTGTCAAAAATTAACGAAAGTGATATAAGAGAAACATATGCAAAAACCCACAGACCCAAAAGAAGAGAAAACCTTATTGATAATCAAACCGGATGGCGTTAAGAGGGGATTGATTGGTGACATTGTCGGCCGGATAGAAAAAAGAGGACTGAAAATCATTGCTCTTGAAATGACGCAAGCCACTCGTGCGCAAGTGGACGACCACTATCCCAAAGATTCGGCCTGGATAAAACGCCTTGGCGAAAAGTCATTAAAAACATACCAAGAGCACGGCATGAACGCAAAAGCTGAAATTGGCACTGACGACCCCGATGAAATCGGCAAGATGGTCCGGAGCTGGCTTTTGGATTTTTTGACTTCAGGTCCCATAGTAAAAATAGTTATTAAAGGAATCAGAGCCGTGGATATGGTAAGAAAAATAGCCGGACAGACAATGCCCACCTTAGCTGAAATGGGAACTATTCGCGGTGATTTCTCGGTTGATGACGCAGCTGCCGCCAACCGCGGCCAAAGAGCTGTGCATAATATTGTTCACGCTTCCGAAACACCGGAGGAAGCGGTTCATGAAATTCAGTTTTGGTTTGCGCCGGAAGAAATTCACGATTACAAGCGCGCAGAGGAGGATATTATGTTCTGAAAGAATATAATATCGGCACTTTGAAAACAAAAGAGGAGGAAGCAATGAAAGGAAATAAAATGAATGTTGGTTCTTTTTGTTTTGAAGCCATGCTGCACCAGAAATTCCATATTTACGCGGGCGGTTTAGGCGTTGTTCAGGCAGGTCTTCTGAAATCCGGCGCCAGAAATGATTGGCCAATCAACCTTTACGGACTTGGTATACTGTGGAAGCGCGGCTATTACGATCAGCGGCTCGACCCCTCAATGGGAATGGTGGCCGATTATGTGCCGCGCCAGTATGGCTTTCTTGAAGATACGGGTGTCAAAGTTGAGGTGGAAATCAACGGCCGGTCAAATCTAATTCGTGTTTGGCTTTTGACGCCAAAAGTTTTCGGCACCGCCCCGTTTTTTTTGCTCGATACCGACTTAGAAGAAAATGATGAACCTGCCCGTTCGATTACTCAATGTTTGTATGGCGGCAATGAGCGCACCCGCCTTGCTCAAGAAATCGTCCTTGGGGTCGGGGGAGTTAGGGCGTTTGAGAAATTAGACATACCGATTGATTTATATCACGGCCAAGAGGGACACAGCGTTATGATAGCCCTTGAGCTTTTGCGAAAGTATCTGGAAGACGGATTTTCGCAAGAAGAAGCCGTGAAGGCGACCAAGCAGAAATTTGTTGCCACAACTCACACCCCTGAATTGGCAGGCAACGAAGAGCATGACATCGGGCTAATGGCCGAAATGGGTTGTTTCCCGCAGATTCCAACGACATTAGCTGAATCAATTGGCGGCAATCCATTCAATATGACTGTGGCTCTGCTCAGGTTGGCCAAGAGAGTTAATGCCGTTTCCAAACTTCACCTCGAGACCACAAACAAAATGTGGTGTCGCGTGGAGGCGCGCTGCCCGATTGTTTCCGTGACCAATGGAGTAGACGCCGACTGGCAGAAACCTGATTTTGCGAAAGCCCTGACGCCTTTTCAGTTGCAGGAAACTAAAGCAGGGCACAAAAGGACCCTTGTAGAATATATCAGAAAGAGAACCAGCGTTTTTTTGAAGGAAGATATTTTAACTATGGTTTGGGCTCGGCGTTTTTCCGACTACAAACGGCCGTGGCTGGCACTTTTGGACTGGCCTTGGCTTGAAAAATTGCTGTGGTCAGACAAATTACAGTTGGTTATTGCGGGCAAGCCGCATCCCAACGATATGAGGAGCATATACTGCCTCAACGACATTTATCAAAAGTCGCTAAGAGTACCCAATCTCGTGATGCTGGCCGGCTACGAACGCAACCAAAGCGAAATGTTAAAAGCAGGCAGCGATTTGTGGCTGTTTACTTCAAGGCGTCCCCGAGAGGCCTGCAGTACCTCGGGAATGTCGGCGGCCTTAAATGGAACTTTGAATTTGGCTTGCCGCGATGGTTGGTATGAAGAATTGCCAGATGAATATTTTTTCCCTTTCGGGGTTTACAAGCCGTGTCGGACGGAAGGTGAGCAAGATACAACCGATTACCGCGATTTCACAAGAGCTTTTCAAGAAGCCGCAGGTATGTACTACAGCGATAAAGAAGCGTGGTACGAAAAGGCCCTGCTGGCTAAAAAGTATGTGGAGGAGAATTTCACCAGCGACCGAATGCTGGCGGACTACATTGATTTAATGTATCTGCCATAAAATAAAAAAAGGGTCTTGCGAAAGCAGGGCCCTTTTTCTCTTTTTTGTCGGGGCGCTGGGAATTGAACCCAGTTCACAGGACCCCCAGCCCTGCATAATACCAATATACGACGCCCCGCCTTCGCTCGCTACGGCGAGCTACGGCGGGCAAGCCCGCCGCCACACTTCATTAGTTCCTTAGCTAAGCTAAGCAACTTTGTTAGTTCCTTAGCTAAGCTAAGCAACTTTGGTTGCTTAGCTTAGCTAAGGGAAGCCACCTTGGTGAGCGCTTTGATGCACTTGGCGCAGGCCTTGACTCTTGGCCCCGAACCCAAATGAACCCACTGGAGGTTGGGTTGCTGTCTTCTTATAGCAGTCGGATTGTATTTGCCGCGGAGTTTTTTCCGGCGGATAACTCTCATCCCCGTTTTTTTACATATAGCGCATTGTCTTGGCATACGGGGATATGCTATCATGAAACCATTATGCTTGCAATATTTTCGCTTATTGTTTTATTTTTTTCCATTATGCTTCACGAAATAGCCCACGGAAGCATGGCCTTGCGTCTGGGCGACCCCACGGCAAAATACGCAGGTCGTCTAACGCTCAACCCCTTAAAGCACATCGACCCCTTGGGGACCATTATGCTGCCGCTGATTTTATTGGTTGTAACTGCCGGCCGAGGGCCAATTATCGGCTGGGCAAAGCCGGTGCCGATTAATCCTTTTAATTTTACCGACCAGCGGTGGGGCTCTCTGAAGGTTTCATTGGCCGGACCAGCCGTCAATTTTCTGGTAGCCGGATTTTTCGGTTTGGCAATTCGCTTTGTCTATCTGCCCGATTCGCTGTTTCTGCTTTTCGGCATTATTGTAATTTATAATTTTGCCTGGGGGCTTTTCAACTTGGTTCCTATTTCTCCCCTGGACGGATCTCATATTTTGTTTTCCCTGCTGCCCGCAAAATATAACCAGCTCAAGTTATTTTTACAGCAGTACGGCTTATTTATTCTTATCTTGTTTATTTTTACGGGTTTGGACTGGATTTTCAGGGGCGCCTCTTTCCTCTTTTCGGTCGTTGCGGGCCAGCCCTTCGCTATTTAGCCGAATTTTATTGACAGTATAATGTTTATTTGTTAGGGTATTATTTGTTTATGCCGACTATCCAGCAATTGGTAAAAAGAGGCAGAAAGAAATCGAAGAGAAAGGACGCAACGCCCGCCCTGACTTTTGGTTTTAATGTTTTAAAAAATAGACCCATAAAATCGGCCTCGCCATTCAAGAGGGGAGTTTGCCTGAAGGTCTTTACCACCACCCCCAGAAAACCAAACTCCGCCTTACGAAAAGTGGCGAGAGTTCGTTTGACCAATGGCATGGAAGTCACCGCCTACATTCCGGGCGAGGGCCATAACCTTCAAGAGCACTCGGTGGTGGCTCTTCGCGGCGGCAGAGTAAAAGACCTGCCCGGAGTCGCCTACCATATAGTAAGAGGACGGCTTGATACCGGAGGGGTTGATGGCAGGAAACAAGAAAGATCTAAATACGGAACAAAAAGAGCCAAATAATTATGTCTAGACGCAAAAAAGCAGAAAAAAGAATTCCCGCCCCAGATCCGATTTACCAGAGCACGCAACTGGCCAAATTTATCAATAATGTCATGGAGAGGGGTAAGAAATCAGTCGCCCGCAAAATCGTCTACGGCGCCTTGAATATTGTCAAGGAAAAGACAAAAAAAGAACCCTTAGAGATTTTTGAATTGGCCATTAGGAACGCTTCTCCTCTTTTGGAAATAAAACCCAAGAGAGTCGGCGGAGCCACTTATCAGGTGCCGCGGGAAGTGAGCGGGCCGCGAAAGACGGCTTTGGCCACGCGATGGATCATAGATGCCGCCCGATCTCAAAAAGGCAGGCCCATGAGAGAAAAGTTGGCTGATGAGCTGATGGCCGCAGCCAAAAACGAAGGGTCGGCCATCAGAAAAAAGGAGACCACTCACAAAATGGCCGAAGCCAATCGCGCCTTCGCCCATTTTAGCTGGTAATTCATGCCCAGAGTTTATCCTATACAACGAGTCAGAGATATTGGCATCATCGCGCACATTGACGCTGGCAAAACAACGATGAGCGAGCGCGTTTTGTTTTACACCGGAATTTCCCACAAAATTGGCGAGGTTCACGAGGGAGCCGCTATTATGGATTGGATGGAGCAAGAAAGAGAAAGGGGCATTACCATCACTTCCGCCGCGACCACTTGCTTTTGGACTCCCACTTATCAGGAGAAAAAAAAGGAGAATGAATATAGAATTAATCTTATCGATACCCCCGGTCATATTGATTTTACCGCTGAAGTGCAGCGATCATTGAGGGTCTTAGACGGAGCTGTCGTTGTTTTTGACGGCGTTGCCGGAGTCGAGCCGCAGTCCGAGACCGTTTGGCGGCAGGCAGACAAATATAATGTTCCGCGGATATGCTTTATCAATAAGTTAGACAGAATGGGCGCCGACTTCGAAAAAAGTTTGGGCAGTATTTGGCAGAAACTCACGCCAAATGCCGTTGCTATGCAGTTGCCCGTTGGAGCCGAAAGCAATTTTGAAGGCGTTATTGATCTTTTAACCATGAAGCTCGTGAGATATAAAGGTGATTTCGGACAGGTTATCGAAAACGAGGAGATCCCCAGCGAGCTTTTAGAAAGAGCCAAAACATGGAGAGGAAAATTGGTGGAAAAGATTGCCCCCGAAGATGAACAGTTACTGGAAAAGTATCTTGCGGCTAAAGAAATTTCACCTGACGAGTTGAAGGCGGCCTTAAGGAAAGCGGTTCTTGGTTATAAGCTGGTGCCGGTATTTTGCGGTTCGGCTTTGAAAAATAAAGGAGTGCAGTCGCTTTTGGACGGAGTCGTTGACTATCTGCCCAGCCCCATTGATTTGCCGCCAGTTGAAGGCATTGACCCGAAAACAAACGAAAGCACAAGCCGCGAAGCCGACGACAACAAACCATTCTCGGCCTTGGCTTTTAAAATTGCCAGCGACCCCTATGTCGGCACCCTGACTTATTTTAGAGTGTATTCGGGAACTTTACAGAAGGGTTCTTATGTTTTAAACACCACCACGGGAGAGAAAGAAAGAATCGGCCGCATCTTGAGAATGCATGCTGCCGAGCGGGAAGAAGTGGAAGAATTGTATGCCGGAGATATTGCAGCTACCGTGGGTCTGAAAAACACCAGCACCGGCCACACGCTTTGCGACGAAAATCACCCCATTATTTTAGAACAGATCAATTTTCCAGAGCCGGTTATTTCTATCAGGATCGAGCCCAAAACAAAAGCCGACCAAGAGAAAATGGGCATGGCCCTGCGCCGACTGGCCGATGAAGATCCGACCTTTAAGATTAAAAGCGACATAGAAACCGGAGAGACGTTGATATCGGGCATGGGCGAACTTCATTTGGACATTTTGGTGGACAGAATGAAAAGAGAATTCAAGGTTGAAGCCAATGTAGGCAGGCCGCAGGTGGCTTACAAAGAAACCATTAAAAATACCGCGGAAGCAGAAGGAAAATACGTCAGGCAGTCGGGCGGCCGCGGCCAGTACGGCCATGTTTGGCTGCGCATTGAACCAAAAGAAAGGGGCGAGGGCTTTGAGTTTATTAACGAAATTAAAGGCGGAGTTATTCCGCAGGAATATATTCCCGCGGTCGGAAAAGGAGTAAAAGAAGCGTTGGACAAAGGCGTTGTGGCCGGCTATCCCATGGTTGATTTGGCTGTTGCTTTGTATGACGGTTCGTACCACGAGGTGGATTCTTCCGAAATCGCTTTCAAAATCGCTGGTTCACAGGCCTTGCATTCTGCCGCCAAGCGCGCTAACCCCGTGTTGCTCGAGCCAATAATGAAAATAGAGGTGACTATCCCCGAAGATTTTTTCGGCGATACCATCGGCGATTTGTCGGCAAGGAGGGGGAGAATTGAGGAAACATCAGACCGCCTTAATGTGAAAGTCATAGACGCCAAAGTTCCCTTGTCAGAAATGTTCGGATATGCTACCGCTTTGAGAAGCATGACCGAGGGGAGGGGAGCATTTTCAATGGAATTTGACAAGTACGAAGAAACACCGGCAAATATCGCCCAAGAAATTATAGAAGGCAAACGAAGATAAGTTATTGAGGGATTTAC
Source organism: Candidatus Nealsoniibacteriota bacterium (assembly GCA_016181965.1). Taxonomy (GTDB): domain Bacteria; phylum Patescibacteriota; class Minisyncoccia; order Minisyncoccales; family MHMH01; genus JACOYH01. The sequence continues at coordinate 63,717 of JACOYH010000003.1, forward strand.
GAAATCCCTCACAGCGTTGAGGGATTTCGTAAATCCCTCAAAAATCCCTCAAATCACTCAAGTAAAAATAGTATGGATATAAGTGAAATCAAAAAAATAATTGAAGCAGATGGAGGCAAGTTTATTTTTGTTGAAGATGGCAAACCGACTATGGTTGTTTGCAGTTTTGATGAGTATAAAAAGAAATTGTTTAAGGAGGCAAGTTCTGTCCGTCCCGCTTCAATACCCAAAGAGTTGAGCGGAGATGAGCTGAAAATTGAGGATTTGCCGCTTTAATGCAATGCCGGGCAGTTGACAAATTTTAGGATATGTATAGAATATGAATTAGTTATAAATTAACCTAAATAATAATTAATAAAACTAATAAGTAAAAATATGGCAGAAAAAGAGAAATTTGAACGAGTGAAACCGCATGTTAACGTCGGAACTATCGGCCACGTCGACCATGGCAAGACGACTTTAACCGCTTCAATCCTTCACGTTTTGCACCTGAAGGGTCTTAGGGTTTCCGAAAAGAGCGTTGATCAAATTGACGCAGCCCCGGAGGAAAAAGCCAGAGGGTTAACGATTTCCGTTTCTCACTTGGAGTACGAATCGGAGAACAGGCATTACGCCCACATTGACTGCCCGGGACACGCTGACTATATCAAGAATATGATTACCGGAGCCGCTCAAATGGACGGAGCTGTTTTAGTGGTCTCCGCTCCGGACGGTCCCATGCCTCAAACCAGAGAACACATTCTTTTGGCAAGACAGGTGGGATTGCCCTCAATTGTTGTTTTCCTGAATAAGGTTGACATGGTTGATGATCCGGAAATTATTGATTTGGTGGAGTCGGAAGTCAGGGAGCTTCTAAAGAAATATAAATTCCCCGGCGACGAAATTCCTGTTATTCGCGGATCAGCCGTGAAGGCCCTGGAAGCGAAATCAGCCGACGACGAGGCGGCCAAGCCAATTTTAGATCTCGTTAAGGCCCTAGATGAATACATTCCCGAGCCAGTCAGAGAAATTGATAAGCCGGTCTTGATGGCTGTGGAAGATGTCTTCACTATTGAAGGCCGAGGAACAGTTGCCACCGGCAGAATTGAGAGAGGTGTGGTGCATCCCAACGACGAAGTGGAACTGGTTGGAATTAAACCAACCGCGAAAACCACTGCCGTCAGCGTGGAAATGTTCAACAAAATGCTGGACGAGGGGAGAGCCGGCGATAATGTCGGTATTTTACTGCGCGGTCTGAAGAAGGAAGATGTTGAGAGGGGACAGGTTTTGGCCAAGCCCGGCAGTATTACTCCTCATACCGAATTCGACAGCGAGGTCTACATTCTTACAAAAGAAGAGGGCGGACGCCACACTCCTTTCTTCAAGGGATACAAGCCGCAGTTCTATATCAGGACTACTGACGTGACCGGAGACGTTGCTTTGCCCGAAGGAACAGAGATGGTTATGCCGGGCGATACTGTTAACTTGCAGATTAAATTAATTGTTCCGGTCGCCTTGGAAGAACAGCAAAGATTCGCCATTCGCGAGGGCGGGAAGACCGTGGGAGCTGGCGTAGTTACTAAGATCATTAAATAATGAAGAAAAAGGTTGCAACAGCCGAGGAAGTAAAGCCCAAACTCCGCATTAAACTCCGGGCTTACGACCACAAAGTGATAGATAATAGCGCTCGACAGATTATCGAGACGGCTTTGCGCTACGGCGCGGAAGTTGCAGGCCCTGTGCCCCTACCAACCGAGACCCACAAGTATACGGTTAATCGTTCCACTTTTGTTCACAAAGACGCCAGAGAGCAGTACGAGATGCGCACTCACAAAAGGATAATCGATATTCTTAATCCCAATCCAAGAATCATCGATGCCCTAATGAATCTCACTCTGCCGGCTGGCGTAGACATCGAAATCAAAATGTAGAACATAGCAGAGCCGCCCCGAAAGGGCGGTTTTGCTTTTGAGTCGGGGAAACTGATGTTGACATTATTATTGGATCGAGTATACTCTTATATATGAAGAACGTCGTCTAAATTGACGGCCGGAAAATCATAATAGCTAACCGAAGTTCAATACGGGGTTAGTGCCCCGTCTTTTGTTGAGTGCGGGTGTATGAAATTTATTTTGGGATTAAAATTAGGCATGACGCAAGTGTTCGATCAAACCGGAAAAACAACTCCGGTGACTTTGGTTGCGGCAGGTCCCTGTCAGGTTTTGCAAATAAAGACCAAAGCAAAGGACGGCTACGAAGCATGCCAAGTTGGTTTTGTAAAAATTGAAAAGAGAATCCAAAAATCCCAAAAAACAAAGCCATTTAGGTTCCAAAGAGAAGCACCCGGCGATTATAAGATTAACGATATTATTGATGTTTCTGTTTTCCAAGAGGGTGACAAGGTTAAGATAACCGGGGTTTCCAAAGGAAAGGGTTTTCAGGGAGCGGTAAAGCTTTGGAATTTTTCAGGCAGAAATGCCAGCCACGGCGTTAAGCACGAACAGCGAACGTTGGGATCAATCGGTTCAACCGATGCTGAAAGGGTTTTTAAGGGAAAGAAAATGCCGGGAAGAATGGGCGGCGAAAGAGTGACAGTGAAAAATCTTAAAGTAGTTAAGGTTGATAAAGAAAATAATATATTAGCAATAAAGGGAGCAGTACCGGGACCAAATGGTACCCTGCTTCAGATCAGGGGAAATAAATAATATGAAAGCGCCCGTTTTCGACAAAACAGGAAAAGAAATCAAACAGGTCTTGTTGCCCAAGGAGATTTTTGGCGTAAAAATGAATACCGACCTTGTCCATCAAGTTGTTTTAGCGCAGACCGCCAATCGCCGGCGCGTTATTGCGCACACAAAAGACCGATCGGAAGTGCGCGGCGGAGGCAAAAAACCATGGCGGCAGAAGGGTACCGGCCGGGCGCGCCACGGCTCAACGCGCTCGCCAATATGGGTGGGCGGCGGCGTGACCTTCGGGCCGACCAAAAACAGGGTTTTCAAGCAGAAAATAAACAGCGCCATGAGAAAAAAGGCCTTGCTGATGGTTTTATCCGCAAAGGCGGAGGCCAATTCCGTGCTGGTGCTGGACGATTTCAAGCTTGAAGCAGTCAAGACAAAAACATTGGCTAAGCTTATTGAAAAACTCCCCTTAGACGGAAAAAGCGCTTTGATTATATTGCCTGCCATGGATAAAAATATAATTCTGTCGGCTAGAAATTTGCCGAAAATAAGCACTATACAGGGCAGGGAACTGAATGTTTTGGACGTGATGACTTTTAAATATTTGATGTTGCCGCAGGAATCGATCAAAGTAATCAAGGAAACCCTATGGCATTCCTAAACATTTTCAAAAGAAAAGAGAAAGAGCCGAAGCAGAGGCCGGGAAGGAAAGCAAGGGTAAAAGTAAAAGAGGCCAAGATAGCCGCAGAAAAGCTTTCTGTTCCCCAAAAACCAAAGAAGGTTTCTGAATTCGGCTTTCGGCTATTAAAATCGCCGCACGTGACCGAAAAAGCCACTGACCTGCTTGAAAAGAACCAGTATGTGTTCAGGGTTTTTCCCGGGGCTAATAAGACAGAAATCAAGAAGGCCGTCCAAGACAGTTATGGGGTAGAAGTAGAAGCCGTGCGCATAGTGAACATTCCGGCGAAAAAAAGGCGGTTGGGAAAAATTCAAGGAATGCAGTCCGGTTACAAAAAAGCCATTATTAAAATCAAGGAAGGGCAGAAGATAGAAATATTGCCGCGATAAAATATGTTAAAGAATCAAGCCACAAAAGAAAACTTCCGACTTTTGACTAAAAAAGAACCCGAAAAAGGGTTGCTCTTAAAATTGCAAAAACGCGCCGGCCGGGCGCACACCGGCAGGATTACCATGCGCCACCAGGGAGGCGGAGCCAAGCAGCTTTATCGCATAGTTGATTTCGGGGAGCAGAAAATCAACCAAAATGGAAAGGTTGTGGCTTTGGAATATGACCCAAACAGAACATCTTTTATTATTCTGGTGCAGTATGACGACGGAGAAAAGAGATACCGGTTGGCCCCCCAAAATGTGAAGGTTGGCGATGCAATAATGTGCGCTGAAAAAACGGAAATAAAGCCGGGCAATACAATGAAACTCAAAAATATTCCCTCCGGCACTCAGGTTCACAATGTGGAAATCGAGCCGGGCAGAGGCGGCAAATTAATCAGGGGAGCAGGCGCCGCGGCTGAGGTTTTGTCTCACGAAGGCAAATATGCCCAGCTCCGCATGCCCTCAACCGAAATAAGAAAAATTCTAGAGGAATGTTTCGCGACAGTTGGCGCTGTTTCCAGACCCGAGCATATGTATATGGTTGTGGGTAAGGCCGGTAAAATGAGGCACAAAGGAGTAAGACCGACGGTCAGGGGCTCGGCAATGATTCCGCCAGACCACCCGCACGGCGGAGGCGAAGGCAGGGCGCCTATTGGTTTATCTCACCCCAAGACACCCTGGGGAAAGATAGCCAAGGGCGTGAAAACGAGAAAGCGGATATGGACGGATAAATATATTATTGAAAGGAGAAAGAAGAAGTAAGCAAAAAATATGGCAAGAAGCATCAAAAAAGGTCCGTATATTTCAGAAAAGCTGTTGAAGAAGCTTCGCGGAAGGAAAGCCGGCGACAAAAGCATCATTAAGACATGGTGCAGGGCTTGCACGGTCACTCCGGAGATGGTTGGTTTTAACTTTGGCGTGCATAATGGAAAAGAACACGTACCGGTTTTTGTTTCAGAAGATATGGTTGGCCACAAATTAGGAGAATTCTCTCCGACAACCAGGTTTGGCAGGCACGGCGGAAAAATGCAGAGAGAATTGGAGGCCAAGGTAGCTGAAAAAACCGCAGTAACCCCGGAAGTTCCGAAGGCCCAAGGGGCAAAGACCCCAGGGGTTAAGACCTCAGGGGTAAAGGCAAAATAAAAATATGAAAGTTAATTCCACATTGCGATATTTAAGAATAGCCCCCAGAAAAGTACGGCTGGTAGCCAACCTTATAAGAGGCAAACGGGCCGAGCAAGCGCAGACGATTTTGCGTTTTACCACAAGGGCCGCCAGCCAGCCCATGCTCAAGCTTTTGAATTCGGCAATGGCCAACGCAAAAAATAATTTCCATTTGGAAACAAGTGATTTATACGTTTCAAAAATCAGCGTCGACGAAGGGCCCAAGCTGAAAAGGTTTAGAGCCAGGGCCAGGGGACAAGCGGCCGAGATTCAGAAAAAAACCAGCCATATTAATATAACCTTGGAAGAGGTAAAGAAAAAATAACGGCATATGTCACACAAAGTCCATCCAAAAGTATATAGATTGAGGGACTCAAGCGATTGGGATTCAAGATGGCTGAATAAAAAGCGTCTGCCAGAATATCTGGAAGAGGATTTTAGAATTAGAGAATATTTGGGCAAGGTCTTGAAAGAGGGAGGAGTTGAAAAAATCGAAATTGAAAGATTTCCGGGCAAAGTAAATATTCTCATCAATACGGCGAGGCCCGGGCTCATTATCGGCAGAGGAGGCAAAGGAGCCGAAGATCTCAAGAAGGCCTTGGAGAAAATATTGCCGGCGCCAAAAATCGGCAAAAGGGACTTGAAGCTCGACATTAGGGAAGTGAAAAATCCCTGGACTTCCGCTTCGCTTGCCGCTCAATGGGCAGCCCAGCAGTTGGAAAAAAGAGTTGGCCATAAAAGGGTAATGAAGCAGGTCTTGGAAAAGATTATGGCTAATCGGGAAATGCAGGGCGCTAGAATTGAAATTTCGGGGCGCCTCGGCGGATCTGAAATTGCCAGAAGAGAGTGGCTTAAAAAAGGCCGCCTTCCCCGCCAAACGCTGAGGGCAATCATTGATTATCATTTGGCCGAGGCCTTTTGCAGCTACGGAGTGATAGGCGTGAAGGTTTGGATCTATAAAGGAGAAAAATTCGTCTAAAGATATGCTGTATCCCAAGAAAGTAAAACATAGAAAATGGCACAAGGGCAGAAGAAGGTTTAAGGGCGTGGAGACACGGGGCGCCGATTTTGCTTTCGGCAGTTTCGGCCTGAAGGCGTTAGAGACGAAGTGGGTGACAGCCCGGCAAATTGAGGCGGCCAGAAGAGCGGTTATCAGGTATTTGAAAAAGGGAGGCAAGCTTTGGGTGAGGGTCTTTCCGGCAAAACCAGTAACTCAGAAAGGAACCGAAGTGCCAATGGGCGGCGGCAAGGGTTCGGTTGACCATTATGTTGTTGCGATAAAACCCGGCCGCATCATTTTCGAGTTGGAAGGCGTGAGCGAAGATATCGCGAAAGAATCATTTAGAAAGGCCACGGATAAACTTCCCATTAAAGTCAAGTTTATTAAACGATAATCTTCATTATGAAAGCAACGGAGATAAGACAAAACACAAAAGACGTCTTGACTAAGAGCATTAAGGACATGCGAGAAAAGCTGAGAAGCTTGAGGTTTGACTTGGCCGCCGGAAAGGTGAAAAATGTCAGGGAGATCAGGCAAATCAGAAAGGACATAGCCAGGACCTTAACCATACTTAAAGAAAAAGTGTAAAGGATAAATATATGCCAAAAAAACAATTAACAGGCAATATTGTTTCTGCGAAAACACCCAAAACGGTGGTAGTTCAAGTTGAGAGCATTAAAATACACAAGAAGTATAAGAAAAGATTCAAAAGGCACAAGAAATATAAGGCGCATGTTGAGGGAGCCGACTACCAGTTAGGCGACAGAGTGGTTATTGAAGAAACACGGCCAATTTCAAAAGACAAGCATTGGATAGTTGTTGCCAAAAAGAATTAAATTTATGATACAGAACAGAACACTATTAAATGTAGCAGATAATACTGGAGCCAAGGCCCTGCAGTGTGTTCAGATTTTAAGGGGCACACGGCACAGATACGCCACCATTGGCGACATTATTGTCGGCGTTGTCAAAAAGGCAGAACCGCGGAAAATCGTTAAGAAGCACGAAGTGGTTAGGGCCGTGGTTGTCAGGCAGAAAAAAGAGTATGCGAGAGAAGACGGAACTTATGTGAGATTCGACGATAACGCCTGCGTAATTTTGGAAGCCAAGACCAAGGAGCCGAAAGGGGGAAGGATTTTTGGCCCCCTGCCCCGGGAAATCAAGGAAAAGGGATTTGATAAAATAGCGGCATTAGCGCCGGAAATTGTCTAATCATATGAAAATCAAGAAAGGCGATACAGTTTTAATAATTTCAGGAAAAGACCGCGGCAAACGGGGAAAGGTTTTGGATGTGCTGAAAGGCGAGGGAAAAATAGTCGTTGAAGGCATAAACATCAGAAAAAAACATGTCAGGCCGAAAAAATCGGGAGAAAAGGGTCAAATAATTGAAAAGCCAGCCGCTTTTGACTTGTCTAATGCGAAATTGATTTGTCCGAAGTGCGGCAAGCCAACGAGGGTTGGCTACAAGGTCAGCGGTGAAAAGAAGTTCCGCGCTTGTAAAAAATGCGAAGCTGAAATATAATCTTGAAGTGATATAATATGAATCTGAAAGAAAGATACCAAAAAGAAATAGTGCCGGCAATGATGGAGAAGTTGGCTTACGACAATCGTATGGCCGTGCCGAGGATTACCAAGGTGGTGGTGAACACTGGCTTTGGCAGGCAGGCGGTTGCAGCTACCTCCGAAGAGCAGAAAAAAATACAGGAAAGCATCGTGAGCGATCTTTCCTTGATTTGCGGTCAGAGGCCCGTTTTAACCCGAGCGAAAAAAGCTATCGCCAGCTTTAAATTGAGACAAGGAATGGTTGTGGGAGCCAAGGTAACCTTGCGCGGGGGAAGAATGTATGATTTTTTGGAGCGGCTGATTAAGCTCGTTTTGCCCAGAACCCGCGACTTTCAGGGCATTACCGCCACATCGATCGATAAGGACGGCAACCTGACATTGGCCCTGAAGGAACACATTGCCTTTCCCGAAGTTTCTCCGGAGAAATCAAGGGTTAATTTCGGGCTGGAGATTACCGTGGCCACAAGCGCCCGCGTCAGGGAAAACGCCGAAAATCTTTTTTCAGCCATAGGTTTTCCAATAAGATAAATATGCCGAAAAAATCACAAATTGCCAAATCAAAAAAGAAGCCAAAATTTAAAAGCCGGATTGTCCGGCGCTGTTTCAGGTGCGGCCGGAAGAGGGGATACATGAGAACTTTCGGACTTTGCAGAATTTGTTTTAGAGAATTGGCGAATAAGGGCCTTATACCCGGTATTAAAAAATCGTCTTGGTAAAATTTTATGATGACCGATCCTATCACAGACATGTTAAATAGAATCAAGAATGGGCAAGCGGCTGCCAAAGAGCAGGTGGCTATTCCTTATTCTAATTTTAAATATGAAATTGCTAAAATTCTTGAAAAAGAAAAGTTTGTGGAAAGCGTTGAGAGAAAGGGAAGAAAAATTAATAAGTTTTTTGAAGTTACGCTGAAATATGAAGATAAAGTCCCGGCTATTTCGGGAATCAAAAGAGTTTCCAAGCCCGGCCGCCGAATTTATCTTCCGGCAAAAGATCTGCGAAAGGTTAGGGACGGCTACGGTATGGCAGTTATTTCTACCCCCAAGGGGTTGATGAGCAATAGGCAAGCTAGAAAAGAAAAAGCCGGCGGAGAAGTATTATTTGAAATTTGGTAACGCTAATATGTCACGCATAGGAAAAAAACCAATCAAAATACCATCGGGCGTGGAAGTAAAAATTCAGGATCGCCTGATTGTTGTTAAGGGTCCGAAAGGCGAGCTGAAGAGAGAGGTCCGTTCGGAAATTAAGGTCGTTCAGGAAAACGACCGACTCTTAGTCGCCCCGCAAAAAGAAACCAAGGAAACCGCGGCTTTATGGGGTTTAACAAGGGCTTTATTGGCAAACGATATCAAGGGAGTAACAGATGGTTTTGAGAAAAAATTAGAGCTCGAGGGAGTCGGGTACCGGGCCAACTTAGAGGGGCAGGACCTTAACCTTCAGCTCGGGTTTTCTCACCCGGTGAAAGTTAAGGCCCCGGAGGGCATAAAATTTACAGTTGAAAAGAACGTTATTACGATCTCGGGAATCGACAAGGGCTTGGTTGGTCAAACAGCCGCCAAGATTCGCGACGAAAAACCGCCAGAGCCATACAAGGGCAAAGGCATCAGGTATGCCGGAGAGCATATTCGGAGAAAATTAGGCAAGAAAGCTGTGGGAGCGGGCGGATAATGGCAAACTAATTTATGGCAACAAAACAGGCAAAAAGAAAAATTAGGCATAAGCGGATTAGGGCTAAAATCACCGGCACTTCAAAAAGGCCGCGGCTTGCGGTTTTCAGATCGGCCGGGCACATATATGCCCAGCTGATTGACGATGAAAAAGGAAAAACACTGGCTTCAGCCAGCGATCTTGCGATAAAAAGAGGAAAGAAAAGCGAAAGAGCCAAGGAAGTTGGCAAGTTAATCGCCAAGGTGTCCATAGAGAAGAAAATAAAAGGCGTTGTTTTTGACAGAGGCGGCTATCCTTACCACGGACGAATCAAGGCCTTGGCCGAAGGAGCCAGAGAAGGCGGATTAAATTTTTAAATTATGGAAAAATCAAATCCCAAAAATAGATTTCATAGAGAAAGGCCCAGAGATGAATTTGATTCCAAGCTTTTGGATTTGGCGAGGGTTTCGCATACCAGGGCTGGCGGAAAGAAGATGAGATTCCGCGCTTTGGTTATCAGCGGCGATAAAAAAGGCAGAGTGGGCTTTGGCCTCGGCAAGGGGGGCGACGCGGCTGCGGCCATAGAAAAAGCCACCCGGCTTTCAAAAAAGAATTTACTGACAGTGCCAATTGTTAATGAAACCATTCCGCACGAGGTCTATGCCAAGGTGGGAGCGGCCCAGGTCTTACTAAGGCCGCAAAGGAAGGGCAGGGGCTTGGTGGCTGGAGGAACAGTCAGGGTTGTCTGCACGCTGGCCGGAATTAAAAATATTTCTTCAAAGATTTTGGGCGTAACTACTAATAAATTAAACAATGCTAGAGCGACCATTGAGGCCTTAAAGCAACTTAAGGTCAAAAAATAAATTTATGCAGCTTCACGAAATCGCGCCAAAACATAAAACACGAAGAAGGAAACGCGTTGGCCGGGGAGGTAAAAAGGGCACATATTCGGGCAGGGGAATGAAAGGCCAGAAGGCGAGAGCCGGCAGGCGGCTAAAACCCGCAATTCGTAGTATAATAAAGATGTACCCTAAATTGAGGGGCTACAGTTTTAATCCGCTTACTAAAAAGCCCGTTATTGTTAATGTTGGTATTCTGGAGAAAGCATTTCAAGACGGCGAAACAGTCAGTCCGCAGACGCTGGTCGAAAAAAATGCGGCGCGCAAAGCCGGCGGCCGTTTCCCTAAAATAAAAATTCTCGGAGACGGCAAGCTGACAAAGAAACTAATAATTGAAGGATGCGCTGTGTCAAAAGGGGCGAAGGAGATAATTGAGAAAGCAGGAGGTAAAGTGAAAATCAATGAAGTGGCTGAATAAAATCATTCAAATATTTAAAATCAAAGAGCTGCGCAACAAAATCCTCTTTGTTTTTGGGGTTTTTGTTGTTTTCCGGCTAATGGCGGCTATCCCCATGCCCGGCATTGATACCGAAAATCTTCGGGCTTTCTTCGGTCAATTCCAGGTTTTCGGCTTGCTAAACTTGTTTACCGGCGGCACTCTATCAAATCTCTCCATTGTCATGCTGGGTTTGGGGCCATATATCACGGCCGTAATTATTATGCAGCTGTTGACCATGATTTTCCCCCCGCTAGAAAGGATGTATAAGGAAGAAGGCGAAGCGGGTAAGCAGAAATTCAACCAGTACGGCAGGATTTTAGCCGTTCCTTTGGCCATGCTCCAGGCATACGCCATGCTTAATCTTTTCCAAAGACAGGGTGCTATTGGCGAGCTCTCAGTCACTTTAATGCTCACCTCTTTGGTGACAGTGGCGGCCGGCTGTCTATTTTTAATGTGGCTTGGAGAATTGATTACCGAAAAAGGCATTGGCAACGGGGTCTCGCTTTTGATTTTTGCCGGCATCATTGCCCAAGTTCCCGCCAGCATAAGAGAAATAATCGTCAAATGGGATCCCTCGCAGATTCCAACATACTTATTATTCTTCGGCATGGCTGTGCTGATTGTTGCGGGAGTCGTTATGGTCAACGAGGCGAGGCGCAATATTCCCGTGTCGTATGCTAAAAGAGTCAGGGGAATGAAAATGTACGGCGGCGTTTCTACCTATTTGCCGCTCAATATTAATCCAGCCGGAGTGATTCCCATCATCTTTGCGCTTTCGCTGATGCTTTTTCCCGGCATGGTGGCAAACTTTTTGGCGGGAGCCGGCGGCACAGTCGGAAGCATCGCCCAAGCCGTGGGGGCTCTTTTTGAGAATCCATGGATTTACGGCGGCCTTTACTTCTTTTTAGTCGTTTTATTTACTTATTTTTACACAGCCGTTACTTTTGATCCAAAAGCCATTGCCGAAAACTTGCAGAAAATGGGCGGCTTTGTGCCGGGTATTCGGCCCGGGGCCTCCACTGCCGGTTTCCTTTATTATATTTTAAATAGGGTCTTGCTTATCGGCGCTTTGTTCCTGGGGACGGTGGCAGTATTGCCGTCCGTCATATCGGGATTTACCGGCGTCACTGGCTTTAGTTTCTTGATTGGCGGCACGGCCCTTTTGATTGTGGTATCTGTAACCCTGGAAACAATGCGGCAAATCAACGCCCAGCTGCAAATGAGAGAATACGAAAAATTTTAAACACATGGCGCAAAAAGTAATTATATTATTGGGACCTCCGGGAGCCGGCAAGGGAACGCAGGCCTCGCTTCTGTTTGATAAGCTCGGTTTTTATTATTTGGAAACCAGCAAGTTAATAGAAGCCAACGTTATGAGCGCCAAAGAGGGGGATTATGCGGAAGTGGGAGGAAAGAAGTATTATTTCTTAGATGAAAAAAAGCTTTGGGAGCAAGGAATTTTGTGCAGCCCTCCTTTTGTCAGTTTTTTGGTGAGGCAGAAAATAGAAGATTTAGCCAGCGACGGCAAGGGTATAATTATGGCCGGGTCGCCGCGTACCCTGCACGAGGGAGAAGACCAAGTACCGCTCCTAAAGAAGCTCTACGGCTCGGAAAATATTAAAGTGGTTCTTATAGAAATCACTCCCGACCAGACCATTTGGCGCAATTCGCACCGCCGGATTTGCGAATTGATGCGCCACCCCATTCTTTTCTCTGAAGAAACAAGGGAATTAAGCCGTTGTCCATTAGACGGTTCGAAATTGGTGAGGAGAGAGGGTTTGGACGATCCTGAAACAATCAAAGTGCGGCTGAACGAATATAAAGAAAGAACCCTGCCTTTGGTTGAATATTTCGAGAGAGAGGACTTGGCGGTGAAGAGGGTGGCGGGCAATCAAAGCGTAGAAGAAGTCCACAGGGATATTTTACAAGTTATCCAATGATTACCCTTAAGACGCAGGAAGAAATTAAAATTATGGGCGAGGGGGGCAGGATATTGGCTGGCATTATACGCGATTTGGCTAAACGGGTGCGGCCGGGAATTGCCACCAATGAATTAAACAGGGCTGCTGAAGCCCTGATTTTTAATTCCGGAGGGAAGCCGTCATTTAAGGGTTACGACGGATTTCCAGCTGTTTTGTGCGTTTCGGTCAACGACGAGATAGTTCACGGATTGCCCTCCGACAGGGTCTTACGGGCAGGAGACATTGTTTCCTTGGACTTGGGCATGGAATATCGGGGCTATCATTCTGATATGGCGATTACCATTGCCGCGGGAAATATTTCTCCCCAAGCCCAAAAGCTTATTCAAGTAACTTACGGGGCGTTGGAGGCGGGCCTGAAAGAGGTGAAGCCCGGAAATACTTTTGGAGATGTGGGCAGTGCCGTGCAGCAATTTATTGAGTCGCATGGTTTTGGCGTGGTGCAGGATTTGTGCGGCCACGGCATCGGAAAAAAACTCCACGAAGAACCCGAGGTTCTAAATTACGGAAAAAAAGGCGAGGGCCCGAAAATTCAAGAAGGTATGGTTTTTTGTCTGGAACCGATGGTGACAGCGGGCAGTTGGCAAATCAAACAAGCAAAAGACGGTTATGGCTTTAAGACCAAAGACGGTTCTTTGTCGGCCCACTTTGAGCATACAATAGCTGTAACTAAATCCGGCTTTCAGATTTTGACAAAAGAGTAGAGATTTGTTAAAAAAAGTTATCAGACACTTGGGAGGAATAAATGCTGGAGTCGGTGCTCGGTCTCATCCTTGTCCTCGCCGGTTTCGTCGGGATTGCGTTGGCCTGCAACTTCATTCTTTGGCACATTTACTGGCGTATTCTTAAACGCCGCAAAGATAACGGCGATGAGGACTAAAAAGTTCCAAGGGACACATACCAAATAGTGTCCCTTTTGTTTTATTCGAGGTGTGCTAAAATAATTTAATGTCAGAAATCTATCTTTCAGTAATTATTCCCGCTTATAACGAAGAGAAGCGTCTGCCTAAAACATTGGACGATATCAGCGCTTATTTGAAGCGACAAGATTATCAATCAGAAATTATTGTTGTTAACGGCGGTTCTACGGATAAAACGCCAGAAATCGTAAGAGATAAAATGCGGGGGATAGGCAATTTGCAATTGCTTGAGGCAAAAAACAGCGGCGGCAAGGGGGGAGCCGTGAAAGCCGGCATGCTTAAAGCGAGCGGAAAATTTCGACTTTTCACCGATGCGGACAATTCTACCTCAGTTGAACAGATTGAAAAAATGTGGCCTGAATTTGAAAAGGGATATGGTGTCGTGATTGGCTCGCGAGATGTGAAGGGAGCGGTGCTTGACCCCCCCCAGCCGTGGCTGCGCAATGTATTCTTGGGCGAGGGCTTTAAAATTTATCGCAAGTTTGTGGTGGGTTTGTGGGATTTAGAGGACACCCAATGCGGTTTCAAATGCTTCGGGGATGAAGTCGTGGAAAAGGTTTTTTCTAAAGCTATAATCAAGGGATTTGCTTTTGATCCAGAGATTTTGATTTTAGCCAAGAGAGCGGGCTATAAAATAAAAGAGGTGCCCGTGTATTGGAAAAACGATCCGGACAGTAAGGTGAGCCCGGCTAATGTTATTAAAATGGCCGTGGATTTAATGAAAATAAGGTGGCATTTAATTTTAGGAAAATATGGCAGTTAAAAAGAAACATCATCATTTTCCGTCTGAATTAAGATCGGGCCCAATTTCCGAGGATTGGGTAATTATAGCTACGGGCAGAGCCAAGAGACCGGAGACATTTAAGAAAGAAACAAAAACAGAATTTGTTGAAGATCCAAAAACTTGCCCCTTCTGCCACATGGAGAAGGAGAAAGACAAGCTCATTTTGGTTTTCTCTAAGGGCAAGAAAACAGAGGTGTCGGACGACCTGGGTGGCTGGACGACTCTGGTTGCGCCCAACAAATATCCGGCTTTAATTTTTTCCCCCAGTTTGCATGCCGAAAAAGTCGGGCCGTACAAAAGAATGGATGGGGCCGGCTATCATGAAGTGGTAATTACCAGAGACCACACGCGATCGATGGGCCAATTTTCAGTTGAGGAAGTCAAAGAAGTGATGGATGTTTATCACGAGAGATATTTGGATTTGATGAATGAGCCCTTTATCCAATATGTTTCAATTTTCCACAATCACGGCAAGGAAGCAGGCGCTTCTATTTATCATCCCCACTCCCAAATTATCGCGGCTCCGGTTATTGACCCCGATTTAAACAGAGCTGTTTTGATTGCCCAAGAGCACTACAAAAAACATAAGCAAATTGTTTATAAAGAGATGAACGAATGGGAAATGAAGAATCCGGATAGAATTGTTTTTCAGAATAAAGAATTTTTAGTGCTCTGCCCCTTTGCATCCAAGGCCGCTTTTGAAATGATAATTTCGCCCAAAAGGCATTTGCCGTATTTTGAAAGAACGACAAACGAGGAGCGAAAATATTTAGCGGAGGCCATGCAGGCCGCTCTTTCAAAACTCTATAAAGGGTTAAACAATCCGGCCTATAATTTTTATTTGCATACTGCGCCTTGCGATGGAAAGGATTACTATTTTTATCAGTGGCATTTCACGATTATCCCCAAGACAGCTGCTATAGCCGGCTTTGAACTGGCGACCGGCATAGAAATTTCCACCATTGAGCCGGAAGTGGCAGCCGAATTTTTAAGAAAACAATGATTTTAACCCCAGAAATAAAAACTATTCTTGTAGCCGCAACGCCTATTTTTGAGTTAAGGGGGGCCATTCCGTTGGCGCTCGGCGTGTATAAACTATCCTTTTGGTCGGCCTATGGACTTGCCGTAATGGGCAATGTTATTCCGGTTTTTTTTATTCTTTGGTTACTGGAAACGGTCAGTAATTTTCTTAGTAGGCATTTCTATTTTTTTAACAGATTTTTTGCCTGGCTTTTTGAGAGAACCAGGGACCACCACAAACATAGTTTCGAGAGATGGGAAACCCTTGCCTTGGTCATATTGGTGGCTATTCCTTTGCCGCTGACCGGAGCTTGGACAGGAGCATTGGCTGCTTTCGTATTCGGCATACCAGCTAAGAAGGCCTTCTTATTAATTACCGCCGGAGTGATGATTGCGGGCGCGATAGTGACGCTGGCAACTTTGGGAATTATTAATTTATTTATATGAAGCCATTAATTGTTGCCAATTGGAAGTGCAATCCGGCCTCTCTTAAAGAGGGAAGAGAAATTTTAAATGTTATAGCAAAAGATATTGAAAGTCAGCAAAATGTCGAGGCAGTGATTTGCCCGCCTTTTGTGTATTTAGATATCTTAAAAATGGAATACGGGGGATTGGTTTTCGGGTCGCAGGATTGTTTTTGGGAAGATGGGGGACCATATACTGGCGAGATTTCCCCCTCGATGCTCAAAAAATTGGGGGTTGAGTATGTTATCGTTGGGCATTCAGAAAGAAGAAAATACCACAAGGAAACAGATGAAATAATCGCCAAGAAAGTCAAAGCGGCCCTTGATGTTGGCTTGAAGCCGATTTTGTGCGTTGATAGGATTTCGCAAATTCCAGAAGACAGCCAACATTTGATTATCGCTTTTGAGCCGCTTTCTGCCGTAGGCACGGGCCGGCCGTACGAAGTTCACGAAGCGGCAAAGATGTATTCGAGTATTCGGCAAATTTCCGGAGAGGAAACCGTGATTTTATACGGCGGCAGTGTTAATCCAATAAATGCCAGCTCGTACATTAAGGAGGCCGGTTTTCAGGGTTTGCTCGTCGGCGGCGCTTCTCTTCGACCGAAAGAGTTTATTGACATTGTGAAGGCGGCGTGTTATTCTGAATAGAATTTTTATGGCTGATATATTCAATAACGGGTATTTTTTTAATCCCACATGCGGGAATTTGACTTTGGAGGGCGTGCTGGAGGAGATCTTCCGCCATATGAGGCAAAAGCCCGATAGGACTTACGACATCATTGTCGGCTGCGACTCTTCTTCGTCCGAAGAGCCGAATTTTCCTGTGGCTATAGTTATTCTGCGCCAGAATGAGGGCGGCAGATTTTTCTTAAAGAAAATAAAATATTCCAGCGACCGCAAGTTTTTTGGCTGGAGACAGAGAATCCAAAACGAAGTTCTCCTATCTATCGAGCTGGCTCTTCTCTTGAAAGAAAAACTGGCGGAGGCGTCAGCTAATAGCGAAGGCCTTCATTATCAGTTGAGGTACATTCACGCTGATGTGGGCGAAAACGGCGTGACCAAAGATATGATAAAAGAGGTGGTGGGGTTGATTAAGGGCAACGGTTTTGAGCCAAAAATAAAACCCGAATCATTCGTTGCCTCCACCTTAGCCGATCGTTATGCGTAAAAAGAGGGTTGTTGTTGCTATGTCTGGCGGAGTGGATAGTTCGGTTGCCGCGGCCCTGCTTAAAAAGCAGGGTTTTGATGTCATAGGAGTTTTTATGCGTTTTTGGCTTGCCCGCCGAAGCCTTGGCGAAGGCGGGGATGGATACAACCGATGCTGTTCGCCGGAAGCAGAAGAGCGGGCGAGGCAGGTTGCCCGAATTTTGGGTATTCCATTTTATGTTTTTGACTTCAGAAAGGAATTTAAGAAAGAAGTCGTCGATTATTTTATAAGGGAATATAGAGCAGGCCGCACGCCAAATCCCTGCGTTGTTTGCAACAAAGAAATAAAGTTCGGACTTTTGCTGAGAAGGGCTCTTGCTATGGAAGCCGACTTTATTGCAACCGGTCATTACATCCGACTGAACAGAGGAAGAATTTTCGAAGCAAAAGATAGACAGAAAGATCAGTCGTATTTTTTGTGGCAGCTTTCTAAAAAAGAGTTGCGCCGATGCCTGTTTCCATTGGGCGGCTATACTAAGACAGAAGTTAGGCAATTAGCCAAAAGATTTAAGCTGCCGGTGGCTTCAACTCCCGATTCGCAAGAAGTTTGTTTTGTTCAAACAGATATCACTGATTTTTTCAAAAGATATATTAAGCAAAAATCCGGCAAAATCGTGGATGTTACGGGTAGGGTCTTGGGCCAGCATAGGGGATTGGCTGTTTATACTATTGGCCAGAGGAAGGGTATGGAATTGCCGCAAGGCCCATATTGGGTCGTTGGAAAGGATACCAAGAAAAATGTTTTGGTTGTCACCAATAACGAAGATGATTTACTGCAAAAAGAGCTTACCTTCGAAAATGCTAATTGGATTGCAGGACAGCCGCCGAAATTTCCGGCCAAGGTAAGGGCAAAAATCAGGTATCGTTCGCAGCCGGCTCCAGCCACGATTTATGAAAATCAGAGAATGGTTTTCCAAAAGCCGCAAAGAGCCGTAACCCCGGGTCAGTCCGCGGTCTGTTATAAAGGCCCCGAGCTTTTGGGAGGAGGTGTTATTTGCTCTTGACAAATCCTATAAATATAGTATAATGTAGGTATCAAGATTTGTTGGGAGGATCATTTCCAATGAACGCCGCGACATGCGCTCGTCTATCCACCGTAGTGCGGACGACGGAACGCCAGAGTCGAGCAATCGGCAATGGCGACATCAAGCAGGCCCTTGATCCCCGAGCAATCGGGGAAAGAGGGCAATACGACGGCCTGCCCCGGCCATCGTATGTAAAGGAAGGGGCGAGGGTCTGGCGTTTCTAACGCCAGCCCACCAACTAGAGCCCGTGCTTTTCAAAAGTGCGGGCTTTTCTTTTTGGTAAAAATAAGCACAAGAGTAATGAGTCGAGAACCGTTCTCGACTCATTTTGATGATGAGGTGATCGTTTTTTACGATCCCGCTAATGCGCTTTTGATTTTAGAAAGTAATTTTGATAATATGCAGTAATGGAGTCACAAAGAATTCGTGAGGAATTTTTAAAGTTTTTCGAGAAAAGGGGACACAAGATTGTGCCTTCGTCTTCGCTTTTGCCGACCGATCCCTCGGTGCTTTTTACCACAGCCGGCATGCAGCAGTTTAAGCAGTATTTTTTGGGAGGCGAGTCGCCTCACGGACAGAATGTCGTTTCCTGCCAGAAATGTTTTAGGACTTCCGATATTGATGAGGTGGGCGACGAAAGCCACCTGACTTTTTTTGAGATGCTGGGAAATTTCAGTTTTGGGGGCTATGGGAAGACAAGGGCCATAAAGTTGGCGAAAGAATTTTTGGACTCAATTAATATCCACATTGATTATGTGACCATCTTTGGGGGCGATGAAATCGTTCCAAGAGACGAGGAGTCGGTCGAGGTCTGGCAAGCGTTGGGATTTTCCCAAGAAAATGACAATCTAAAATTTTGCGGCAGGGAAGATAATTTTTGGGGACCCACAGGCGAAGAGGGCCCTTGCGGCCCGACAACCGAGATTTATGCCAAGGGCATTGAGGTATGGAATTTGGTTTTTAATGAATACTACTGCGATAGAAACAAGAGATTGACTCCCTTGAGGCAAAGAGGCGTTGATACCGGCATGGGGTTGGAACGCTTGGCCATGATTTCGCAGAAAAAAAACAGCGTTTTTGAAACGAATCTGTTTTCGCCGATTCTCAAAGAAATATTCGGCAACGACGATAGGGCGAAAAGAATTATTGCCGACCATATAAAGGGCGCCGTTTTCCTTATTCTGGAAGGCGTATTGCCTTCCAATGTTGAACGCGGCTATGTTTTACGGCGGGTTTTGAGAAGGGCGATAAGATTTGGGAAATTATTGAATCTCCCCCAAAATTTTCTTACGCCCATTGCCCAAAAAACAATTGAAATTTACGGGGATGTCTATCCGGAACTCAAATCGCAAGAAAACGATATACTGGCTGTGATTCAAAAAGAGGAGGAAAAGTTCGAGAAGACACTAGAGGCCGGCTTAAAGGAAATTAAAAAAGTTCCTAAGCTAACCGGAGAGATTGCGTTCCGCATTTACGAAACATATGGCTTTCCCTTGGAGTTAATAGAGGAAATTAGAAAGGTAGAGGATAGGGAGTCCTTCTTTTTCATGCAAAAAAAACATCAAGAAATTTCCCGAGCCGGCGCGGAGAAGAAATTCAAGGGCGGATTAGCCGATCAGTCCGAAAAAACCATCAAGTATCATACGGCCAGCCATTTGCTTTTAGCCGCTATGCGCGCAATTTTGGGCCCGGAGATTTATCAAAAAGGCAGCAACATCACGGCCGAACGGTTAAGGTTTGATTTTAATTATTCGCAAAAACTAAGCGGAGAGCAGATTAAGAAGATTGAGGATTTGGTTAATCAAAAAATTAACGAAGATATTGAGGTGGAAATGACCGAGATGCCGAAAGCAGAAGCCCTTAAAATCGCCAAGATTTCTTTTGAGCCCGCCAAATACGGCGATATCGTTAGAGTATATAAGATTGGCGATTTTAGCATTGAGCTTTGCGGCGGTCCGCATGTTAAGCGCACGGGCGAGTTGGGGCATCTGAAGATAACCAAAGAAGAATCATCGGGAGCAGGCATCCGCCGCCTCCGCGCCATTTTAGAATAAACCTGCCCGAGGTCGGGTCTCGGGCAACTTCAGATAGTGATGGGTGGCTTGATTTGTGGTAGAATGAAAGAGATGAGCCCTTTCTCCTTTTTCGGTAAAGCGAAAGAAGAGGTTTTTCTGGCAATGGATGTTGGCACCGAGGCGGTTAAGGCCTTGGCCATCGGGGGAGCCGCTTCTTTAAACTACTTTGATGCATTTGGCGTTTTTAACAATCATGATTTCGGGCAGAGCGTGCTTAAGAAAGCCATGAGAAATACGCTTTTGGAAGTTCAAAGAGAAGCTGGCCAGAATTTTAAAAAAATAATCATTAGCTTACCCCCCGACATTTTTAAGGCGAGAGTCGCCTCGCATTCTTTAGAACGCAACAATCCAAAGAAACCGATTGGCCGCAAGGAAGAAAAAGAAATACATGCCGCAGTATTCGGAGCAGTGAGAGAAAAAGTTGCCCTCGCCCATGCCAAAGAAAGCGGCATATCGCCAAACCATTTTGATTTTCTTCGTTCAACTATTTTGCAAATAAAAATTGACGGATACGAGGTGGAAAACATTATCGGTTACGGAGGGAAAAATTTGGAGTTCAGGGTTTTATCTGTTTTTATGCCGGAAAACTATTATCGTGATTTCGAGGCGGTTGCCAAAGAGCTGAATTTGAGGATAATAAAATTAGCGCATCCATTTGAAAATTTAAGCCGGGTTTTCGGCAAAGAAAGCGGGGTCTTTGTGGATGTCGGAGGTGATATTACCCAGTTCTGCCTGATGGATAGGGGAATCCCCGCCATGATTGGCGAGTTTGAGTTCGGCGGCAAGAATTTTTCCGAAATATTGTCTCATTCCCTCGGGCTTAGCGAAGAAAACGGCCGCAATCTTAAGGAGCGATATTCTAGTCGTGATTTAACCGAAGACGCGCGAAAGCGAGTGGAAGATATTTGCGCGCCGGCAGTGGCAGAATGGACTTCCTTATTAAGGGAACAACTGGCTAAAAGCGGGAATATTATGCGTCTTAAATTATATCTTTGGGGAGGAGCAAGCCAATTTTTCGGCCTAACGGAATATTTTGACCGAGAGCAGTGGGAGATAGAGTATGTTTCCTCCCCGCAATTTTTTAATTCAATGCTTATTAGTCATGCCTCTAAATAACAAGGTCTTCGATGTGGCTCCGCCCAATCAGGCACCAAGCGGATCAACCAAGGAGCCAAAAAAAGAAGAAAAGAAAGCGCCGGAAAGAGAAAGCCGGCCCAGGGTCTCCGCTCCCTCAAAAATCCCAGTCATCATCGCCGGGGCAGCGGTTCTTATGATGGCTTTGGGTTGGTTTTTAATTGAGCCCAAGGCAGAAATAGAGATCTGGCCCAAAACAGAGCTCATCAACCTGCGCGTTGAGACAGAAATCCCCGGCGAAGTGCTGGAAGTGACAAAATCGGTTTCGGGCAATTTTCCTTCTTCTACCACGAAACTTAAAACAGCCAAGGCCTCGGGCATGATCAGGGTGTACAACGCATATTCAACTAACTCACAGCCATTGATTCCCAATACGCGTTTTGTTTCTGGCGACGGCAAGCTGTTTAGAATTACCGAATGGATCACTGTACCCGGGGCCCGCAATGAAGGAGGCAAACTCGTTCCGGGAACTGTCGACGTTGCGGTAACAGCTGACCAGCCCGGCGAGGACTACAACATTGACGCCTCTACTTTTTCCTTGCCGGGATTGGTGGGAACCGCCGCCTATACTGCCATCTATGCAAAATCGTCCGAAGCGATGTCTGGGGGCATGAGTCAAGAGATGTCCCAGATAACGCAGGCAGATATAGATAAAGCCGAAGTTGAATTAACAAATAAGTCCAGGGAAGAATCAAAGGCAGCTTTAGAAGAAATTCTGCCATCCGGCGGTTATATTATTTTAGACGAGGCCATCGATCAGAAAATAACCGGCTTTACCCCCCTAGCCAAAGCCGGAGATGAGGACTCAGAATTTTTTGCGCAAGTTGAAAGTCAAACTAAGGCCATGGCGTTTCAAAAGTCAGGCGTTGAGGACTTTGCCAAGACCTATGTCCTCTCTCAAGTGCCCGAGGGCAAGATATTGAACGAAAGTTCTATTCGTGTAGAATATACACGTGAAGATATGGACATAGAGAAAGGCACAATCACTCTAACCCTGCAGATTACAGCCAATGTTTATAGCGCCATAGACGAGCAAGCGCTTAAGGAGGCGGTCGTGAATAAGAGGCCCGAGGCAATTACCGGCATCCTAAGGGGCTATTCGCAGATTGCAAAAGCCAAGGTTGACTTGTGGCCATTTTGGGTCGAGGAATCGCCCAGCAAGCCAGAGAGGATAGGGATTAAGATAATGCTTGACTAATTTGGTTGTCTCTGCTAACATTCTAAATTGTATTAATGGTAAAAGAGAATAAAAAAAACCTCCGGCAAGGAATTGTCATCGAGGCGCTTCCGAGCACTCATTTTAGGGTGCAGATGGAAGACGGAAGGATAATCAATGCCCATCTCGCCGGCAAAATGAGGATGTTCAGGATTAAGATTTTGCCCGGCGACAGGGTTACCGTTGAATTGAGTCCTTACGATGAAAATCGAGGAAGAATTGTCTACCGGGGCAAGTGATGATATGAAGGTTCAGGCATCTGTTAAAAAAATCTGCAAAGATTGTAAAATAGTGCGCCGCAAGGGGCGCGTTTATGTCATTTGCAGTAATCCAAAACATAAACAAAGACAGGGATAAAATATGCCAAGAATAGCGGGGGTAAATATTCCCGACAACAAACAAATAGCGATCGCTTTAACCTATATATACGGCATAGGCAGGCCTTTGAGCAAGAAAATATTGGAGACGGTCGGCATTGAGCCCAATCTCAAGGCCTCTCAATTGAGTTCTGCCAAGATTAACGAATTAAGGGAGATAATTGAAAAAACATATAAAATAGAAGGGGATTTGAGAAGAGAAAGAATGATGGCCATAAAGCGGCTGAAGGACATCGGCGCTTGGAGGGGCTTGAGGCATATAAAGGGCCTGCCCGTAAGAGGCCAAAGAACCAAAACCAACACCCGAACCGTTCGAGGCAATGTTAGGAAAACAGTTGGATCGGGCAGGAAGCCGGCAGCAACGCCAACCTAAAAAACATAAAATAAATGGGTAAAAAGAAAATTATACAAAAAAGCGAAGAGGAGCTTATCAAGGAAAGAGAAGATGTCGAGGCGGCGATGAAAAAAGAGAATAAGGTGGCGCCTTCCGGCAAAATTAGAGAAGGCCGAATTTATATTTCTTCTTCGTATAATAATACCATCATTACCTTGACCGACGCCCAAGGGAACGTTTTGACTTGGTCTTCGGCTGGAAGTATCGGTTTTAAGGGCAGTAAAAAGGCAACTCCCTTTGCCGCTTCCAAGGTGGCCGAGGCCATAGCTCAAACAATGCAGAAAGGGGGCATCGAAAAAATCGCTGTTTTTGTGAGAGGAATCGGCGGGGGCAGGGAGTCGGCAATTCGCTCGTTCGCCGCCAAGGGCTTTGAGATATCGTCTATTACTGATTTAACTCCCGTTCCACACGACGGGCCAAGACAGCCAAAAGTAAGAAGGGTTTAATTTTATGGCTAAATCAACTTGCGCAAATTGCAGAAGAGCAGGGATAAAATTGTTTCTTAAAGGCGAAAAATGCATGTCGCCTAAATGCCCCGTGGTTCTGAAACCATATCCGCCTGGACAAAAAAGCAAAAGAAGAATTGCTCCTCTCTCTGAATACGGGAAAGAACTCAAAGAAAAGCAGAAAATAAAAAAATGGTACAATTTGGGGGAGCAGCAGTTTAGAAATTACGTCAAAGATATTCTCAAAAAAGGAGCAAAAGTGCAAGATGCCCCAGCTCTTTTAATTCAAAAACTGGAGACCCGCCTAGATAATGCGGTTTTGCGATTGGGGTTTGCCACTTCGCATGTGCAAGCCAGACAATTGGTAACCCATGGCCATTTTCTGGTTAATAAAAAGATGGTGAACATACCATCTTACCAATTAAAAAAAGGGGATGTGGTTGGTCTTCATCCATCCTCATCGGTAAATACCCCCAAGGAGCATCAAGCGCCTTCTTGGTTGAAATTGCATATCGATAGAAAAGAGGGAGAAGTGGTAAGTTTGCCCACCGTGCAGGATGTTTCCCTGCCCGTTGAAATATCATCTGTATTTGAGTTTTACTCTCGTTAATTATAATTAATTTTTAATCATTATTTATATTATGATCCCCCTACCCTCCACGCCAACAATAGCAGAAAAAAAGGATAATTTTGATGTCTTTAAAATAGAAGGCCTTTACCCCGGCTACGGGGCTACTGTTGGTAATTCACTGAGAAGGGTTTTGCTCTCTTCTCTAGAAGGAGCTGCCATTACGCAAGTAAAAATCAAGGGAGCCCCCCATGAATTTTCTACGCTTTCCGGCGTCTTGGAGGATGTTGTTACCATTCTAATCAACTTGAAGCAGTTAAGGTTTAAGCTGCACACGGATGAGCCCCAAAAAGCCAAACTTTTGGTTAGGGGAGAGAAGGAAGTGAGGGGTTCTGATTTTGAAATTCCCACCCAGCTGGAGCTTGCCAACAAAGATATCCATATTGCCACTCTAACTGCAAAAAAGTCAGAGTTGGAAATCGAAATTCAAGTAGAAAAAGGCATGGGCTATGAGCCGGTGGAAATGAGAAAGAAGGAGAAATTAGAAATAGGCACCATAGCTATCGATGCTATTTTTACGCCGGTGAGGAGGGTTAGCTATCGGGTAGAAAATATGAGAGTCGGCGATAGAACCGACTTCGACCGGCTTTTTATAGAGCTCGAAACAGACGGCACCATGGCACCCGAAGAGGCCATATCTACTGCCTCGGAAATTCTGGTTAAGCATTTTTCTTTAATGGAAGAAAGTTTTAGAGAAAAGGCGGAAGCCCTAAGGGCCGCTGACCTTGCCCCCGAAAAGAAAATAAAGAAGAAAGACGCAAAGAAAAAACATGAGAAAAAGAAAACAGGGAAGAAAATTCGGTAGGAAACGCGACCAGCGAAAAGCGTTTCTTAAATCGTTAATAAGCGCCTTATTGCTGAAAGAGAAAATTAAGACAACCGAGCCCCGAGCTAAGGAGATTTCTGGCATGACAGAAAAGTTTATCACCAGAGCCAAAAACGATACCTTGGCTAATCGAAGATTGCTCGTCCAGTTTTTTTCGGGTAGTACGATAGTTAAGAAGCTTTTCAGCGAAATAGGCCCGAGATATAAAGAGAGACACGGCGGCTATACCAGAATTATTAAACTTGGCCCCAGAAAAACCGATGGGGCAAAAATGGCCATAATCGAACTCGTAAAATAAGACCATGGAAAGACAAACGCATAAAATTGACGCAAGCGACAAGGTTTTGGGACGACTGGCGAGCGAGGTCGCTGTTTTACTGCGCGGCAAAGGAAAGCCGGCATTTGTGCCGCACAAAGACGTGGGTGATTTTGTAGTGATTCAAAATATTGATAAACTGCGTGTGACCGGCAAAAAAATGGAGCAGAAAAAATATTATCGCCATTCGGGATATCCCGGAGGGCTAAAGTCGGTTACAATGGGTAAAATATTCGAACGCGATCCCAGAGAGCTTTTAAAGAAAACTGTTTCGGGTATGATGCCGCACAATAAGTTGAAAAAAGAGCAGATAAAACGACTAAAATTTGATTAAAATGCCAAAAGCAAAACCAATAAAAAAAATTAAAGCCACTGAACAGAAATTATCTTTTTTCCAGGCCATTGGCAGGCGAAAAACAGCCGCGGCCAGAGTTCGGCTTTTTATAAACGGCGACAAGGAGATCGTCGTTAACGATCGCTCACTTGCTTCATATTTTCCAACTGCGGAGCTTCAGCAAATCGTTAAAGAGCCATTAGAAAAAATTGATGCCTTACCTAGCTATAAAGTCATTGCGCAAATTAAGGGCGGCGGAGTGCACGCGCAGGCGGAGGCCTTGAGGCATGGTTTAGCCAGAGCCCTTGTTTTGCTTGACGCGGAAGCCAGGGGAAAGTTTAAAAAAGCCGGCCTTTTGACCAGAGACGCCAGAATGAGGGAACGAAAGAAACCCGGCCTTAAAAGAGCCCGCCGAGCTCCCCAGTGGAGAAAGAGATAATATATTAAGCTAAGCCCCCGAGAATACACCGGTGCCACCGGTGTATCTACACCGGTGGCACCGGTGTATTATTCTTTTGTTTTATTAAGCGACTTCGGGAGTCGCGTACGCGACTCCCGAAGTCGCTAAATTATATTTATGCTTCGGGAGATTATTGATAAATACTATTTAGAAAGAGAAAAGCACAAGGAGCAGCAGCGTTTCTATGTTACCGATGCCGGTAAATGCGGACGCGCTGTTTTTTTTAAATTCAAAAATGCCCCTCGCAAGGAAATGGAGGCGCACATCTTGCGGCTTTTTGACCACGGCGATCAGATTCACCAGTTGATCATGAAGCCCCTGCTAAGCATGAGGGAGATACACGTTGTCGCTTCAGAGGTCAACATTCCTCCGCAAGAGCTTATTTCCGGCAGATCGGACGCCATTGTCAGCGACGGCAGAGACTTATATGTGCTGGATATTAAAAGCATGAACAGCATGATTTTTGACAAGCTTTGCGAACCGAAAGAGGAAAATGTAGACCAGCTTCAGCTTTACCTTCACTATTTTAAAGTGCCCAAGGGCATTTTATTGTATGTCAATAAAAATACTCTGGCCCTAAAAGAGTTCACGGTAGAGAGAGACGAGGGTCGCGCGCTTTACCTGATAAATTCTTTGGAAGAAATAAAAAAAAGAATTGATTCTAGCACCATACCAAGCCGCCTTGGCGATTATCCGGGCAATTGGCAATGCAGGTATTGCCAGTTTAGGACAATTTGCGGCAAGTCGGGCGAGGGAGAAAAGAGCTGGGAGGGTTTCTTAAGGGAGCAGGGAGGAGGCCTTGTATAGATTGCCTTCGCTTAGAAGATAAAGATTCTTTGCGTTTCTGTCCCAGTAAATCTCGGGGTTTTTGTATTCAAAAAGATCAATCATATTAAGGCGATCTCTATTGTCTATTTCCGTAATCTTAAGACCGTTGCCGACATTGAATAAAATATAATAGTTATTCAGCCAGACGGCTTTGCCGATTTTTTCCGAAAAACGCGTTAAAAATATTTTATTGCCCTGCGATTGCCCGAGGTCATACTGGGTTTCGAGGAAAAGCACTATAACTTCATGCTCGGTAAAATAAAGAGCTCTTTTTTTATCCGGGGAAATTTCGAAACCGCTAAAGTCAAAATCGATAAGGGTTTCGGGAATTTCTACCTGAGCATTATTATTCAATTGTGTCCCGGCAAGAATTGTTTTAATTTCTTCCTGGTCGCTAGCGATGAATTCCGCATTGATATTTTGCGGAAAAAGCGTGACATGCTTGGCCTCGCTCACTTCTCTTTCGCGGACGATAAGCGTTTTTTGCCAAGAGTGGTAGCCATCCTTTCTTATTTCAATTTCATATTTTCCGGGTAGGAGATTTTCCACTAAAAGCGAGCTATCGATGAAAGAAGTCGCGCCGCGCAATTTATTGTTGAGATAAATTTTCGCTCCCCGAGGCGATACTTTAGCATAGAAAGCGCCGGTCTGTGTTATTCTTTTTTGGTCAAAATCAAAACGATATCCTTGGGAATAAAGGATAGCGGAAGGAGCTGCTAAGAAGAATAATAAAAGACAAGCGACGAATAAAATCGTCCTAGTTCTCTTTTGCATTTCAGTTGTATTATGGCTTAAAAATAGATATTTGCCAAGCGATAGAATTTAGCATAGAATAAAAACGCATGGCAGACCATTTTGTAATCCATGGGGGCAGACCCCTGGGGGGAGCAATTGAAGTGAGGGGAGCGAAGAATGCCGCTTTTCCAATTCTGGCCGCTTCTCTTCTCACCAAGAAAGAATGCGTCATCGACAATCTTCCTCTCATTGAGGATGTTTTTCGTATCATTGAAATTTTAAAAAGCATGGGGGCCGAGATTTCATGGGAAGGAGAGCGGTGCATTAAGATTAAAAATTCCGATATACATCCCGACCAAATGCGAGGCGATTTGATAAAATTATTAAGAGGTTCCATTTTGCTGTTCGGACCACTGCTGGCAAGGTTTGGCAAGGTGGCGTTTCCGCAGCCGGGCGGGTGTGTTATTGGGGCCAGGCCTATTGATGTTCATTTGGACGGATTTAGACAGCTTGGAGCGCAGATAGTCAAGGAAGGCAATAAGTATGCATTGAAAGCCAATGGCGCAGGCGGAACGGCCATACTGAATGAATTCAGCGTAACAGCTACAGAAAATTTAATGCTGTTTGCCAGTTTGACGCCCAAGAAGACGTTCATCAAGATCGCCGATCAGGATTATCAGGTGCAGGAGTTGGCCGCCTTTCTAAAAAAGATGGGAGTTAAAATTAAAGGAGCCGGCACTCACCATGTGATTATTGAGGGCCGAGAGCAACTAAGGGGCGCAAGACATCGTTTAATGAGCGACCCCATTGAGGCGGGCACTTTTATTTTAACTGCCGCAGCTGCCAAGGGAGATGTGTTGGTGCAGAATGTCGCGGTTGATTTTTTAGAGCTTCCTCTAAAAAAACTTAAGGACTTTGGTGTTCCTTGCCAGGTACGCAAGCAGTCGGTCAGGGTTTTGCCTTGGAAAAGTTTGCAAATCGACAAAATCCAAAGTTTGCCTTACCCCGGCATTCCTTCCGACCTCCAGTCCGCTTTTGGTGTTTTGGCAACTCAAGCCAAGGGCTCAACGTTGATTCATGATCCTCTATACGAAGGTCGGCTGAAGTATTTGGAGGAGTTAAATAAGATGGGCGCTGAAATATATTTTGCCGATCCGCACCGGGCTCTCATCAACGGGCCCACCCAGCTGTATGGACAGGAATTGGGATCATTCGATTTGCGGGGAGGAGCTGCCCTTATTATTGCCGGCCTTATTGCCAAAGGGCAGACGATAATCAATAATATCTATCAGATAGACCGCGGCTATGAAAAAATCGAAGAGCGCTTGAAAAAAATAGGCGCAGATATCCAAAGAGTAAAAAATTAAACAACTATGTTTTCAAAAAAAATCGGCATTGACTTGGGGACTTGTAATTCGTTGGTCTTTATTCCCCAGAAAGGAGTGATTCTTAATGAGCCGTCGGTGGTAGCTGTTTCGCTCGACGAAAACAGAATTTTGGCAGTGGGGGAGGCGGCTAAAGAAATGACCGGCCGAACTCCCGACGCTATCCGCGTGTACCGCCCCATGAGAGACGGAGTAATCGCCGACTTCCGGGTGACCCAAGCCATGATTCGCTATTTCATAACCAAGACAGCGGGACGGCTTAGATTCCTAAAGCCGGAATTGATGATTTCTGTGCCGGCCGGCATCACTTCAACAGAAAAAAGAGCTGTTATTGAGGCGGCCCTAAACGCCGGGGCAAAAGAGGCCTTTGTGGCCAAAGAGCCCATATTGGCGGCTATCGGGGCCGGTATTCCCATCAACGCTTGCTCCGGCCATCTAATTGTTGATATTGGCGGGGGTACCTCTGAAGTGGCGGTGATTTCTCTTGGCGGCATAGTCACGGCAAATTCGGTCAGAGTGGCTGGCGATAAAATGAATTTTGCCATTTCAGAGTTTATAAAAAAGAAATACAATCTCGCTGTTGGCGATCAGACAGCCGAGGAAATAAAAATTAAGATAGGCACTGCTCTTCCCGAAAAAGACGAGAGGACCATAGAAATACGGGGAAGGGATTTAATGCTCGGATTGCCCAGAACTATTAGGGTTTCCTCGAATGAGGTTTGCGGGGCCATTTCCGAATCATTGGGAGAAATTATTAAGACGATAAAGCAGGTTTTAAGAGATACCCCGCCAGAATTATCGGCCGATATAATGGATAAGGGCATGGTTATTTCTGGCGGAGGAGCTCTATTGAGCAACATTGACGAGCTGATAGCCCAAGCGACGGGCATTCCCTGTTTTATTGCCGAAGAGCCGCTATTATGCGTAGCCAAGGGAACAGGCGTTGCTTTGGAAAATTTGGACATCTATAAAAGGAGCATTTTGAGCAAGCGATAATTATGGCATCTGCTTTCCAAAAGCAGAGGGATTTTTTGCAGAGATCAGCCCGACTTGGGAAAATAGCCCACGCTTATTTATTTTACGGAAATGAGTCGTGCGGCAAAGAGAAGCTCGCGCTGGAATTCATTAAGCTGATTAATTGCCAAACAAAAAACGAAACAGCTTGCGGGAGCTGTCGAAGCTGTTTAGACATAGAGAAAAATGTTTCGCCCGATCTGTTTTTGATTGAGCCCGAAGAAGATGAAATCAAAATTGCCAAAATCCGAGAGCTTCACTCAAAGCTTGCCCTGCGCGCATATTCCGCGCCTTATAAAGCCGCAGTGATAAATCGGGCGCATACTCTCAACGCCGAAGCGCAATCGGCTTTTTTGAAATTACTTGAAGAGCCCAAGGGCCAGACGCTATTTGTGCTTTTAACCGAATATCCCGAGCGGCTTTTGCCCACCATTCTTTCCCGCGTTGAGCGCTTGCGATTTTATTCTGGTCCGACAGAAAGCGCAAACAAAGATGCGCTGGGAAAAATCGCCGCGGATCTATCGCAGCTCGCCAAAAATGATTTATCCCGGCGCTTCGCTTATGCTCAAAAATTAGCTGAAAAACAAGAAGAACTGCCTCGCATCTTAACTCTTTGGATGGCCTATTTTAGAGAGCAACTTTTAAAGTCCGTGGCAGGAGAAAAAGGCGAGTATTCTACGGCTAAACTCTTTAAAATTTTAAACTCCCTTCAGACGACCGCATTGTTGCTCTCCACCACCAATGCCAATCCGCGCCTAGCCCTGGAGATTCTAATGTTGGAATTATAATTTTATTTTTTATTGCACTACATCAATATTAGCGAGAAACGATCCCGCTAATGATTGACAAAAGTTAATAATGATGCTATTATTTCGGTAACGAAATAAGGAGAAGGAAAGGTGAAAGTGATGGGAGTTATAGTCCGCGCCGCGTTAACGGCCATCATGGCCGCTGGCGCGGTATACTTTGCTATCGGTGGAGAGGCGTTGTACGCCGCCCTGTACGCCGGAGTCGCTGTTTTTAACTGGCTGCTCTTTGTTAAAAGTTAGAGTAGCCCGGGCCCGAGAAATTAAAAATTCTTGGGCTTTTTCTTTTTAGTTGGCAAGTGTTTTTTATTTTGATATACTAAAACAACATGGAATACAAAGAAATAATCAGTAAAATTAAACCGGAATTAGACAAGGTTGTTGCTTTTTTTGAAGGAGAGCTGGCAAAAATCAGGACCGGTCGGGCTACGCCGTCTTTAATTGAAGATGTAATAGTAGATATTTTCGGCCAGAAAATGCCGCTCAAGCAGCTTGGCGCGATTTCCAGCCCGGAGCCGCGGCAACTCGTTGTTCAGCCGTGGGATAAGTCATATGTTGAGCCGATTGAAAGAGCGTTATCTGCGGCCAATATTGGCGCGTTTCCGGTGGTTGACCGCGACGTGATACGCATTAATCTGCCGTCCATGACCGAAGAATACCGCATGACTCTTGTAAAAATTCTGTCAGAAAAAGAAGAAGAAGCCAGAAGGACTATCCGCAAGTGGCGCGAGGAGGCCTGGGGAGATGTTCAGGAAAAGACGCGCGAGGGAAAAATCAGGGAAGACGACAAATTTAAGGCAAAGGACGAACTGCAGAAAATAGTGGACGAGTATGTCGGCAAAATTGAACAGCTGGGAGAAAAGAAGCGGAAAGAAGTAGAAAAGTAGACATTTTTATGATTATTACCATATTAGTCGCTTTTATTAGTTTGATGGGCCTGATGATAATTCATGAATTCGGGCATTTTATTTTAGCGAAGAAATTTGGCGCTGATGTCGAAGAGTTTGGCGTTGGCTATCCGCCGCGAATTTTTGCAAAAAAAATCGGCGCAGTCGTTTATTCGCTCAACCTAATTCCCTTTGGCGCTTTTGTGAATATTAAGGGAGAGAAGGGCGGCATAGAAGATCCCCATAGTTTTGCCGGCAAGCCCATGCTGCAAAGAGTGTTAATTGTTTTGGGAGGCGTAATTTCGTTTTGGCTGGTGGCAATTTTGCTTCTGAGTATTGTAGCCGGAGTATGGGGGCTGCCTTTCGTGCGGGGCTTTGAAACCCCGTCGCCTTGGTATCAAGCTCCTTTGGGGGGCATCATCGGCACGGCCAACCTGACTATTGGCGTTGTTCAGGGTTGGATAATGGGAGTAAAAAGTATGCTGGGGGTCGCCCAACTTCCCCCGGGGGTTGAGCTGGAAATGATGGGACCCTTGGGCATATTTGATTTAATGAGAACCTATTTTGCAATGGGTATTAATTACTATTTGTTTTTGGTTTCTCTTATTTCGGTTGCCTTGGCGTTGGCCAATCTTTTGCCCATTCCGGCGCTGGATGGCGGCAAAATAGTTTTTTTAGCCATAGAGGCAATCAGAAAAAAACCGCTCAACCATAAATTAGAAGCTAGAATCACGGGGGTATTTTTCGCGCTTCTTATTATTTTAATGATATTTGTTACCATTAATTTCGACATCCCGCGGCTATTTTAGCGATATGAGGCAATCAGAACTTTTTGCCAAAATAAAAAAGGAAGCGCCAAAGGACGCAGAAAGCATTTCCCACAAGTATTTGGCGAGAGGTGATTTTATTGACCAGGCGGCCTCGGGCATTTACAGCTTTTTACCGTTGGGCTGGAGAGTGCACAAGAAAATCGAGAATATTATTCGTCAAGAGATGTTGTCTGTTGGCGGTCAAGAGATTTTTCTGCCTGTTTTAACCCCAAAAAAGTTTTGGCTGGAAA
The DNA here is from genome assembly GCA_016181965.1 of Candidatus Nealsoniibacteriota bacterium. Classification (GTDB taxonomy): domain Bacteria; phylum Patescibacteriota; class Minisyncoccia; order Minisyncoccales; family MHMH01; genus JACOYH01. The sequence continues at coordinate 96,515 of JACOYH010000003.1, forward strand.
CGGGCAGGTGGCAAACAATCGACCCGCCGCTTTTTAAATTCAAAGACCGCCATGGCTCCGAGCTTGCCCTGGGTCCAACGCACGAGGAAATTATTACCGACCTTGTCAGGCGAAGAGTAAAATCCTATCGCGACTTGCCGCTCTATCTTTTCCAAATTCAGGATAAGTTTAGAAATGAAATGCGGGCTACCGGTGGCTTGCTGCGCGTCAGGGAATTTATTATGAAGGATCTATATAGTTTCCATCAAAGCCCGAAAGATGCGAAAGAATTTTACGAAAAAGTTAAAAAGGCCTATCTGCGGATTTTCAAGCGTTGCGGCTTAAATCCGGTCGCCGTGGAAGCAGACCCGGGCACTATCGGCGGAGAAATGTCGCACGAATTCATGGTGCTTTCTGAAACAGGCGAAGACAAGGTTCTGGTTTGCAAAAAGTGCGGATTTGCGGGGAACATTGAAAAATTCCAAGATATTAAAATCTGCCCCAAGTGCCAATCAAACCTTGAAAAGTTTTCTGCCATTGAGTCAGCCCACGCTTTTTATCTGGGAACAAAATACAGCAGCCCAATGGTTGCCAATTTTATTGACAAGAAAGGCGGGCAAAATCCCGTTATTATGGGCTGTTACGGCATTGGGCTGGGGCGGCTCATGGCAACGATTATTGAAGCCAACCACGATCAGCGTGGTATTGTGTGGCCGATTGAAGTGGCGCCGTTTGCCTTGCATCTGATTCCAGTTGGCGGATCGGCCAAAGTAACGGCCGCGACTGACAAAATTTACGATAGCTTGAAAAAAGCGGCGATGGATGTATTATATGACGACAGAGTAGAGAAAACGCCCGGAGAAAAGTTTGCCGAGGCGGATCTGATTGGCATACCTACGCGGTTGGTGGTTAGCGAAAAAACCCTAGAAAAGAATTCAGTCGAAATCAAGAAACGCAACGAACAAAAAACAAGATTGGTTAGATTAGCTAAGCTAAGCAACCAGTTGCTTAGCTTAGCTAAGCAATAGCCCTATGTTGAACAACCTTTTTTCATATTTTTCAGAGGACATTGCCATTGATTTGGGAACTGCCAATTCTTTGGTTTATGTGCGAGGCAAGGGGATAGTGATTTCCGAGCCGTCGGTCGTGGCGGTGAATCAAAAGACCGGCCAGATTTTAGCCATTGGCGACGAGGCGCGAAAGATGGTTGGCCGCACGCCCGCCCATATCGTAGCCATAAGGCCGCTGGTTAAGGGCGTGATTTCCGATTTTGAGGTAACGGAGCAGATGCTCAAGTATTTTATTGAGAAAGTTCACAAGCGCCGATTTATTTTGTCGCCTCGGCCCAGAGTTATTATCGGCATACCATGCGGCATTACCGAGGTTGAAAAAAAATCCGTGCAGGACGCGGCCAAGAATGCCGGCGCCAGAGAAGTTTATTTAATCGAGCAACCCATGGCTGCCGCTATTGGCGCCCGTTTGCAGGTGCAGGAGGCGGGAGGTAATTTTATAGTTGACATCGGCGGAGGCACCACGGGCGTGGCCGTTATTTCTCTTGGCGGGTTGGTGATTGCCAAAAACTTGAGAGTGGCCGGAGACAAACTCAACAGCGACATTATTTACTTCAGTCAAGAAGAATATAAATTACTCGTGGGTGAGCGCACTGCCGAGGAAGTTAAAATAGGCATTGGTTCGGCTTATGTGCTCAAAGATAAAAAGGAAACGCCCATTCGCGGCAGGAATCTGATAACCGGACTGCCCGAAGAGATTATGGTGACAGATGCCGATGTGAGGAGGGCCATGGAGAAATCAGTCAGGCAAATTGTCAACACAATTAAAACAACCGTGGAAGAAACCCCGCCGGAGCTTTTGGCCGATATCATGTCCCGCGGGATTTATTTGGCCGGCGGGGGAGCTCTTTTGCGAGGACTCGACACGCTTGTCAGCAGGGAGACAAAAATTCCCACTAAAATCATAGACGATCCCTTAACGGCCGTTGTCAGGGGAGCCGGCGTGGTTTTAGAAAATCTTGATGAATTAAAAGATGTCCTCGTGGATACCAGCCAATTAGAACCCCCCAAATGATCCCAGAGAAAGACGTAAAACGTATTGCAAATTTGGCGCGACTGAGCTTGAGCCCGGCTGAAATCAAGCAGTATCAAAAAGAGCTTTCCCCGATTTTGGATTATATTGGAGTTCTCAAAAAAGCCGATATTACAAAAGCAGATGTTACCAGCCATCCGCGCGAGGCGCTCAACGTTTTCAGAAAAGACGAGGCCTTTAAAGAAACGGAAGAAGAGGTCGGCAAATTAGTTCAAGCAGCCCCGGATAAAAAAGAGGGCTATATAAAAGTAAAATCCGTCTTGAAGTAATGCCAAAAATAGATATCCACGGCCTGACAATTGAAAAGTGCCGGCAGGGCTTGATGAATAAAGAGTTTTCGGCGCTTGAAGTGGCTAAAATTTTTCTCGAAAGAATTGCCAAAGACGACGAGCAAATATTTTCTTATCTTACGCTAACTCCGGAATTGGCTCTGGGGCAGGCAAAAGCAGTTGATCGGCTGATTGCCCAGGGACGGCAAATTCCGCGTTTGGCTGGCGTACCCTGCGCGATTAAAGACAATATTTTACTTAAAGACGCAAGATGTACGGCCGGCTCAAAAATTTTAGAGAATTATTCCGCTTCTTACGACGCGACAGTCGTTGAAAAATTGAAAAAAGAAGGGGCGGTAATCTTGGGCAAGACCAATCTGGATGAATTTGCCATGGGTTCCTCCACGGAAAATTCGTCATTCGGAGTCACCAGAAACCCTCGCGATCTGGAGAGGGTAGCCGGCGGCTCTTCGGGCGGCTCGGCCGCGGCTGTGGCCGGGGGAATGGCAATATATTCCTTGGGGTCCGACACCGGCGGCTCAATACGTTTACCCGCCGCTTTTTGCGGCGTGGCGGGGCTGAAGCCGACCTACGGCGCTGTTTCCCGATATGGTCTCATTGCTTTCGCTTCTTCGCTTGACCAAATCGGCCCAATGGCTAAAACAGTTGATGACGTGCAAACCGTGTTTGAGATTATAGCCGGACAGGATCGCATGGATTCAACCAGCGTAGAAACGCCAAAAATCGAAAATTCCCGCCTTGCCGGCGGGCAGGCAAAATTAAAAATTGAGAATTTACGCATAGGCGTTCCCAGTGAATATTTTGTTAAAGGCGGCGATCCTGAAGTTGCAAAACAAGTGAAGATTGCTCTCGAAAAATACGAAAAGCTCGGGGCTAAAATTGTCGAAGTTAGCTTGCCCAATACCGAATATGCCCTGGCCGCCTATTACATCATTAGTCCGGCCGAGGCGTCAGCAAACTTAGCAAGGTTCGATGGCGTAAAATATGGCTATAGCCAAAAAGCCGAAAACTTGGCTGATGCCTATCTGAATACCCGAGGTCGGGGATTTGGCAAAGAAGTCCAGAGGAGGATAATGCTTGGGACTTATGTTTTGTCTGCCGGCTATTACGATGCCTATTATATTCGGGCGCAAAAAGTCAGGACTTTAATTAGGAACGATTTTAATAATGCCTTCAAAACAGCAGACGTTTTAATGTCTCCGGTTTCGCCATCTTTGCCGTTTAAAATAGGGGAGAAAATAAAAGATCCGCTTTCAATGTATTTGGTCGACCTTTATACCGTTTCGGTAAACTTGGCCGGGTTCCCAGCGCTTTCCTTGCCCATAGGCGAAGCAAAGGGCCTGCCCGTTGGCCTTCAAATTATCGGCAAAGAATTTGAAGAAAATAAAATTTTTAAAATAGCAAAATTGTATGAATCTAATTAGCAATTTTAGGGATATAACCCCCGATCGCATCATGTATATTCTTACTTCTGCTGAAATTCAGCAAGAGCTTTTGATGGTTAAGCTCGGTTTCCTTGTTGTGACAATAATCATGGGCGTTTTTACGATGTTTGCTATCTCGCGGACTCACTATATGCAATGGCTATTTACGCAATCTGCCGTTGAATTTTTAACGCAACGGCCCTACGGAGCCAAGAGAATAACCAAGGTTTGGAATAAAATTAAACAGCATCTGGAAAACGGTTCTGAAATCGAATACAAGCTGGCCATTATTGAAGCCGACAACATGCTCGAGAGCACATTAAAAAGAATGGGTTATGGGGGAGTAACCCTGGAAGAGCGCTTGACTAAGCTCACTTCAGCCACTCTTCCCAATATCGAAGAGATCTATCAAGCCCATCAAGCGCGTAATAATATCGTTCGCGATCCCAGCTTTGTTTTAGGGTTAGACGACGCTAAAAAAACCATAGGCATTTACGAAAGGGCCTTCCGCGATTTGCAAATACTTGACTAAGTCAAGTATAAGCGATAAAATACTACTCAGCGCCGTGGAGGAGTAGTACCTCGGCGGTCTCATAAGCCGCAGGCCCCCGTGCAATTCGGGGCGGCGCAACATTTAAATAGCCCGTGCCGGCGTAGCTCAGTGGTTAGAGCGGGGTCTTCATAAGGCCAAGGTCGCAGGTTCGAATCCTGCCGTCGGCACAAACACGGACCCATGGTGTAGCCCGGTTTAACACGCCTCCCTGTCACGGAGGAGATCAGGGGTTCAAATCCCCTTGGGTCCGCCTTCGGTCGCCGAAGCTTTGAAAAAGCGAAGGAGACCTTCGTGAGTCAGTGCCAGTTATAAAGTTTTTAAGTAAAGTTACGGGCGACCTACGGCGGACAAAGTCCGCCTAGGAAAAAGAAAATGCAATACGTTTATATTTTAAGTTGTGCTGACAAAAGACCTTACGTAGGCTGCACTGATAACCTTAAAGAAAGAATCGAAAGACACACAAAAGGTTATGTTCCTGCGACAAAAGAAAGAAGACCTATTGAACTCATAAATTACATTGCATTCAAAAATAAATATTTGGCTTTCAACTTCGAAAAGTATTTAAAATCCGGTTCTGGCCGAGCATTTATAAATAAACATTTTGCTATAACGTAAGAGTACTAAAAGGATTCGAACCAATATTATGAAAGTGGTAATAGCTGGAAGCGCAAAGCTTCAAAATGAAATACAAAAGTGGATAGAGCATTGGAATAATAGAGACGGCTATTCTGTTTTGGACTACCCCAAAGCTATCCCTCAAGATAATTTCGATGAACTTTATCCCGGTGTTCATAAAAACTTTTTCAAAAATATAACGGAAGCCGATGTACTTTTTATTGCTAACGACAGAAAGAACGGAATTGATGGATATATTGGAGTAGAAACTTTTGCCGAATTAGGATTCGGATTGGCCCAGAAATTGATTTACGGTAAAAATATAAAATTGATACTTGCGAATATGCCAGCGAAAGAAGTGGCCTGTTACGAGGAAATAGTTTTGTGGAAAAAACTCGGTTGGGTAGATGAAATTATCGGATAAGAGATATATCTATTATTCTTATAATCAAGCCAAGATTTCTGATATTTAGCCATTTTATTGGTTCAAAGTTCCGGAAATCGCCTCCGCCAGTTAAGAGTGTTAGACATCGGATGTCTAACACTCTTACGCTTGACAAGATTTTTGGGTATGCTAAGATGCGTACATAGTTAATACCACGCTGTTTTGAAGGAAAGAAAGGAGGTGATGATTTTGATTGCATCCAGTGGGCAGTTCTTGATTAATATGTGATCGCCGCGGCGCCGACAACCGCAAGAGGAGGCGCCAGTAGCGCCTCCTCCCCAAAAAAGCTATGCGAGCATTGCTCGCTAGACGATATAGGGGCCTGACTTAGTCGGGCCCCTTTGTATTCCCTCCGGCAAATACGGGGGTTATCCCCAGTTGAGGCTTGATTTTTGGCTAAAAATAGGATAAAATAGACGTAGTGACAGACCTCAAAAAAATCAAAAAAGAAGCCGAAAAGGAGATAGGGTCGGCAAAAGACCTTAAGGAACTGCAAGATGTTTTCAATCAATATCTGGGGAAGCGAGGCGAGCTTACCCAGATTTTGCGTTCGCTCAAGGATATGCCAAAACGCGAGAGGATTATGTTTGGTAAGGACGCCAATGATGTTAAAAATGCCCTTACCATCGCCTTTGACGAGAAAAGCGCCGGACTCAAGGCAGGGGAAGCGAGAGCCGCCGAAGAAAAGGAATGGATTGATGTTACTGCGCCCGGAAAAAAGATTGCTGTCGGCCATTTGCACCCTTTGACTTTAGCTAAAAGAAAAACCATGGAGATTTTCCAGTCCATGGGATTTGCCGTGGCCGAAGGCCCGGACATCGAAACAGAGTGGTACAATTTTGACGCTCTAAATATTCCCAAGGACCATCCAGCCAGAGACGTCTGGGACACTTTCTATCTGAAAGACGGCCCCCTTTTACGCACTCATACGAGTCCGGTACAGATTAGGTATATGGAAAAGAATAATCCGCCCCTAAGGATTATTGCTCCGGGCACGGTTTACAGGCATGAGTCCACTGACTCCTCCCATGAATTTCAGCTTTATCAGGTTGAAGGTCTAATGGTGGATAAAGACATTTCTGTCGCCAACCTAAAAGCCGTGGTTGGTGAATTTTTCAGGAGATTTTTTGAAAAAGAAGTTGATTTTCGACTGAGGCCCGACTTTTTTCCTTTTGTTGAGCCGGGCTTTGACATTAGTATTACTTGCCTCGTTTGCGGCGGCAAGGGTTGCTCTGTTTGCAAGGAGACCGGCTGGCTGGAAGTGGCCGGCGCCGGTATGGTTCATCCGAATGTCTTTAAGGCAGCCGGATTGTCGCCGGAATGGCAGGGCTGGGCATTTGGTTTTGGATTAGAAAGGTTGGCTATGCTCAAATACAGAATCAATGACATTCGCCTTTTTCGCTCAAGCGATTTGCGATTTTTAAATCAATTTTAATCCATAGGACAAGCATGTTATTTTCGTATAACTGGCTAAAGGATTACGTCAAAAGTTTACCCGCGCCCGACAAGCTGGCCGTGTCTTTAACTATGCATTTTGCCGAAGTGGAAGATATAAAGAAATTAGCGGGCGATTTTGTTTTTGATATCGACATCAGACCAAACCGAGCCGCTGATTGTTTTTCGCATTTGGGCATTGCCAGAGAAATCGCTGCCATTGCCAATTTAACTCTTAAAATGCCCAGCGTCAAAGTACCATTTTTAGGCGCTGTTAAGACCACCGATTTAGTTGAGGTCATAGTGCAGGATAAGCCGGCCTGTTCAAGATACACTGCCAAGGCCGTGACTGATGTAAAAGTCGGTCCGTCTCCAAAATGGCTGCAAGATCGGCTCAAGGCCTGCGGCATGCGTCCTATTAACAATATCGTTGACGCGGCCAATTACGTCATGCTGGAAACAGGCCAGCCGCTTCATGCTTTTGATGCAGAAAAGTTGCAAGGTAAAAAAATAATTGTCAGGCCGGCTAAAAAAACGGAGGAAATTGTTACGCTGGATGGCGACAAATTTAGTTTAGATCCGACCATTTTGGTGATTGCCGACGAGAAAAAACCCGTGGCCATAGCCGGCATTAAAGGCGGCAAGGATACAGAGATAGACAAGCAGACCAAAACGATCATTATTGAATCGGCCAATTTTAATCCGCTCGCCATTAGGAGGGCGTCAAAAAAAATCAACCTGCGAACCGATGCTTCTGTCAGATTTGAGCACGGCCTCGATCCAAATCTTGCTGAATTCGCCTTGAACAGAGCCGCCTCTTTGATGCAGAAAATTGCCAAGGGTAAGGCAGCCAAGGATATGATTGATATTTACAGCCAAAAAGTTTCTCCCGTGCAAATCAATCTGGACCTAAATTACTTGAATGGTTTGCTGGGTATAAATATAGCCAAAACCAGAGCCGCGCAGATATTGAAAAAGCTAGGTTTTAAAATTATAAAGCAAACAAAAAAATATTTGCTGGTTGAGGCGCCAACTTCCCGGTCCGATGTTAGTTTGCCCGAGGACTTAATTGAAGAAATCGGCAGGATAGTCGGCTACGAACAAATTCCCGCTGTTTTTCCGGCTGCTTCTTTGATTCCAGCCAAAAGAAACGACGGCCTATTTTGGGAAGATATGGTCAAGGATATTTTGAAGGCAGTCGGTTTTACCGAGGTGTATAATTATTCCTTTATTGCCGACAAAGATGCCGGGGAATTAGTTGAACTGCAAAATCCCCTGAGCGCCGAACAGAAATATTTGCGGCCCTCTCTTATTCCCGGCCTTTTAACTAACGCCAAAAAGAATGCCGCCAATTTTTCCTCTATAAAGATTTTTGAGATTGGAAAAATTTTCAAAAAAGATAAGGACATCAAAGAGCAAAAACAACTCACGGCCCTCATGACGGGAACTGATTTTTACCAATTGAAGGGAATTGTTGATTTGCTTTTAGAGAAGCTGGGCATTAGCAGCGTTTGGTATGACGATTATCAACCTACTCCGGAAGAAAGCAAGCTTGAGTTGTGGCATCCCCAGAAGCGCGCCGAAATCAAGACCGACGACGGCGAGATTGGCTTTTTGGGAGAAATTTTACCAATCAAGGCCGTGGTCTTTGATATTAATTTCGACAAATTAGTTGAGTCGGTCTCCGGAGAGCATGAATATCGGCCTATTTCTAAATTTCCGGCAGTGGTGAGGGACTTGGCAATTCTGGTGCCGAGAAAAATTAAAGTGGAGGAAGTGCTGAATAAAATAAACACCGCTGGGGGAGCGATTATAAGAGACGTGGATCTTTTTGATATTTATGAAGGCGAAGAAGTGCCGGACGATAAAAAGAATCTTGCTTTTCACATTATTTATCAGTCAGAGGAGAAAACCCTGACTTCAGCAGAAGTGGATTTAGTGCAGCAAAAAGTCATTAAGGCCTTGGAAAAAGATCCAAGCTGGGAGGTAAGAAAGTAATATAAAAAAAATGGCTAAAGAAAACCTAAAAAAAACGGCCAGTTATGAAGCGAAAGATATTTATGTGCTGGAGGGATTGGACCCCGTGCGAAAGAGGCCGGGAATGTATATCGGTTCTACCGGGCCGGAAGGGCTTCATCACTTAATTTGGGAGTGCGCCGACAACGCCATTGACGAGTTCATTGGGGGATATGGCAGTAAAATGGAAATTGCCCTACTGCCCAATAACAGGGTCAGTGTTACCGATGACGGCAGGGGCATACCCGTGGCAATGCATCCGCAGACAAAAAAGTCGGCCCTGGAAACGGTCATGACGACTCTGCACGCTGGCGGTAAATTTGGCGGAGAGGCCTATAAGGTTTCCGGCGGTTTGCATGGCGTGGGTGTTTCGGTTGTGTGCGCTTTGTCTGGCTGGATGAGAGCAGAGGTCTGCCGCGACGGCGCTAAATATGCCCAAGAATATTCAAAAGGCAAAGTGAAGACGCCGGTCAAGAAAGTCGGAACCTGCCGGCAAACCGGCACCACCGTGCTCTTTGAGCCAGATCAGGAGATTTTTAAAGAGATCAAGTTCGACCTTAAAAAAATCTTGAGTCATTTACGCCAGCAGGCCTACCTTACGAGAGGCATAAAAGTCACGATCAAAGACGAAAGGGCCATTCCGCACGACAGTTACAGTTTTTATTTTGAGGGAGGAATACGTTCCTATGTGAATTATTTGGTCAGAGGCATCGAAACAACCCACGCCAATGTTTTTTATACGAACGGCGAAAAAGAAGGCGTAGTGGTTGAAACAGCTTTTCAATATACTAACGAAATGGAGGCCTATGAGGAGAGTTTTGCCAATAATATTCATACGGGCGAAGGAGGAACTCATCTAACCGGTTTTCGTTCGGCGTTGACGCGCTCGCTCAATGATTACGCAAAGAAAAATAATTTTCTAAAGGGAGAAGAGGGTAATTTAACCGGCGAGGATGTGAGAGACGGATTGACTGCCGTGGTCTCTATTAAAATACGGGAGCCGCAATTTGAGGGTCAGACCAAAGCAAAGCTGGGCAATCCCGAAGCGAAAGTGGCCGTAGAATCGGTTATCACCGACGGCTTAGATGATTTTCTGGAGAGAAATCCCCAAGATGCCCGGGCAATAATTGAAAAATGTCTGCTGTCATCTAAAGCCAGAAAAGCCGCCAAAGCCGCCCGACAAACCGTCTTAAGAAAGGGCGCGCTTGATGGACTGGCTTTGCCCGGTAAGTTAGCCGACTGTTCTTCACGGCGGCCCGAAGACAGCGAATTATATATTGTAGAGGGAGAATCAGCCGGGGGCAGTTCCCGCCAAGCCAGAGATAGGCATTTTCAGGCCATTTTGCCATTGAGGGGTAAAATTCTCAACGTAGAAAGAGCCCGACTCGATAAGATACTTTCTTCAAAAGAAATAAAGTCGCTGATTATTGCATTAGGCACAGCTATTGCCGACGATTTTAGTTTGGAGAAATTGAGATATCATCGGGTTATTATTATGACCGATGCCGACGTTGATGGAGCTCACATCCGCACCTTGCTTTTGACATTCTTTTACCGCCATTTACAGCCGTTGATTGCCGGCGGGCATTTATATATAGCCCAGCCGCCGCTTTACCGCCTTCAGGCGGGCAAGCGGGTTGAATTCGCTTACACCGAAGCCGATAAGACAGAAATCTTAAACGATATGAAGGCAACGGGGGTCAATATTCAAAGATACAAGGGTCTCGGAGAAATGAACCCCGACCAGCTTTGGGAAACAACCATGAATCCTCAAAATAGAATTCTCTTGAAGGTGGATATAGAAGACGCCAAGGATGCCGACAGGATGTTTGATACTCTGATGGGCGACGAGGTCTTTCCCAGAAAAAAGTTCATTGAGGCCCACGCCAAGACAGTTAAGAATTTAGACGTGTAATATGACCATTCGCGATCTAGATAAAAATGGCGTCTGGAGGGCAATGACCATAGCGCTTTTAGCAGCTACCGTTGGCTTGCTCCTTTTGGGCTGGCAATACCGCCAACTTGAAGAAAAACGATTACCCGCCTTGGAAAAAGAAATGCAAAGGCAAAGCGAGGAAATTGAGAGAAGGTCGGCGCAAAATGCGCTGGAGCGTTTTATGTCGGCTCGACTCAATAAGCGGGAAGCGCAAGCCGCCCTTTACCTTACCGAAAACGCGGCCGAACAAGAACGACTGAAAGAGTTTACGCTTTTAGACGATTACGATAGTTTTAAAATATTAAGCAGTGAAAAGTTGGCTGAAGGCTGAAGAGGAGTACCGTTTTGTTCTTGAAATTCGCACAAAATCAGTCGGGACTTTCGTAGAAATCATCACTGTAATGAAAATTTTAGGCAACTACTATATAAACTCCATCCAACTCGCCGGCTAAAATGGGAGCGACGAAAAGGGGTCAGGTCCCTTTTTTTGAATCGAGTCAAAAAAAAGGGACCTGACCCCTTTTCGGACCCGGACCTTTTCGGACCTGACCCCTTTTCGGACGCAGTACATTTGACAAAGTCAGTAAATGTGCTATAATAGGGGCATGGAAGAAGGAGGATTCGATGGAAATTCTTGCTCCTTTGATGGCGATCGGCATCATGATCTATGGGCTAATGCTCATGGGTCGTGGGCCGACATTTGCCAACCGGATGGTGGGCAGGGCCATCCGTTGGATCAATCGTCAGATTTGGCGGCTGGTTCGACGGCTGTTGCGCCTTTCGTGGCGCTGGCAGTGGGCCCTCAACAGAGCCGTCGCTCGCGGTCTCTGGTGGCTTGTTCGGAGAACCGGACGAATTATCAGGGCTGCGTGGCGGCGTTATCCTCATGCCAGTGGTCTCTTCTGGGGAGCATTGGCCGGGACAATCGGGACGATTCTAGCGGTACGCGCCGGGATCGTCTAATGGCAGGGGCGACCATAAAATGGCCGCCCTCTTTCTTTTTGCCGTGCCGAGGACTGTCCTTGCCAGAATCTGGCAAGGACAGTCCTCGGCAAACTCGGCAGAATATACCGATTTTGGTTTGACTTGGCGGGGGTTATTTGGTATTATGAAAAAATCATGATTGCTAAAGGAGTTAATTTTTTAAAGGAAGTTAAAATGGAGATACAGAAAATCAATTGGCCCGGCCGAGAGCAGACCATCCGTTATACGACGGTGGTTTTGGGTATTTCGCTGACAGTGGCTCTGTTTTTGGGGGGCTTGGATTTTCTCTTCACCTTGCTTTTAGAAAAATTCGTCATATAATATGCCAAAACAGCAAATTGAACAACAAAGGGACTGGTATGTCATTCACACTTATTCCGGCTACGAAGATTCGGTAGCGAAAAATCTCAAGCAAAGGATTGAATCCTTAGGCATGGAGGATAAAATTTTCAACGTTATTGTTCCCAAGGAGAAAAAAATTAAAATCAAAGAAGGCAAGCGCAGGGTGGTGGAGGAAAAGATTTACCCCGGCTATGTTTTGGTGGAAATGATTGTGACCGATGATTCCTGGTATGTGGTGCGAAATACCCCAAACGTTACCGGTTTTGTGGGAGCAGGCACGACGCCCGTGCCGGTTTCCAATGAAGAGATTCAGGTATTGCAGAAAAAAATGGGCGTTGACACACCGCAGTTTAAGATTGACGTGATGGTGGGCGATTCGGTAAAAATTACTGACGGACCATTTAAGGATTTTGACGGCAAGGTCTCGGAGATTGATGAGGCGAGGGGAAAGGTAAAAGTGTTGGTCAATATGTTTGGCAGAGACACGCCGGTGGAATTGGATTCATTACAAATTAAGAAAATTTAATCTATATTAACTTATTATTGAAATAGCAACTGGTTGTTTAGTGGGCATTGCTTAGCTTAGCTAAGCAACTAGTTGCTTAGCTAAGCTAAGCAATATGGCAAAAAAAATTAAGGCAATCGTAAAACTTCAGATCAAGGCAGGACAGGCGACTCCGGCTCCTCCGGTGGGGCCGGCTCTGGCGCAACACGGAGTTAATATTTCCGAGTTTTGCCAGAAGTTTAATGAAGCCACTAAAGCGAAGATGGGTTTTAAAATACCAGCAGAAATAACTATTTTTGAAGATAGGACATATACTTTCAAGCTAAAACAGCCGCCCGCTTCCGAGCTTATTAAAAAAATTGTCGGCATTGAGACAGGTTCGGGCGAGCCAAACAAAAAGAAAGTGGGTAAAATTACCCGGGCACAGCTTCGCCAAGTTGCCGAACAGAAAATGGAGGACTTAAATGCTCATGATATCGAAGCCGCAATGAAAATTATCGAAGGTACGGCAAAAAATATGGGCATTGAGGTAACTTCCTAATGGAAAATCAAACGAACAATAATATAAGGCCAAGTTGGGATGAGTTCTGGTTTACCTTGGCTCTTTTTTATTCTACCCGGGGAACATGCAACCGCTTGAGGGCGGCCTGTTTGTTAATTGATAAAAATAATCGGTTAGTCGGGGCGGGATACAACGGTTCTTTGCCGGGCCACCCGCACTGCGACGAAGTTGGGCATTTGATGGTTGATGGGCACTGTATCCGCACATTGCACGCAGAGGTCAACGCTATTTTGCACAGCACCGGCGATTTAGAGGGAGCCACTGCCTATATTTTGGGGACGCCCTGTATTGACTGTGTAAGAAAACTGCTTGCCAAAAAAGTAAAGACAATTATTTTTACCCGCGACTACGACAACCAGGCGCGCGGCGGCGAGTATATTCTTGAATTAGTCAAAACCTCCGGCGCGGAAATAAAGCGCATGGATATCGATTTTCATAAGACATTGGCTAAAGAGACAGCGATTTTGGCGGGTCCCGGTGGCGCTTTTTTTGATCCTGATATACAATTGGCAATGTATTGGCAAAGGAGGGAAGATGAAAAATAATCCGTACCAAGGCAAATTTATCGTCATAGAAGGATTGGACGGATCTGGCCAAACAACCCAAACAGCTCTTTTAAAAGATTTTTTGGAAAAAAACGGCTTTCCGGTTCTATCAACCAAGGAGCCAACAATGGATTCGGAAGCAGGAAAGAAAATTCGCGCCATATTAGATGAAAAGGTTAGCATTGAGTCCATGGAGCTGCAAAAGCTGTTCACGGAAGACAGACGACAGCATTTGGCAAACCGGATTGTTCCAGCCCTGCAAGCGGGACAAATGGTTATATCCGACCGCTATTATTTTTCCACTTTCGCTTTCGGCGCTTCAGACGGCCTTGGATTGGAAGAGCTCATTGCAATGAACGACGAATTTCTGTTGCCCGATCTGACAATTGTTCTGCAGGTCTCTCCCGCTGTCTGTATTGCAAGAATACAAAAGAGAGGGACACCCGTAACCCTTTTTGAAAAAGAGCAGAAATTGGCCCGGGTTTGGCAGACCTACGCAATGATGCCAAAACGTTTTCCGAATGTGCACGTCGTTGACGGCGAGCGGCCGATTGAGGAAATAGCCGAAGAAATAAAACAATTGGCGCAATCAACATTAAACATATCCAAGGAGTAAATATGGCCAAGATATTTGTCATTGACGAATTTAATCCTCAAGATGCCGCAATGCTGCAGGCCCTGTATTCAAGGAGTCCGCGCAGCGTTGAAGAGCATGTTGCAAAAGTAAGACAAAGCGGCTCCGGAAGATTCATGGAACAGTTCTATGTTGGCTACGGGCACGCCAGTATTGCTGACTGCGGCAGCACGACACTTTTTGTTGAAGGCATAAGCATCTTAGCCGATAAGGCCATTCAGGACTGGCCTCTCTACAGCGGTCAGGAAACCAGTACGCGTTACGTGGATATGTCCAGACAGCCGATTATTGACCCACTCCAAACGCCGCAATCAAAGAGCATCTTGGATCACTGGTTGAATTTCTATATTGCCAGCCAGCCGATAATGGAGAGCTTTTTAACGGCAAAATACCCCCGGCAAGCAGATGAGCAAGAGGGCGTCTATCAAAAGGCCATAAAAGCAAGGGTTTTTGACATCATGAGGGGTTTTTTACCGGCCGGCATCACCACGCAGTTGAGCTGGCATACCAATTTGCGCCAGGCCTACGATAAGCTCTCTTGGTTGAGGCATAATCCTGTTCCCGAAATTAGGGAGACAGCGGAAAATATCTTAGCCATGCTGAAAGAGAAATATCCTCAAAGTTTCAGCCACCAGATAGTGGATGAACAAGAGGATTTCCGCGAGAATACATCTAGACGCTACGCTTACTATCTGCCGGAACAGCCGATTAGCGAATTTTCTCTCCGGACCAACATTAATTCTACCGAGCTGGCAAAGTATTTGGATATTATTGAAAGTCGTCCGGCTAAAACCGGTTTGCCGTATTTTCTGGCAGAGCTTGGCAATGTGACTTTTGACTTTCTGTTGGATTTCGGCGCTTTCCGCGACATCCAAAGGCATCGCAACGGTGTTTGCCGTATGCCCCTGCTGACAACGGGGCTGGGGTTTAACACTTGGTATTTAGGCGAATTGCCGGAAGATTTGAGGGAAGAGGCGCAGACACTCATTGCCCAACAGAAGACAGCTATTGAACAATTAGAGGGCCCGAGCGAGCTCAAGCAGTACTACGTTGCCCTGGGATTTAATGTGCCTTGCCGCGTTACGTACGGATTGCCAGCCACGGTTTATGTGACCGAATTGCGCTCGGGCAGAATGGTTCACCCGACTCTGCGAAAAATTGCCCTAAAAATGCGCGAGGCCTTGCTGAAAGAATTTCCCAATCTGGTTTTGCATTGCGACTTGACTCCAAGCCAATGGGACGTTTCGCGGGGACTACAGGATATCGTTGAAAAAAAATAGAAATCTAAAAGACAAGGGGGGTTTCCAAGAACCCCCTTTTTTATTAGAATAAGAATATGAACTTACAGAAAACAGACCCTAAAATTTATAATTTACTCAAAAAGGAAATTAAGCGGCAGCAGGAAGGAATGGAGTTGATCGCCTCGGAAAATTATGTTTCAAGGGCAGTGCTTGAGGCGCTTGGTTCTGTTTTTACCAATAAATATTCAGAGGGCTATCCGGGCAAAAGATACTATGGGGGTCAGGCCTATACCGATGAGGTTGAAAGTTTAGCGATTGAGCGGGCCAAGAAACTTTTTGAGGCCGAGCACGTAAATGTCCAGCCGCTTTCGGGCGCGCCAGCCAATATGATTGTTTACAGCGCTGTTCTACAGCCGGGAGATAAGGTTTTGGGCATGGATTTGTCTCATGGGGGCCATTTAACGCACGGGCATCCCGTAACATTAGCTGCTAAAATCTATAATTTTGTAAGGTACAAGACAGCATCAGACGGCCTGCTTGATTACCAAGAACTCGAACGTCTCGCGCTTCAAGAAAAACCAAAGTTAATGCTGGCTGGATTTTCGGCCTATACAAGGCAGATTGACTATAAAAAATTCTGCGACATCGCTAAAAAAGTCGGCGCAATCACTATGTTTGATATGGCTCATATCGCCGGGCTTATCGCCGGCAAGGTTCTTCCCAATCCTGTTCCATACTTTGACATTGTTACCACAACGACCCATAAGACCCTAAGGGGTCCGCGAGGCGGAATGATTCTGTGCAAACAAGAGTTTGCCAAAGCCATTGATAAGGCGTGTTTTCCCGGTTTTCAGGGCGGGCCTCATATGAACAATGTCGCGGCCAAAGCCGTGGCTTTCAAAGAGGCCTCAATGCCGTCTTTTCGCGGTTACGCCAAACAGGTTGTAAAGAATGCGAAGGTTTTAGAAGAAGAGATGAAAAATTACGGCTTCAAATTGCTCTTTGGCGGCACAGACAATCATATGGTTTTGGTTGATGTTTTTGGCTCAAAGGGCCTAAGCGGGAAAGAAGTTGAGGTGGTTTTGGATGAAATTGGCATTACCGTTAATAAGAATATGATTCCCGACGATTCGCGAAGTCCCATGGACCCAAGCGGAGTCCGAATCGGCGTACCGGCGGTGACTACCCGAGGAATGAAAGAAAAAGAAATAAAACAGATAGCCGCGTGGATTAATTCGGCCATTGAAAACAGGAAACAAAAGCAGGCCTTAAATAAGCTGCGCAGGGAAGTCACGCAAATGTGCAAAAGATTTCCTATTCCAATATGAAAATTTTTAATGGGAAGAAAGAAGCCGAGAAAATTCTCGCGCAGTTGAAACAGAAAATTGGAAAGAACGCGCGGCCAAAGTTGGCCGTCATTGGTGTTAAGCCCGACCTTGCATCGCAGCTTTATATTAGAAATAAAAAGAAGGCGGCCAAGCAGATCGGCATTAAAGTTGCCTATTATGAATTGAAGAACGAAAGCGATGTTATTAAAAAAATACAGCAGCTCAACGCAAACCCCTCGGTGCACGGCATCATTGTTCAGTTGCCGCTGCCAAAAAATTTCAATGTCGATCGCGTCATCGGATTCATCGACCCCTCAAAGGATGTCGACGGTTTCCAGCAAAACAGTCCCTTATCGCCAGTGCTTCCGACGGCTATATTGATAGCCCTCAAAAAAGCAAATAGAAAAATCAAAAAGGCGACAGCCCTTGTGAATTCAAAGACGCTGGGAGAAACCATAAAGAATTTTTTAACAAAAGAGGGCATACGGGTAAATTATTTATTGAGCGAATCAATCGCTCAACTTCCCCCCGTCGATGTTCTGATTACGGTTTGCGGTTGTCCCGGGATTATTAAAGGTGATATGATAAAAGAAGGAGCTATTTTAATAGATGCAGGCATAAGCATGGTGGGGGGCAAAATACTGGGGGACGTAGGCCGGGAAAGTGTCGCGAAAAAAGCCGCTTTTCTGACGCCGGTGCCCGGCGGCATTGGACCACTCACCGTGGCCTTATTATTGAAAAACGTATATTCGGCATATGGAAATAGCAAAAATCATAGACCATACAAACCTTCGCGCTGACGCTACCGAGGAGGCAATTGTTAAGTTATGCAAGGAAGCTAAGCAATACGAATTTCGTTCGGTTTGCGTAAATCCGAGGTGGGCTAAGCTCGCCAAGGCGCAGTTAAAAGGAACAAATATCAAAGTGGTTGTCGTTGTTGACTGGCCCAATGGGGCATCGCCCAACGATGTTCGGCTATTTCAGGCAGAAAGAGCCAGAAAAGACGGCGCTGACGAAATTGATCCGGTCTTAGACATCGGCAATTTTAAAATGGGCAATTATGATTTAGTCTTAAGCGAATTAAGAGAGTTGGCTAAGATTTTGCCCGTTAAATTGATTATTGAAACAGGATATTTAACCGATGAGGAAATTAAAAAAGCCGCTGTTTTGGTGAAAAATGCCGGCTGTTACTGCGTTAAGACGTCAACCGGGCAAGAACCGAAAGTGGATATTGATGCAAAAGTGGAACATATTAAATTAATCAAAGAGGCCGTGGGTCCAGATTTTCCCATTAAGGCGGCCGGCGGAATCAAAACCATGGGTGACGCTAAGCGGGCGGTGGAGGCGGGAGCCAACATTATAGGCACCAGTTCCGGCTTAAAAATTATTGGAATATCCAACGAAGGAGGTGATTACTAATCATGACTTACGAGCCCGTTATCGGCCTTGAAATACACGCTGAACTGAAGACCAGGAGTAAAATGTTTTGCTCTTCGGCCAACGATCCAAATGAGCGGCATCCCAATGTTAATATTTGCCCTGTTTGCATGGGGCATCCGGGAACTTTACCGGTTACCAATGGAGATGCAGTGGGAAAAGTGATCAAGACCGGACTTGCCCTCAATTGTCAAATTCGGGAAAGCTCAAAATTTGACAGAAAGAACTATTTTTATCCCGACCTGCCCAAGGGCTATCAAATTTCTCAATACGATATGCCCCTTTGCGGTGAGGGGTTTCTTGAAGTTGGGGGCAAGAAAATAAGGATTACGCGGGTACACTTAGAAGAAGATACGGGCCGGCTGCTTCACCCCGAAGGCGCCGATTATACCTTAGTGGATTTTAATAGGGCGGGAGTGCCCTTAATGGAGCTCGTCACAGAGCCCGATATATCATCGGGCGAAGAGGCGTGGAAATTTGCCCGAGAGCTGCAGCTGATTTTGAGATACCTCGGTGTTTCAGATGCCGATATGGAAAAGGGGCAAATGAGGGTTGAGGCAAATATCTCTATGTCAAAAAACTCAAAACTTGGCACTAAAGTTGAAATTAAGAACTTAAATTCTTTCAGGGCCGTTGAGAAGGGCATCGCTTATGAAATTGACAGACAGGAAAAAATTCTGAAAGCAGGTAAAAAAGTCATTCAGGAAACGAGAGGGTGGAATGAAGCCAAGGGAGAGACATTTTCCCAAAGGGCCAAAGAGGAGGCCCATGATTATAGGTATTTTCCCGAGCCCGACTTGCCTCCGCTTCGTCTGGATAACGAGAGGATAAGAGAAATTTTATCTGAAATTCCAGAAATTCCCTCGGTCCGGCGCAATCGCTTCAAAAGCGAATACCAAATTGGCGATCGGGAAATCGAGATATTTGTTTTCAATAAGGATTTAGGGGAGTATTTTGAAGAAGTAATGTCTGAACTTAAAGGATGGGATAAAGTAAGCCAAGGCGAATTTTTTGAGCTGGCTAAGATATGCGCCAATTATCTGATTAGCGATCTGCGGGGCTTATTGAAGGGGTTGCCTTTTTCCCAAGACGATTTGCAGATTACGCCCGAAAATTTCGCGGAATTGATGACCATGATCCACCGGGGGCAGGTCTCAAGCAAGATGGCAAAGCAGGTTTTAACTGAAATGTTTGCCTCGGGCGGCGATCCCTCGCAGATTATTGAAGAGAGGGGGCTGGTTCAAATTACCGACGAAACGGCAATAGAAAAAATAGTGAAAGAGGTCATTGCGCAAAATCCAAATCCGGTAGCTGATTTCAAAAAAGGCAAAGAAAATGCTTTGCAATTTCTTATGGGGCAGATAATGCAGAAAACGCAAGGCAGGGCAAATCCAGACGCTGTTCGCAAAGTTCTCAATCAAGAAATGCTTTGATTGGCTTCATAGCCATCGATGCAAGATGTTAGACATCCGATGTCTAACATTAGACTAACATTAAAATATTTATTCTAGGAGAAGGTTTTCTGTTATTTCTACGAGTGATTTTTTTGGTTTAGTTTTAGCAGTGCTTGTTTTAACAAATTCATCATAAGCATTGGCATTGGGGAATTGATCGAGAATAATGTTTGGTCTTAAAAGTTTGTCCCAGCGATTTTTTACAACAAGATCTTGATAGCTCGACCAGAAATATTTTAGTTCCTTATTTTCCCATTCTTTTATTTCTCGTGGATTGCGATGGATGTACGCAGAAAGATAAAGAAGCTGTTCGTCGGTTTCCACTGGAATAGCGCGGAAAGCGCCCTGGAAAAGATGCCCCCGTTTTTTATATTTTGTATTGAAATATTTCGCGTATCCATTTTGGAGACGTTGGAGATAAAGAGAGATGCCCTTGTTAGTTTTTTCCTGCACGAGAAGATGAAAATGGTTGGGCATTATCGTAAAGATGTTGAGCTCTACCCTTCTCATTGCTATTACTTTTTTGAGTGCATCTGTAGAGAGGTTAAACATTGAATGCTTAACAAAATAAGAGATTTGGCGGCTAATATTATAGAAGGGAATGGATGCTTGGTAAAAAAGGATAAAAAATAGGAATCGAGCATAATCCCTCTCGTCGAGAAATATGGGGCGCTCGTCATTACTCCTATTACAAATATGATAATACGAATCTTGAATGAATTTAGTTTTCCTTCGCATTACCTTAATATATCATGTTAGACATCGGATGTCTAACATATTTTAAAGATATAAAAAATCATTTAGCAAGGTTTCTGCTTCTTTGTAGCTTTCAACCCAACGGATGCGCTTGTCTCGTTTAAACCATGTCATTTGGCGCTTGGCAAAATGTTCTATGGCTCTTTGAAGCTTTTCTTTCATCTCTTCGTAATTGAGGCATCCCTGCAGATATTCGGCAATATATCTGTATTCCAAACCGAAACTCTCTAGACGCTTCCACGACAAGTGGGATTTTTTTAGTCGCTTCACTTCAGCAACCATGCCTTGCCGAAGCCGTTTGTTCAGCCGCTTGTAAATTGCATCTTTTAATTCTGTGGTAGTTTTTCTGATGCCAATAATAAGTATGGGGTAGGGAAGCGGTTTTTGTTTCAGAGAGGGAACCGGCTTTTTAGTTTTTATGATAATCTCCAGCGCCCTGATTAGCCGCCGCCTATTTTTTGTTTCAATATTTTCAGCTCTCCTCGGGTCAAGTTTTTCAAGTCGTTTGAGCAATTGTTCGGTGTTTAGCCGCTCAAGTTTCTGCCGTAGCCGCCAATCGGGCTTTACTTTCGGTATAACAATGCCGTCGATCAGAGCGTATATATAAAAGGCGGTTCCGCCGCATATAATGGGCACTTTGCCCTTTTTGAAAATCCTATCGAGTTCTCTTTGGGCCAGATTTCTGTACTGAACGACCGTGAATTTTCTTTTTGGCGAGGCAACATCTAAAAGATAGTGGGGAATGCCTCGCATTTCTTTTTTGTTTATTTTACCGGTTCCAATATCCATGCCCCTATATACCTGCCTCGAATCGGCCGATATGATTTCGCCATTGAATTGCTCAGCGATTTGCACCGCCAAGTCCGACTTGCCGGAAGATGTTGGCCCCAAAATAACAATAATTTTCTTATTGGCCATTTTTGATAATGCCGTTTAAAATTTGCTCGCGGCGCTTTTTCTCCAGCCGCGGAACATCATCTTTTAGATTAGCTGCGGCTGTTCCGGGACGGGGAGAGTATTTAGCAACGTAGGCGATATTAAATTTTATTTTTCTGAAAAGTTTCGCCGTGTTGTTGAATCGACGCCTTGTTTCCCCGGGGAATCCCACGATAACATCTGTCGAAAGATTGATGTCGGGAATATTTTTTCTTATTTTTTTGACTAATGCCTCGTATTGTTTGACCGTATAGTTGCGGCCCATCCTTTTCAAAATTTCATCATCGCCCGACTGCGCTGGCAGATTGAGCCGTTTGCTGAATTTTTGGCATTTTGCCAGGGCAACAATCAATTCATCAGAAAAGTTTTTGGGATGCGGGGAAGTGAAAAAAAATCTGAAATCACCGGGAATGGCGTTAATCATTGCCACTAATTTGGCGAAATTGACCGCCCCCGATTGGTAATCGTTGACATTCTGACCCAGCAGCCAAATTTCCCTGGCTCCGGCTTTAACTGCTCTCTTAGCTGTTTTAAGAATCGCCCTGTGGTCGTGGCACACTAAATTTCCGCGTGTAAAAGGCACTACGCAGTAAGTGCAAAAATTATTGCAGCCATTGGAAATAGTAATATTGGATAGAGAATTATTTTTACCTCCGGACTTTACATAAAGACCCGGCTGCACATCGTCGAATATTTCCCGCAGTTTTTTCTGGTCTTTTTTAAGCACACAGCCGGTAAGGATGGTTTTTAATTTACGATTTTTTATTTTTAATTCCTCAAATTTATGGAATAAGCCGTGAACCCGGTCAACAGCCGACTGCCTGACCGAACACATATTTACCAAAATCAAATCAGCCGCTTTGATATCTTTTGTCGGCTTGTATCCTTTTTTCTCCAGCATGGCAGCCGCTCTGCCAGAATCCGCCTTGTTCATCTGGCAGCCGTAAGTGATAATGTGGTACTTCATATTTCAAATAATTTTACAACATAAAAACGGCATTTTCAAGCCGTTTTTATGGGGCAATTCTATTGCTGGGTTTTCAATTGGTCTTGCAGCTGCTTGATCATTTGCTGGGTCGTTTCCATTTGCTTCCTAATAACCCCGGCTTCATCATTGCTCTCTGTTTCTATCGGCTCTTTTACGTTATCTTCTCCCTTAATGAGGCATGGGCGACCATGAGCCACTTCCGTTCCGGCTGACTTGGCGAAACATTTATTGCTGTATGTTTTACCGTCGTTTCCGCAAACCGGCGCCCATTCCATGGTACACACCGTTTCGCGTTCGGTAGATTTTTGTCGTTCAATCACATTGACCCTTTCCTTAACCTTGTCGACTGATTCCATGATTTTTTGCTGAATGGCCGGTCTGTCTTTCAGGCGGTCTTTTAAATTTTCCAGAATTTCTTCATGCCTTTCTTTTTCGCCGCTGATTGATTCGGTGTAGACCTTGAATTTCTCCAGTCCTTCCTCGGGGAGCTGTTCAAGTTTTATCTCAAGGCGCCTTAATGTGTTTTCTCTTGCCCGTTGAATTGCTTCTCTGGCTTGTTCGGGGACTTTTTCTTCCAAACGCTTGAGCACTTCCAGATTTTTGAATTCCTTAAAATCGCTACCCTTCACTTCATCCAGATTTTTTTCCAGTCGTTCCTGAAGTTGCTCTTTATTTTCTTCCAGCCGGTTCATAACCTCGCCGAATTTTTCCAAATGCCGCTCGCGGGCTTCCTTTATTTTTTCGAATGCTTCGGGGGGAACCTGCTCTTCAAGTTTTTGCAGCAATCGCTGATGCAATGTTTGCTGTTGGATATATTTGTCTAAAAAGCCGGAAACTCTTTCGTTTGTTTCCGCTTTTTCTTTGATGTTTTCGGTGACTGTTCCCACTGCCTCTATTTCTTTCTTATAATTCTCCACTGCTTTATTAACGACTTCTTCGGCCTTGTTTTGCTCAACCATTTTCTTAACCTCTATTAGCTTTTCATTCGCAAAACGTTGCTTTAATTCGGCCTTGGCAAGAGGATCAAAAGTAAAGAACTCCTGGATTCCCCGTCCCCATCCTTTGACAAAATAAAATGGGCTGTCGGGCAACAGCGCGGGTTCTTGGACCTCAAGGTCTTGCGCCAGCACTTCTTCATCAATCGTCGCTTCTTCTTGGGCCATAACAGCGTTGGCTGAAATTAACAAGGTGAGGGAAAATAAGATTAAAGTTATTTTTTTCATATTTATTTTTTTGGTTTCTTAGTTCGACCTTTACCTCGACGCCGCACTTGGTGTCGGGTTTAGCGTATTTTTTCCTTTTTTTCCTTTAAGAATATTCGCCACTGCTCTAAAAATTCCACAAATATCTGAAAAGGCATATCCAGCAGAGAATTGAACAGCACTGTTAGCACATTGTATCGTGCCCATTGGCCGGAAAGCCACCTGCCTACCTGAATAATTGGCAGAGAGAACAAGTCGAATAAGCTTTGCAAAAAACTTTCTTTTTCTTTCTCAACCACCAGTTCGTTGGCTCTCTTCCTTATTTTTACGCCTGCAAACGAAATTAAGGAAATAAAGACAATAAAAATTATAATAGAAATAAAGCTGAATTGCAATCGCCCTAACCCCCAAATAATTAAGCCAAAAGTCGCGGCCGAACTTAGTAAATAAAGAAGGCCAATAACGATATTCGAAACGACGCCTCCCTTGGCCGCGGGCTTTACTTCATAAATATCTTTTCTTTCTTTTGCGTAGACAATATTCATCACCTCCAGCACCACCAAGTCCTCGTTTTTACTGGAAGGCGGCTTGATGCTTAATGCCAAGAAAAACATCAGCAAGGGAGGCAGAAATATGTTTACACTAAGAGCCAGATCGTTGAGCGCGTTAAGATATTTATCAATTGGCACCTCGATCGCCAAGGCCAGCGTAATTTTGCTTATGAAAATAGATATGGTGCTGTAAGTTGCGGCGCGGCGCATCCTGGTCTTCACTTTTTGTAAACGCAGCCGATAGGCCTCCCGCATTTTACTTTCAAGCGTCGCGGGATTACTGAAAAGCGTTTGGTTGTCTGTCGGACTTTCAGCGAGAATGTCGTCGAGAATCAGGTAGGCCGTGTCTTTTCGTTCGCATATTTCATAGAATTTTTCAGACAAGGCGTGATTTAGATTCTCCTCGATTTTGTCTTTAAGAAAAAAAATATTGTTCGTTACTTCTTGAATTTGATTTTCTGGCAGATTTAGCCATTGCCGATACCATTGTTTCAGGAGGTTGTAGCTGATGCAGGGGTTGTCTAATTTGAAAAGAGCTTTTTGGACGGCAATGTATATTTGGGTTTCGATTTCCGGCTGCGGTATTTTGGCCGTGATTATTTCTTTCATTTGTTCAAACATGAATTCCATCATATATTCCTGCTTGAGCGGCGGGTAAAGTATTTCGTCTATTTCGCAGGCAGCAATGCCGAGCAGCCAATCGGAAAGATTTATTTTTGTCTTTTCGTCGGCATGCGCGGCATTTTCTATTATAAAGGCATACTTATTGATTGATTTTTGAACGAGCAGCACTTTTTCTTCGGGGATGGAGTCGTTGGCAAAATGTCCGGCGCGTATTAGTTCATGCACTAATGGCTTGGCGATTTCCTCATCAACTTTTTTCAAAAAGAATCTTCGCTTGAGCATCCGCTCTACGGCCGTTTTTTTCAGGAGGTGTTCTTCTCTCCAGTCCATAACGCCCCTTATTTTTTCATAAAAAGCCGCGACCCGGCTGGCGACTTCGTCAACATGAATTACCGGAATCCCTTCCTTTCTTTGAAGCGATTGATGCCATATCTGATAATTTTGCAAAAGACGTTGGGTGGATTGCAACAGTTCAGGCATGGATTATTTTTTACTTGCCAATTCTTTGGCGGCCTTTTCTTTGAAAACAGATAATGCAATAGAGCCCGTATCGCCTTTGCCCCTTTCCCTTACCGCGACCGATTGGCTTTGAATTTCTTTGTCTCCGACTATTAAAAGATAGGGGATTTTCTGCAATTCGCCCTCCCTTATTTTCTTGCCCACGGTCTCATTTTCATCTTTGACGACCACTCTGAACGAACTCAATTCCCGTTGAATTTTTCGGGCATATTCTGTATGAGCGGCCCCAATGGGAACAATCCATACTTGCTCCGGAGAAAGCCACAAGGGCAGGGCTCCCGCGTAGTGTTCCAAAAGGAAGGCCATTGTTCTCTCGATTGCCCCAATTGAAGAGCGATGAATGATAACGGGCTCTTTGTCTTTGCCGTCTTTATCCGCGTAGTTAAGGTTGAAGCGTTTAGACATAACAAAATCATACTGAATAGTGAAGGCCGTGTCTTCTTTGCCCGCGAAATTTTTCATCTGAAAGTCAATTTTTGGCCCATAGAAAGCCGCCTCTCTTTTTGCCTCAAAGAAAGGTGATTTCATTTGAACTAAGGCCTTTCGCAGGACGTTTTCCGCAAAAGACCAAGCCGCATCGTTTTTGTAGTATTTTTTGGCGTCTTTTCTGTCTCCCAGAGAGAGACGATAACGATAGTTGACGCCCATTTCAAGACCCAATGTCTTAGCGACATATTCAATTAAGCCCAAAACATTATTAATTTCATCTAACGCCTGATCTTTCTGGCAAATGATGTGAGCATCGGCAAGGCAAAAAGACCTGACCCTGATAAGTCCAGTTAGTTCGCCGGATTTTTCATATCTAAATTGCTTTGCCAGTTCGGCGATGCGGATGGGCAGGTCTTTATACGAGTGCGGCTGTGAGGCGTAAAGCTGGAAATGGTGGGGACAGGTCATGGGCCTCAAAATTAACTCTTCTTCATCCACCATCATGACCGGATACATTGAGTCCTTGTAGTAGGGATAATGGCCGGATTTTTTATACAACTCAACCTTGGCAAGTTCGGGAGTATAAACGTGTTGATAACCCCTCTTAATTTCTTCGTCTACGACAAAGCGCTCCAGCTCCCTTCTAATAATCGAGCCCTTTGCGGTGAATAGGGGAAGGCCCTTGCCAACGAGGTCGGAAAATACAAAAAGACCCAGCTTTTTTCCCAGGATACGATGGTCTCTTTTTTCCGCTTCTTCCTGCATTTTTAGGTAGTTCTCCAGCTCGTCTTTGGAGCCGAAAGCTACGCCGTAGACGCGAGTCAGCATTTTGTTTTTCTCGTTGCCTTTCCAGTAGGCGCCGGCGATCTTGGTGAGTTTGAAAGCGTCAGCGAGTATGTCTTTGGCAGATTTAACATGCGGCCCGGCGCAGAGGTCAACGAATTTTCCCGATTCGTAAACAGTCGGTTCTTTTAATTCTTTAAGCAGTTCTAATTTATATGGCTGATTTTTGAAGAGTTTTTTAGCTTGGGCTTTGGTAACAGCTTTTTTCTTAAAACCAATATTTTGCCCCAAAATGTCCCTCATCTTTTTTTCTATCTTGGTCAGATCTTGTTGCGAAAAGGGCGTCTTCAAATCAAAGTCGTAATAAAAGCCGTTTTCAATGGCCGGACCCATGCCCAACTTGGCTCCGGGATAAAGCTCGGAAACCGCGTAGGCCAGAACATGCGCCAAGGAATGGCGAACTGTTTCAATTTTCATCAATTTTCATTGTACTAAAAAAACAACAAAATGCCAAGCCGCTGGCCGGGCAGGGCATTTGCATTTCAGCGGGGTTTCTGCTAAATTATAAAAAACAATATGGGAGTTCCAAAACAGCGACATACTAAGTCAAGACGAGATAAAAGGCGAATGCATCTCTATTTGGAAGAGCCGACTTTGGCCGTTTGCAAGAAATGCGGCAAACCGGTTTTGCCCCATACCGCCTGCCAAAACTGCGGCTATTACAAAGGAGCCGAGGTGATTGATGTAATGAAGAAGCTGACCAAGAAAGAGCAAAAGCAGAAGGCGAAAGAGATGCAAGAGAGGGGAGAAGCCGGCGGTGGGGGTAAGGGCCAGATTAGTTTGGAAGAATTATCCAAAAAGTAAATTAAATGGCATCGCGTCACCTTTCTCGTTCTATAGTTATGCAGTCCCTTTACGAGTGGGACTTTTCTGGCAAGCAACCCGGCAAATTAGATGAAATAATAGAAAAGAATATCCTGGAATATGGAGTAGGGCTGGAAAGCACCGACTTTATTTGGCAATTAGCCAAAGGAACAAACGAACATTTGCCGCAAATAGATAAGATTATAGAAAAAGCGGCCCCGGAATGGCCAATTAATCAGATTACCATTGTTGATCGTAATGTCTTGAGAATAGGCCTTTATGAGCTGCTTTTTGCCAATAAGGAAGAAGTGCCCCCCAAAGTTGCTATCAACGAGGCCATAGAGCTGGCTAAAACATTCGGGGGGGAGAGCTCTGGCAAATTTATCAACGGCGTGCTGGGCACGGTATACAAAGAAATTAATCCAGAGCAATAATGCACGATTTTTCAAAACTGGAAACACAGCTGAAAATTGACTTCAAAAATAAAGACCTTCTTTTACAGGCCTTTGTTCACAGGTCGTATCTTAACGAAAACCCCGATTTGCCCGTTGGCCACAACGAACGGCTTGAATTTTTAGGCGACGCTGTGCTGGAGTTGGTAGTCACCGAATACCTTTTTAGAAAATACCCCGAAAAGCCCGAGGGCGAACTAACTACTTGGCGAGCCGCTTTGGTTAACACTAAGATGCTTTCCGAGGTCTCTCAAAAGCTTGGTTTTGATGATTTTCTTCTGCTTTCGCGCGGCGAGACAAAAGAAAAGGGCAAGGCGAGGCAGTTTATTTTAGCTAATACCATAGAGGCCTTTATCGGCAGTATATACTTGGATCGGGGCATTTCTGCTTGTCAAAAGTTTATAATCAGCAACGTTCTCTCGGAACTTCCCAGGGTTATCGAAGAGCGATTATTTAGTGACGCAAAATCGCTTTTTCAGGAAAAAGCGCAGGAGAAAACGGGTATCACGCCAACTTACAATGTTTTGAAAGAATGGGGCCCAGACCATGCCAAGCGTTTCGTGATCGGGGTTTTCCTGAAAGGTGCGATGGTAGCAGAAGGAGAGGGCTCTTCAAAGCAGGAGGCAGAAGAAGAAGCGGCCCGTAATGGCTTGGAAGCCAAGGGCTGGTTGACGAAGTCATAATTTTAAGTAAAATGGTCTTATGTTAGTAATTCGCCTATTAAGGACGGGAAAAAAGAATCAGCCGACTTTTAAGGTTGTGGTAACCGACAAGAAGAATCCGCCTCGAGGTGGCCGTTTTGTGGAGGAGGTAGGTTTTTACAATCCCGTCAAAAAACAAAGGAAACTGAAGGGGGAGAGGATTCAATATTGGATTTCTAAGGGGGCACAGCCGTCCGACACGGTATACAATATGCTGGTTTCAGATAAAATTGTTGAGGGCAAAAAGAGGCCTAGCCACACGAAAGTGGAAAAACCCGTAGAAGTGCCAAAGGAAACGTCAAAAGAAGAAAAACCGGCAGAAGCCGTCCAATCTTAAAAGTGTTAGACATCGGATGTCTAACACTTTAGGGCCCATAGCTCATTTGGTAGAGCGCCACATTTGCAATGTGGAGGTGGCCGGTTCGAGCCCGGCTGGGTCCACCACTTCAATTTGAAACGAGGTCGGACCTCGTTTCATTAAAAGTTTTCCACAGGGGTGGCTTTTTTGTTTACACTGGACTTGGTATAATAATTTAATCTGTAAAGGTCGACGAATTAACACTAACAATAAAAAATTTTATGGTTATAGATTGGGCTTCAGTTACAGTCGCGGCCTTACAAAATCTCTGGATGGGATTTTTTAATTTCATCCCCGCCCTAATCGGCGCAGTCGTCGTTTTCGTTATCGGCTGGTTTATTGCTGTGGGAGTCGGCAAGCTTGTGTCCGAGGCTCTCAAACGGTTAAACTTCAACCGCATGTTCGAGAAAGGCGCATGGAAAGAGGCCCTGGAGAAAGCCGAGTTTAAAGTTGATGCCGCTGGTTTTGTCGGCATGGTGGCGCAATGGGTTTTGGTAATCGTTTTCTTGCTGGCCTCGGTTGAAATCTTGGGATTAACGCAGTTCGCCGAGTTCTTAAACAGCGTTCTAGCGTATTTACCCAACGTGATAGTGGCCACTTTCATTTTTGTGGCAGCGGTCATTATTTCTGAATTGCTGGAAAAAGTCCTCCGCGCGGCCGTGGAATCCATCAAGGTTGGCTATGGACACTTGGTTGGCGTTATCGTTAAGTGGTCAATCTGGATTTTCGCTTTGCTGGCAATTTTGATTCAGCTTCAAGTAGCGCCTTCCCTGATTAATACCTTATTTACCGGATTGGTTGCTGTGATCGTCGTTAGCGCCGGTTTGGCATTTGGTTTGGGTGGCAGAGAAATCGCCGCCGAGGTCTTGCGCGACCTATACAAAAAACTCAAGGGATAATTTAACTCTTGCTAATTGATTTTTAGCGCGCAGTTCGCCCCCCACCATAATTTGGTGGGGGGTTGAATTCATATAATATGCCCAAAAAGAATTATTTTATATCTTTTATCGGGGGTATTGGGGCCGGCAAAACAACGGCTATGGAGCTTGTTGCCAGCGCCTTGGGGTTTAAGTCGGTTCGCGAGCAGTATAGCCAAAATCCTTTTTTGCCCCTTTTTTATAAGAATATGAAAAGATGGGCGATGCATTCCCAGCTTTTTTTCCTTTCAGAAAAAATCTCCCAGCTTCTTGAAATTAAAGAGATGCTGGCAAAAGAATCGATTGCGCTTGATGTGGACATACGCCAAGATATGAATTATTTGGAGGCCCAAAAAGAGCGGGGGATTATCAGCGCAGATGAAAGGGCGCTTTATTACAAAATATATCGCGGCGTGGAGAAATTTCTGCCAAAACCCAATTTGATTGTTTATTTAAAGTCAAATCCCGTAATCTTACGGCAGAGAATTAAGGAGCGAGGCAGGTCCTTTGAGCGGGGCATGACGCTTGCGTACCTGCGTTCGCTTGTCGGGGCGCAGGAGCATTGGCTAAGGAGGAATAGGGGCAAGCTGCCGATTCTTATTATTGATTCTGATAAATTGAATTTTGCCAATCACGATCCTCACAAGCAAGAATTCATTGACGAGATAAAAAAACGCCTGTTATAAAAAGGACCTCTCGCGAGGCCCCTTTTTGTATTTGTTTACAGCAGAAAATCATTTTCATTGCCGCCATTTCTGACAAAATCTGCGAGATAGCGATTTCTTTGCTCCCGAAATTCATTTACATATTCTATGGTTTCATCAATATAGGGCCCGTATAGTGTCCGAAGCGAAGGAAATTCTATGGCATATTTTTGCAGGGCGGGAATTTCGGTTTCGAGGCACTTGGGCGCAAAATGCGTGTTGCCCAATCGGCATTCATGCAGAGAGCGTTTTACTGCGCCAATCTTTTCAATAGCGTTAAAAAATCGCGATTCTGCGCTGTTGATGGATAAGGCGGTACCTAGGACCGCCTGACGAAACGCATAAAGAAAATATTTTCTGACCCCCCGGGGAAGAGGCGAAACGATGTGCTCAAACGCCAGCATTTCCATATTGCGTTCAGCGCTTCCTTTGATTGGGCCGAAGAGGTCGCCTTCAAAGATTTCGCTAATATCGTGAATCAGGGCCATGGCGCATAATAGCCCCAGATCGAGTCGATCTTCCGCGGCGCGGTATTGGTTTTCTTCAATGGCGCAGATAAGCGTTAAAAGAGCTGTTTTGTAGGAATGCTGCAAGTCGTTCTCTCTGACCGATTGGCCGGCTATTTTTTCCCGATATTCCCAGCGCACAACCGACTCGAGTCCTTCGGCAATACCCTGAAGATATTCAAAAAGATTGCCTAGGCAAATTTTATCGCCGCTTTCCAGTACTTTTTCCAACCTTGCCGCGTCCATTTTTCCTCCCCGATGATAGGTGCTATTTATTCCATAGCACGCTTTTCTATGCGCCACAACCGTTATTAGCGGGATCGTTTCTCGCTAGTAATTACTAGCGAGAAACGATCCCGCTAATTATTCTTTGAGAATTGTTGTAGGTTATGTTAAAATATGATTGTTTCGGGCGGTTAGCTCAGCGGTAGAGCACTGCATTCACATTGCAGGGGTCATAGGTTCAAATCCTATACCGCCCACTATTACTATAATTATGCCGACCAAAAATCAATTTTTTAAGATTATCGTTTATATCGCCATAGCTTTGGGAATGCGTTTTCTGATTGTAGATCGAATTTTAGAGAGCACGGAGCTTTGGTGGCTGCAGGCCATAGTGATTATAACGGTTTTCAGCGTGGGCATAGGTTATATCTTTCGCGGCACGGCAAAGGTGATAGAAGAAACTACGGACGTGCTCAAAGACCGCACAAAATTGGCCGGCGGTTTTCTTCAATCATTCGGGACCGCCTTCCCAGATATGGTCATCGGCGTAGTGGCGGCCATGATCTCTCTGCAGGTTAGGGATACCGACTACGTGCGCGCTATTAATTTGGCTATTATTGCGGCCTCAACCACTTTCGGTTCCAATATTTATAATATTTTGCATGCGGTCTGGTGTATTTATCGCCAGAACTTAGCAAACGCGAAACATAGGGCCGTGCTTATGTTCCCGCGCTTCAAAGCCGGAGGGAGTTTGAAGCCGTTTGAGGAACACGAAACCAAACCATCGGTTAGAGAAATGGACGCCGCAATTCGCATTTTGACGGCCTTAACCATGTTGACGGCTTTTGTGGCCGTGAGTATGGTTTTATTCGGTCAAGTTAAAGACGCGGATGGGAAAATCGCAGGCGACCTTTATCAATTAATTCTGCCCATAGGCATTATTTTATTTATTCTATGCGCGGGCGTTCTTTATTATTTTCGCAAGAGTCATCGCCCAGAATCACCGGTGGAAGAAATTCGCGCTCAGGAACGATATTATGACAAACTTGGCTCATGGCGCATATGGCTGGATTTAGTTTTATCCGGCATAGCTATTTTATTTGTGGCGGAAAGCATGGTTAAGACCATGGAGGTTTTTTCTCAGTTAACGCATATTCCGTTTGTCGTCACCGGAATTATGGCCGGACTTATCGGATGTTTTGGGGAAATACTTGTGGTGCATAATTTTTCAGTCAATCCCAAGGGCCGCATTGGCGATGCGGTCACGGGTGTAGCTATGGACAATATTGTTACGACCTTGGGTGCGGCTATTGTCGCTATTATGGGCGGTATCTTTTTAGGGAGCAATTCGCTTATTCTAATTTTTGTCATCATTTTGGCAGCGAACACGCTCCTTATCGAGCAAATTTCTAAACTAAAAAATAGCTTGCAAGCCGCGAAGTAGGGGCTGCAAATTTTATTTTGTGCTACAATGGAGTAATGAGGAGTATATTATTCCTATATTTGGAATGGCATTTTGTGGACCGGCCGAAAGTCATCCTTGAGGGCTGGCTGAATTGCCTAAAGTTCAACCTTAACTACTGGTCGGTTCCCGTTCTTCTAAAGACCTATTTCAGTCATTGGCGGAGATATCGCTACTCATACGGCAGGGGGTTCAATTTTAGCCGCTATATCGAGGCGTTTGCTTTCAATATGATTTCCCGCGCCGTGGGAGCCGTGATGCGGACTATTTTTATTTTTTTGGGAATAGCGGCAGAAATTTTAATATTGGCAATCGGAATTTTTGCGATTTTATTCTGGCTGGTTTTGCCCGGCCTTTTATTTTTGGGGCTTTTTTATGGATTCCAAATTATATTTTAATCTAAAAAGGGCTGAAATTTATCGAGCCGTAAGATGGGAATGGTTGTTCTATCCGGCGCGAACCGCCAAACTCATTTTGTTTGCTTTATTTATTTTGTCTTTAGCGCTGTTTTTCTACGGCTTTCTATCGGAAACATTCCCGCGGCAAATGAATTCCCTATTACTGGGGCTGGCCGTGATCTCGCTGACTTCGGCAGGAATTGCAAATGTCTTATCCGGTTTTTTTGGTCAAAAATTAAAGAATCCGAAAATTAAAGATGCCCATAATTTAGCCGAAAACTTGAGTTTTGAAGCGGCTAAAATCGTTAAGACGGGCAAATTAGACGATCCCAATCTGGACATCATTTTTTTTCGCCTTTTACTTGACCCGAAAGAAATTAAAAAAATAAAAATTGACTTCGGGCCCGACTTGATTTTTGAGGCCCTAACTACGGCGCAAAAAAGAGGACACGCAAAAATCGAGTCGAGCGATTTGTTGCTGTCTTTAGCGGAAAAGCATCCGGTTTTCCAGAAATTTTTTATTGAAAACGATTTAAGGCCCGATGATGTTGAAAATCTAACTTGGTGGCTGGAGGCGCTGAAAAAAATGGCCGCAGAAGATAAGAAATGGTGGAAATATGAAAACCTAATAAAGAAAGGAACATTAGCCAAAGAATGGACTGCCGGATACACTATTAATTTAGATAAATATTCCGTTGATTGGACGGAAATCGCCAAAAAGCAAAAGTTTCCCGAGACCATTGGCCACAAAGCGGAAATCGAACAAACGGAAGTTATTCTGGGGCGCCATGAGTTTAATAATGCTTTGCTGGTGGGGGAGCCGGGCATCGGCAGGAAATCGATAATACGAGGCATCGTCAGAAAGTCGGTTTTCGGACAGAGTTTGCCCGATGTGAACTATAAAAGAGTGGTTGAGCTGGACTTACCCTCGCTTTTGTCGGCGCTTTCCGACCCCGAAGAAGTAGAAGCGGTCCTCAATGCGATTTTTCAAGAAGTCGTTGCGGCGGGAAACGTTATTTTAGTAATTGATGAGTTCCATAATTTCATCGGCGTAAAGCCGGGTCCCGGTAAAATAGATATTTCCGGAGTTATTTCTTCGTACCTTCATCTGCCCAAGTTTCAAGTCGTGGCAATCACCACCTATGGCGGCCTGCATAAAAATATTGAGCAGAACGCCTCAATTCTTAATCTTTTTGAAAAAGTGGAAGTTCCCGAAATATCGGAAAAAGAGACAATAATGATTTTAGAAAATTTTGCCCTACAGCTCGAAGCAAAGTACGGTCTTTTTGTCAGCTACCCGGCTATTAGAGAAATTATTTCCTTGAGCAAGCGTTTTATCCCAGACATTCCTTTCCCCAAAAAGGCCCTCGATCTTCTGGACGAAGCGATGGTCTATGCTAAAAAATCAGGCAAAGAAAAAGTGATTATTCCCCAGCAGATAGCCAAAGTAATTTCACAGAGAACGCAAGTGCCGGTAGGCGCTATAGAAGAAAAAGAAAAAGAAATATTGCTGAATTTGGAAGAGCTTATTCACCAGCGAATTATTAATCAAAATGAAGCAGTTAGAGAGGTTGCCGCGGCCTTGCGAAGGGCAAGAGCTCAAGTGCAAACCAAGTCGGCCCCCATGGGAACGTTCCTATTTTTAGGACCGACTGGTGTTGGTAAAACAGAGACCTCCAAGGCCTTGGCCCACATATACTTTGGCTCTGAATCGCGCATGATTCGGCTGGATATGTCGGAGTTCCAGGCGGTTTCAGATATTCCGCGTTTGATAGGTTCGGCCGGGGAAGAGGGTCTTTTGACAACAGCTGTTCGTGAGAATCCTTTTTCCCTGATACTACTTGATGAAATAGAAAAAGCCCACCCCAATATTCTTAATCTATTTTTGCAGGTACTTGATGAGGGTTTTATAACCGATGGTTTGGGCAGAAAAGTTGATTTCAAAAATACCATTATCATCTCAACGAGCAATGCCGGCTATCAAATAATTCTTAAAGCGCTTAAAGAGCAAACCGATTGGACTGGCCTGAAGCAGAAAATGCTCGACTGGCTTTTTGAGCAGGGCACGTTTCGGCCGGAATTTATAAATCGTTTTGATGCCGTAGTTATTTTCAGCCCTCTTAGCAAGGAAAATCTTTTGGATATTGCAGAATTGATGCTGAAAAAATTACAGAAGAATATTAGGGAGAAAGGCATCGATTTTGTTATAACCGCTTCCCTGAAGGAAGTGATTGTTGAACTGGGATATGATCCGACATTCGGAGCGCGCCAAATGAAAAGGGTGGTGCAGGACAAGATAGAAAACGCTTTGGCCTCTGCGCTGTTGTCGGGCCAGCTGAAAAGAGGAGATAGGGTAGAGATTAACCACGAGACATTTGCGCCCTTAATTAGCCGGCCATGATTATAGCCAGTCCAAGGGCCCTGATCGCATTGTCATTTTTTCCTCTCGTTGTTTTGTTTGCGGGAGGATTTTTTGTTGCTACCAACTGGAAGACAGCTCTATATTATCCCGATGATTTTGAGGGGGAGGCGCAACAAGAGTCCAGTAAGACGACGGCAATAATCAAAGAGTCGCCGCGAGAGAGAAGCAAGCACGTAAAAGGCATATATATGAACGAACACGCGGCAAACTCTAAAAGCGCAAACGGCGCAGCTATTCGCGAGGAAATCGCGGCACTTTTAAGCCAAACCGAATTAAATGCCGTGGTTATTGATATAAAAGAAGCAGACGGCGCGTACCTTCCATCATCGCTTAAGAACTACATAAACGAGCTGCACGAAAAAGATGTTTGGGTCATTGCCAGAATTTCCGCTTTCAGGGATTCATCGTTGCGCGAACAATATCCGGAGTGGTATCTTTGGAGCAAAAGAGCAGATAACTCATTGGAGATTTGGCAAGACGCGGCCGGCGGACACTGGCTCGACCCGAAAGGCCCTGGCGCGCAGAATTATATTATTGATTTCTCAAAAAAGGCCGTTGATTTTGGTTTCGACGAATTGCAGTTTGACTACATAAGATTTCCCTCCGACGGCAGCGTAGGCGATGCCATCTATCCTTTTTATAACGCACAAGAGGAAGAAAAATACGATGTAATCGGCGAATTCTTTAATAAAATATCGCAAGATCTTCGCGAGTATGACCCCGATATCATTCTTTCTGTCGATTTGTTCGGATACGTGGCGGCTCATCAAAGCGCCGCGGAAATAGGACAGCGAACTTATGATGCGGCGCAGGCCTTTGATTATATTTCCTATATGCTTTATCCCAGCCATTTTTATAGCGGTTTGCAAGTTGGCCCGGACGAAAGACGCGATTTGCCGGCCATAAACCTATCCGGCGAAACCATTTCCAATAGTCCCTATTCTGTTATTGCCCGCTCTATTTTTATCGCTTCTGATTATCTCGCATCAATCGGTTCTGCGGCAAAAATCCGGCCATGGCTGCAGGACTTTAATATTAACAAAGATACGGAAAGAGGAATTTATTACGATGCCAAAAAAGTGAGAGAGCAGATTTTAGCCGCCGAAGAATCGGGAGCCAGCGGCTGGCTTTTGTGGAATCCATCCGCCGCATACACCAAATCCGCCCTTTCGCCATAAATAGGATTATTGCTTCCTCCGAGGAAGCAATAAGTAAGACGCTTACAGACGCCCGACGTCTGTAAGTTTTTTTTACTGTCGGAAGGATTGCCGAGGACTGTCCTTGCCAGATTCTGGCAAGGACAGTCCTCGGCAGCTCGGCATGTGGATAAGTAGGGTGGTTGACGTGTCTTCTTAAGTGGGCGATAATGGAGTTGCAGTGGGAAATTGTGGAAAACTCTGGGGATAAGTCGTTAAGTGGGGGATAAATCATGCTTATAGGTGAATACCGGCACAATATTGATACGAAAAAACGCCTCTCCGTTCCTGCTAAGTTCAGGAAGGATTTAGGCGAGAAAGCGGTTATTACCAAGGGTCTTGAAAAATGTCTGGTTGTTTACACTTTGTTAGAGTGGGAAAAACTCGCCCAAAAACTTAATAATCTACCGACAAGCCAAGCAGATGCCAGAAATTTCGCGCGATTGATGCTGTCGGGAGCTGCCGACGTTGAGTTGGATAAGCTTGGCAGGGTCCTCATTCCCGACTATCTTAAAAATTATGCTTCTTTGAAAAAGAATGTTACCGTGCTCGGACTTTCCACAAAAATAGAAATATGGGACGCAGACAAATGGGAAGAACATAAGCAGAAAACAGAAACCGCTGCCGGCGACATCGCGGAACGCCTGAAAGAACTGGGGATTTGATATGCACATACCGGTTTTAAAAGAAGAGGTAATTCAATATCTGGATGTAAAGCCGAATGATAATTTCATTGACGCGACTTGCGGCAACGGGGGGCACAGCGCCGCTATTTTGGAGAAAAATGGACCCAAGGGCAAGGTACTGGCAATTGACAGAAGTCCGGAGCAAGCTGAAAATTGCAAGTTGAAAACAAAGAGTTATGGCGCGAGGATTACAACGGTGTGCGATAATTTCGCTAATTTAGCGGATATTGCCGGTAGAGAGAGTTTTAAAAACATAAAGGGAATTTTGTTTGATCTGGGAGTATCCAGCTGGCATTTGGAGGAGTCAGGTCGGGGTTTTTCTTTTCAAAAAAGCGAGCCCTTGGACATGAGGTTCAATCCAGAAAACCAGTTGACGGCGCAGAAGATACTGAACTTTTGGTCCAAGCCGGAATTGACAAAGATGTTCAAGGACTACGGAGAGGAAAGATTTGGCGAGCGCATTGCCCAAGAAATCGTCAACAGCAGGCAGGCAAAACCCATCACCGACACCCTGCAATTGGTGGAAGTTATCAGGAGAGCGGTACCGGGATTTTACAAGCGGCAGAAAATACACTTTGCCACCAAGGCATTCCAGGCCTTGCGAGTCGCTGTCAATCAAGAATTAGCCAATATTGAAAAAGTTCTTCCGCAGGCGCTGGATATTTTAGCGGCGGAAGGCAGAATGGTCGTGATTTCCTTCCAGTCCCTGGAAGACAGAATAGCCAAAAATTTTTTCAGGGAAAAAGCCAAAGAGGGGAAGCTGGAGATATTAACCAAAAAACCGATTATTCCATCGTTAAGGGAAATTAAAGCAAACCCTCGGGCAAGGTCAGCCAAATTGAGGGCAGCAATCAAAAAGTAATACCATCCATTCAATGATAAGTTCAAAAAGTTTTCTAATCACCGGAACTCCAGTTATTTTTCTCCTTCTGTCTCTTTACGTATATCAAGTGCAGGCCTATACCCAAGATGGTTTTGTTATTGCGCGTTACGAAAAACAGATAGAAGAAATCTCGCGAACTCAAAAGGGCCTTGCGATTAATTTTTCGGAGACCAATTCTCTATCAAATTTGGAGACATTATTGAAATCAATAAACTACCAAGACGTCGGGCGGGTGCGATACATTCAAATGACGGGCGCTCAAGTGGCCGTAAAGTAGTTTGAGACGAATATGAGGCAGTGGAGAGCAAACTTAGTTCTGTTTCTCATTTTCTTTGTTGGGGCGGTTATCATATACCGCTTGTTTTCTTTGCAAATTATCCAGCACGATCTATACGCCGCATTAGCATCGGGCCAGCAGAAATATTTTTTGAAAACGCAGGGAGAAAGGGGGGAAATTTTCTTTAAGAATTATAATTTGCCATTAGCCACGGAAAAAACTTCCTACTTTGCATATCTTTCTCCGGAGGAAACGCCCAGAGAAGAGAAAGAGCGGGTGGCTCGCTTATTATCTGAACTTATAGGAATAAAGGAGCAGGTTCTTTTGGAAAAAATTCAAAAAAACAGCCTTTATGAGCTGGTCGCAGAAAAGATAGATGAGGCGACGGGCCAAAAAGTTAAGGAGGCCCAGCTTCCGGGAGTTCACATTGGTGAGGAGAAAATGCGGGACTACCCTTATCAATCTTTTGCCTCGCGTCTCTTGGGATTTGTAAACAAGGACGGCGCGGGCCAATATGGGCTGGAGGAATACTGGAATGACATCTTGAGCGGCAAAGAAAATTATTTGGAAGGCGAAAGGGGGCCGCTTGGCTATCTCTTTTCATATAAAGACGCAGCGAGCAATGAGGGTTCCGATATTGTTTTGAGTATTGATTATAACATTCAATACATGGCCGAAAAATTGCTGTCTGCGGCCGCTAATCAACTAAATGCGGAGGGCGGCGCTATTATTGTCATTAATCCGCAGACGGGCGAAATCATGGCGCTGGCCGAATGGCCGAATTATGACGCCAATAAGTATGCGGTCGTTGACGACTTGAGCGTTTTTAAGGTGGGGTCTATTCAGGGCGTGTTTGAACCGGGCTCGGTTTTTAAGCCGCTTACTATGGCCGCTGCGCTCAATGAAGGCGATATTACGCCGCAGACAACCTACTTTGACCCCGGGGTCTTGGAAATTGGCGGATGGCCCATTTACAACTATGATCAAAGAGTTTATCCGGGAGAAATAACAATGACCGGCGTTTTAGAAAAATCAATCAATACAGGGGCTGTTTTTGCCGAGCAGCGAGTCGGGCATAAAAAGTTTTTGGAATATATTAAGCGTTTTGGAATTTTTGAAAAAACGGGCGTTGATTTGGCCGGAGAAATCCTGCCTCAAAATAACGAGTTCAGGAAGGGCTACGAGATAAATTTCGCAACGGCCAGCTTTGGGCAGGGCATCGAAATGACTCCCATGCAGCTGGTAAGAGCGTTTTCTGTCATTGCCAACGGCGGAAAACTTATCACCCCCCATCTTGTAAAAGAAATTAAAAACAGCGATAATAAGACAATCGAAAGGGAACCAAGCGATGCGAGGGATGGCATTATTTCGGCAGGCACTTCGCAAAAACTCGCGGCGATGCTGGTTAGCGTGGTGGAAAACGGATTTGGCAAAGCGGCTAAAATACCGGGATACTATGTGGCTGGAAAAACGGGCACTGCCCAGGTTTCCTGGTCGTCTATGGGTGTTAGCAAAAGCGGCTATTCCGACAAGACGTGGCAAAGCTTTATCGGTTTTGCTCCCGCTTTCAACCCCAGATTTCTTATTCTCGTCAAGCTTGATAATCCGGCGACAAAAACAGCCGAATATTCGGCAACGCCAATTTTCAGGGACTTGGCAAAATATATAATTGATTATTATCAAATTCCCCCCGACTATGAAGAAACTTTTTGAAAAAATTAAATTTATCTTTAGAAAACCTACATTGATACTGGTGGCTGGCGCCGCTCAAAAGACCGCAAGAGAAGCCATTGCCGGCGTGGCGGGCAAAGAGGTTCTTGTTTTTGAGGCAGCTTCAAAGACACCAAACGAATGGAAATTTTTTATAGAAAGATCGCAGCTGCCTATTTTGGTTGTCAGCCACATCGGGGAATATCATCCCGAAAAGGAGTTTTTTGCCGGCGAATTAAAAGACGCAAAAGAAATCAGCGTTCTCGCCAAGATGTTGCCCGCGCATGGGCATCTAATTTTGAACTACGACGATGAAACTGTTCGCGATATGCACGGCCAAAGCAAGGCCCATCCCTTGTTCTTTGGGCTGGGGGCGAGAGCCGACATTCAGGCGAGCGATATTGTTTTGACGCAATTTCCCGAGACAGGCACTAATTTCAAGATCAATTATGAGGGCAAAACCGTTCCCGTGTGGCTGGAAAAATTATTTGGCAAAGAGCATGTTTACGCGGCCTTGGCGGCCGCCGCCGCTGGTGAAATTTTGGGGCTGAATTTAGTAGAGATTTCAGGCTCGCTCAAGCGATATGTTGGAGTTGCCGGGCACATGAAGCTGACGGGGGGCATTAAGCAGAGTTTTATTTTAGATGATTCCGAAAATGCTTCGGTTTTGTCTATGGCCGAGGGCCTGGATTTGCTTAAAAGAATCAAAGTGTCGGGCAAGAAAATCGCCGTTCTCGGCGATATTGTCGGAGTCGGCAAATATACTATTGAAGCGCATGAAGCAATCGGCGAGAATGTTGCCCTTTCAGCCGACTTGCTTTTTACGGTTGGAGATAGGGCTAAATTTTTTGCCGAAGGCGCCAGAAAAAGGGGCATGACAAACGACAGAATTTTTGAATTTTCCGAAGTCGGTCCATCTGGCTTGGCTCTGCAAGAGAAAATAGCCCAAGGCGATTTAATTCTGATTGACGGCTCCAAAGAAATGAGTATGATGGACGTAGTCACGGAGGTAAAAGCATAGTTTCAATAGGCCCTATCGTCTAGCTCGGTTTAGGACACATGGTTCTCAACCATGTAACACCGGTTCAAATCCGGTTGGGGCCGCCAGCAAATTGCCGCCTTTTTAATTTTTAACGGTCAATCTGGTTGAAGCCAGGCTCTAACCGAATTCGGTTAGAGCCTGGCTTCAACCAACTCACTACCGAACATTGATATTAGCGGGATCGTTTCTCGCTAGTAATTACTAGCGAGAAACGATCCCGCTAATACTCGTGCCCCATCGTTATTGACAGGGTTTTTAATTTGTGCTAATCTGGTTTTAGCACAATAAGCAGGGCAACTCCGCAAGTTCGCCGCTCGGGGAAATAGTCCTCGGGAGCCCCCAACGTGCCGGCGTTGAGGCGTTAGTTTCCGGCCGTTTTGCAAGATATTAGATGCTTCCGGCAATTAGCGGGGTTATTGCTGGATTAATCCATCAGTGGAGGCGGTGGTGAAAGTAGTTTGCCCTAACGGTTGCGATTCAGCGCAGCTGGATCGTCAATCGGGCGGTGGTTTCCGGGTTCGGGGGATATATTATCCTCCCGAGGTCGAGTATCGCTGTCGCGTTTGCGATTGGCATGCTAAATGGCTCGAAGAGAGCGGACTGCAAGTTCGTTTTCAGGGGGTCGGAAGAGACCTCTAAGCTAAGCGTTAAGGGCTTCGTTACACAACGAGGCCCTTTTTTGTTACAATGAAATAATGGCGCACACTTATTGGCATGCGCTTTCGTGGCAGGAAGCGATAAAAAAACTTGATTCGAATGCGGAAAACGGCCTGTCGCAAGACGAGGTTCTTTTGAGGCAGAAAAAAATCGGCAAAAACACTCTTCCCGAAGAGAGACCGTTATCGGGCGTAATGATTTTTTTTGGTCAACTCAAAAGTCCGCTTATTTATATTTTGCTTGCCGCCGGAACCGTTGCGCTTTTTTTTAGGGAATGGCCCGACGCTACTGTAATTTTCGGCGCGGTTTTGCTCAACACCGCAGTCGGTTTTTTTCAGGAGCGAAAAGCCAGCCGCGCTCTTTTTGCCTTAAAAAAAGTTGTGAGAATTAAGGCCGATATTATCAGGGAGGGCCACGAAATAGAGATTGACCACCAAGAGATTGTACCGGGCGACATCGTCATTCTTTCCGCAGGCAAAAAGACACCAGCCGATGCCCGGCTCATAGAAGCGCGCGGTTTAAGTGTAAATGAAGCGCCGCTAACCGGGG
The DNA here is from genome assembly GCA_016181965.1 of Candidatus Nealsoniibacteriota bacterium. Lineage (GTDB taxonomy): Bacteria > Patescibacteriota > Minisyncoccia > Minisyncoccales > MHMH01 > JACOYH01. The sequence goes on from JACOYH010000003.1 coordinate 139,139, forward strand.
AATGGCTTAGCGCCGTAAAGTCAACTCACGCGCTGAAAGAAGACACATCATTAGCCGACCGAGATAATATGGTTTATATGGGCACTGCGATTGTTGAGGGCAAGGGCAGGGCAGTAGCCGTAGCCACCGGAAACAAAACAGAAGTTGGCCGTATAGCTGTTTTAGTCAAGGAAACGAAAGAGGAAAAAACCCCTTTACAGAAAAAATTAGCCAATTTCAGCAAGGTGATTGGCATTGTGGTTGTTTTTATGACCGGTTTTATTTTTCTTGGCGGCATTGCCAAAGGCGAGCCATTTTTGGAGATGTTTATGACTTCAGTGGCCGTGGCTGTGGCAGCCATTCCCGAGGGGTTGCCCGTGGCAATGACCGTAATTTTGACCCTGGGCATGCAACGAATTCTCAAAAGGAAGGGTTTGGTACGAAAGCTGGTGGCCGCAGAAATTTTAGGCAGTACTTCAATTATCGCCACCGATAAAACCCTAACACTAACCGAAGGTAAAATGCAGGTTGAGAAAACGTTCACCTGGGATGCCGCCATTGCCACTAACGCAAAACATGGCTGGGAAGATGTTTTTAAGCGTAACTTTAATGAAGAACAAAATTTCTTAATGAAAGCAGCGGCCCTATGCAGCCAAGCGTTTGTTGAAAATCCCGAAGAGCTCTATCCGTTTTGGCGCGTTAGGGGCGGGCCCACAGACAGCGCGCTTTTGCTGGCCGGCGCCATGGTGGGCATTCGAAAGCATGAATTGGAGATAGTTTACAAAAAGGAGGATGAAATTCCTTTTAATGCCGAAAATAAATATGTTGCCGCTTTGATTGGCGCGAAGCCCGCGTCAGAAATCACAAGGGAAACAAAAATATCACTAATCCGCGACCCAATTCTTGAAGAAGCTGAGCGGGTGCTTTTCGTTTCGGGAGCTCCAGAAAAAATTATCGAAATATCTAATGGTGTTCTCCATGGCAGAGGAGTGGAAAAAATGAAGCCCGAAATGGCCCTGCGGCTTCAGGAGCAATTAGAAGAAATGACCAGCCGCGGACTGCGAGTGGTGGGTGTCGGTTACAAAGAAATGCGCGACGAAAAATACAATCGGTTAGAGGACGAAGTAAATGATTTAATTTTTATTGGTTTTATAGGATTAAAAGACCCCCTAAGGCCCGAGGCAAAGGAGGCCATAGGCCTTTGTCGGAAGGCCGGCATGAAACCAATTATTGTCACCGGCGACCATCTATTGACAGCCAAAGCGATAGGCGAAGAAATAGGCCTCAAAACCGGCGCTAAAAACATTATTAATGGCCCCGATATTGATGGAATGACAGAAAAAGAATTTCAGGAAAGAGTGAAAGAAATTGAAATATATTCCCGCGTGGAGCCAAGGCATAAACTAATGATAGTAGGGGCGTGGCAGAAAATGGGCAAAGTGGTGGCTATGACCGGCGACGGCATCAACGACGCGCCCGCCCTTAAGAAAGCCGATATTGGAATTGCCCTCGGCTCGGGCACCGATGTGGCCAAGGAGGTGTCCGATCTCATTCTTTTGACCGATAATTTTAGCATTATCGTTGCGGCGATTGAAGAGGGCAGGGCGATTATTGATAACATCAGAAAGGTGATAACTTATTTGCTTTCCGACTCTTTTACCGAGACAATTTTAGTGGGAGCCAGTTTGCTTTTGGGTTGGCCGTTGCCCCTTACCGCCGTTCAGATTCTTTGGATTAATCTTATAGAAGACGGGTTGCCGGGAGTAGCTTTGGCCTTCGAACCAAAAGAGGCGGGTATTTTAGAAAGAAAGCCCAAAGATCACAACGCCCATCTTCTGACAAAAGAGATGAAAGTTATTATTTTTTTTATCGGCATCGCGACCGATATTCTCCTTCTCGGACTTTTATGGTGGCTTCTGAACGATAGCCGCGAGCTCAACCATATTAGGACGATAATGTTCGCCGCCCTCGGCATCGATTCTTTATTCTATATATTCTCCTGCAAGAATCTTAGAAAAAATATCTGGCAGGTCAATCCTTTTTCTAATAAATTTTTAGTCCTTTCATGGTTAGTCGGAATGACTGCGCTGGCGGCGGCAGTTTACTTGCCTTTCTTGAATGTTCTACTGGAAACTGTTCCCCTGGATTTTGGAGAGTGGATTATAATTTTGGGACTGGGCGTTGCCAATATTTTACTAATTGAAGCGGCAAAATATTATTTTATCGCGAGGCACCGAACGGAGTAAATTTATATGTGGCTTTATATTATAATTTTTTTGGTATCCTGCGCCATGCTGGTGCGATCGGGCGCCTGGGTGGTAAGGGCACTCACAAAAATTACCAAATACTTGCGCATGACGGAATTTATGGTGTCTTTTATGATAATGTCTTTTGCTACCACTATGCCCGAGCTTTTTGTGGGTGTTGTTTCGGCTCTTGGCGGCCAGCCGCAGCTTTCTTTCGGCAATGTCATTGGTTCCAATATTATCAATCTTACTTTAGCGGTCGCTATAGCTGTTTTCGTGGCTAGGGGATTGAAATGCGAAGGCGCGGTCTTACGAAGAAGCGCAATTTATACTTTAATTATTGCCTCTTTACCTATGATTTTGATGCTGGACGGCGCCATATCGCGAGTGGATGGCATTATTTTGCTCTTGGCCTTAGCAATGTATATGCGGCTTCTTTTTTATCAGCGAGAAAAATTTACCAAAATTTTCAATCATGAATTCAATGGCGAGTGGCAGAAATTCAAGATTTTCCTAAAAAGTTTCCTCGTCTTTTTCGGCGCTTTGGCCCTGCTGTTGATTTCGGCAGAAGGTGTTGTTTGGTCGTCTACTCGCCTTGCTGAATTTTTCGGTTTGCCGTTAATGGTTATCGGGGCGATCGTAGTGGCTTTGGGCACGAATTTGCCGGAGATTACTTTTGGCATAAGGGCCATAACATTGGGGCATAAAGAAATGGTTTTGGGTAATTTACTGGGCGCTGTAGTTTCCAACTCAACTTTAGTGCTCGGTATAACAGTGCTTATTTACCCATTGGAAGTGCCCGATCTCGCGCCCTACGCGGCCGGCATTATTTTTAGTATGGCGGCTCTGTTATTTTTTACTATCTTCTCCCGCACTGGTAGAGAGATAAATAAAAAAGAGGCATTTTTTCTCCTCTTGATTTATCTCGGTTTTGTCGCCGCCGAAATATTCATATAAAAGCGGCATCTTCATTGATGCCGCGTTTTATTATGGCTTCGGGGGTTGCTCCGATTGCGAAGAGTCATAGATCTCTTGGTATAATCTTTCTTGTTCTAATTGCCAGGCACGCGCCGCCTGATTAACATTCCAGTTGCCAGCTCTATCTTTTTGATTTTCTAAATCAATAGGAAAGTCAGTAATGCGACAGCTGATATTCTGGTCTAATGTCACCACGGGCTGTTGTTCAACAACGCTCCCGTCTTTGTCCAATATGATATTGATCCAGAGAATTTTTACGGCTACCGGTCCATTTCTGGTCTCTTGGCCCCCAGTGAATCGCATCACGAGCACGACGATCCCGAGCAATAAAAGAACAGCTACGGCAAGCAGGACGAGTTGATTCCTTCGCTTTAGCTGTAGTAGTTGCATTTTTAGCCACCCCCTGTGAAAGTTCAGTCTTGATAATTAAATTGTAGCTCTCGTATGATTAGCTTGTCAATTGAGCAACCAATTGTTAAAATATCTTAATGACTGATTTCTTTTTTATTTCATTGAGTATTTTCTCAATGATTGTAGTCGTGACAGTAGCTTTATTTTTCTGGAGAAAGATAAATGTCGATCAGAATCAGTCGGCCAGCATTAAAGATCTGGAAAGGCGGCTTACCGACCTGATGATGGTTCAACTGAAAGAAATAAGAGATAGCCAGACGGGCACTTCCCGGGCAATGAACGAGCAGATTCGCTCGTTTACCCAAGAAGCGACTCGGATTAGAGAGGACATAAAACAAGTCCAGGAAAGAGTGAAAGACGTGTCTTCGTTTCAGGAAATTTTCAAAGCGCCAAAATTGAGGGGTCAGTGGGGCGAGGCATCGCTGGAACATATTCTTTCTCAACACTTCCCGCAAGAATTATACGAAATGGAGCACTTATTTTTATCCGGAGAGAGGGTTGACGCGGTTCTGAAACTTCCTAACGGCCGGCTCTTGCCAATTGATGCCAAATTTCCGGCTGAAAACTTTGTTAGAATGATAGAGACGTCTGGCGAAGAAAGAGACGGCTTTCAGGCGAGGTTCGTCTCCGACCTGAAGGGGCATATTGATAAAATCGCAGGAAAGTATATAATACCTTCCGAGTCCACTGTTGAGTTTGCCTTAATGTATATCCCGGCCGAAGCCATATATTATGAGATAGTTAATAATATCGGCAGGGATATTGACTTGACAAATTACGCCTGGACAAGGAAAATCATTCTGACTTCGCCAAACACCATTTATCTGACCCTGCGAACGATAGAGCATTGGTTCAAAGACACCCAGATTTCAAGGCAGACGCAGGAAATTCTAAAACGTCTGGACAGGGTTCAGCAGGATGCCGGCAAATTGACGCAGGATTTTCGCAAATTGGGCGCGCACTTGAGAAATGCGGTTTCGTCATACGATACCTCGGAAAAACGCCTTACTTTATTTTCGGATAAAGTTGAACGGCTGAAAGAATTTAAAGAAGTTAAAAAACTTAAACCCACAAAATAATATGTTAGCTGTCATTAAAACCGGAGGCAAGCAATATCTTGTCAAACCGGGACAACAAATCAAAATCGAAAAACTGGAAGAGAAAGCGGGGAGTGAAGCGCACTTCTCTGATGTTTTGCTTGTGGAAAAAAATAAAAAGCTTGAGATTGGCAACCCGCTCGTTTCGGGGGCTAAAGTAACCAGTAGGGTCATTTCTCACGGCAAAGGCGAGAAGGTCATCATTTTCAAATATAAAGCCAAAAAGAGGTATAAAGTAAAAAAGGGCCATCGCCAGCCCTACACTCTAGTCGAAATCACCGGAATAGAAACTAAATAATACGGGAGCGCAGAGAGTTATTTAAGTTGGTTAGAAGTTGGTTAGAGCCAGGCTCTAACCGAACTCGGTTAGAGCCTGGCTCTAACCAGTTACTTTCTGTTATCAAGAGAACTTTTTAGGGTTTCCGGGTCGGCGTATTCGAGTTCGCCGCCTATGGGCAGGCCTCTGCCCAAACGAGTAATTTTTTTGCCAAGGCCTTCCAGCTTTCTCTCAACATATAGAGCCGTATTTTCGCCTTCCGGTGTTGAATTAGTGGCTAATATAATCTCGATTATTTCGGGGCCCTTGACCCTTTCCGCCAATTCTTTTGTTCGTAGCATTTCCAAATCTTCCTGTTTTAGCTTTTGGACAGTGCCTCCCAAGATAAAATATCTGCCCTTATATTGTTTCGTGTTTTCGAGAGCCGCCAGATCGGATTCCTTTTCGACCACGCAAATAACCCGTTTTTCCCGTCCCGGGTTGCGGCAAATTTCGCATAGCCACTCCTGATGTTTTGAGGGTTTATCCTGAGCCGCGTCGAAGGGCTCGAATGGATTAAAACAAAAGGAGCAGAGCTTGACCCTTTCTTTCATTTGTAAAAGCGACTCGGCAAGTTTTTTTACTTCTTCGTCGGATGTCTTGAGCAGGTAGAACACGAAACGCGCGGCGGTGCGCGGGCCTATTGTTGGAAATTCCGAAAAATGGGCAATGAGTTTTTTTATTGCGGGGGGATACATTTTTAGAAAAATTCTTCTTCTTGTTGCTGTTTTGCAAGATTGCGGTAACTGACTTTCTGGCTGTCAAAAAATAGTTTAATGGCTCCCACGGGTCCGTTTCTATGCTTGGCAATGAGAATTTCCGCCACATTTTGAGGTGTTTCCTCGCCCTTAACTTTTTCTCTGTAGATAAATAAAACCACATCGGCGTCTTGCTCGAGCGAGCCGCTTTGCCGCAAGTCGGCCAGCCGCGGCCTTGGGGGGGTTCGCATTTCGACTGCTCTCGATAATTGCGAGAGGGCTAAAACCGGCACATTCAATTCCCGGGCTAGGGCCTTGAGCGAGCGTGAAATTTCCGTTACCTGCTGGACTTCGCCGGCATTGGAGTTGCGCGGCTCCATTAACTGGAGATAGTCAACGATAATCAGGCCCAAGCCCTTTTCGGCTTGCAAACGTCGCGCCATGGCTCTCATCTGCAAGATGTTGGAGGTGAGCCCGTCGTCTATGTAAATAGGGGCCTCGGAAAGGTCGCCTAATCCCTGTTGGATCATTTGGAAATCATCGGCCGAAAGTTTGCCGGTTCGCAATTTCCAAAGATCCACTCCGGCTTGAGCGGCAATGAGACGGTCAACTATTTGGTCTTTTGACATTTCCAAGCTGAATATTCCCACGGGAAGATTTTGATGGATGGCTATATTTCGCGCAATATCCACAGCCAGCGCCGATTTACCCATGCTGGGCCGGGCGGCAAGAATTATTAAATCGGATTTTTGAAGACCGGCCAGCATATTGTCTAAGTCGGCAAAGCCGGTGGGTATGCCCCGGATTTGTCCGCCTTGTTTCGAGAGAATGTCCATTCGTTCAAAGGCCTCAGCTAGCGTGGATTTTACGGGAATAAAGTTTTGACTCAAAGAATGTTGGGCTATGCCAAAAACAACTTTTTCCGCCTGATCCAGCAGTTGGTCAACGTCTTCGTCTTCTTTGTACCCCATGACGCCTATTTCATATGAGGCGGCAATCAGGTCGCGCAGAATTCTCTTCCTCTGAACAATTTTTGCGTAGGTTGGCGCATTTGAGGCAGTCGGCACCGTATTGATAAGATCGGTGAGGTAGGCATTGCCCCCGATTGCCTCAAGCTGGCTCTCTTCGCGGAGTTTAGTCGCTACAGAAAGCAAATCAACTGGATCGCTTCTCTCAAAAAGTTTTTGTATGGCCGCGTATATTGCCTGATGCGTGCCTTTGTAGAAATCGCGCGGCTGTAAAAAATCTACAACCTTAATAATGGCATTCTTATCCAACATTAAAGAACCCAAAAGGCATTGCTCGGCCTCGATATTTTGAGGAGGCACTTTATCGGGGAGTTCTTGGTTCGAATTTTTTTGCTGCATTAACTACAATGTAGCAGAGCGCATATCTTTTTTCAACTTTGGGCCGGCCTCCGTGTCTTCCACTTGCCAGCCAAGGCGGGCGATTCTTTCTCTGATTTCGTCTGCCTTGGGCCAGTTTCTATCTTTTCGATATTTCTCTCTTTCTTCAGCGAGTTCCAAAACCACCGCAGGGATTGATTTTTTCTGCGGCCAGAATATAACTTTAAAAACGCGGTCAATTTTTTTCAAAAATGCCACGACATTTTGCGCATCGGTTTTGCTCAATAAATTTTGATCTATCAGGGCGTTGCCCTGCTTGATGAGTTCGAAAATAACAGCCATGGCTTTTGGGGTGTTAAAATCATCTTCCATGGCTTCGGCAAAATTCGTTTGAAATTCTGATATCTTGAGGTTCGACATCTGCGGAAGGCCGAACCCCCTTAATGACGATAACTTGTCCACAAACTCATCTATTCTCGCCAGCTCTCTTTCTGCCTGTAAAAGAGATGACTCCGCGTAATCCAACCCGGAGCGGTAATGGGTCTTCAGAACTAAGAATCTCAAGAGACGCGCTGAATATTTTTTAAGAAAGTCCTGTATCGCGATGAAGTTGCCGAGTGACTTCGACATTTTTTGCCCCCCGACCGTCAAAAAGCCCGTGTGCAGCCAGTATCTAACCATGGGCTTCTTTCCCGAGAGCGCTTCCATTTGGGCAATTTCTGCTTCGTGGTGCGGGAATATCAAATCCTTGGCGCCGCCGTGCATATCATATCGATAGCCGAAAAACTTTTGACTAATAGCGGTATCTTCTATGTGCCAGCCGGGTCTGCCAGGACCCCATGGACTGGGCCATGACGGCTCTCCGTCCCTAGATAATTTCCAAAGAGCAAAATCGCCCTTGTTTCTTTTTTCTTTGGAATCGTCAATCCGGGAAACAGCGTCCTCGGCCTGGAGAGCGGTTCGTAGGGAAAGTTCGCCGTAGTTCTTGAATTTCTTGATATCGTAATAAACGCCGTCTGAGATTTGATAAGCAAAACTTTTCGCCCTAAGCTTTTTTACTTGTACGATTATCTCTTTTATATAGTCGGTAGCTCTGGCGTATTTGGTGACCGAGTTTACTTTCAGCGCTTTCATATCCTTGAAATATTCCCGTTCGAAATTCCTGGCCATTTTTAAGGGAGGCATATTTTTTTCCTTGGCTCGCTGGATGATTTTGTCGTCTATGTCGGTGATATTTTGCAGATAGAAAACATCGAAGCCCTTCTCCTTGAGGTATCTTACGATTACGTCAAAAGCCACATAAGTGCGGGCATGGCCAATATGTGAAAAGTCATATACCGTCGGGCCGCAGACAAAAAGTTCGAGGAAGTCGCGTTTTCTCGTCTTTAATATTTCCTTATCGCGAGATAGCGTGTTATAGACCTTAAGCATTAATTGTATTTTAGCATTTTTAATGATACTATGACAAAATGCAACTCATATTTCGCCAGGCAATAAAATTTATTTTGATCGGCATACTGAATACGGTCATTGATTTGGGCATACTAAACGTTTTAATCTTAATCTCGGGCGTATCCGCCGGCCTTAGCTATTCAATATTTAAGGGAATCAGTTTTACTGCGGCCGTCATCAACAGTTATTTTTTAAATAAATCTTGGACTTTTCAGAGAGGCGCGACAGGCGCGCCCCGAAAAGAATTTACGCAATTTTTTATAGCGAGCGTTATCGGCTTTGGCATAAATGTCAGCACAGCGTCTTTCGTGGTTAACTTTATCGGACCCCAACTCGGCGTTGGGGCTAATATCTGGGCAAACGTTGGAGCAATTCTGGCAACGCTTACGGCTATGTTCTGGAACTTCCTTACTTATAAGTTTATTGTTTTCAAAAAATATGTCTAATTTGGTTTTATACCGAAAATATAGGCCGAAGACATTTGGCGAGGTAGTGGGCCAGAATCACGTTGTGCAGACGCTGACCAATGCGGTATCTTCCGGTTTGATTTCCCACGCTTATCTTTTTGCCGGCCCTCGCGGCTCTGGCAAAACCACTATTGCCCGCCTGCTGGCAAAGTCGCTAAACTGCGAAAGCCGGGAAGAGGGGCAATTTGAGCCGTGCGGCAAGTGCTCCTCGTGTTTAGAAATCAGCGCCAATCGGGCTATGGATTTAATAGAAATTGACGCGGCGTCCAATAGGGGCGTTGATGATATCCGCGAGCTGAGGGAGGGGGCTCGCTTTGCTCCCGCAAAGTCAAAGTATAAGATTTTCATCATAGACGAATCGCACCAGCTTTCAAAAGACGCGGCTAACGCCTTGCTTAAAACACTGGAAGAGCCGCCCAGCCACGCTGTTTTTATTTTAGCCACCACGGAGTTGCACAAAATGTTGCCGACTATCATTTCTCGCTGCCAAAGGTTTGACTTTCGGAAACTAACGATTCCGGAAATCGTGGGTAATCTTGAGGCGATTTCCAAAAAAGAAGGAACGAAGATGGAGAAGCCAGCTCTGGATCTTATTGCCGTTAATTCCGGCGGTTCTTTGAGAGATGCTTTGGGTTTGTTAAATCAGGTCATGACCTTTGGGGCTAAAAGCGCAGAAGAGATAAAGGACTTGTTGGGCATGGTGGACACGCAAACTGTCGCCCAATTTGCCGAGTTTCTTTGCCAAAAACAAGGCGCTGAAGCCATAAAGTATCTCAACGATATTTTGGAGAAGGGGAAAGACCCCCAGGACTTCACCAAAGCGCTCATTAATTATTTTAGGCAGAGTTTGGTTTTGAGAATATCTCCCGGGTTAACCAATCCTATCTTGGTGGGATTTTCGCCGGAAGAAGAGCAGACGATCAAAGGGCAGGTTGAAAGATGGAACGAGAGCGATTTGCGAGTGGCCCTAAAGCTCTTTTTGGATGCGGAGAACAAAATGCGCCACTCTTCCATAATTCAGCTGCCCCTTGAATTGGCCATTGTTGAATTATTAAGTCATTAAGTCATTAAGTCATTAAGTCATTAAGTCATTGAGTCATTAAGTCATTGAGTCATTAAGTCATTATGAGCGAGATAAAGTCATTCCAAGATTTGAATGTCTGGAAAGAATCTCATTTTTTAACATTGGAAATATATAAAATTACAAAGAATTTTCCTAAAGAAGAAAACTACGGAATAATTTCGCAATTAAGAAGAGCGTCTTCTTCTGTCCCTGCTAACATTGCCGAGGGAATGGGCAAGAATACTACCAAAGAGTTATTAAACTTTATATATAATGCCAGAGGATCTTTATCAGAAACTATTTATCACTTGATTTTAAGTAATGATTTGGGGTATATAAAAGAGGCCGAATTTGATACATTACATAGTCGATATAACGGATTAGCGAAGGGCGTTAATGTGTTTATTTCAAAGTTAAAAACTTAATCACTCAGTGACTTAATCACTCAGTGACTTAGTTATTGCGGGGTCGTCTAACGGTAGGACATCAGGTTTTGGTCCTGAGTATCGGGGTTCGAATCCCTGCCCCGCAGCACTTCGATGATGGTTATGATGGCGGTTGAACCTCCACCGTCCTATTTTATGGATTTTAACTTATTTATTCAGATTATTTTTATTTTTATTTTCTCCGTGGTTTTGGCTGCCTTGGAATCGCAAATAGAAGGAGATGCGGGTTGGGCCGGAAATTTACCCACATGGAAGCCCTCTCTTGCTCATTGGTACGTCCGTTTTTACAGGAGGATAATGTCCGGCAAGGATATGACTGGGTACCATTTGTTCATCTTTGGCTTGGTTTTCCTTTTTATGCATTATCCGTATTTTGCCGGTAAGGAGTGGAGTTGGTCTTCGGAGTGGGCCACACTTTCTTTATTTTTTCTATTAACTATTTTTTGGGATTTTTTATGGTTTGTAATCAATCCCCGTTATGACTTCCGTCATTTTTGGGCGCGAAAAGTTTGGTGGCACAAAAAATGGTTTTTGCATTTACCGATTGACTACTGGTTTGGCTTCATGTTTTCCGCCATACTCTATGTTAAATTTTCTTTAAATTGGTTATTGTTTCGGGAGTGGCTGGAGATAGTAGCTTTATTCCTTGCTCTTACTTTAACCGTAGTTATTTTTGCCATTAAAGTTGGCATATTCACTATAGACAGCCAAGAACAAAACTGATTTTGTTTACTAGTTCAAAATTCAAATAGAGGAGATTTATTCTCCTTTTTTTATTTTTCGTGTAATATAAAAAAAGTATATATTTATGATGAAAATCATTGGCGGGTTCGTTGCGCTTTTGGCAATGCTATCATTTTTTGCTCATCAAGAGGAAGAGGCGTCGGTTTGTTTTGAAAGGCGCTGTTTTAATGTTGAGGTGGCTTCGGACGAGGAGGCGAGGCGCAAGGGGTTGATGTTTAGGGAAAAGTTAGATGACAACCGCGGCATGCTTTTTGTGTTTGAGGACTCGGGGTTATACGATTTTTGGATGAAAAACACGTCTATGGTTTTAGATATTATCTGGATTGATGAAGATGGCCGGGTCGTCTATGTTTCAGAAAACGCCGAGCCATGTTCGACAACGTCATGCGCGCCCATATTGCCCGACAAAGCGGCAAAATATGTTTTAGAAATAAAGGGGGGATTGGTTTCGGAACTCAATATAAAGGAAGGCGGTATAGCGAATTTACGCTATTAATGTTCAGATTTATGCTTGACAGGTGCGGCATTTTGCTATATAATACAGCCATCTAATCAGTTGAGGAGGAAGGGAATTGAAAAAAATTCTGGAAGGAATTTGGCTGTTCATGCGCTATGGGCCATGCAAGGTTGTTGAGTGGCGAGAACAAGCAAGTTGTGATGCCTTAACCGGCCTTCGCAATCGCACTTTGTTTTGCGAAGTAGCAAGACATGAATTGGCGATGGCGGCGCGCAATGCCAGTCCGGTTGCCGTGTTGCTCATTGATATCAACGATTTCAAACAAATTAATGATGCCGAGGGGCATCAAGCTGGAGACCATGTTCTGCGGGATACGGCAAAAATACTAACGCACATCTGCCGCCGCGAGGTTGACTTGGTTGCGCGTTGGGGCGGCGATGAATTCGTCGTCCTGCTGCCGCAAACCGACTTGCCAAAAGCTCGTGAGCTCGCTCAGCGCATAAACACGGCGGAGATAATGTCGCCGAAGGGTCGGCGAGTGACATTGAGTTGCGGCGCGTCTGTCAAGCATATGAAAAACGTTTCATTGGAGTGCTTGATTGACGAGGCAGATCGGGAGATGTACGCGCAAAAAAGGCCTAAGCAAAAAGCTTAGGCCTTTTGTAATGTTAGACATTCAATGTCTAACATGCAGGACAAGATGGGCGGTATAGAGGTCTTGAAAAGCGAGGCCGGTGGAATCGAAGATAGTGATTTCTTCATCCGTTTCTCTGCCGACTATTTTTCCCGCAACGACATCCCCGAGCTCGGCATGGATGTTTTCTTTTGTAATCAGTCCTCTTTCTATGGGAACATTTATTTCTCCGCTGTGCGAGGCCTGCTCCCAATGGTCAACGACTATCTTGCTTCTTTTTAAAATTTCCGGCTCAAGCTCTTCCTTATCTTTGGCGTCGGCGCCGATAGCGTTGATATGAGTCCCGGGCAATATCCATTCATTTTTAACAATGGGATTTCTGGCCGGTGTCGTGGTGGCCAAGATATCTGTTTTCGCCGCTTCCTCCAAAGACGCCTTTTTTATTTTTATCCCCAATCTTTCTAAATTTTCGGCCAGACGCGCAATGCTTTCCGTATTAGTGTCGTAAACCAAGATTTCTTGTATTTCTCTGACCTTAACCGCGGCTATTATTTGGAAAAACGCCTGTTGGCCGGCGCCGATTACTCCAAGTGTTTTTGAATTTTTTCTTGAAAGATATTTCGCTGCCACCGCTCCCGCAGCGCCGGTTCTTATGCCAGTCAACCAAGCCGCGTCCATTATGGCTAACGGTTGGCCGTCTTTGGCATCATTCAAAACAACGATAGCTCCGACCGTTGGCAGGCCTTTTTGAGGATTTTGCGGGTGGACATTGACTATCTTTGTGCCGGCTATTTTTAACACCGACGAATAGCAGGGCATTATTCTTAGGTCGCCCTGGTATTCCTTAAAATCAAGATATTGTTTTGGCGGCATTTGGATTAAGCCGGCCGCGTAATCGGCAAAGCCCTTTTCAACCACGTCGATAATTTGCTGAATTTTTTCGGCAGATATGATTTCTTTGACCTCTTTTTCGCTTATGATTTTCATATTTTTTTTATTATGTTTTGTTTATTAATTTATAACTTTGATTATAGCATGGCAGAAGATTATTGGACAGAAAAAGCAATTTGTGATACGTTTATTGACGAAGGAGGAAACATTATATGGCGCATTACTGTAAATATTTTATAGTCCACTGCATTGATTTTAGATTTGGCAGGGCGATAAAAGATTATCTTGAAAAAGAAGAGATGCTTGGAGATTGCGATATTGTTTCCGTTGCCGGCGGCGTGAAGGATGCTGGCCTTATTTTGGGTCAACTTGAGATATCCCTGAAGCTGCACAATGTTCAAGAAGCCGTGCTGATTGGTCACATTGATTGCGGGGCTTACGGCGGCAGTGGCGAGTTTGTCTCTTTTGAGCAAGAACGCGAGTTCCAGCTTGGAGAACTAAAGAAAGCCAGAGATATGATTTTGGCAAAATATCCCTCATTGAAAGCGAGAATGGCGCTGGCAAAAATTGAACCTTCGGGAGAAGTTATATTTGAAGGTATTAATGCCTAAATCCGATTTCGGGTTTAGGTATTTTTTTATGATTCAAGAAACCGAAAATAAAAGCAAAAAAGGTAGGCAAGCTCTTTATGGAGCCATTGGCTTGGCTTGGGAATTGGGATATATGATTACCTTGCCCTTGGTCGTTTTGGCTGTTTTGGGCAGATTTTTGGATAAAAATTACTCAACCTCGCCGCTTTTTCTGATTGCGGGCATTCTTCTGGCTATAGCCGTTTCCGGGTTATTGGTTTTCAGAAAAACCAAAAGGATTATGGATGAAGCAAGCAAGCAGTAATCTATGCATATTTCCTTTTTTGCGGAGAAACTAATAGAGATTTGGGGGCTGCCGATATCTGATACTCTGCTTATGTCTTGGGTTTCCATGTCTTTACTGATTATTTTAGGACTTTTTGTAAAAAGTAATTTGAAAACTGTGCCCGGTAAATTTCAATGCTTAGTTGAGGCCCTAATCGAGGGAATGGCAAGCTTTATGACAACCGTTACGGGCGATAAAGACAAAACAAAAAAATTCTTCCCCCTGGTGGCGACTCTTTTTATTTTCATTTTAATTTCTAATTGGCTGGGCATCCTGCCGGGCGTAGGATCCATCGGTTTGGTCGAGCACGAAGAGTTTATTCCTCTTTTTCGTTCGACTAACAGCGATATCAATATGACCCTGGCTCTTTCTATAATTTCAGTGGCGGCTACGCAGATTTTTGGCATTGCCATGGTTGGTTTTTCCCATCATTTTTCCCGCTTTATTTCCATTAAGGGACCTATTCAATTCTTTACCGGTATTTTGGAACTCATTGCCGAAATAGCGAAAGTCATCTCTTTTTCCTTCCGGCTTTTCGGGAACATATTTGCAGGAGAGGTGCTTCTTATGGTAATTTTTTTCTTAGTGCCTGTAATCGTGCCTTTGCCCTTTTTGTTCTTGGAGATTTTCGTGGGTTTTATTCAGGCACTGGTCTTTGCAATGCTTACGCTGGTATTTCTAACCGTCGCTACCAGCAAGGAGCATTGAGCAATAAATAATTAATAAAATAAGCAAAACATATGGAAACAGAAGCGGTAAAATCGTTAGCAGCGGCCATTGCCATAGGCCTTGGGGCAATACCCGGATTGGGTATTGGCATTCTGGCCGGAAAAGCCATGGAAGCCATAGGGAGAAATCCGGAAGCGGCTCCAAAAATCCAGACAGCCATGATTTTGGCGATCGCTTTTACGGAGGCCATTTCGATTTACGCATTGGTTGTGGCTTTAATTATTAAATTCGTTTAAATTAGTGCTTGAAGCCCTCGGTATCGACTGGAAACTGCTTTTATTCCAGATAATAAATTTTTTGCTCTTGATGTTTATCCTAAAAAAGGTTTTGTACAAACCCATGCTTAGCTTTTTGGAAAACCGCAGCAAGAAAATCGAGGAGGGCTTGGCAAAGGCAGAAAAATTCGAGGCAGAGTGGCAGAAAATCAAGGAAGCGGAAAAAGAAAGAATTGCCGAGGTTGAGAAAAAGGCGACCCAGATGATGGAAAAAGCGAGAATAGACGCCGTCGCAAGAGAAAAGGAAATCCTGGAACTCGCCCAGCAAAAGTCGCTGAAAATCATCGATGAAGCAAAAAAAGAAATATCTCGGGAGAAAGAAAAGGCCTCCGAAGAATTAAAAAATGAAATGTCGGGATTTATCGTCTTTGCGACGGAGAAAATTTTAGGAAGGGAGATGAGGGATAAAGACGAAAAGGGATTCATTAAGGAAACTATTGAGGCGCTAAAAAACCAATGAAAAAAATAACCCCGCTCCAATATGCTATTTTTCTCTACGAGTTGACTTCCCAAGGCGCCAATATTACCAAACAGATAAATGAATTTTTGGGGGTCTTGGCAAAAAATAACGATCTTAGCAAGATACGGGAAGTCATAAATGACTTTGAAAAATACGAAAAACGGCAGAGAGGGGCTCAAGATGTTGAAATCATTTCAGCCACGCCTCTTGCTAAAGATTTAAGGACGCAGATATTGAGCGCGATAGGCGGCAAAATTGACGTGAAAGAAACCGTCAACCCGGAACTGCTCGGAGGGGCGATTGTGACCGTGGGCGATACTATGATAGATGGCAGTTTGAGGAGAAAATTAAAAGAACTTAGCAAGGTGTTAATATATGGATAAACATTTTATCATTGAGACCCTGAAAAAACAGCTTGCAGAATACAAGCCGGAAATTGAACAGGCCAACATCGGTAAGGTTTTGAAAATCGGCGATGGCATTGCCTCCGTTTCCGGACTTTCTGAAGTGATGGCCTCTGAAATGCTTGAATTCGTCACCCCAAACGAAAGCGTTTACGGAGTGGCTCTGAATCTTGAAGAGAATCAAGTGGGGGCTGTTATTCTCGGCGATTTCAAGGCAATCAAGGAAGGAGGTCTTGTTAAAAGCACAGGCAAGGTGCTGTCTGTGCCCGTTGGCAAAGAGCTTTTGGGACGAGTGGTAAATCCCCTTGGCCAGCCATTAGACAATAAAGGACCTATTTCTTTTAGAAAAGCGGAACTTTATCCCGTTGAGCGCAAAGCCCCGGGCGTCATTGTCAGAGAACCGGTCACCACACCCTTGCATACGGGCATTAAAGCAATTGATTCTGTCATTCCCATCGGCCGAGGTCAGAGAGAACTGATCATCGGCGACCGCCAAATCGGCAAGACCGCCTTGGTCATTGATACGATTATCAACCAGCTGCAAGACACCGGGCGCAAAGCCCCCGTTTGTATTTACGTGGCTATCGGCCAGAAGCAATCAAAAATAGCCAGAATAGTCGAAGAGTTAAAGAGCAGGGGAGCCATGGAGAGGACTATTGTGGTTTTGGCGTCAGCCGCAGATGCCGCGCCCATTTGGTATATTGCGCCCTACGCCGGCTGCGCCATGGGGGAATATTTTATGGATAAAGGCGAAGACGCTTTGGTCATTTATGATGACCTTTCAAAGCACGCTTGGGCATATCGCCAAATTTCTTTGTTGTTAAGAAGGCCGCCGGGCAGAGAGGCCTATCCCGGCGATATTTTTTATCTTCACTCTCGTCTTTTGGAAAGAGCCGCTAAGCTCAACAAAGCAAATGGCGGAGGATCTTTGACGGCCTTGCCTCTCATCGAAACACAACTCAGCGATATTTCGGCTTACATCCCAACCAACGTTATTTCTATAACCGATGGCCAAATTTATTTGGACCCGGAACTTTTTTATCAAGGCACAAGGCCGGCCTTGAACGTCGGGCTTTCTGTTTCCCGGGTGGGGTCTTCGGCGCAAACCAAGGCCATGAAAAAAGTGGCCTCGCGTTTGCGGCTTGAGCTTGCCCAACACAGGGAATTGCAGAGTTTCGTCCAGTTTGCTTCAGAGCTCGACGAAGCGACCCGCAAAAGAATTGAAAGGGGACAGCGGCTCACGGAAATTTTAAAACAGCCCCCGTACGCCCCCATACCCTTTGAAAAGCAAGTTTGTCTGATATATGCGGGAGTAAACGGATATTTGGACTCTCTGCCCCTTGAGAAGATCAGTGAATTTGAAAGCCAGTTCTTTCAATATTTAGAAGATCGCAAGGGAGATATGCTTTCAAAGATTAGAGAGACGGGGGATTTAACTGAAGAAATAGAGAAAGATCTTAAATCAGCCATTGAATTTCAAATACATGCTATCAACGCGGGAAACTAAATTAAAAATACGTTCGATTAATAATACGAAGCAAATTACCAAGGCCATGGAAATGGTGTCGGCTTCAAAAATGCGCAAAAGTCAATTGATTGCTTTAAGTTCGCGGTCTTACTGCCGCAATGCCTTGGAGATATTGGGAAACTTAAGCGCGCATACGGACTATAATCTGCATCCGTTATTAAAGAAGTCAACCGCAGGGAAAACAGCCCTTTTGGTTATTACCAGCGATAAGGGGTTGTGCGGAGGGCTGAATTCAAGTGTCCTAAAAAAGGCCCAGAGATTTTTAGATGGCAAACAAATCGATGTTGTCGCCGTGGGGAAAAAGGGCCGCGATTTCTTCAGCCGCAGGAAATTCAGCGTCGTCGCGTCTTTTACGGGCATTGGAGACAGCGTAAAGATTGATGACGCCGCACCGATTTCGGAGGCCTTGATTGATTGGTATCAAGAGGGTAAATACAGTTCGATCACCGCTGTCTATACGAATTTCTTATCTACTTTGAAACAGGAGGCGGTTGTCAGGCAGCTTTTGCCTATCAGCATCGAAGGCGTGAAAGAGATTGTTGCGGGCATTATGCCAGAAAGAGGCAGATATTCTAATATAGAAGATGAGAAAAAAAACGCGAAGTTTTTATACAGTTACGAATACATTTACGAGCCATCGGCCGAATCAGTGCTCAACACTCTTTTGCCGAGCTTGCTCCATATTCAGATTTACCATATGATTTTGGAGGCAAACGCTTCCGAGCATTCTTCGAGAATGGTTGCCATGAAAAACGCCACCGAATCAGCCCAAAAATTAATAGATGCCTTAACCCTTTCATTTAATAAGGTACGGCAGTCGGCAATTACCAAGGAAATTTCCGAAATAACTGCCGGCAGCGAGGCCTTACAACAATAATATGAACCAAGGAAAAATTATTCAAATTATAGGACCGGTCGTGGATGCCGAATTTCCAGAAGAACTGCCGGCAATTTACAATGCTTTAGAAGTGATAAAACCAGACGGAGGAAAATTAGTTTTTGAAACATCACAGCATATTGGCGCAAATCAGGTTAGGGCGGTGGCTTTGGACGCGACCGAGGGCTTGAAAAGGGGCGAAGAAATTGTTGACACGGGCGCTCCCTTGAGAGTACCAGTGGGCGAAGAGATTCTGGGCAGAATGTTTAATCTTCTGGGAGAACCGATTGACCAAGCAGGGGAAGTGAAAACCAAAGAATTTTATCCCATACACCGCAAGTCGCCCAGCTTTGACCAGCAGTCGCCGAAAATAGAAATTTTTGAAACAGGTATTAAAGTTATTGATTTAATCTGCCCTTTTATTAAGGGAGGAAAAGTAGGTCTTTTCGGCGGGGCTGGCGTGGGTAAAACCGTGCTTTTGCAGGAGTTGATACACAACACAGCTGTTGAGCATGGCGGCTATTCGGTATTTGCCGGTGTTGGCGAGCGAACAAGAGAGGGCAACGACCTGTATCTCGAAATGAAAAAAACCGGGGTTTTAGATAAAACAGTTCTGGTTTTTGGCCAGATGAATGAGGTGCCGGGAGCGCGGCTAAGAGTGGCTCTTTCGGCCTTGAGCATGTCGGAGTATTTTAGAGACGAAAAAGGAAAAGACACGCTTCTCTTTATTGACAACATTTTTAGATTTACTCAGGCCGGGTCGGAGGTCTCCGTGCTTTTGGGCAGAATGCCATCTGCTGTGGGATATCAGCCGACCTTGGGTACTGAAATGGGCGAGCTCCAAGAAAGAATTACTTCAACTAAACAGGGCTCCATTACATCTGTTCAGGCAATTTATGTGCCAGCCGACGATATTACCGATCCTGCCCCCGTAGCTACTTTTGCTCACCTTGATTCTACTATTGTTTTGTCCAGAGAATTGTCAGAACTCGGCATATATCCGGCAGTTGACCCCCTTAATTCAAGCTCAACGGCGTTGGATCCGAGAATCGTGGGGAAGGAACACTACGCAACAGCCAGAGAAGTTCAAAGGGTCTTACAGAGATACAAGGACCTGCAAGACATTATTGCCATTTTAGGCATGGAGGAACTGTCAGAGGAAGACAAGCTAATCGTAGCCCGAGCCAGAAAAGTCCAGAAGTTTTTGTCCCAGCCATTTTCCGTTGGAGAAGTTTTCACCGGGACGCCGGGCAAATATGTTTCTTTACGTCAAACCATTCAGGAATTCAAAGAGATACTTGATGGAAAGCACGACGACAAAGACGAACAGTCATTTTACATGAAGGGTTCCATTAATGAGCCATGATATGTTTCAACTTTCAATCAATGCTTTAGATAAAAATATCTTTGAGGGAGGAGCGGAGTCGCTGACTTTGCCGGGAATCGACGGAGAACTGACTATTCTAAAAAATCACATTCCTTTAATAACTGCTCTTAAGGAGGGGAAACTTCGTTTTAAAACAGACAAGGGAATCTCTGAATTATCAATTCGTGACGGAATATTGGAGGTTAACCCGGACAGAGTTATCGTCCTAATCAATAAATAAAAAAGAAAAAGCCCTCGGCGCGGCATTCCTGCGCCGGGGGCTTTTTGGCTTTTTATTCTTTGTGAACAGCCGCGAAACGGCAGTTTTGCGTCCACCCTATCTCGATTTGGTTAAGGCCTAGGCAGCGTCTCAAGAGATCGCCATAAAGATACGCGACGTAGCGAGTTCCATTCCAGCTTTGCCAGACGGAATCGGCGAATATCTGGAAATCCCGCTGAACTCCGCGATATCTCCTGCCAAAAGCGAGAAGTTCGTGAAGGTTGGCAGGGCGGTAGCCCATTCCGTTGAGTCCGCCAATCGCCTCATTAAATGAGGTGTATCTTTCAATAGGGATAAGCTCCACCTGAACTTCTGTCTTTCCGCTTTGTGCCGTCGGAAAGTGTTCGGAGGTAATGTCTTGACTGAACCAATCGTAGCGTCCGACCCTCACCTCGTCTTCAATGCTCCTGTCGTAGTCAACGGCGATGGGATAGATGTTAATAGGATCAATGTTGCTTGACCCACTCTTGGGTGTGAGCGCTTCGCGGAGAATACTGCGGAGCAGCCATTGATTTTTGATCAATCTCTGCGCGACGTTCGCGTCGAGATCGTCTGGGAGCGAGCGGAGCACGGCTCCGGCCAGTTGCATGTATTGCCACCTCGACGCCCTTGGCATAGCATTTCCCCCTTAAGGTGCTTTTTACTAACCCAAAATAACACACTGCAATCATTTGTCAAATTATAATTTTGCTTCCTTGCTTTTTTCCGGAGAATATCCTACAATAAGATAGGATGACTCCAAAGCAAAAGTTCTTAGATGAACATAATAAATTGTCTCCCGAACATCTTCAAGCTACCAACGCCATGCTCTCTCGATTTAGAGTCGAGCGAACGGCGCTTTTTCGAGACAATAATTGGTCGGTAGATAGATTGAGGAGGCCATTCATTTTATGGATTATGGCCCTTACGGCCACCGAGAAGAACGATATAAATAATAAGAAAAACTAAAGAAAAACTCCGCATATTCTGCGGAGTTTTTCTTTGAGATTACTCTAGATTAGTAGCGGTTGAATCTCTGTGGCCTTCGAGTTCTGTGGCACTCTCTGCAATAGATTGGTCTATCGCCGGAGGGCTCGAACGGAAGTTCAGTGATTTCAGCTCCGCAATCAGAGCATTTCCAGCTCCCCTGAACCATTTTTCTGGGGAACTCTCTTTGGGAATCAAATTTCTTAAATTCCATTTTCTTGTTATTTGCTTTTCAATAAAGCGACCTTTTAATTTCACTCTTAAGTCGCTTTACTTAATTTTTTACTCTTAAGATAGTTCGACTTATTAGCTGAAACCATTATACTCCCTATCCAGAAAATGTCAATAGTGATTAGTGCGCACCGAGGACTGTCCTTGCCAGAATCTGGCAAGGACAGTCCTCGGTAATCCTCGCAATGGACATGGTTTTAATTTTGTGGCAAAATTAAGATATGGGAATGAGCTGGTCAAACAAAAAAAGGCGCGATAGGAAAGTTAGAAGAAGACAGAGGAAGCGAGGATCTGCATAGCATGCCTTTAAGCATAGGAATTGTCGGTTTGCCAAATGTTGGCAAGTCAACTCTTTTTCAGACCATAACAAAAAAGCAGGTGGACTGCGCTAACTATCCATTTTGCACCATCGACCCAAACGTTGGCGTTGTTGGGGTGCCCGATGAAAGGGTAGACAAGCTCGCGATATTAACTAATTCCGCCAAAAAGATTTATACCACCATTGACTTTGTTGATATCGCGGGATTGGTCAAAGGGGCCCATAAAGGCGAAGGGTTGGGCAATAAGTTTCTTGCTAACATTAGGGAAACCGATGCCATTGTTTATGTTCTGCGCGCTTTTTTAAAACAAGATGTTGTTACTACGCAGTCGGGTATTAATCCTTTAGATGAGAAAGATACCCTTGATGCCGAATTGATTTTGAAGGATTTAGAGACACTTGAAAAACGGCTTGCCAGCAAAGAAGCAGCCAAAGAAACCGATGTTTTAAAGAAAGCAATTCAAACATTGGAGGCGGGCAAAGTGTTAAGCGAGCAGGTCTTCACTGCGGAAGAAAATAAGATTATCGAACAATATCAGCTGCTTACCTCAAAACCCCGACTTTATCTGCTTAATGGCCGCGATGAAGAAGTGCCCGGAGAAATGGTAGACGGGTTTGAAAAGAACGGCTGGCCGTATTTAATAATTGACGTGTTGACCGAGTTTGAAGCCGCCGGCATGAGCGGCGAAGAGAGAAAAGCGCTTGGCCTCAAAGAGGAGCTGGAATTTGATTCGCTGATTAAAAAGGCCTACGAGGTTTTGGGCTTGATAACTTTTTTTACAACCGGGCCCGACGAAACCCGCGCTTGGACATTGAGAAGGGGCCAAAAAGCTCCGCAAGCCGGCGGCGTTATTCACAGCGATTTCGAGGCGCGTTTTATTAAAGCGGAAGTGATAAATTGGCGCGATTTGATAGAGGCCGGGGGATTTGCCAAGGCCAGAGAGAAAGGCCTCATCAGAACCGAGGGTAGGGAATATGTTATTCAAGACGGCGATGTTATTGAAATCAAGCACGGGGCTTGATACGGTTTTTTGTATTTATGCTATAATATTTATACATGGATAAATTAAAAATAATAATTATTATTGCCCTGTTGATTATCGCGGTAGCCGCTGTCATGGTTTATTTTTCTGTAATAAAGCGAGGGGAGGCAGTACCAAATGTACCCTCAATCAACCCGACAGAGAATTTGCGTTCGGCAAACCCCTTTGAAAATGTTGAAAAATTAAATCCCTTTAAAGATGTTTATAAAAATCCATTTGAATAAAGTTTTAATATCTGCCGCAATTTTTTCTTTATTCGGCCTTGCGGTTTTAGCGCAGGAAAATTCTTCATTTTCGGTTGTGCAGCGATTTCCCGGCCAGTACAATAATACTAAATTTTCTATTTATTTAGCTGACCCACAAGGTATTGGCGCGGCTCAAGTTAAAAAATCCGGTGGCGATTGGGTGCTTTCAGCCGGCCGTTCCTGCTTAAAGGAATATTACAGCGGCACTGTCACATTAGAGCCAGGAGATTTTCCGCTCTCCGCCTCATTAACAGACTGCCGGGGTAATAAATATGAAACATCTATTTGGGCACCCGGCACATTTCCCGTAGCCGAGTTGGGTAATTGTCAAAGCGAAGGCGAGTGCCGGGATTATTGTGAAATACCAGCCAATGCCGAGCCATGTTTGGATTATGCGGAGGAGCATAACTTGCTATCGCGGGAAGAAATAGATGGGGCCCGGCAAATGTTGAGCTTAGTGGAAGGTGGCCGCGGTCCGGGCGGCTGTCGGGGTGAACAGGAATGCGAGAACTACTGCGATAGTCCTGACAATATGGAAGAATGCATTGTTTTTGCCCGCGATAATGGCCTGTTAGCCCCAGATGAACTTGAGGAAATCGAAATGGTTTTGCAGGCCATTCGGCAAGGAGCTACACCACCAGATTGCCGAGGCAAAACGGAATGCGATGAATATTGCTCGAGGCCTGAAAACCTGGAAGAGTGCATTGAGTTTGGTACTGCTGCTGGCTTTATTGCACCAGAAGAAGCCGAAATGATAAGAAAAACCGGCGGCAAGGGCCCAGGCGAGTGCACAGGTAAAGACGAGTGCGAGACATACTGCAACGAGCCAAATAATATGGAAGAGTGTATTAATTTTGCCATAAAGTATGACTTGATGCCGCCCGACGAGGCAGAAGAAGCCAGAATGGCTCTGCGGGCCATCAAGAGTGGCGTGAAGATGCCCAATTGCCGAGGCAAAGACGAATGCGATACTTATTGTTCACAGCCCGAAAACACAAACGAGTGTATGGATTTCGCTGTGGCTGCCGGCTTTATGACTGCCGAAGAAGCAGAAATGGTTAAAAAAACCGGCGGTGTGGGGCCGGGAGGTTGCCGTGGCGAGAGAGAGTGCGAAACATTTTGCGAAGATCAGGCTAACGAAGAGACCTGTTTTAGGTTTGGGTTGGAGCACGGTTTTGTTTCGGAAGAACAGTTCGCTGAAATGCAGCGGGGCGTTGAAGAAATGCGCCGCAATATAGAAGAAGCGCCGGAGGGAGTAGCTGATTGTCTCAAGAATAGAATTAGCCCAGAGATACTTCAGGGTATCCACGAGGGGTCTTTGATATTATTGCGAAGTACCGGTGAAATGGTTGGAAATGCAATGGAAAGCTGTGCTCAAGAATTCGGTGGCACGCAAGGCCGGGAAGCCGAGCAGAAAGTAAGAGCGTGTTTGGCAATGCCTTGCTCGGAGGCGCTTACTTGCCTGGAGAACGTTAGTCAGGACGAACAGGGAGAAGCTACGGGAGAAGAAGGCGGGGCCTCGGAAGTTCAGGCAAAAATTGAGTCATGTATTCAGGAGCAAATAGAACAGCAAATGGAGGTAATGATGAGGGGATTTGAGCCATCATCTGAAGAAGAAACAGAGCGCGACATAATGGAGGTTGAACCTAATGCAGAAGGAGGATCTTTAGATCCCTTTAGGTTATTATTAGCGAACATCTCATCAATTCTTGGTTTTTAGTTCTGCGCAGGTTTCTGTGCAGGTTTTCTGTGCAGGTTAAACCTGCACAGACTTTTTTATGGGCTATTGACTTTTTCTGCGATATGTGCTTGACTGTACGTAGCAGCATTAAAATCTCAAAGAAAGGAGGGAAACCGTCGTGGACAAGGTTTACAGTATGGGTACCGAAATAGCTCGTGTCCTAGGGCACGGGGTTCGTTTCGCCGGACCCTATATTGACAAGACCGGGAACGTCTTCGCGTTGGAGTTTTTCGACGAGGAGACAGGGGGATTCACGGCCCGTGACTTGGCGCAAGCCAAGGAGAAGTTTGCGAAAACACGTGCGGCGTTCAAGAAGCCAGTGCCCGTATTTGCATGAGGGGCTCTGGCTAAGCTAAGATCCGAACCGAAAGGTCCGGGTCTTTTTTTGCAAAAAAGTTGAGGACTTGCTTTTTTTTGATTCTTGAGTATAATACCTAAGGAATAGGAGGATAAAATGAAGCGAGATAGACCCCAGCTCTTTGAAATGGCAAAAGAAATGGCACAGCGATGCCGCAGAATCGCAGACGAAAGCCCGAAGTTTCAGGGGCCAGTCAGCGAAGAATTTCTAAAGAAAAAAGAAAAGGACTTTAGTAATTACGTCAGAGAGCTCGGAGAATTTTTTGGCTTTTGCCGGGGCATGTTTGCGGCTGGTATCTTCACGGCTGGTGATTTAGTCGAACTCAATAAATATGTTTTTGAAGAAAAACCAGCCGTTCCGCCAGAAATTATTTCTTTCATCAACGGGCTAAAAGTCATTGATGAACTGCCGCCCGCAATCAAGGGTGATTCATAGAATCGCCCTTTTTACTTAATTCAATTTTTGTTATAATGCCG
The DNA here is from genome assembly GCA_016181965.1 of Candidatus Nealsoniibacteriota bacterium. Lineage (GTDB taxonomy): Bacteria > Patescibacteriota > Minisyncoccia > Minisyncoccales > MHMH01 > JACOYH01. The sequence goes on from JACOYH010000003.1 coordinate 164,577, forward strand.
TAATGGATATTCGCAATAATTTTGCATATCATTTAATTGTTGCCCTTGGTTCGTTCGGTTTATTTTTCGCTTTGCGGTTATCGGGAATAGAGTCGCATCGGGCTTTGCCCGCAGTCGCCTTCACGCTTCTTTTTTTGACGCTCGCCATCGGACCCTTGATGCGGCTTTGGAAACCGGCCGTAAATGTTTTGCCCTGGAATCTGCCTTGGAGCTGGAGAGGCGAGCTGGGTATTTGGTTTGCCATCGTGTCAATTGCGCACATGCTTCTCGTTTTTAAAGGCGCGCAATGGGATGTCTTTGAATATTTGTCGGCAATGCGGGTGGGAAATTTAGTTGCTTTTATCGCTCTTTTTTGGGCGCTGATATTAACCGCCACTTCTTTTGGCAGCGTAATAAAATTTATTGGCGTGTCTTCTTGGCGCTGGCTTCACAGCTTCGCCTATGTTGTTTTTTATCTCGTCGGTATTCACGTGCTCAATCATGCCTTTTTCCGGCCCGGAAGACCGTCGGATTGGCTGGACTGGTCATATTTAGTCATGATGCTCACGATTGTTTGCCTCCAACTTGCGGCTTTCCTGATAACCGTTAAGGAATACCGCAAAAGTTTGGCGAAAAAAGATGGCGATTGAGTTGGAAAAATTAAACAGCGAGCAGAAAATAGCGGTAACTCATGGCGAGGGGCCGCTTTTAATTGTGGCCGGCGCCGGCACGGGAAAAACGGCGGTCATCACGCAGCGAATCGCCCATCTAATAGAGCAAAGCAAGGCAAAGCCAGAGGAAATTTTGGCTTTAACTTTTACCGAAAAAGCGGCCGGAGAAATGGAAGAGAGGGTTGATGCCCTTTTGCCCATTGGCTATATCGACCTTTGGATTTCCACCTTTCATGCTTTTTGCGAAAGAATCTTACGCGACTATGCCCTGGAAATCGGCCTGCCCTCCGACTTCAAAATAATCGACCAGACCGCCGCTTGGCTGCTGGTTTATAAAAATTTCGACCGTCTCGACCTTAAATATTACAAGCCGCTGGGCAATCCAAGCAAGTTTATTCATGCGCTGCTTTCCCATTTTTCCCATTGCAAAGACCAAGAAATATATCCGGAAAATTATTTGAAGTACGCGGAAATGCTCAAAACGCGCGACGACGCTCCGGAATCGCAGGAAATCGAGCGAATAAAAGAAGTCGCAATTGCCTATCATGTATATCAACGCTTGCTTTTGGAAAATAGCGAACTTGATTTTGGCGACCTGATAAACTATTGCCTTAAAGTTTTCCAGGAGAGGCCGCTTATTCTAAAAAAATATCGGGAGAAGTTCAAATATGTTTTAGTTGATGAATTTCAAGACACTAACTGGGCGCAATATGAGCTTATCAAAAAAATAGCCGCCCCCAAAAATAATTTAACCGTTTGCGCCGACGATGATCAGGCAATTTATCGCTGGCGAGGCGCGTCATTCTCCAATATCGTCCAGTTTAAGAATGATTTTCCGGCAGCCCGTGAAATATCTTTAATAAAAAACTATCGTTCCTGTCAAGATATCTTAGATCTTTCCTATAATTTCATTAAAGGCAACGATCCAGATCGGTTGGAGTGCATCAGCCAGATAAGCAAAAAACTGCAGGCGGCGGCCGAATTTGCCAAAGCCGAGATTGAACATATCCACGCCAAGACCCTTGAGGAAGAAATTAATTTGGTTGTCAGGAAAATTCTTGAACTGCTCAAAAAAGATAAAAAAGCGAGCTTGGGTGACTTTTGCATTCTTGTCAGAGCAAACAATTCCGCCAATCCTTTTACAAAAGCCCTTGAGCGCGCCGGCCTGCCTTACCAGTTTTTGGCTTCAAGGGGCCTCTATGCAAAACATAGCGTGCTGGATGTTATCTCATATCTTAAGCTTTTGGATAATTACCATGAAAGCTCGGCCCTTTTCAGAATTTTCAGTTTGCCGTTTTTAGGCATTTCCCCGGAAGACGTAATGCTGCTTACGCATTATGCTTCCAAGAAAACCAAATCGCTTTTTGAGTCAGCTAAAGATCTCGCCTTAATCCCGGGCGTATCGCAAAACGGCCGGGAAAAAATTAATTTTATTCTGGGCTTAATCCAAAAGCATGCGGCAATGTCCAGGCAAAAGCCGGTCTCTGAAATCATGGTGCAATTTCTTGACGACTCGGGGTATCTCAAGCATCTAGTCAGGGGAGGCGAAGAGGAGCAGCTGGATTTACTAAACCAATTTTTCAGAAAAGTAAAGGCGTTTGAGAACTCGTCGCCCGAGACAACGCTCAATATCTTTATGCAGGAAATAAAACTTGAATTAGAATCGGGCGAAGAAGGCAAAATTAATGTTGATCCTGAACAAGGTCCCGATGTTATCAAGGTGATGACAGTTCACGGCGCCAAGGGGTTGGAGTTTAAGTATGTATTTTTAGTGAATATGGTGGACAAACGCTTTCCGTCGATTGAAAGAAGCGATCCCATCGAACTCCCCGATGAGCTTATTAAAGACATAAGGCCCGGCGGCGATGTCCATCTGCAGGAAGAAAGAAGAATATGCTATGTGGCTATGACCCGCGCCAAGAACGGGCTTTACCTGACTTCGGCGCAGGATTATGGCGGCAGCCGCAGTAAAAAACTCTCGCGTTTTTTGATTGAAATGGGCTACAGAGATAAATTACAGGCCACAAACAGCAAAACCAAAAATGAAATGCTTGAGCCAAAATATAAAATAAAGAATAAGCCACACGCAACAAAATACCTGCCCGGCCATTTCTCGTATTCCCAATTAGCCGCTTTTGAAAAATGCCCCCTGCAATACAAGTTTAATTTTGTTTTAAAGGTGCCGGTGCGCGGCAGGGGCGCATTTTCCTTCGGCAAGACCATTCATAATACTTTTTATCGGTTTCTCGCGCGGGCAAATGAAATAGACGAAAAAAAGCAAGGCGATTTGTTTGGAATGGCGCCGGCTCAATCAGCCGCTGGTTTTGAGGCATTAAACCAAATTTATGAAAATAATTGGATAGACGAGTGGTATGAGAACAAGAAACAAAAAGAGGACTACCGCAAGTTGGGCAAGAAAATAATAAAAGAATTTTATGCTGATTTTATAGAAGCCCCGCCCAAGATCCTAAAAATAGATGGCGTACCCGCTTTAGAGGCGCCTTTCAATCTTAAGGTTGAGGGACATACGGTCAAGGGCAAGATTGACCGCATCGATGAAACAGCCGATGGAGTGCTTTTGATTGATTATAAAACTGGCAGCGCTAGGGATAAAATTTCTGCCGAAGAAAAAGAGCAGCTTTTGATATATCAATTGGCGGCCGAAGATGTTTTCGGCCTTCGTCCCACCGGACTTGTCTATCACTATTTGGAGGAGAATAAAAAAATTGCCTTCGTGGGCTCGGAACAAGATAGGGTAAAGATCAAAGAGAAGATTGCAAAAACCATAGAAGCCATCAAGGCGAGCGATTTTGCTCCAACGCCCGGCTGGCAGTGCTCGTTTTGCGACTTCAAAGATATTTGCGAATATTCAAAAGATTGATAAAATAAGGCGCATGGAGATACCCGAGCAAAAAATATTTTCCGTTTCCGAATTCATTCAGCTGCTTAACATCGGTCTGAAAAGATCGCGGGCAAGAATTGTCGGCGAAGTGACGCAAGCGCAAGTGGCTTCTTCGGGCCACGGCTACTTTACTCTCAAAGACGAAAATAACGGCGCCGTTTTAAGCTGTATTATATGGAAATCGCGCTATAGCATGTACGGCATAAAGCTTGAGGCGGGCATGAAAATAATGGCCCAAGGTTACCCCGAGGTCTACGCCGCTTCCGGCCGGCTCTCTTTTATCGCTGAGACCATTGAGTTAGCCGGCGAAGGCGAATTAAAAAAACAATATGAAGCGCTAAAAAAGAAGTTGACGGCCGAAGGCCTTTTTGCCCCAGAAAGAAAAAGACCCATTCCCAAATACTGCCAGAAGATCGGCGTTATCACTTCAAAACACGGAGCGGTTTTAGCCGACTTTTTGAATAATTTGGGAAAGTTCGGATTTAAAATAAAGATGATAGATGCAAGAGTCGAGGGACAAGAAGCGGTGGAGGATCTGCTGTCTGCCATCAGAACTTTTCGAACCCAAGACATTGATGCGCTGGTTATCATTCGCGGCGGAGGGTCGTTAGAATCGCTGATGGCCTTTAATAATGAAATGCTGGTGCGGGAGGTGGCTGGTTTTAAGGTGCCGGTTATTGCGGGCGTGGGCCATCATCAAGACGAGCCGCTGGTTACCTTTGCCGCCGATGCCTCGGTTTCCACGCCCACTGCGGCCGCCAACTACCTCAACCGTTCGTGGCAGGAGGCCCTGCTATTTTTAGAAAAACAAGAAAGAATTATCTTCGGCTTCTTTGAGGAGATTTTTGAGATTCAGAGGTCAATAGAAAATAAGCTGATGATTTTTATGCAAAATTTTAAGGCGGCCTTGGCCAATCTTTCGCAAAAATTGTCCTACGCGGAAAAAGTGATAACTCTCAACAATCCCGAAAGACAGCTGGGTTTGGGATATTCTCTTGCGTATTCCGGTGGAAAAATCGTCAGGAGCGTCAAAGACGTTCTGCCGGGCCGCGAGCTTGAAATTCAGGTTTCTGATGGTAGAATCAATTCAGAAGTTAAAAAAATAATTAAATAATATGACAGAAACCAAAAATTCGTCGAAGACCCTAAGGGACGATTTGGCTCATCTTTCAAAAATCACCGATTGGTTTGAAAACCAGGCGGAAATCGATGTGGAGGAGGGACTGAAAAAAGTTAAAGAGGCCGTTGCGCTGATTAAGGCCAGCAGAAAGCGTTTGAAAGACATTGAGAACGAATTTGAAGAAATACAAAAAGAAGTAAACTTAGACGAAGATGAATAAAATAATTGCGGCAATTATTATAGTTATCATTACAGTTGTTGTCGGATATTATTTAATGTTTAAGCAAAAGCCCAAAGAACCGGCGGCAGATATCGGCGAAATTAAAATACAAACTAATGCGCAAACTAATATGCAAAGCAATATGTCAAGTGAAGACAAAGTAAAAATAGAGGTGTTGGCGGAAGGCAGCGGCGTTGAGTCGGTTGCCGGCAATACCGTTGCGGTTCACTACACGGGTACCCTGGAAGATGGAACAAAATTTGATTCCAGTTTGGACAGGGGACAGCCCTTTGCTTTTCAATTGGGCGCGGGCACGGTCATTAAGGGTTGGGAGCTTGGCGTTTTGGGAATGAAAGCGGGGGAAAAGCGGAGGTTAATTATTCCTCCATCGCTTGGCTATGGCCAAACCGGCATCGGGCCGATTCCTGCCAATGCCACGCTCATCTTTGAAGTCGAGCTTTTAGAGATTCAGTAATGAAAAATATATTTTTGGCATCCATTGCGATTTTAAGTTTGTTTGCTCTATTTTTAGAAGGAGCAATCGTTTACAGCCATATTTCGAGACCGGCTGAAATTATTGAAAAAAAAGAAGCCGAAAAAGAAGCGGCGGAACAGCCGTTTACTTTACCGGAAACGGTTGATTTGAATGTGCCCTTCATAGCTCAAGCACCCGGCGGCGACTGGAGCTACCCGTTTGCCTACACTTGCGAGGAAGCGGCGATATTAATGGCGCGCTATTTTTTTGAGGGAGAAGATTTTGTCGATGTGCCCAAAACAAAGATTGAGCTTCTGGGCTTGGTCAACTTCGAAGATAAAAATTATGGTTTCCACGAAGATACCTCCGCAGAGCAAACAGCACGATTGATCCGTGATTATTACGGTTACGAGGCCAGGGCTGTTTATGATATTTCTTTGGATGATATTAAGAAGGAACTGGCCTTGGGCCGGCCCGTGATTATCCCAGCCGCCGGGCGTTTGCTGCAAAACCCAAACTTCAAACCGCCCGGACCAGTTTATCACATCATTCTGCTCAAGGGCTACAATGGGGATGGATTTTTAAGCCACGACCCCGGCACTGCCAACGGGGCAAATGTGCTTTACTCTTACGAAATTATAGAAAATGCCATTCACGATTTGGCTGAAGGTGATATAATGGAAGGCAGAAGGGCAATGGTTTCGTTTGGCGGCGAGAAAAAGAAATAGAATTATTAAATAAAATAATATAAAAATATGAAAGGATATATAACCAATATCGAAAAGGCAACTAAAGAAAATACTAATTTCAGAAAAGTCCTTTATACGGCACAGCACAGCCAACTGGTGCTGATGAGTTTGAAGCCCGAAGAAGAAATCGGCGAAGAAGTGCATAAACTGGACCAGTTTATCAGAATTGAAGCCGGCAGGGGAACGGCTATTTTAGACGGTATGGAGCATGCTATAGAAGACGGTTCGGCCATTGTTATCCCTGCGGGTACCCGTCACAATGTTATCAATAACGCAGACGGCGAGATGAAGCTGTATACTATTTATTCTCCGCCAGAACATAGGGATCAAGTTGTCCACGTCGCGAAAGAAGACGCTTTAGCCGACGAAAGCGACCACTTCGACGGAAAAACTACCGAATAAATACACCGGTGCCACCGGTGTATTTCGGTGTATTTTTACCCGTACGCTTGACATTCAGATTAAATATGCTACCCACCATAGTGGTACTCTATACACAAAAAGGAGGAACGAATGTTCCGGACCATGCCACCGCACGCGGCTGTTTTATCCCATGGAAAAATCGCGAACAGGGGGCTAGTGCTTGACAAAAGCGCGATCTATTCAATCCCGCCGGGAACGACTCATATAGGCGTGAAAGCGGGCATTTTGCGCTTTCTTTACCCCCAGAACGAAAAACTGCGATTGCCCGCCAAGTTTTATAGAAGCAGGAGTTGCTGGAAGTATTGGCCTATTCCCATGGATGTCCGAGTGGTCGCTTTTCCGGCTATGGCATATATTAGTCATCAAGACACATACGCGTACGGCCCGACCGGCTGGGTTTACGGCAAACCGCGGTTTGCTTGAACAGACGAAAGCAGGCAACAAAGTTGCCTGCTTTTATTTTTATTATTGACTTTCGGCTCTTTCTGTTCATATAATCAAGGAAAGCAGAACTCATGGCTAAAAAGAAAAAGAAGAAAGCTAAAAACAAGAAAATCAGAAAGGCAAAAAAAGCTAAACCGGTTTTGAAAAAAAAGAAACCGGATGTTTTGGTGTCTCAAGAGACCGTTCACCGCACCAGAATGAGAATTATTGGCATTGGCGGCGGAGGCAGTTCGATTGTTTCAGAAATCGCTCCATTGATTAATAGGGTTGATTTTGTAACTGCCAACACCGATATTCAGGCCCTTAAAGAAGCCGCCCGCCAGGCGCGTAAATTTCATTTCGGAGAAAATATCACCGATGGCTTGGGATGCGGCATGGATCCTCGCCTTGGACAGAAAGCAGCCAAAGATGAGAGGAGTAAAATAATCAAACTTTTTCAAGGTATTGACTTGGCTGTGATTGTGTCTTCTCTTGGCGGAGGCACTGGATCCGGGGCGGCTCCGGAGTTTGCCAGAATTGCCAGAGAAATGGGGGTGCTAACTATTGGAATTTTTACGCTTCCTTTTAAGTTTGAGGGCTCGAAACGCAGCCAGATCGCCCGAAGCAGTTTAGAGCGCCTTACGCCAAACCTTAACGTGGTTTCAATAATTTTAAACGAAAATATTTTCAAAATAATAGATAAAAATACCCCCCTGAAAGAAGCGTTTTCCTCAATCAATAAGCGACTGGCCGAAAATTTGCGGGGCCTGATTGAAATGGTTTATTTGCCCGGATTAATCAATATTGATTTTGCCGACCTCAAGACCGTTTTGGACGGCAAGGGAAAGCTGGCTTACCTGAACACCGCTTTGGCTTCGGGACCCAATCGCGCCGAAGAAGCAGTCAAAGAACTCCTGAAAAGCCCCCTTAACGAATACGGCATTCAAGGCGCTGAAAAGATTGTTTTTAATATTACAGCCCCCCGACTCTTGGGAATGCAGGAGGTTGAACACATCAGCCGAAATATTTCTGATTTTAATCGTAGGGCCAAGATAATTTTCGGCGTTTCGCAAGATAACGGCTACAAAGACCGGCTTCGGGTGACTTTGCTGGCCGTGGGAGTGGGCAAGGAACCGGCTAAAAAGAAGCCGAAGCCCAAGCAAGCTCCGGAAATCAAACCGGAAGAAATTCCCGCGCCAAAAATCAAAAAAGAAATTCCAAAACCGAAAATGACCAAAAAAAAAGCAAAAATAAAAATAAAGACAAAACAGAATCCAAGGCCCAAACAGAAAAAGCTTAAATTACTGGCAAAGCCGGAAACCAAAGAAATGCTCGATGGCGCAGCGCCGAAGCCACTTTTACGGAAAAACGCCTTAGAGTTGAGAAAAGAAGCGGAAAAAACAGAGGAGGACTTGCTGACTCAAGAAAAAAAGTGGGATATGCCTGCTTTTTTCAGGAAAAAGGAAGGCGAATAACTCAAGAAAAATACTTCAAAAAAATACCCCGAAAGGCCGGGGTATTTTACTTTATTTAGATTTCTCTGCCAATCGCGGCAGTTAATCTTTTTAGGTCTGCCATGAGTTCGGTAAAGCCGGAAAAAGTTAATGACTGCGGGCCGTCTTTCAGGGCCTCCATCGGATTTGGATGCACCTCTATGAGTAAGCCATCGGCAATCACTGCGGCGGCTCGCGCCATGTCGGGAACATAACGCCGATCTCCAGCCGCGTGACTCGGATCCACTATGACCGGCAGGTGGCTGAATCTTTTTATAACCGGCACGGCGCTGATATCAAGAGTGTACCGCGTGGACGGTTCAAATGTTTTGATGCCTCTTTCGCAGAGAATAAGATTCGGATTGTTTCTTCGCAGAATGTAGTCGGCCGCTTGGAGCCATTCGGTAATTGACATTCCAAAACCGCGCTTTAAGAGGATGGGTTTTCCGGCTTGACCAACCTCTTCCAATAAGTCGTAGTTTTGGCAATTCCGAGCGCCGATCTGAAGAATGTCGGCGCACTCTGAAACCAATTCCACATCCCGCGGGCTGAGCACTTCAGTGACGATTTTGAGGCCGGTTTCTTCTTTAGCCGCGGCAAGTATTCGCAAGCCGTCCTCACCCATTCCTTGGAATTTGAAAGGCGACGTGCTGGGCTTGTAAGCGCCGCCCCGCAGAATCTTGGCGCCCAATTTTTTGACCAGTCGCGCCGTAAGGAGAACTTGTTCTTCCGACTCGACGGCGCAAGGCCCGGCGATAATTATAACCGCCTGGCCGCCGATTTCCACATCGCCAATTTTAACTACCGTTTTGTCTTGCTGAAAGTCGCGCGAGGCGAGTTTATGCGGCTGCATTATGCGGAATACCCGCTCCACTTCGGGAAGGGCTTCAAAAATCTCGGTGGCAATGCTGCCCGTATCTCTGCCCAAGACGGCGATAACCACTTTTTCTTGGCCGGCATTGATTTGGGCTTCGCACTCCAGACCTCTGATTTTGCCAATGACGCGGCGAATGCTGTCCTGTGACGCAGCTGTCTGCATCTCGATGATCATTGCGGCATTTCCCCCCTTTTTTGTAAAAAGCTATGCTGGATTATAGCCCTATTATACATTTTTTGTCAATGTGATATTATGAAATCGTATGATTAATAAAGCGATTATTCTCACCGCCGGAGTCGGAACCAGATTCCTTCCGCTCTCTAAAGCCGTTTCCAAAGAACTTATGCCATTAGTTGATAAGCCGGTTATTCAGTACCTCTTGGAAGAGGCGATGGAGGCGGGCGTGACAGAGGCAATCTTCGTGGTTTCTCCCGGCAAAAAAAAGGAAATAGAGGGCTATTTCAAGAAGTCGCCGAAATTAGAGAAGCTTCTTAAAGAAAGAAAGCAGGACGGACTATTAGAGCGCGTTCAGCGCATCGAAGAAATTTCACAGAAAATTAATTTTGTCTTTGTTACCCAAAAACTGCCGCTTGGCGATGGCCATGCCATACTTCAGGCGCGAAAATTTATTCAGGAGCCATGCGCTATTTTTACCAACGATGACATTATTGACTCGCCCACGCCTTGTCTTTCACAAATGATTCAGGTTTTTAAAACAAGCCAAAAGCCGTTGCTTGCCCTAAACCGCCTGTCAGAAGATAAACTCCCTCACTATGGAACTGTTGATGTTGAAAAAATCGCCTCAAGGGTCTACAAAATTAAAAAAATTGTAGAAAAGCCAAAGGCCGGCGAAGCCCCCTCCGACCTCGCTATCGTCGGCCGATATATTATTACGCCGGAGGTCTTTGAATATCTAAAAAAAGTTGAGCCAAACCAAAAAAACGAGATTATTTTGGCCGATGCTCTTTCGGCCATGATATTGGACGGAAAGATGGTTTACGGCCACGAAATTGAAGGCCGCTGGCTGGAGTGCGGCGACATATTGCGCTGGCTGCAATCGACATTTTATTTTTCGCTTAAACACCCCGAATATGGAAATGTCCTTCGAAAATATTTAAAGGAGATTATTAAGTAATTTTAAGATGGCAAATAAAAAATACGACTTGATTATTATTGGCGGCGGACCGGCAGCGATTGCCGCCGGCATTTACGCTGCCCGGGCAAAAATAAATACTCTCATAATCGCCAAGACGTTTGGCGGCCAAATGACACGGAAAACCGTTAGTATTGAAAACTATCCCGGATTTAAGTCCATTTCCGGCGCCGATTTAGTGAAAAAATTCGTCGAACATTTACAAGAATACAATGTTAAAATAGTCAGCGATTCGACGGGAGTTATAAAGAAAATCGGCAAAACATTCTCCGTAAAAACCGCTCACGAGGGATGGTTTGACGCGATGGCCGTTATCGTAGCGTCCGGAGCCGACCCGAGGCCGCTGGAAGTCCCGGGGGAGAAAGAGTTTATAGGCAGGGGGGTCTCTTACTGCACGGCTTGCGACGCTCCGATTTTCGCCGACAAAGCAGTGGCGGTCATTGGCGGAGGAAATTCTGGTTTTGAAGCCGCATTAGCCCTAACAAAATACGCGAAGAAAATTTATATTTTGGAATATGCCGCTGAAGTCAAAGCCGAAGAGAGCAATATTAACTTGGCGCAAAAATCAAAAAAAATAAAAATCATGACATCGGTTGAGGTTAAGAAAATCTTGGGCGATAAATTTGTGTCTTCGGTTGAATATCAAAACCGCAGAACAGGCCAAGCGGCTGCGCTTGATGTTCAAGGCGTTTTTGTGGAAATCGGCAGCATTCCCGCTACCGGTTTTGTCAAGGATTTGGTGGATTTTAACGAAAGAGACGAAATCATAATTGATTCGCGAACTTGCGCAACCAAAACCGCGGGTCTTTTTGCCGCCGGCGACGTAACCGACGTGCAATACAAACAAATTGGTATCGCGGCCGGGGAGGGGGTGAAGGCCCTGTTTTCCGTAGCTAATTATCTGAGAAAATAAAACATGACACTGGTTAAAATCAGATCGATAAGGGCCAGAGAAATCCTTGATTCACGGGCTAATTTTACTTTGGAGGTAGAAGTAACAACCGACTCTGGCAGATATTCTGCCGGCGTTCCTTCGGGCGCTTCAAGGGGCAGGTATGAAGCAGTGGTTTTGGACGCAGATGCGGCCGCAGCAAATGTTAATAAACGCATTGCTTCGGAATTAAAGGGCAAAAATCCCGCGAATCAAGCAGAAATTGACCACCTGCTGATTGATTTAGATGGGAGCCGCGATAAATCAAACTTGGGGGCCAATGCCATAACCGGGGTTTCTATGGCAATCTGCCGGGCCGGCGCTGCTTCTCAAAAACTCCCGCTCTATCAATATATCGAGAAATTTTCCCGACTCCCGATGTCTGGAAAATTGCCGAGGCCTGTTTTTAATATGATTAATGGCGGAGTCCATGCCACAAACGTTCTCGATTTTCAAGAGTTTATGGTGGCGCCTCAAGCCAACAGCGTTAAGAAGTCGCTTCAAATCGCTTCCGACATCTACCAAAAATTGCGCAAAAAATTAGGAAAAAACGTAGGCGATGAGGGCGGCTTTGCTCCGCCGATTCATTTTCCGGAAGAGGCAATTGAGTTGATTCTAACAGCGGCCAAAGATCTCGGCCTGCAGAAAAGCATAAAAATTGCGGTAGATGCGGCTGCCTCCCAATTTTATCGGGAAGGAAAGTATAAAACAGGCATGGGTGTCTTTACGCGCGAAGGACTTTTGAATTATTACGCCGAACTTATAAAAAAATACCCCATTATTTTCTTGGAAGACCCTTTTCACGAAGAGGACTGGCCGGGTTTTACGAGCATCACAAAGCAATTCGGAAAGAAAATTTCTATTATAGGCGACGATTTGCTGGTCACCAGCCCCAGAAGAGTCAAAGAGGCAAAAGAAAAAGATGCTTGCAATGGGCTTATTTTGAAAGTCAATCAAATAGGCACTGTCAGCGAAACGGTGGAAGCGGCCGGTTTAGCTCAATCGATGGGCTGGAAAATAATTGTTTCGCACAGATCGGGTGAGACCAACGATGATTTTATTGCGGATTTGGCGGTTGGCTTGGGGGCTGATTTCTTAAAGGCAGGCGCCCCGGCTCGCGGAGAGAGAGTGGCAAAATATAACCGCCTGTTAAAAATAGAGGAGGAATTTAATTATTGATTATGGGGAAACTAATTTTATTAAGGCATTTTAAATCGCAGTGGAATTTGGAAAATCGTTTTACGGGCTGGACCGATGTGCCGCTTGCCAAGGAAGATGCTGGCAAAATCAGCGAAATTTCCGCGTTTTTATCCAGCGCGAAAATTGATATCGTTTATACCTCGCCGCTCGTCAGAAATATGGCAAGTTGTTTATTGGCTCTTGAGAAAACGAATAAATACCCGATTTTCAGGCACTTCGGAGGCAAGATGAAAGAATGGGGTAATTTTGAGGAGCTGGCATCAGCTTATCTGCCGGTTTTCGTAAGCGAAGCATTAAATGAAAGATACTATGGCAAGCTGCAGGGGCTAGACAAAGAAGAAACAATGAATAAATACGGCGCGGAGCAAGTTCGTCTTTGGCGAAGAAGTTATGATGTAGCTCCTCCCGGCGGAGAAAGTTTAAAAGATGTTTATAAACGAACCATTCCCTTCTACCAAAAAAATACAGAAAATGCCCTGAAAGACGGTAAGAATATTTTAATAGTTGCCAGCCATAATTCTTTGAGGGCGATCATAAAATACATCGAGAGGATAGCTGACAATGATATCATCAATACAGAAGTGCCTTACGCAGGTCTTCTGGGGTATGAATTCCGGGACGGAGTTTACAAAAAATTATAAATTAACTAATATAATCCTATGGACAATATTAAAATAAATAACATGATTAATAGCGCCAAAAATTATAAGACCGTCATTATCGCGGTTGTTATTTTGGCTGTAGTCGGAGTTGCGGCTTATTTTGAATCCGGCCTTTTTATTCGCCCGAATCTCACCAAGGCGCAGGCAGCGGATATAGCAATCAAATTCATTGATCAAAGCATTGATGAAAACGCGACTGCTTCTCTCATAGAAGCAACCGACGAAGGCCAGGTCTACGGACTTCATATCGAGATCGAAGGCACAGAATACCAGTCATACATTACCAAAGACGGGAAATTCCTTTTTCCCAATGGTTTTAATTTAAAGACAGAGCCGGGAAATTAAAATTAATTATCCATAAAAAAATATGCCAAAAGTCAAAGTATTTTCGACGCCAACTTGTCCTTACTGCGTAACTCTCAAAGAATTTTTGAAAAAGAATAATATTGAGTTTGAAGATGTGAATGTGGCCGAAGATGCCGCCGCTCGCGAAGAGATGATTGAAAAGAGCCAGCAAATGGGCGTGCCAGTGGTTGAAATAGACGGCCAAATAGTCATAGGTTTTGATAAAGAAAAAATATCTCAACTATTGGGAATTAAAAAATAAAATTATTATGAGAATTGCCATCAATGGCTTTGGCCGTATCGGCCGCACTTTTTTCAGGCAGGCATTTGGCCGCAAAGATGCGGAAATTATCGCTGTTAATGACCTGACCGATGCAGAAAATTTAGCTTATCTTTTAAAATACGATACAGTTTACGGCAGATACGCCAAAGATGTAACAGTGAAGCGAGAACAAGGAAGAAGCTATCTGGTTGTCGAAGGTAAAAAAATTCTAAGTTTATCCGAAAAAAATCCGGCAAATCTGCCGTGGAAAGAGTTAAATATTGATGTCGTAGTTGAGTCCACAGGCGTTTTTGATTCAAAAGAAGGGTCCGAGCAACACTTGAAAGCGGGGGCACAAAGAGTGGTGATTTCAGCGCCCGCCAAGGGCGAAGTTGAGCACGCCGTGTGCGGCGCAAATGATGACAGGTTGTCTTCGCCGTCTTTGGCGCCCATCACCTCTAACACTTCGTGCACAACTAATGCCGTTATTCCGGTAGCCGCAGTTTTAATGGAGAATCCCGGAGTGGAGAAGGCGATACTCAATACTGTTCATGGATACACTGCCAGTCAGGCATTGGTAGACGCGCCCGACAAGAAGGATTTTAGAAGGGGGCGCGCCGCCGCGCAAAATATTATTCCATCCAGCACGGGGGCTGCCAAAGCCACGGCAAAATCATTGCCCGCATACAAGGGGATATTTGACGGTATCGCCATTAGGGTGCCAGTTGCCGCCGGCTCAATTATTGACTTTACTTTTATTTCTAAAAAAAATACCTCGGTTGACGAAATCAATGCAATTTTAAAAGAAGCCGCCACGCAAGATAAATGGAAGAACGTTCTGAAGGCAACCGAGCAGCCATTGGTTTCTTCCGATATCATCGGCGAACCGTATAGCTCTATTGTTGACCTTTCGTCCACAAGGGTAGTTGATGGTAATCTGGTCAAGGTCTTATCGTGGTATGACAACGAATGGGGTTATTCCCACACCTTATTAATGCACGTCCTCCAAGTAGGAAAACTGAAATAATGGAAAGTTTGGGCTTTGAAGAAACAAGAGATTTACTTGAGCGATATAAGATTCCCCTATGTCCCACGAAGCTTGCTGCCTACAAAAATGAGGCAGCGGCTTTTGCAAAATCGGTCGGATATCCGGCTGTTTTAAAAGTTTTTTCACGGGGAGTTATCCACAAAACCGATTTAGGACTAGTAAAAACAGACCTTAAGAACGAAGTTGATTTAAAAAATACCTGGGACGAGATTATAAAGAAGACGAGAGGAATCAAAACGGAAGGAATCCTGGTTCAGAAACAAATTTCGGGAGTTGAGACGGTCATTGGCATGAAAAGGGACGCCCAATTTGGTCCGGTTATAATGTTTGGCCTCGGGGGCATTTTGGTTGAGATTATAAAGGATGTTTCCTTTAGAATTGCGCCGCTTGAGAGAGCCGATGCCATGACCATGATGCAAGAAGTGAGGGGATATAAATTACTTAAAGGATTTCGTTCAACAAAACCGGTCGATATCAAAAAATTGGCATCGATGATTATTGCGCTTTCCCGCCTTTCGCTGGAAAACAATGAAATTGCAGAGATTGACTTAAATCCGGTCATTGCCAACGAGAAAGGAGCTT
Source organism: Candidatus Nealsoniibacteriota bacterium (assembly GCA_016181965.1). GTDB lineage: Bacteria > Patescibacteriota > Minisyncoccia > Minisyncoccales > MHMH01 > JACOYH01. Next base: position 180,092 of record JACOYH010000003.1, read on the forward strand.
GGGTTGTTGACCCGCGTTTTTTGAAATCACCATAAATGAAAACCACAAGCGCAAAATTAAATAGGATTTTCAATCCCAAGACAGTGGCCGTTATTGGCGCTAAACCGGAAGAAAAAAGCGTGGGTTGGGGTTTGATAAAAAATCTCTTGGCCGGAAAATCCGAAAGAAAAATTTTCGCCGTGAATCCAAACTATACGGAGGTTTTGGGGGTAAAATGCGTATCTTCTATAAATTTCATTCAAGATGATATTGATTTGGCTATTATTGCGGTGCCGGCAAAAATAGTTCCGAACGTTATTAAAGAATGCTGCGAAAAAAAGGTAGGCGGAATAATCGTAATTTCTTCGGGGTTCGGCGAAAGCGGTAAAACGGGCCGAATCCTGGAAAAAGAAATAGTTAAATTGACCGAGGCCGCCGATATTCCTTTGATAGGGCCAAACTGTCTTGGAATTATCAGGCCGGCTAATCATTTGAATGCTACTTTTGCTCCGGCCATGCCAAAAAACGGTGAAATAGCTTTTCTTTCTCAATCTGGCGCATTAATCGACTCTGTGATAGATGAGAATTTAAAAGAGAATTACGGATTTTCTGCATTAATTTCTTACGGCAATGAGGCGGGCGTTACCCTTGCAGATTTTCTTAAATGGGCGGCAAATGACGAACAAACTAAAGTTATTGCCCTTTATCTTGAGGGCGTAAAAGATGGACGGGAAATCATCAATGTTTTTAAAGAGGTCTCGGCGAAAAAACCTATTATAGTTGTTAAAGCGGGCAGAACTAAAGCAGGCAGGGAAGCGGTTGCTAGCCACACCGGATCTTTAGCGGGTGATTATCGGGTCTACCAAGCTCTTTTCGGGCAAACTGGCGTTATTGAAACCGATACTATTAGGGAACTCTTCGGTTTGGCTAAGGCCTTGTCTTGGCAGCCAAAATGCAAAAACGGTATCGGTATTATTACCAATGGCGGCAGTTGCGGCGTTTTATTGGCGGATTATTGCCAAGCGTTAGGCGTAAAATTGACGCCATTGAGCAAAAAGACCCTCGATAAATTGGCAGTTCCCGGAGTGATGCATCCCGCCTATTCCAAAAGAAATCCATTAGACGTTGTGGGCGACGCTCTTTCGGATAAGTACAAGGCAGCCGCTGATACTTTGTTGGAACAACCGGATATTCACGGTTTAATTGTTGTTCAGACCTTGCAGATTATGACTGATCCGGAAAAAAATGCTAAAATTATTATAGAGGCAAAAAATCGATTTAAAGAAAAACCGATTGTTGCGGCTTTTCTAGGAGGCGCCGTTACCGAACCCGGGGCAAAGCTGTTGGAAGAAAATCACATTCCCAATTATAGCGACTTAAAGGGAGCCGCTTCGGCTATGAACGCATTAATAAAGAAAAATTCATTGAAGCCATGAGTCAGCGAGCCTTTACGCTTATAGAATTATTGGTCGTTGTTGCTATAATCGGTTTAATGGCAACCATTGTGACCCTCAATATGTGGGGCCAGAGGCCAAAGGCGCATGACGCTAATATCAAGTCGTATATGCATCAAGTCAGAAATGCGGCGGAATTTAGTTATATTCAAAACAGCGAATCCTATGCAGGTGTTTGCGACGAAACTGATAATACATTAAGCAATGCCGGTGATTTTCAGCTTCTGGAAAACGCTATCAAAACCGAAAACGGCAATCAGCCGGTTAAGTGTTATGAGAGCGACAATAGGCGGGACTACGCTGTTTCTTCTCCGCTTGTAAGCAGTACCGGCAAACATTGGTGCTTAGAAACAGCAGGAGCCACCACAGAGATCGATGCGGCTATAACTGCGGCAAGCTGTCAATAAAATAAACATATATATTGATATGAAAAAAGGTAACATTTTCTGGTTCAGGGATCTTTCTTCGGGCGACGTGCCGTTGGTGGGAGGAAAGAACGCTTCATTGGGAGAAATGCACCAGCGTCTCGCGGCAAAAGGAGTCAATCTGCCGGATGGTTTTGTTTTGACAGCCGACGCCTATTGGCACTATTTGTCGGAAAATAAAATAGATGAGAAACTAAAGGAATTATTTAAAAAACTTGAGGCCTCAAATTTAGCGAGCTTAAAAAAAACCGGTGCGGCAGCTCGCCGTCTCATAATGGAAGGGAGCATGCCAAGCGATTTGGAGGACGGCATTATCCGGAATTATCAAGAGCTTTCTCGAGAATACAAGATGAAAAACGCTGATGTGGCGGTTCGGTCTTCTGCTACCGCCGAAGACCTGCCATCGGCCTCTTTTGCCGGACAGCATGAGACATATTTGAATGTTGTTGGAGTAGAAGAGTTGCTTGAAGCGGTGAAGAAATGCATGGCCTCGCTTTTTACGGACCGAGCCATTGCTTATCGGGAAGAAAAGGGCTTTGAGCATTTAAAAATCGCGCTTTCGGTTGGGATTCAAAAAATGGTTCGCTCCGATTTGGCATCAGCCGGCGTCATATTTACATTAGATACCGAGACGGGCTTTGATAAGGTGGTTTTAGTTAATTCCATTTGGGGTGTTGGCGAAATGATTGTTAAGGGAAAAATTACACCCGACGAATTTTTTGTTTTCAAACCAACCCTAAAACAGGGCTTTAAGCCAATCATTGTAAAGAATCTGGGGAGGAAAAATAAAAAATATATTTATGGCGACGGAGGCCTTAAAGAAGAAGCGGTCTCATTAAGCCAGCAGCTGAAATTTTCCCTAACAGATGAAGATGTGTTAAAGCTGGCAGAGTGGGCTTGCCTGATTGAAGACCACTATAAGCTCGCTCAAGATATTGAGTGGGCTAAAGACGGAAAAACCGGCCAGCTTTTTATTGTGCAATCCCGACCAGAGACCGTCTTTACCCCAAAGACAGTTAAAACATACGAAGAATACCAAATCAAAACACAGAAGAAGCCGCTCCTTTTTGGCATTGCTATCGGCAACAAGATAGGAACGGGCAGGGTTAGGATCATTTCCAGTATTAAAAATGCGGGGTCTTTTCAAAAAGGAGAGGTTTTGGTAACCGCTATGACCGACCCCGACTGGGTGCCCATCATGCGGCTGGCTTCGGCTATTGTGACCAACGAAGGCGGAAAAACAGCTCATGCCGCTATTGTCAGCAGAGAACTGGGATTGCCTGCGATTGTGGGCACGGGCAAGGCCACGCAGGTTTTAAAAACCGGGCAAACAATAACCGTAGATTGCACGCAAGGTCTTAAGGGAAGAATATATGAGGGGAGGATTCCTTTTGAAATTAAAAAGTATAACTTCGACAAAATTGCTAAGACGCGAAGCAAGCTTATGGTGAATATCGGAGCCCCGGAAATCGCCTTCAAAACATCATTTCTTCCAGTCGAAGGCGTTGGTTTGGCCAGGGAAGAATTCATTATCGCCGAAAAAATACGAGTTCATCCTTTGGCGCTTTATCACTTTGAAAAATTAAAAGACAAAAAACTAAAGAAGAAAATTGAAGAAATAACAGTAGAACATAAGGATAAAAAAGAGTTTTTTGTAAAAGAACTGGCTGAAGGCGTAGCACAGATAGCCGCGGCTTTTTGGCCAAACGAAGTTATTGTAAGGTTTTCCGACTTCAAAACCAACGAATACAAGAATTTAGTCGGCGGCGAACTGTACGAGCAAGAAGAGTCGAATCCCATGCTCGGTTTCAGGGGCGCCTCGCGTTATTTGGACAAGGATTTTGAGCCGGCTTTTAATATGGAATGTCAGGCGGTGAAAAGGGCTAGGGAGGTTTTTGGGCTGAAAAATATTTCTGTAATGGTGCCTTTTTGCAGAACCGTTGAAGAAGGAAGCAGGGTTGTCGAGTTAATCAAGAAATTCGGACTCGAAGACAAAAATCTCAAAATATACGTCATGGCCGAGATTCCCTCAAATATTATTTTGGCCGAGCAATTCCTCGAGGTCTTTGACGGCATGTCCATCGGTTCCAACGACCTGACGCAACTTATGCTTGGTATCGACAGAGATAATGCCAAGATTGCCGGCATCGGAGACGAAAGAAATGAGGCGGTCAAACGCATGATAGCGGAAGTAATAAAAATATGCCGATTGAAAAATAAATATGTCGGCATATGCGGACAGGCCCCATCTGATTTTCCGGAATTTGCCGAATTTCTCGAAGAACAGGGCATTAGTTCAATTTCGCTCAACCCCGATACGGTCATTAAAACGCTTTTACATCTTACAAAAGCTAAGACATAACTATGTACGACGTTGTTACTTTCGGATCGGCCACCAGGGATATTTTAGTGAAACCAAAAACCGCCGTTGCCCGCGATGGTTTTTGCTTACCGGTAGGGGCTAAGGTTGAAATTGATAATCTGGTTCTGTCTTCGGGAGGCGGCGGAACCAATACGGCCGCCACCTTCGCTAAACAGGGTTTTTTTACGGCTTTCTGCGGCATGGTGGGCGATGATTTAGCTGGGGCAGCCATTATAGAAGAGTTAAAGAAGCTGGGTGTAGGCGCCGGCATGGTTAAAAAGAATGCCAATAAGGCAACGAATCATTCAATTGTTTTGGCGCCTGAGGGTATTGACCGAACAATATTGGTTTGGCGGGGAGCTTCTGATTTTCTTCAAAAAAAAGACATTCCTTGGCAGGCAATAAAAGAGAGCCGTTGGTTTTACTTGGCTCCTTTCGCAAAGACCCTTTCAAATATGACCGGAACATTGATAAATTTCGCGCATAAAAATAAAATTAAAATTGCCATGAATCCCGGATACGACCAGCTAAGCTTCCCCGAAAAAAAAATAGCAGGAATGCTGAAGAAAGTTGATGTGTTAATAATCAATCGGGAAGAAGCCGGTAAATTGACAGGCATAAACCATCAAAATGAGGAAGATATTTTTCGAAAATTAGACGAGATGGCCGGTGGCATTGTGATTATGACAAAAGGCAAGGAAGGGGCGGTCGCTTCCGATGGGCAATATCTTTACCGGGCGCCGATTCTTGAAAAAAAAGTAGTTGACCGAACGGGAGCCGGCGATAGTTTTGGCTCGGGTTTTGTGGCCGGCCTGATACATGAAAAGGGCAATATTGAGAAAGCCCTGCAATTGGCCGTAGCTAATTCGGCGTTCTGCTTAAGCAAAAGCGGCGCTAAGGAGGGTCTTTTAATAAAAGGGCAAAAGTACGCGCGAGTGAAGATAGGCAGACAACAATGCCAAGGTACAAAATACTGCAAAATCAAATGACCGCTCTCGGGAATTATTTAAAAAAAGCCGAAAAAGAGAAATGGGCCATCGGGCAATTCAATTTCTACAACCCCGATCAGTTGTCAGCTATAATTGAGACCGCAAGAAAGCTGAAAAGCCCGATTATTTTGGGCAGTTCCGAGCGCCAAAATAAAGTGTTTGGTTTGGAGCAAACCGTAGCTCTCGTAACGGAGCAAAAGAAAAAATTTCGGCACCCTTTCTTTTTGCATCTTGACCACAGCCATTCTTTCGACTATATTAAGATGGCGATTGATGCGGGGTATGATTCTATTCATTTTGACGGCTCTCATCTGCCCCTAGATGAAAATATCAATGAAGCCAAAAAAATAGTTAAATATGCGAAAGAAAATGGCTTGCCGGTAGAGGGTGAAATAGAAGCGATTAAAGCTGTCGGAGTTAGCGCGGGCATTATGACCAATCCAGCGAAAGCCCGCCAATTTCTAAAAGAAAGCCACGTAGATACCTTGGCGGTTAATATAGGCAATTTCCACGGCATAAGCGCATCGGGCGTCAATCCGAAACTGGATTTAGAGCGACTTAAAAAAATTAAAGAAGCAGTCGGCGAGTTTCCCTTAGTGCTGCATGGCGGTTCAGGTATTCGCCCCGCGGATATTAAAGAAGCCATAAAATGGGGGATAGCTAAAATCAATATCGCCACCGAAATCAGGCAAGCGAAAGGCCTTACGGAAGTTAAAAAAGTCGTTGAAAAGAAAATTATGTTATTTGGAAGTCACAATAAGGCCTAATATGCCAAAGATTATATTAGAAAGAGAAAAATGCATTGGCTGCGGCGCTTGCGAAGCCGTTTGCCCCGAATATTGGCGAATGGCAGATGACGGCAAAACGAATTTGATAGGGGCTGAAAAACAAGGCGAGAATGAAATTTTAGAGGTCAGGAAAGCAGCTGGCAATAAAGACGCCGCCGAAGCTTGCCCCGTGCAATGCATACTTATTAAATAAAACATGCTTACCTTAATTGCGAAAACTAGAAAAATAATCGGTAAAAAAACGAAAGGTCTTCGTCAAAAAGGCCTCTTGCCGGCTGTTTTATACGGACCAAAAACTAAAAGCCAGCCCATAGAAGTGAATATTAAGGATTTTGAGAATGCTTACAGAAATGCCGGAGAGAGCTCCTTGATTTCTTTAGAAGTTGAAGGACGCAAGCACCTTGTGTTGATTCATGATTTGGCCAAGGATCCGGTTAGCGGTTTGCCTATGCATGTTGACTTCTATCAGCCAGACCTCGAGAAAAAGATCGAGGCCCAGGTGCCTATTTTACTGGAAGGAGAAGCGCCGGCAGTTAAGACACTCGGTGGAACCTTATATAAGAATATCTCCGAAATTCATGTAAAAGCGCTTCCGCAAAATCTGCCAAAAGAAATTAGAGTGGATATTAGCGGATTATCTACTTTTGAAGACCACATTAAGGTAAGGGACTTAGCGGTGTCGGAAGGCGTGGAGATTTTGAGAGAGCCGGAAGAAATTGTGGTTTCGATTTCCGCTCCCGAAAAAGTTGAGGAAGAACTAGAGAAACCAATCGAGGAGAAAGTTGAAGAAGTTGAAAAGGTTAAAAAAGAAAAGAAAGAAGAAATTGCAGAAGAACAAGAATAATAATTTAATCTCGCTATCTCGCATAAAGATGCTCTTCGCCGTCCTTTTGGCCTCGGCTTTGATTTTACCGGGGCTTTTTGTTTTCGCTGCATTGTCTCCTTCCGAGGAGCGGACGCAGTTGGAAGAGGAATTAAAAAAACTCGAGGAGCAAATTGCCGCATACGACCAAAAATTAGACATGAGCGCAAAAGAAAAGAAGACCCTGGAAAACAGAATTTACACGCTAAGAAATACAATTAAGAAATTAGATCTCCAGATTTACCAAAGCAATATACTCATTGATGATTTGGGGTTGCAAATTGACGATACCGAAGAATCCATAGAACAAACAACCTTGCAGATTGAGAAGGCAAGAGATCGTCTCGCGCTTATTATCCGCACAATCGACGAGGAAGATCAGCGGCCTCTTCTTGGCGTGCTCCTATCAGAGGGCTTTTCCGAATTTTTTGACAATCTGGCGTCTTTGGAGGCCTTAAATATTGATAATCAAAAACTTTTAGAGGATATAAAGTCCATGAAGATTTATCTTGAAGACGAAAAGGCCTCGTTAGACGAAGAACGAGAGGGCATGGAAAAACAAGTAACCGTTCAGACGCTGCAGAGACAACAGTCCGCCTCTGCTAAATCAGAAGAAGAACGATTACTTCGGCTTACAGAAGCCGAATATCAAAAATTTCTCAAGCAACGAGAGCAAACCCAGCTTCAAGCGCAGCAAATCCGTTCGAGGATATTCGAATTAATCGGCGTGCCCGAAGCCCCCACCTTTGGCGAGGCGTATGAAATAGCAAAATTTGTGGGAACAGCTACGGGGGTTCGTCCCGCTCTTGTGCTCGCTGTTCTAACGCAAGAATCAAATATAGGGAAAAATGTCGGCCAGTGTTATCTGAAGGTGCCATCAACCGGAGCCGGCGTGGTGGCCTATAATGGAAAGCAAATTGATAGAGTGATGAACCCGACAAGAGATGTTCCTCATTTTCTTAAAATTACAGCAAGTTCGGGCCGCGATCCGTACAGCACTCCGGTTTCTTGCCCAATGAGCATTGGTTGGGGAGGGGCGATGGGGCCAGCTCAATTTATTCCTTCAACTTGGGCATTATACGAACAGAAAATCGCTGCTGCCGCTGGCCACACGCCAGACCCTTGGAACATCGCCGACGCGTTTATGGCATCTGGTTTATACTTAAAGGACTTAGGCGCTCAATCTAACGAATTTAACGCCGTAATGAAATATTTCTCGGGAGCCAGTTGGTCTAAATGGGAGGAATTTTACGGCAGATCGGTACTATCCATCGCCACTCAGTACGAATCCGACATCGCCGAACTCGAAAAATAAAAATAAAATAAAGCCACAAAGATACACCGGTTCAACCGGTGTATTGATTATCCTATCATAGAACAATGAAACGTCCAAAGTTTGCTAACGGCGAATTTTATCATATTTATAACAGGGGAGTAGAGAAAAGAAATATCTTTCAGCAGATTTCTGATTATTTTCGATTTATTTCCTGTTTATATGAACTAAACGATAAAAAATTAATTAAAATGCGTGATCGTTTCGATGAACGTCAAAAAAGTAAATACACCGGTTCAACCGGTGTATCTCGGGAACCGCTACTAGAGATTGTAGTATTTTGCCTAATGCCAAATCATTACCATTTAATTGTGCGTCAATTGGCAGATGGAGGAATTTCACTTTTCATGAAAAAATTATCAAATGGTTATACCGGATACTTTAATGAAAAATATCATAGAAAGGGGATCGGGTCATTATTCCAGGGACGCTTTAAAGCTGTACATGTAAAAAATAATAGGCAGTTGATGGCTTTAGTGTGTTATATTTTTACTAACCCCGTTGAATTAATGGAAAAAAATTGGAAAGAGAGAGGAGTGAAAGATTTTAAGAAAACTATTAAATTTTTAAAATCTTATCGTTGGTCCAGTTATTTAGACTATATTGGAATACCAAATTTTTCATCTGTAACGAAAAGAAATTTTGTAACAGAATTTTTCGGCGGACCTGATAAGATACAAAAAGCCGTGGAAGATTGGATTCTTTATAAAACAGAACTCAATAGTGGTTTAGGGGGAATAGGAAGTATGGTTTTAGATTAAAATACACCGGTTAAAATACACCGGTTCAACCGGTGTATTTTGGGTTGATAGTGGAAAGAAAAAAGCGGCTTTGCCCTTTGGGACGGGTGCCGCTAAACCCTTTTTTATTCAGCTCTTTTCTGCAAGAGCCGATGCGATTTCTTCCGCGATCTTCTTGGCCGCGTCTACGGGCGTTCCTATTTCAGTAGGTGGCTTTGTAATTGGGCGACCGATGACCAGAGCCGTTGCGCCGGCTTTGATTGCTTCTGTCGGAGTCATGATGCGCTTCTGATCACCGGCCGCCGCCCATTCAGGACGAACACCGGGTGTAATTTTCATTAGACCAGCAAGTTCTTTTTGTTTGCCGAGGAGTTCGAGCTCTTGGGGCGAACAGATGATTCCGTCGCAGCCAGCTATTTTTGCGTCTCGCGTTAGCTGCAAAACTTTCGCCTTGCTCGGCGCGCCGAAGATCAAATGAGCATTGTTCTCCTCAAGTGAGGTGAGAACAGTGACCGCGAGGACGAGCGATCGTCCCTTATTGGCAACAGCGGCCATCATTGCCTCAACGCCTGCCGAGGCGTGAACGTTGAACATTGTGACGTTCAATCCGGCGACTGCTTTGGCCGCGCCACCGACCGTGTTGGGAATGTCGTCGAACTTGCCGTCGTAGAAGACCTTTCCACCGAACGAATGGACGAACTCAACGACTTTAGGGGCCCCAATGGCTGTGAGTAATTCCAGTCCCACCTTGAAGCATCCGACATATGGTGCAAGGCCCGCCACTATGTGCATGGCCTTGTCCAGACCGTCTACGTCCAAGGCGACGATAATCCTGTCTTTTGCAGTTGTTGCTTCCACGGCTGTGCCTCCTTAGGTTTATTTTTTTAAGGTATAAACCTACACTACACCAAATCAAGAGGAAGTAAAGAGTTCGCGCAACTAAAGATACGGAGATTGCGAATACACCGGTTGAACCGGTGTATTTTGGAGTTCGTGTATCTTTTTTATTTTGTTTCTGATGAGGAGGTGGCTTTCTCGGAGACGGCTTTTAGCAATGGATCGAGATTGCCGTTCATGATTGATTCAATATCGTGGAAGTTTTCCTTTATCCGATGGTCGGTGACCCTGTCTTGCGGAAAGTTGTAGGTTCTTATTTTGTCGGCTCTTTGGGCGCGTTTAATTTGCGCTTTTCGGGTTTCACCCATTTTTTCCATCTCTTGTTCTTCTTGCATCTCTTTGAGTTTAGCCGAGAGGATTGCCATGGCATTTTCCTTGTTTTGCTGAAGATTTCTCTCGGTTTGAGAAGCCACGGCAAGTCCGGAAGGCAGGTGGACAATTCTGACTGCGGTCATTCGTTTGTTGACATTTTGTCCGCCGGGACCTCCCGATTTTGAGATCTCTATTTTCAAATCGTTGGGATTAATTCTGAACTCCGTGGCTTTTGGTTTTGGCAGTACGGCGACAGACGCGGTGGAGGTGTGCACACGCCCGGCTTTTTCGGTATGGGGAATCCTTTGCACCCGGTGAACTCCGCCTTCGTATTGCATTTTTTCAAAAACATCTCCGCCCCTGCCGGCTAACTCAAAAGTAATCTGCTTAAAACCGCCCAACTCCGTGGGTTGTGAATCGAGGGTATTTATTTTCCATCCCTGGCTGGCTGCATATCTTGAATACATTCTGTAGAGGTCGGCAGCGAAGAGCGAGGCCTCGTCTCCGCCGGCTCCAGCTCTTATTTCAACAATAACCGAGCTGATTTGACTCGTTTTTCTGCTTTCCCCGGTAAAAATTTCTTCTAATTCCTTCTCGGTTTGTTTTAATTTTTCCTGAAGTTGCACCAGTTCGGTCTCGGCTAAAGATAAAAGTTCCCGGTCTTCCTGCGCTTTTATAATTTCTTTGTTTTCTGCAATTTTATTGCGTATTTCCTCAATTTCTTCGTGCTTTTGGATTATTTTTTCCAGATGGGCTTTCTTTTTAGAGAGCTCCTCCATTTTTTGCCAATCCGAAATTAACTCAGGGTCACTAAGCTCGTTGAGCACCGCTTGATATTCATTTTTTATCTCCTCAATACTCACCATCTCGAATTATCGGCTCTTTTTGGCAAGCCGCTTCCTGTATTTCTCAACGCGTCCCATGCTGTCAATCACCTTTTCTTTGCCAGTGTAGAGCGGGTGGCAGGCGGAACAAATTTCCACATCAATAAGTTCCTTAGTTGAGCCCACGCTAAAATTGGCGCCGCAGGCGCATTGAACTTTTGCCTTGTTGTAGTATTTAGGATGAATGTCTTTCTTCATGTTTTTTAATATAACATGTTGCGGTAATTTAGTAAATATGATAGACTAAAAATCGAGTTAAAATTTATGTCGGAAAACAAACAAACCAATAAAGAAATCAAGACGAGCGATTTTAAATTGGACACGGAGGAAATGGCTAAAGCCGGCGTTCACTTCGGACACAAAACATCCAAGGTGCATCCCAAAATGCAGCCATACCTATTTGGCTCGCGAAATAGCATCCACATTCTTGATTTAGATAAAACAAAGCAAAAATTTGCCGAGGCCCTTGATTTTGTAAAACAGATCATAGGCGAGGGCAAGGTTTTGCTTCTTGTGGGCACTAAAGTTCAAACAAAGGGTTTGCTGCAGAAAACCGCAAAAGAGTGCGGCCTGCCCTACGTGTCGGAGCGCTGGCTCGGGGGAACTTTTACCAATTTTCAATCCATCCAAAAAAGGATAGAATACTATAAGAACCTTGAGCGGCAAAAGGAAGATGGAGAGTGGGAGAAATACACTAAAAAGGAAAGGGCTCAGCTTGAAAAAGAACTCGCCCGGCTTACGATTAAATTCGAAGGCATCAGGAATCTTAACCGAATGCCAGATGCGATATTCGTTTGCGATATGAAAAAGGACGAACTCGCCGTTAAAGAAGCAAAGGACAGACGCATCAAAATTATCGCAGTTGCCGACACCAATGTAAATCCGGCTGATGCGGACTATCCGATTCCCGCCAACGACGACGCGTTTTCATCGCTTGAATATCTACTCGAAAAACTCAAAGAAGTAGTGCTAAAAAATAAGCCAAAAGAAAAAGAAGAAAAAAATGGCTGATATTGAGCAGGTAAAAAAACTTAGGGAGGAAACCGGCGTTTCTGTGAGCGAATGCAAAATGGCTTTGGACGAAGCTAGAGGAGAGTTGGAGAAAGCCAAGGAAATTTTACGGAAAAAGGGAGTGGAATTGGCCGGCAAGCGATCGGGCCGAGCAGCTGCCCAAGGCATGGTTGAAAGCTATATTCACCCCAACAAAAGGGTAGGCGTTTTGTTGGAACTTCGCTGCGAATCCGATTTTGTTGCCCGATCTGCCGAATTTCAAAAACTAGCCCACGATATTTGTTTGCAGATTGCCGCGATGAAGCCGATTTTTATCGGCGAAGATATGATTCCCGATGAGTTTATTGACGGAGAGCGAAAGATTTATCGCGAGCAGTTTGCCGGCTCCGGCAAGCCGGAGAAAATAGTTGAACAAATCATTGAGGGCAAACTTTCGAAATACAAACAAGAGGTCTCGCTTTTGTCGCAGCCGTGGATAAAAGATCCGCAAAAAACCATTAAACTTTTGCTTGATGAGGCCATGGCCGCAATAGGCGAAAATATCATTGTTAAGGCCTTTGCCCGCTACGAGATATAGAGATGTTAGAAGTCATCCTTATAATATTTGTTGTATTTTCTTTTGCCGGCATAACGGCTATTGTGTTTAGAAAAATACCCGCCTTGATAAATCTGCCGGCTGTTTCTTCTCCAAAAGATCCGTTATTGCTCCGCCTGAAAAATAAAATAAAAAATTTGCCGGGCGCAGAGACCATTGATTATGAATTTTATCTGCAGAAGGTCTTGTCTAAAATTCGAGTTCTCACGCTGAAAACCGAACAAAAAACCGGGCATTGGCTGGAGAAACTCCGCCAAAAATCGCGGCAGAAACAGATTGACCGCCAAGATGATTATTGGGAAAAACTAAAGAAAACGAGAGGTAAAAGCAAACTGCCGAGGTAGGACAACTTGCCTCCTTAGCTTAGTGGCAAAGCAGCGGTTTTGTAAACCGCAGACGTCAGTTCAATTCTGACAGGAGGCTATTTATGGGTTGACAGCGGCAGACCTGCCTGCCGGCAGGCAGGGCAACTGTTTTGTGCCGGATTGCCGAGGACAGTCCTCGCCAGAATCTGGCGAGGACTGTCCTCGGCAATCCGCTCACTTGACAGCAATGATTGAGCAAGATAATATGAAGTACGGTACATTAAAAATTAAGTTTAGTTTTTTAGAGTTGCTTCGACTCTATTTTATTTTGAGAGTTTGATCCTAGCTCAGGATGAACGCTGGCGGCGTGGATAAGGCATGCAAGTCAAGGGGTCTTGTTTCCGCAAGGAAGCAGGGCACCGGCAGACGGGTTAGTAACACGTAGATACCAACCCCATTCACGGGCATAATTCGCCGAAAGGCGGACTAATTCCCGATGGTCCCTTACGGGTAAAGGCGCAAGCCGGAATGGGATGGGTCTGCGGCCTATCAGCTAGTTGGTGGGGTAATGGCCTACCAAGGCGATGACGGGTAGGGGGTGTGAGAGCACGACCCCCAACAATGGGACTGAGACACGGCCCATACTCCTACGGGAGGCAGCAGTCGAGAATATTGGTCAATGGGGGAAACCCTGAACCAGCGACGCCGCGTGCGGGAAGAAGGCCTTCGGGTCGTAAACCGCTTTTATTGGGGAAAAACTTCCAAGTGATTGTACCTAATGAATAAGGGGAGCCTAATTCTGTGCCAGCAGGCGCGGTAATTCAGAATCCCCGAGCGTTATCCGGATTTATTGGGCGTAAAGGGTCCGTAGGCGGTAAGAATAGTCTTCGGTTAAAGACCTAGGGCTTAACCTTAGGAATGCTGGAGATACTTTCTAACTAGAGGGCGCTAGAGGCTGATGGAACGGTCGGTGTAGGGGTGAAATCCGTTGATATCGACCGGAACACCAAAAGCGAAGGCATTCAGCTGGGGCGACCCTGACGCTGAGGGACGAAAGCGTGGGTAGCAAAAAGGATTAGATACCCTTGTAGTCCACGCTGTAAACGATGGACACTGGCTATTTGAAGTGTCGACCCTTCAAGTGGCGAAGCTAACGCGTTAAGTGTCCCGCCTGGGAAGTACGGCCGCAAGGCTAAAACTCAAAGGAATAGACGGGGCTTCACACAAGCGGTGGATCATGTGGCTCAATTCGACAACAAACGAGGAACCTTACCAGGGCTAGACACCTCAATGACGACTGTCCGAAAGGATGGTTTTCTCACAAGGACATTGGGGCAGGTATTGCACGGTCGTCGTCAGCATGTATCTTGAGACGCACCCTTAAATGGGGTAACATGCGCAACCCCTATCCTGTGTTTTATATGTCACAGGAGACTGCCTGGGATAACCAGGAGGAAGGTGGGGATGACGCCAGATCAGCGTGATCCTTTGATGTCCTGGGCCGCACACATGATACAATGGAGCCGACAATGGGTTGCTAAGGCGCAAGCTGGAGCTAATCCCAACAAACGGCTCCCCAGTTCGGATTGAGGTCTGAAACCCGACCTCATGAAGCCGGAATCGCTAGTAATCGCCAATCAGCTATGTGGCGATGAATACGTTCCTGAAGCTTGTACTCACCGCCCGTCACACCAGGAAAGCTGGCAAT
>JACOYH010000004.1 GCA_016181965.1 Candidatus Nealsoniibacteriota bacterium
GCCTTGAAACACATAGACATTATAATCTCGGGCGAGCGATTCGCCATCGACTGTCTTGGTTATTTCTCTGTAAACCGACGGTATGAAAGTGCCGCCGCCAGCCATGAGGGTGAAGTATTCTTGGGCCGAGACCTCGCGCGCTTCGGTATCGTGCACAAAAAACCTCGGCACAACCAGCTTTTCATATTGGTGTAAAAGCCACGCGTAAATCATTAAATGCTGGGCTACGATGGCCTTTGTCGGTTCACCCCACATGGAGCCGGAATAGTCCCTCGCGAAGAAAACCACTGCCCGCGACTTCCAGACCTTTTCTTTCGAAAGAACGCGGTAAACCTTGTCGTTGGGACCAACGACGAGACCAGTAGTGTCAATGTGGTCTCTGTCAAGACGACCGAGAACCGCATTGGTCTTTATGATAGACCGCAGAGTTGCCTTCTTATCCAGCACTTGGCCAGAGCCCCTGTGCCTGTCGGTTAAGTCGTAAGTATATTCGTCCGTGGGAACTTTTTTCCCTTTGTCGCGCAAATTGGGAAGCTGGAATTTTTCTGAAAGCTCCTTGCCTTTTTCGTACACTTCCTGCTCAAAGCCGTGTTCGCCCGAGTCGTTGCCTGGCTGCGGCTTATCTCCGTCGCCTTCGCCTTCGCCGCGCAAAGGAGCTTGGCCGATGACATCGCCAACCTTACCATCGCCCGAACCCGTTACTTCGCCCAAATCACCCGACTCGTCGTCGTTTTTGGGCTCAAATTCCCCGTGCATCAGCTTTTCTTGTTCAACATAGGGCACGGAAATGATTTTGCCCGGGCCGGCCAATACGCTTCTGAATTTTATTTTTTTGGGGAAACCGTCCTGTATCCTAATTTCGTCTCTTTTTAAAAGGTCATCTATCGATGCCATTCGACACCCCCAACAATCAACTCTTGTCCTGCTGCGAGCAGAAGTACTCAATGGTTTTTTGCGCGCAGGTCGGGCAGTAGCCGAGTTTCTCAAACATAACCCGGGTCATCCGATTGTAAAGTTTCAGGTTTTCCTCGTTGGCCCGATTACTCAAGGCGCCCACGAGAGAGCCGGCTCCAGCTACTTCGGATTCCAAACGAACATCCGTTACCGCTTTGACCAGCTCCAGCTCATCCATAAAATCGTAATTAGGGTCCGTCGGTATTTTCTGTCCGTAAATTTTGCGGATATGCGTTCGGAAGGCGTCTCTTTGCTCCTGGTTGTTGCGGCCCATCCGCTCTTCAACCGACTTAATAAACCTTTCGTCTATCTTGATGGGAACGATTTTTTTGGTTTGGGGATCCATATACCCCAGCCACACCTTATCCGGCCCCAAGTTCTTGGCGTCCATGCCGATGACCATGTTGACATAAAGCATCACATCCTTGCGGATGGCATTGGGGTCATCGCGAAAAGCATTGAAGATGTCGGTCTTTATCTTCTCTCGGTAAAGCTGAAGAGCGATTTTCAAATCGTCCAGATATTTCTGGCGATCGGTCGCTTCGGCAACGTAATCAAGAATAATTCGTTCCAAGGCCTTGAAAACATCTTTGGCAAACAGGCACTCGCCTTCATGCGACTGAGGCATCGACCCCAAAACCTGCAAGGCCTTGCCCAAATCGCGATGGCTAAGCCCTTTCTGTCCCCAGCGCCGACTCGCGTCGACTTGAGTATTAAGGGCTTCGATTACCTCAATAAGAACTCCGGCGCTCTTTTCACCGGCGATTTCCCCGGCCACCAGTTTCATCATTTCAACCGGCGTGAGTTTATCCGATCGAGGAAGCCGCGTCAGTGTTGCGCCGACCGATGCCGCGTAGTTCAAGTTCGGGTCGGCGTGCATTGCTCTGCCCTGAAGAGTTGTCTTCCGAATTTCGGTACCGATCGCATAGGTAGTCAATTCGGCCTGAAGTCTGTAATCGGTATTGTGGGAAACAAAGCAAATCCTGCACCTATCCCTGACGGGCGACTCTTCCCTATCAGAAACGAAAGCATTGTAAACATCATTATTGCTGGTGCAGATGATGAGCACGTCGATGGGCCACTTAAAACCGTCGGCCTCTATGGTGCGGTTCTGGATAACCTGCAGGTAAATCTGAACGAGGTCCTTTTTATTCCTAAAAATTTCATCTGAGAAATGTATGCCTCCGCCGCCGACTCGAGCCAAGGCGCCTCTTCTTAAATCAAGTTTATAGGGGTTGTCAGTGTCTGTGATATTGAGCATTCTCGTCAGTGATTCTTCACCCAGCAAATCAACGGCCGAAGAGGTAATTTTGTCTCGGGCCGAATACTTGCCGGTTACAGTGCCCAAGCTTTCGGCCATGGGCAAAGGAACCACAAAAACGAACTCCAGCATCTTTTCGATGTCGCCGTCGCAATGCGCGCGTATGCTGTTCCAAATGTATTCGGTGCAGGCGCCCAATGGCCGATAGTTATTGAGTATCGCTTCGACTTGTGCGTCGCCAAAGCCAGCTTTGGCCAAATATTCGGCCGCGCTCTCTTTGTCGGGAAAAAGATTCATCCCCAAAATCATCGGGTCTTCGAATGTCTGGGACTGGGCAGTGGCAATATTGCCGTATCCGCCCAAATCGGCCAGATGCGCGAATTCAAAAGTGTACCTGCGGTTTTCGGGTCGAGCAAGAAACTGCCTGTACCTGCCGCAGATGTAATCAACAAAAAATGTCTTTCCGTTGCCCGGTTCACCGACAAGGGCAAAGGCCATGTCTTTGGCCGAACCGCCCTCGGCAGCGTCTTTCACGAAGTTAACGAAGTCGTTAATCTCGTCATACCAGCCAACGATGTGCCTTCTTCCCTGCCGGAAAAATCCGAATTCATAGGTGCTTTTGCCGGCGTGAAGAATTTTCTCCACGCTCTCCCCGAGAATCATCCGCGAAACCGCTTGAGGCGCTGTCTCAAAGCGCCTCTCGCCCTTCAGCACTTGCTGCAAATGATACGACAGCGTTTGTTGTGACATTGCGCCCTCCCTATATTACATTTTTGTCAACGTTCTACGATATTTTAATTTATCTTAACTAAAAAAGGGCGTCAAGCCCTCAGGAAGCGGTCCCAACCGGATTTGAACCGGTGTTGCCGGGATGAAAACCCGGCGTCCTAGACCAGGCTAGACGATGGGACCAAATTTCCCTTTTAGCTTACATTAAATTATGCTAAAAGTAAAGTATGGAACTTCCCAAGGCATACGAGCCGCAGAAAACCGAGGACAAAATATATCAACTCTGGGAAAAGAGTGATTTTTTTTCGCCGGAGGCGAATCAGTCCCGGGCCGATAATCCTAATAAAAATAAAACATACACCATAGTCATTCCTCCGCCAAATGTAACGGGCTCTTTGCATATGGGCCATGCCCTCAACGCTGTTATTCAGGATATTCTTATTAGAAAAAAAAGAATGGAGGGATTCAGAACGCTTTGGGTGCCCGGCACCGACCACGCCGGCATTGCCACTCAAAATGTTGTTGAAAAAAACTTGAAAAAAGAAGGGAAAACGCGATTTGATCTCGGCAGAGAAAAATTTCTTGAGCTGGTCTGGCAATGGAAAGAGGAATACGGAAACATCATACTAAACCAATTCAAAAAAATCGGGGCGTCCTGCGATTGGTCGCGCGCCCGCTTCACCATGGACAAGGATTATGCCAAGGCAGTGGAAACGGCTTTTTTGCATTACCACGAGAAGGGCTGGATTTATCAAGGCAAAAGAGTGGTCAACTGGTGCCCGAGATGCGCCACGTCGCTTTCCGACCTTGAGCTGGAACATCAGGAAGAAAAAAGCCATTTGTGGTACATTCAATACCCGTTAGCCCTTCGACAAGCTCAGGGCGACGATAATTTCATTATCGTCGCGACGACGAGGCCGGAAACAATGTTGGGCGATACGGCTATAGCCGTGGACCCACACGATAAAAGGTATAAAAAATTAATCGGCCAAAAAGTCATTGTGCCTTTGGTAAACAGAGAAATAGAAATTATCGCCGATGAACTGGTAGACGAAGAGTTTGGCACGGGAGCTGTCAAGGTAACGCCGGCGCACGATTTGACCGACTACGAAATAGGCCAAAAGCATAATTTGGCAATCATTCAGGTGATTGACGAAAAAGGAAAAATCACTAAAGAGGCGCCTCTCCCATATCAAGATATGAAAGTAAAAGAAGCAAGAGAAAAAATCGTTGAGGACTTAAAAGCGCAAGGCCTTTTGGAAAAAATCGAGGACTACACGCACCAAGTGCCAAAGTGTTATCGCTGTGCCGCGGGCATAGAGCTCCTTCCTTCTTTGCAGTGGTTTTTGAAAATGAGCGAATTAGCTAAACTCGCTATCAAAGCCGTCGGCGAAGGAAAGGTAAAATTCATTCCCAAAAATTTTGAGAAAATTTATCTGGACTGGCTCTACAATATAAAGGACTGGTGCATCTCGAGGCAGATTTGGTGGGGCCATAAAATTCCTATCAAGGGCACCGATGATGTTTTAGACACTTGGTTTTCTTCGGCCTTGTGGCCATTGGCTGTTTTGGGCTGGCCCCAGAAAACAGATGACTTAAAGACCTTTTACCCCACGCAGACATTGGTGACAGCTCGCGACATCATTAATCTTTGGGTGGCCAGGATGGTTTTTTCGGGATTAGAGTTTTCCGGTAAAGAGCCGTTTCAAGATGTTATTATTACTCCCACGGTTTTAACCAAAGAAGGCAAGCGCATGTCAAAGTCGTTGGGAACAGGCATAGACCCTCTCAATCTCATTGAAAAATACGGGGCCGACGCCACGCGATTTGGTATTGCCTTTCAACTTATGGGCGGCCAAGATATGAAATTCACCGAAGACAATATCGTTATGGGCCGCAAGTTTTGCAATAAGCTCTGGAACGCCTCGCGATTTGTACTGATGAAGATTTCCGAAACCGATAAAACACCCGATGTTAACGAAAAAACATCGGGTGTTAAGGGATTTGGTGAGGGATTTCGTAAATCCCTCATTATGGAAAAACTGGATAGAACCATAAAATCGGTTAATAAGGACCTGGACAATTACCAATTCGGGCAGGCGGCGCATACGCTTTATGACTTTTTTTGGCATGACTTCTGCGACCAATTTCTTGAGCGAACAAAAGATAAAAAAGATGGACAAACAAAAGCGATTTTACTGCATACCCTGCTGACGTCTCTAAAATTGCTTCACCCATTTGTTCCTTTTATTACCGAAGAAATTTATCAGCAACTGCCGATTGAAAATAAAAAGAAGTGTCTAATGATAGAAAAATGGCCGGAATAAACTATCCCCTATATTTATTATTCGGCTTGGCGCCGAGCGTCATCTGGCTGCTTTTCTTTTTGAGGAAAGACAGCCATCCCGAATCAAACGGCATGATAATCAAAATTTTCCTTTACGGCATGCTCGCGGCTGTGCCGGCGGCGCTTGTTGAAATTGGTTTTTTCAGCATCATCAAGTCATGGCCCATTCCCCTCTTTTATCTGCAGACAATATATATATTTTTAGGCATCGCCTTTACCGAAGAAATTTTTAAGTATCTCGTGGTGCAAAAAAAGATATTAAAGGACTCCGCTCTTGATGAGCCGGTGGACCTAATGCTTTTTATGATAATTTCGGCGCTGGGTTTTGCCGCTCTTGAAAACATGCTGATTCTCTTTCCTCTCGCAAATCCCTTTATGTTTGTTGAAACGGTGGTTATGAGCGGCTTTCGCTTTGTCGGCGCCACCTTCCTGCACGCGCTCGCTTCCGGTTTAATCGGCTATTTTATGGCCGTTGCGCTCTGCGGCCCAAAACAAAAGCGATTTAGAATGATTGCCCTGGGGATAACTCTTGCCGCTTTCTTGCATGGACTTTATGATTTTTCTATAATAGAGATAGAGGGCAATATTAAATTTGCCATTCCCCTGTCTATTCTCTTTGGTTTAACAGTTTTTGTAACTTGGGGATTCACAAAGGTCAAAAAATTAAAAAGCGTTTGTAATACATAAAAATTAACCATGGGATTTTTTGATAAGTTAACCGGAGTCGGGGCAGAAGACCAAAAGCCGAAAAAATCCGCCTCATCGGCAAAAGAAGAAAAGAAGGGCGACAAGAAAAAAGAAAAAGCCGTAAAAAAAGAAGAGACGAAGGCAAAGGCGCCGAAAATTGAATCGGAAAGAGAAATGGATAACGGAGCCGAGGGCCAGCTGACGATTGACGTATATGAAACCGAAAATGATTTTGTAATTCAGTCAACTATCGCCGGAGTCAAAGCTGAAGATCTGGATATTGATATTGAAGACGACATGGTGACTATTCGAGGGGAAAGACAGCGGCAAGCCGAGGAACAAAAAGGCAAATACTATTATCAGGAATGTTACTGGGGTTCATTTTCCCGGCAGGTAATATTGCCCGAAGAGGTAGACGGCTCTCAGGCCGAGGCCTCAATGAAGGATGGAGTGCTCACTCTGCGCATTCCCAAAGTCAAAAAAACCACAAAAAGAAAAGTCGCCGTCAAGCAGAAAGAATAACATAATAAAAATACACCGGTTCAACCGGTGTATTTTTATTTTTATTTGTGTGTGCCCTCGGCAGGATTTGAACCTGCAACCCTTTCGGGACGTGCTCCTAAGGCACGCGCGTATGCCAGTTCCGCCACGAGGGCGCATTGCTTATTAAAGCAATGCGAGCCAAAAACAAAAATTCTGTTATTGCAAGATGGTCCTCACAACATTCACCAAACCAAGCGCAGCCACTGCCACAACCACACCAATCAAAGCGTTAATCAGCATTGTCCTCGCTGACGCAACATCAGTCGCACTGCCTCCGGCAGTGATAAACTTAAAGCCGGCAAAGATTAAGAATGCGGCAGACAGAACCAAGACAGCCGTAAATAGCCAATTAGTGACTCTGGTGATTAGGTTTATTACATCTTGCGGCCCCTGGAAAATCGTGGGGGGGACTTGTTGAGCGTTCACAGCAAATACCGGCAGAGCCAAAAGGATTACTACGGTTAAAATTGGAAATATTTTTTTCATTTTTTATATTTATTTTAAGTTTATTTCGACCTTTCTTAAAATCCCAATATTGATCTTATCACACTCACCAAGCCCTTGGCAGCTATTAACACTGCCAAGCCCACCAATGTCCAGAGCATTAAATTCTTTGCTTTAGTCACCCCCGTGGGACTCCCGGCCGAAGTCACATACATCAACCCGGCCACAATCAGCATCAAGGGCGCCAAAGTAATACCCACCCAGAAAATAAAGTTCATAACCGCTTCCAACAGCGCCTCAAAACTACCCACATTCAGCGGATTCGGAAAGTCAACCGCCGAGACGTAAGAGATGGGCAAAACCGTTGCGGCGAGAATAAGTACCGGGAAAATTAATCTTTTCATGGGCCTATTTTTACTTTATCATAATCAAAGCCAAATGATAAGAGCCGGCTGAAAATTCCTTTTCTATTTGAAGGCCAAGCTCTTTAGCCGCTGTTTTGATTTCGTCAAAAGAAACATATTCTATTTCTTTGGTCATGGGATTGTCTTTGACCCAGTCCACCACCAAAATTCTCCCTCCCGTCTTTAAAACTCTTTTGCCTTCAGCCAAGACCGCTTTTTTGTCCTCGCAGAGATAAAGAAGGTTAGTCATTAAGACCAAATCGCATGACTCGCCAGAGAGCGCCTCTATTTTTGTTTCCGCGTCATCTAAAATTGTCTCAATATTAGGCAATTTCTGCATTCGGGCCTTGCTTTTTAGAGCCGAAAGCTTTTCTTCTAAAACATCAATGGCATAAATCTTGCCTTCGTTCACTGTGTTGGCTAAAGGCAAAACCCAGCCGCCCGAGCCGCAACCAAAATCAGCCGCGACCATATCTTTACGCAGTTTGAGTTTATTTAATATCTCTGATGGGTTTACGAACTCGGTCATGTTTTATATGCACGCGGCTGAAGCCACTTTATCGGCATCTAATTTCATTATTCTGACTCCTTGCGTGGCGCGGTTCAATTTACTGATTGAGTTGACCTTCGTGCGAATGACATGCCCCTTGCGGGAAATGACTATCAGGTCTTCTTCCTCGCCTGTCAGCACCATGGCCGACGCCACGTCGCCTGTTTTAGGAATAATTCTGGCCGCAATAATGCCGGAACCGCCTCTGCTTTGCGTCTTAAACTCTTTAACGTCTGTTCTTTTGCCAAAACCATTTTCTGTCACGATCAACAGATTGGCTTTAGCTCTAGTGGCGTCTGTGATGACGCTCATGCCAATAACTTCGTCGTTCTTTTTTAACCGAATCCCCTTAATGCCCGAAGCGGTCCGTCCCATCGGTCTAATGTCTTTTTCCTTGAATCTGATCGCCTGGCCTTTCTTGGTCACTAAAATTATCTCGTCGTTGCCGGTCGTTTTTCTAACGCCTCTCAAGAGGTCTCCTTTTTTTAGATTTATGGCGATTAATCCCGACTTTCTGACATTTTGAAAATCGTCCAGAGTCGTCTTTTTTATTATACCATCCTTGGTAATCATAACTAAGTATTTTATCCCCCGCTCGGCATCTTCTTTGCCCCACGGGTGCAAAGACAAAACCTTTTCCTGCGGCGAAATTTCAAGAAAATTAAGCAAGCCCCGTCCCTTGGCTACCCTCGAACCCTCGGGAATTTCATAAACAGGAGTGCGAAAAACCTTTCCCGCGTCGGTAAAAAACAACAAGCTGTCGTGCGTCATGGCTGTCAGGAAATGTTCTACAATATCATCGCCCAGCGTCTTCATGCCCACCATGCCTCTGCCGCCTCTCTTTTGTTTTTTATACAGAGCGGGGTTGATTCTTTTGACATAGCCGCCCTGCGTCAGAGTGATAATCGTTTCTTCCTGCGGAATCAAATCCTCTTCGGCTATCTCCCCCACTTTCTGGATATGCACTTTTGTTTTTCTGGCGTCGCCGAATGCCTCTTTGACATCTTTCAGTTCTTTTTTGACTACCTCTTTAATTTTTTGCGGGCTTTGCAGAATAGCCGTCAAATCCTTAATGCGCGCCTGCATTTCTTTCAACTCGTCTTCTATTTTTTTCCTCTCGAGCTTTGCCAAGGCCGCCAGTTTTGTTTCCAAAATGGCATTGGCCTGAATTTGCGTCAGGCGAAACCTTTGCATCAAATTCTTCAAGGCCTCTTCGCGGCTATCCGAATTCCGAATGAGTTTAATAACAGCGTCAAGATTGGCTAAGCATTTATGCAACCCTTCCAAAATATGCGCCCTTTCTTTGGCTTTTTCCAAATCATATTGGGTGCGCTTGTAAACAACATCCCGTCTATGCTCCAAGTAGCAGCTTAGAACCTCGGCTAAAGACAAAACGCGCGGCTGAATGCCGTCTACCAGAGCCAGCATGTTCAAATGAAATGTCTTCTGCAGGTCGGTAAATTTGTAAAGCCGATTGAGCACTTTTTGGGGATAGGCGTCTTTTGCCAAATCAATGACAATGCGCATGCCTTCTTTGTCGGACTCGTCCCTGATATCCTTAATGCCGTCAATCTTCTTTTCCTGCACCAAGTTGGCAAATTGCTCAATAAGGGTGGACTTTATGACCTGGTAAGGAATTTCGGTGATGATGATTTGGTTGCGGCTCGTTTTCTCCGACTCCAGAACCTCTGCTTTTCCTCTGGTAACAATAGCGCCCTTGCCTTGGGAATAGGCGGCGAGAATTTCCTTCTGGTCGAAAATACTGCCGCCGGTTGGAAAGTCGGGGCCCTTAACAAATTGGAAAAGATCTTCGGTATCGGCCTTGGGGTGTTCTATTAAATAAACGCAAGCGTCCACCACTTCCGAAAGATTATGCGGAGGAATGTTAGTGGCCATGCCCACGGCAATGCCCAGAGAGCCGTTGAGTAAAAGCTGGGGCACGGGCGAGGGCAAAACAGTCGGCTCTTTTCTGGTGCCGTCAAAATTATCAACAAAGTTAACGGTATTTTTCTCAATATCCTCAAGCATCTCTTCTCCCACCTTCGACATTCTGCATTCCGTATATCTCATTGCCGCCGGCGGGTCGCCGTCAATTGAACCCCAGTTCCCTTGGCCGTCTATCAAAGTGTATCTCAATGAAAAGTCCTGGGCCATTCTGGCCATGGCATCGTAGACCGACTGGTCGCCGTGGGGATGATACCTGCCCAAAGTAGAGCCGACGACTGTGGCTGATTTTCGGTACTTGGCAGCGTGGGTCAGATTGTCTTCCCACATTGCATAGAGAACTCGGCGGTGAACCGGTTTTAGCCCATCTCGCACATCGGGCAAAGCGCGGGCCACAATAACCGACATTGCATAGTCAATATACGACTCCTGCATCTCCTGCGCGATTGACCGGGGCTTCACATAGCCCATTTCACTGCCACGCCTATCGGCGGGTAAACCCTGATTTTGTTGCGGCGGCTGTTTCTTCATGGTTGCAAAACAACAATCTTCGTTTCTTCGGCGACCAAGTCCTTTCTTTTAATTAAAAGCTTTGGCTGTGTTTCAACCGACTTCTTGCCCATCTCTTTTAAAAACTTGTCTACTCCGTCTAATTTTATTTTCAGATTGGGAAGACCGTAATGCATAGGAATGACAATTCTCGGCTCTATCTGTGAAATAATCTTATTGGCTCCCTTGGCGTCAATCGTAAAAGTGCCGCCAACCGGCGTCATTAAAATATCTATATCGCCTATCTTTTCCAGTTGGTCCGCGGTCAGTTCTTTCTGGCCAAAATCGCCAAGGTGGCAAAGCCGCATGTCCTCAACTTCTATTGTATATATAGTATTAATACCTCTTTCTTTGCCTTCTTTCTCATCATGGAAAGAGCTGATGCCCTTAATGGAAACGTCTTTAATTTCGTATTCGCCGGGGCCTTCAATAAGAAAAGGGTCTCCTTTTATGGCCTTCTTGTTGCTATGGTCGTAGTGGCTATGGGTGATCAGTAAAATATCAGCTGAAACAGACGGAACTTTCAGGCCGATTGTTTCGTCAAAAGGGTCGACGGCAATGCTTACGGTCTCGCCCTTAGCTCGAGCGGCTACGATCTGAAAAAAAGATTGTCCGTGCCAACTAATATGCATATATTTTATTTTATCATAGTTTTTATATTATTGCCAAGCTAGGTTGCTTAGCTCTGGGTTGCTTAGCTCAGCTAAGCAATCTAATTGCTTAGCTGAGCTAAGCAACCCCCAAAAGCAGTTAACCGACGTCGGACGTCGGTCAAAATCCTTGCCAAAAGAAATCGCCTGATGTATATTGTGACTTATGAAGGACCTACTCGAAAAAACTAATTTACTGAGGCCGGCCAGAGTCGGTGAAATTGTGGAGGGAAAAATCATCGGTTTGGGCCAATCGGCTGTTTATGTGGACTTGGGCGCCATTGGCACCGGCATTATTTTTGGCAGAGAATTTTATAATTCCCGCAGTGAGCTTAAAAAGCACGGCTTGGGAGAAAAAATACGCGCCAAAGTAATTGATTTGGAAAACAAAGACGGCTATATTGAACTTTCTTTATCGGAAGCAGGCAAAGATATTGGCTGGGAAGAACTCAAAGCGAAGAAAGAAAAAGGAGAAACAGTTAAAGTCAAAGTAGTGGGCGCCAACAAAGGCGGGCTGCTGGCTCAAACGCAGGGCTTGCAGGGATTCCTTCCGGTTTCCCAGCTTTCTCCCGAGCACTATCCCCGAGTAGAGGGCGCCGACAAAGAGAAAATCTTGGAGCGTCTGCAAAAACTTGTAGGCGAAGAGCTGGAAGTAAAAATTTTTGACATCATTCCGAGAGAAGATAAATTGATTTTCTCGGAAAAAGCCACTGATACCGAAAAAATGAAAGAGATTTTGCAGAATTACAAAGTGGGAGACGTGGTGGATGGAGAAATCACCGGAGTTGTTGATTTTGGCGCTTTTATGAGATTTTTATCTTCCGAATTAGAGGGCTTAATTCACATATCAGAATTGGATTGGCAGCTTATTGAAGACCCGTCGGAGGTTGTGAAAGTCGGCCAAAAAGTTCAGGCAAAAATTATTGAGATTACTTCGGACGGCAGAATTTCTTTATCGCTCAAGGCGCTCAAGCAAGACCCCTGGGAAAATGTTGGAGAACAATTCAAAAAAGGCGATATAATTGAGGGAAAGATTACCAAATTGAATCCCTTTGGCGCTTTTGTTGAAGTCGCCCCAAAAATTCAGGGGCTTGTGCATATTTCTGAATTCGGCACAAAAGCCAAGATGGAAGAACAGCTAAAGCCCGGCAACGCGTACAAATTCCAAATCACTCAAATAGACCCCAAAGAACATCGCATGACCCTCAAGCTCGCGATTGAGTAAGCGAGTAAGTTTTTGCCCTTGACAGGGTTTTTATTTTGTGATAAGGTGCTTTATTCAGCACACTTTAGGAGGTTGTCATGGAGTATCTGCACTGTCCAACGTGCCCGGGCTCGCGGCGGAAGGCCCACGACCTCGTCTGCGGCGAATGCTATCGCCGCTGGACCGAGGAAGCGGCGACCGCCCTAGCCGGAGGGAGCTACGTCTCACTCCTGGGCTGGGCGAGCGCGGCCGTTACCGACCTGCTTCCGGCGCTGGAGAGCCAGCGCCAGGAAGCGCAAGCCGGGCTGAATCGCCTCAACGAGACGATTCACGCCGAGGTCGTCGCGGCCCTCCAAAAAGCCGCGAAGGGCGCCACAATCGATCGCACCGTATGGGCGAAGGCCTACAGCGATCGCAAGCAGGCGCTCTGGGCGCAACGCAACGGCAACGCGCTATACGCGCGGGTCAAGACCCTCGAAGGCCGCATCGCCTTCGGCCGTCACATCCTCGCGGACGCCGCCGCTCACGCTGTCGCAAAGCAGACCGCAGACGAGGCCGCAACCGACGAGGTCGCAACCGCCGAAGCACCCGCGCCTACTCGCCCGCGCAAGGTCCGGGGCGGCCGCGCCAGCGAGCGCCACGCCGTCCGCGACCTGGTCAACGACGACCCGGCCGTGGACGACGAGGACGGAGAAGACGCGTAATCTTCTCCTCCGCACAAAAGGCCCCGAAGTCACACGACTTTCGGGGCCTTTCCATTGAGGGATTTCGTAAATCCCTCACTTCTTCACTCTATAAACATTTTTTTAATATCGTGTGTATTTTTTTCGTAATATTTCAGCCAATTTATAAAAAAATCCTTGTATTCTTTTGGATCCTCAAAAAATCTATGCATAAATTCATAATCTATTATAGATGGAAAATTTTTAATCCCCCACCAATCCATATGACCAGACCAACGATAATTTTCTAAAAATTTTAGGGCAGTTTTAATTTCTGGATCCGTTAAACCTTTTTCTTTCCATTTATGCTTCCATAAATCCAGAGGATTAGAATGAATATAACAAATTAACTGGAGCGCCTGCGTGTCGTTTTCTACTAAAACCTTCTTATATCTTCCTTGAAATAATGCCCCGCTCCTCTCGTATTTAGTATTAAAAAAATTAGCTAAACCTACACCGATCTTTCTATGAAACAAGGCGAGGCTCCCATCTTTTATCGGTGAGGAAAAAAAATGGTAATGATTTGGCATAAAACACCAAGCTCCCATACTAACTAAAATTTCTCTCATCTCTTTCTCTGCGCCCTCCGGCGATTTGAGGGATTTCGTAAATCCCTCAAATCGCCGATCGAGGTTAACGACAGAATTAATATTATTAAACTCATAAAGATCGTGTGCCCCCCGAAGGTAATCTAAATTATCCAAGAATATTTTTCTTTTTTCCACGCCTCTATTATAAGTATGATAAAACTCCATAGGGTTATAACAGTCTACCAAAGATTGAGGGATTTCGTAAATCCCTCAGTTAGAAGTTTGAATTAGAAAATGTTTTATGGTAAGATTAAATAAAATTTAATTATGAAAAATCTTTTGAGAAATTTCGTTTTTGTTATTTTAATATTCCTTAGTATTTCGGCGATTTTTGCTTTGGTCTACCAGCCGTTCGAGGAAATAAAACAACTGCCCTTGACCCAGCTGGCTCAAGATGTGAATGAAGGCAGGATTCAAAAAATCGTCGTTGAGGGTAACAATGTAACAATCACCTACCTTGACGCCAGCAATGCTCAAACCAAGAAAGAAACGGAGACAGCCCTTTCGCAATCGCTGAACAATTACGGCGTGGACAAAGAAAAACTGCGCGCGGTGCAAATAGAAACAAAAGAAGACAGGGGCTTGGCTTTCTGGATGGGGCCGATATCTTTATTTCTTTTTCCTCTGTTAATTTTCGGGGTATTTTTTTGGCTCATTTTCAGGCAGGCAAGAGCCGGGGCCTCGCAGGCATTCACCTTTTCTAAAGCAGGAGCCCGACTTTTCGGCGCCGAAGGACACCCGAAGGAAAAAATCACCTTTAAGGATGTGGCTAACCTCGTTGAAGCCAAAGAAGAACTCAAAGAGATTGTTGATTTTTTAAAAAATCCAAAAAAATTTCTGGATATGGGCGCTCGTATTCCGAGAGGCGTTCTTTTAATGGGTCCCCCGGGAACCGGCAAAACCTTGCTTGCCAGAGCCGTGGCTGGCGAAGCCCATGTGCCATTTTTTCACATTTCCGGTTCCGAATTCGTAGAAATGTTCGTGGGCGTGGGAGCGGCTAGAGTAAGAGACCTATTTAGCACCGCCAAAAAAGCGGCCCCTTCCATACTTTTTATAGACGAGCTTGACGCTGTGGGCAGGCACCGAGGCACGGGCATTGGCGGAGGCCACGACGAAAGGGAGCAAACATTAAACCAAATTCTAACGGAAATGGACGGTTTTGAGAGGGATACCAATGTTATAGTGTGCGCAGCAACCAACCGCCCCGATGTTTTAGACCCCGCGCTTTTGAGGCCCGGCCGCTTTGACCGAAGGGTAGTGATTGACCTGCCCGACGTTAACAGCCGAGAGGAGATTTTAAAAATTCATTCTATAGGCAAACCGCTCGCTCCCAATGCTCATCTCCGAGAAATCGCCGAACGCACTCCGGGATTTTCCGGGGCCGATTTAGCCAACCTGATGAACGAGGCCGCGATTTTGGCTGCCCGGCAAAACAAAAAACAAATATTCCAACACGAACTTTTAGAATCAATTGACAAGGTGCTTTTGGGGCCGGAAAGAAGAAGCCATATCTTGTCTCAAGATGAAAAGAAAATCGCCGCTTACCACGAGGCAGGCCATGCCTTGGTCGCCACTTCCCTGCCCGGGGCCGAACCAGTCAGAAAGGTATCTATCATCGCCAGAGGCAGAGCGGCCGGATACACCCTGAAACTTCCCGCTCAAGAAAGGCACCTTAAGAACCGCAGCGAATTTATGTCGGAACTCTCTTCGCTGCTGGGCGGTTTCTGCGCGGAAAAATTGGTTTTTGGCGATATCACTACCGGCGCCTCAAATGATTTAGAAAAGGCCTCGGCCTTAGCCAGAAAATTAGTCAAAGAATACGGCATGTCAGAAAAATTAGGGCCCATTGCCTTTGGCGAGAAAGAAGAGTTGGTTTTTTTGGGCAAGGAACTGGGCGAGCAGAGAAACTACTCCGAGCAAGTAGCGGCTAAGATTGACGAGGAAGTTGCGTCGTTTATCGGAGACGCTCAAAAGAGGGCTCAACAAGTCCTAAAAAGCAAAAGAAAAATGTTGGACAAAATCGCAAAAGCCCTAACGGAAAAAGAAACCATCGAAAGAGAAGAATTTGAAAAACTAGTCGGGATCAAGCGAACAGTTTAATCTTGAAATAAGGCGCTAAGGATGGTATAAACATTCTATTGCGCGTGCCCGGGCGTGTAGCTCAGCTGGTTAGAGCACGGCTCTTATAAAGCCGGGGTCGATGGTTCGAGTCCATCCACGCCCACCCTTTCGGCACGGCTCAGGGCAAGCAAGGGCGGTTGGCGCAGTTGGTTAGCGCGCAACATTGACATTGTTGAGGTCACAGGTTCGAATCCTGTACCGCCCACATGGAAATTATTTACGAAGACGAGAACGTCAGGGCGCTGAATAAACCGGCTGGGGTCGATGTTGAAAGCGTAAATAGAAGAGTTCACCGGTTAGACAAGGACACTTCAGGGGTCTTTTTGACCGCTAAAAATGAAGAGACGCTTGACTTTCTTCAGAAACAGTTTAAAGATAGAAAGGCGGAAAAAACATATCTCGCGCTGATAACTGGAAACATTAAAAACAAACAGGGCAAAATCGAGACCCTCTTGGGCCGCTCCCCCGGCGACAGGCGCAAACAGAGAATATTTCTGGCACACGAGCCGGCAGCCATAGGGAAAAGGGAAGCAGTTACAGAATATAATGTTTTGGAAAGTTTTTCCGGCTACGATTTAGTTGAGGTTAGGCCCAAAACCGGACGCAAGCACCAAATAAGGGCGCACATGGCTTATTTGGGACATCCCATCGCTGGCGACAAATTATACGGCTTCAAGGGGCAAGCCCTACCCGAGGGACTCGCGAGGCAATTCCTTCATGCCAGCGCCCTGAAAATAACATTGCCCAACGGACAAATAAAAGAATTTAAATCAGAGTTACCTAACGATTTAAAAGTATGTCTACAAAAACTGAAAACTTCATAAAGACGCAATTAAAGACCATTCTCCCCGATATCAGACCGGGAGATACTGTTCGCGTGCACCAAAAAATAAAAGAAAAAGACAAGGAAAGGATTCAGGTTTTCGAGGGCTTGGTTATTGCCAGAAGGCACGGCAAGGAAGCCGGCGCGACAATCACGGTCAGAAAGGTCGTTTCCGGCGTAGGAGTTGAGAAAATCATTCCCGTCCACTCGCCCGTGATTGATAAAATTGAAACAGTAAAGCGCGGCAAAGTCAGAAGAGCCAAGCTTTATTACATCAGAGAAGCCAAGGGAAGAAAGGCGCGCTTGAAAAAACAGGACTTTGCCGAGGCATTGCCAGTGGAACAACCGGCCGAAGAACCAAAAGTTGAAGAATAAAATGCGCGGGTGGTGAAATTGGCAAACACGCCACTTTGAGGTGGTGGTGCCGTAAGGCTTGGAGGTTCGAGTCCTCTCCCGCGCACCTTATTTATGCTTAACATAAGAAAAATTCGGCCGGCCGATTTGGCAAGCGTTATGGAAATTAACGACAGGGCATTTGCGAGCCAGCGGCCAGAAACATATTTCCAGCGTCTTCTGCGAAAATACCCCGAGGATTTTTATGTGGCGGAAAAAGATAACGAGGTCGTAGGTTATGTTTTAGGCCATATCAAAGCCGAAGGCCTTGGCTGGATCAAAATAATAGCCGTGAGACACAGCCATCAGGGTCAGGGCGTTGGCGGCGCAATGATGGAATTTATTACTGACAAGCTGAAAGCAGCCGGAGCCCAAAGTATCGGCCTTCACGCCAGAACGGGCAACCAAAAGGGCGCGTCTTTCTATCAGGATATTGGTTTTCAAATTATTGAAACACTGCCGCAGTACTATTCCAACGGAGAATCCGCTTATAGGCTGGAAAAGAAAATATAACGCGGGCAATTAGCTCAGCGGCAGAGCGCGTCGCTTACATCGACGAGGCCACAGGTTCAAATCCTGTATTGCCCACCCGTCTAACCAATTGAAAAACTCATTAGTTTATATTAGAGTATAGAATAGTTGCCGCGGTAGCTCAGTGGTAGAGCACATCGCTGAAAACGATGGGGTCGCCAGTTCGATCCTGGCCCGCGGCACATCCAGTTTTGGCTAGTTTGGCGGGGCCTGCCCGCCGAAGCCAGCTATAGCTGGCGAAGGCGGGTGTAGCACAATGGTAGTGCATCTGGTTGCCAATCAGATTACGTGGGTTCGATTCCCATCACCCGCTCTATTGACACGCAGGCCTTGATGGTATAGGATGTTAGCAACCCCGAGAGGGGTTTTTAATTATGCCTAAATTACCAAAAGCGAGCGCGGTGCTCGCCTTAAGCGCGGTATTTATCCTTAATTTTAATGTTTTTACTCCGAAAGCCGACCATGCCCTTAGCCCAGAAGAGGCGGTTTCGGGCATCATAACAATAGAGGGCACCAGTCTATCGCCCCACTCCCCGCTTCCTGAACCTAAGATTAGGAAAACGGTCAAAGTAATTGTGACCGCCTACTCTTCCACCATCTGGGAAACCGACGACGATCCTTTTACTACTGCCGCCGGAACTTATGTCAGGGACGGCATCGTGGCCAATAATCTGCTACCATTCGGCACGAGGATAAGGATCCCCGATGTTTATGGCGATAAAATATTTGTGGTAGAAGACCGCATGAACAGAAAAAAGGGCAACTATCATTTTGACGTCTGGTTCCCCAGTTATTGGGAGGCCAAAAACTTCGGCGCCAAAAACACCTATATAGAAATTTTGGAGAGCTAAATACTGGTGCCCGGGGCGGGACTCGAACCCGCAAGTCATTGCTGACAAGAGATTTTAAGTCTCTCGTGTATACCAATTCCACCACCCGGGCATGATTTCTATGAGGCCTGGGTGGGAATTGAACCCACGTATAGCAGTTTTGCAAACTGCTGCCTTACCACTTGGCTACCAGGCCATTGATAGCGCTCTTATTATACCAGTTTTATCACTTTTTTCAATACACTCTCCAGATCGCCTTCCAATTTGAAACCAGCCGCGTAGGGATGCCCTCCCCCGCCTAATTCCTTGGCTATTTTCACGACGCTCATTCCACCGCTTGGTTCCGCCCTCAAACTGCCCTTAACCTTGCCTTTTTCATACTCAATCAAAAAGAGTCCAAAATTTTTGGGCGAAGCAGACGAAATCATATTGGCAATACCTTCGAAGTCAACAAGGCGCACGCCCAACCGTATAAAATCATGCGCGCTTAGCCATGAGTAGGCCATGCTCGTCAACTGGTCCAGTTCAACTCTTGAGAGAACCTCGCCCCATGCCTTAGAAATTCTAAGCGACTTATCCGAGGCCAAAACCTGACGGACTATTTTATTTAGAGAAACACCCGTAAGCAACAGCTCCGAGACAATATTCAGTGTTTGAGCCGAGGTGGAAACATGTTTAAAACCGCCGCTGTCTGCAATAATGCCCGTCAGCAGGCAGGTGGCTATTTCAGTATCAATAGGGATTTTCTTGTGTGCCAGCCAGTGGTAAATAATTTCTGTAGTGGAAGAAAAATGCGGCTCAATGACTTTAACATCTCCCCTTTGGTCGCTTTCTATATGATGATCGATGGTTACGATTTTGCAGGAATCTGCCAGGTCCGGGAGGCGCAACCTCTTGAAATCGCCATAATCAAGACAAATTATAAGGTCGGGTTGCAAAGAGTCGATTTCGTTTTGAATTTCAAAAAAGCCCGGCAAATAGCTAATGCCTCTCGATGGAGAATCTGGCAAATACGGAATGCTTTTTTTATTCTGCCGCTTGAAAATATTATGCAGGGTCAACACGGAAGAGACGGCATCCGGGTCGGGATTCTCGTGAGAAGCAACGCAGATCGTTTTGGCGTTGGCCAGCAAGGCGTCAATTTGTTGGAATTTTTCAATTAGACCTTTAGTCATTTTTATCCTTCATCTCGTCTAATAGCTCTTCAACGCGAGCCGCCTCTACTGTTGCCTGTTCTTCAATAAAAATTATTTTTGGCATTGGGCGCATATTAATTTTTTTGTTGAGCTTCTGCTGTAGGTTATACAATGCCGTTCTTAATATCGCCAAAACCTCGCCCCCTTTTATCTCCGGCATGGTTGAAATATAGACCCTTGTTTGGATTAAATTAGAAGATGTCTCCACCCTGGTAATGGTCACTAAAACGCCTTCGGGAAACTCGACTTCCCTGTGTAAAATCTTTCCCAATTCTTTCCGTATTAATTGGTTGACTCTCGGAATTCTCTCGGCCATAACTACAGAGTGCCCTTTCTTTTTTCTTCAGTGAAGAAGTGGAGGATATCGCCGTCTTCGGCTTTTATATCCCCTTCAAACAAGACGCCGCATTCGTCTCCTCTTAAGGCCCTTTCGGCGTCCTTTTTATTTTTCTGGACGTTAATAATCCTGCCTCTGCCCATAAACTCTTCCCCGCGAAAGACATCGACTTGCACGCCTTTGCGCACCTCGCCGCTGACAATCTTGCCGCCAATTATTTGGCGGTTTTTCTCGCTCAAAAAAATGGCTATGGCTTTCATTCTGCCGACTTCGGTGCGCACTTTTTCCGGCTCTAATACCTTTTCCATCATCTGCCTGACCTCCTGAATTAATTCATATATTATTTCAAACGCCTTAATGGCAATTTCTTCTCTTTCTGCAAAGACGAGGGCGGTTGGCGCTGTTTTCACCCTAAAGCCGATAATTTTCGCTTTGCCGGATTTTGCCAGCTTCACGTCGGTTTCACTGATATCTCCTACATCGCTTTTGAGCAATCTCAAAATTACTTTTTCTTGGGGCAGTTCCTTGAGTCCCTCCGCTATGGCTTCTGCCGAGCCCCGCACATCTGTTTTGAGAATGATATTCAACGCCTTTTTGCCTTCTTCTATAACAAAAACCTCTCCCGCTTCTTCTTTTCTTTCCTTCTGGGCAACATATTTTTGAGCGCTTTCCATGTCTTCATAAACCTCAAAGGTCTCCCCCACCTGCGGCACTGCCCCCAACCCCATAACAACCACCGGCATAGAAGGCGTGGCTTTTTCTACGCCGTCGCCTTGAAAATTTTCAAGCATTTTGAGCTTGCCAAAAACAGAACGGGTGGCGATAATATCGCCTACCCTCAAAACCCCCTCTCTCAATAAAAGAGTGGCAGTGGGACCCCTTTTGCTATCCAAGTACGACTCAATAACCACGCCCTCGCCGGGCCCCTCTTGATCTCCTTGAAAATTTTGTATTTCTGCAACTAAGATTATTAACTCCAGGAGGTCTTCAATGCCTTTGCCTGTTTTAGCCGACACCCCTACCGCTGGCACACTGCCTCCTAATGATTCAACTGAAATTTCCAGTTGAGCGAGATCTCTTTTAACTTTTTCTGGATTGGCCTCGGGCTTGTCGATTTTATTTATAGCGACAATTAGAGGCAGTCCGGCCTTTTTAATATGCAAAATGGCCTCTTTGGTCTGCGGCTTGACGCTTTCTTCAGCCGCCACCACCAAAATAGCAATATCAGCCACTTTCGCGCCGCGAGAGCGCATGGCTGAAAATGCTTCGTGGCCCGGCGTATCAATAAAAGTTATGCTTTTTCCTTTATGCTCAACTTCGTAGGCGCCGATGTGCTGGGTAATGCCTCCCGACTCCTTGGCCGTGATTTTCAAATCCTTAATTGCTTCTAAAAGAGATGACTTTCCGTGATCAACGTGCCCTAAAATAACAACAACCGGCGGTCGCGGCTGAAGATTCTTTTGATTTTGTTGTTCAAGATTATTTGCCATTGTTTGTTTTTAAGGCCTCGTCTATTGCTTTTCTCTCTTCCGTTGAAAGTTGATATTGCGACTTTCCTTGATTGACTGGTTTTGCGTAGACCCGGTTGGCTTCTCTGCCGTAATGCGAGGTAATAACAAAACCATCATTATTTTCATTCAACACAGCAATACAAAAACTCTGGTCCCCCCCAATCTCGCCAAAAGGATTAAAGCGCACCAAGCCCACCTTTTGCAAACTGCCCTTATTCTTTCTCATTTCCCCCTCCAGCGCCTCAAGCCGCTTGATTATGTCCTTGGGATAGTCCCCTTCTTTTCGATTGCTTTTTGAGAAAAACATCATTGCTCAAAATTATACGCCATTCACAGTAATTTTACAAGAAATTTTCGCTCTGATATTTGGGATGTCCAAATACACGGGTGTCACCCGTGTATCAGATTATTACTTCAGTACGTCGTATCGCTTCTCCTCTCGAGTGATAGAATAAAGATATTGTTTTTTATATCCGTTCGATAAATAATCCTTATTTTGCCCTTGCGGATTCTAAAGACATCGTCCCGGCCTTTTAATTTTTTAATGTTAAGATTCTCTATCCGCCGATTTTTTAATTTAGTTAGAATTTCTTTAATCTTTTTTCGTTCTTTTCCGGTCAGTTTTCCCAAAGCTTTTTGAACTTTATCCATATCCCTAAAGACGGGCGAGGAGTTGATCTATATTAATTCCACCCTTCTTTATTTTGGTAAAATCAATGACCTGCTCCCATAGTTCGTCTGCTTCCGCCGGAGAAGATATTTTAAATACCGGTCTCGACTTCCTAACCACCACAAAAGATTTCCCCCTTTCTACGGCTTTAATGTAAGTATCCGTATTCTCTCTTAATTCTTTAAGGCCAACGATGGTTTGGTTATAGTTTTTCATAATAATAAAGTTAATCTTAAGTTCAACTTAATTTTAACTCTTCTGAAAGTGTTGTCAAGCGGTTCAACTGGCGGGCCACTCGGGTCGCCACTATCTCTCGGTCATTCCTCCTTCGCTAAAGCTACGGACGGGTAAAGCGGGTTGTGCCGATAAGTTAATTTAGATAATTTTTTAAAAGCTTTTTGATGCTTCTGAAGCCCCAGCCGGACTTCAAGTATAATTCTCTGTTTTTTGCGTCTCTTTGATTAAGAAAAGATTCATAAAATATAAGTTTATACGGACGGAATGGTTTTGTCGCAAGACTTCTGCCGTCGTTGTGCTCTTTAAATCTCTTCTTTAGATCGTTTGTATAACCGATATACAGCGATCTGTTTTTCAAGCTTTGAAGAATATAAACGTAAAACATATTGAAGGCGAAACGTACAAATTTCTACTGAAATTTTACGTTTCAGCAGCGTTTAAATTTTTCTTAAAAAATTTATTACGCTGCGGTGGGGGTGGGATTCGAACCCACGATACCCTTGCGGGTATAGCAGTTTTCGAAACTGCCCGATTCAACCACTCTCGCACCCCACCTAATCAGTTTTTAATTATAAACAAAATGTCCGGAGTTGTAAACGCGCGCATTCTTGTAAAATCAATATATTTATGTAAACATAGCGAAACGAGAAGTATTCTTTAATAAATGAGGACGAATAATGCAGACATGGTTTTACTTGGCAGCCGCTGGCGCTGTTTCTGCCGTATTCTTTATATTCCTTTCTGGTATGTCTCAAAAAAGAAGTTTAGGCGTTATTGCGATGTTTATCTTTACTTTGCTGGCTTCAGCCGCCGTGGGTTATGGGCTCTACGGCGCCCATCTCGAAGCAAAGGAAAACTTAGGCAAACCTATTATAGAATTTCAAGAAGGCGAGTATGAGATATTTTGGATAGCTGAAAATACCCAAGATAATAAAGTTTATTTGATTGCTGAAAAAATAGAAAATCCGCCAAAACAAGGCATTCGCTTCTACCGCATAGATCCCTCCGATCCTTTTCTAAAAAAAATGAGGGAGGCCTTGGGGGGTGGTCAAGGGATGCGCCTCAAAATGGAAAAAAATGAAGAGGGCGAACTTGAGCCATCTATCCATCCCCAACCGCCGGAGCCCCTCCCGCCCAAATCAGAACAATAATCAAAAACCCCTGTTAATAACTATTACAGGGGTTTTATCTGAACTTTTTTTTGTTACGAACTGCAATAAAACTATTATTAGCGCTGCCGGGAACCAAGTTATGGGCATCATCTAGCCGGAAGTGCACCGCAGTCAATTCTTGGCCAACTGCATTCATGGCAATGGTTCCCTTAAAAACCATGGAAACGCCCGTTGGGGAATATAAGATTACGGTTACTCCTACGGGCACATCTCCTGTGCCGCTGTGGTAGGCGTAGAAATGAAGATTAATAATATACTCTCCTTCTGTTAAATCGCGGCCCAATGCGAATTCATAATTAAAGTTCTCGTAAGTACCGGCGCCAAGATCGTCGCGCAGATAGGAAAAAATTGAGCTCCCTTTGTGCGAATACCCTACCGGCTGGCCATCGGGCCCTTCAACCCAAAGGTCAATATCCTGAGAATAATCCGGTGGCCATTCAATCGTGACCATTAAGCCGCCTGGAACCGGGAGATCGGGCTTTGCGGGTTTTTCTTTTGATACGGGCAATAATGAAAGCAGTAAGACAAGCATGATAAAGAAAAAAGCGATGGAAAGCGGCGGATCAACAAAGCGAAAAGGAGAATCTTGGTTATTGCCCGCTATCTTCATTGTGCCGCTCCCATTTAGATAATAGATTCAAACAGGTGCTCTTGAATATCAAGTGCAAAAGTTCCAAAAAAACCGAGCCGACCAAGCCAATTATGGTGGTGAGAAAAGCAGTGCTCATGCCGCCGAGGGCTCCCTGAATATAGACCCTTATAACCGCTATTTCTTCCTCTGACGAAAGCAGGGTGCCGAGAGAAATGGTGACCATCAAAATGCCCACTAATGTGCCCATGAAGCCCAGAGCAACAAGCGTCCGACTAAAAAAATAAGATCTT
Organism: Candidatus Nealsoniibacteriota bacterium; assembly: GCA_016181965.1. GTDB lineage: Bacteria > Patescibacteriota > Minisyncoccia > Minisyncoccales > MHMH01 > JACOYH01. The sequence goes on from JACOYH010000004.1 coordinate 24,282, forward strand.
TCTTCTTTTCTTGCAACAATCATCTCGAAGTCAGCTGAGCGGTAACTGGAAATAAGTTTCGTGATCCAGATTATGTCGATTAGGGAAAACGCCCAGCCAATCATGAATACCAAAATAATCAGGAAACTGATGTAAGTTTTATCAAGCTCTGGTATCTTTTGCCAGTAACCAGAAACTAAAGCGCCGGCCATTCCCACCAAGAAAAGGCCGGAGAAAAAAAGCCACAGAAAAAGATGGGAAAACTTACCGAGTCTCATCTTGCGCCCTCCCTTTTGTTGTCAAAGAACTATCCCTTCCCTATGGCCTCACAGCGATCTGCCATGGCGGCCAATTCTTCTTCCGACAGAACCTGCTGGGCCAACGGATACAGAATGTCGTTCTCTTTGGCGATATGCTCTCTAAGAAGAGAAATAATATTAGCGGCCGCTTCTATTTTGCCGGCGGCTAACTCCTTCACATATCCCCTCTTTGTCTCGTGCTCCATCAACATAACGCCGATAGGACCGCCTTGGTTGGGAATACCCTTTCTCTCCAAAGCAGGAAACAGCACTTCTTCCTCTTTGTGGTGATGCGGCTCGGCAAAGTTTGCGGTAAACTTCAAAAACTCCTTGGCGTAGCCAGCCGGGTCTGCTTCCAATTTGACCAATTCGGCCAGAATGATTTCGTGGTCAGCTTTTAACTCCTCTATGCAATTATGATGGCGGCAACAATGCGACATATGAGAATATGTTACCAAACCGCCCGCTCGCTGGCAAGTCCGCTGAACGAGGTTTAATGGCTGTTAAAACTGTTTCTCTCCTTCTATGAGAATACACCGATTATTACTGCATTTCGGTTCCGAGTTTATGCAAGTCCAATCCATTGATATTACAGCAGGACAAAATGTTTTAGGAAACCGAAGATTCCACTCATTGATATATTTTCCGTTAATTGCCGTGGCTGTGCCCCCAGCGCTACACCCGCAACCGTCGGCATTAACCCAAACACAATCAGCGTCTGTGCCGCATGAATAGAAATCCGGAAGTTTTGGCTCTGGTTTTAGAGGATCGATAATCTGAATATCGCTTAAAGAACCATTTTTGAACAAAGAATATAAAAGCGCAACGGCAAGCGCGAGAAAAACCAGTCCGATTAACTTGATACGTTTAGATAAAAATATTTTCTTCATATTATTTTGATTATTTTATTATTTTACGCAATCTTTTACGCAGATGCCAATATCTGTTCTCCTGCCGCCACGAAGAGCAGTATCAGAGATGGGAAGGACTTCGCATCTTAACCCGGGTTGGCATGAATCATTCTGGCAAAAGTCATTGATGCCTCCTTTGCTGCATACTCCAAAGATTCTATTTTGATATGTAACCTTTGGATTGCCAATACATTTCAGGTCCTGTTGGCAATCACCATCTTCAGCGCACCAATATCCCTGCTTGCCTTCGCTACAAGAACCTTTTGTTTTTAACAAAGGGTCGGTTACTTTTAGCGCGCAAACAGTGCCCTCTCTGCAAGGGCCAAATTCGTCGTCGAGGCCGCAATAATTATCCTCTTGGTTCTTTATGTCAGCAGATCCCTTATACCCACAAACGCCGTTTACTGAACAAAATAAACCAGGGTCACAGGTGTCTAGAGGTTTCCCTTGAAGTATACTTACAATATCACATTGCGCTCCAACTCCCCCATCATTGCAAAGATAATTGACGCATTCCAAATCATTTTGACATCCTGAATCGGTCAGACAAAAATTACCCGATAAGCCCTCACCGCATCTTTTTGTTACAGAATTGCATATCAAACCGGACTGGCAATCGCTGTCAGAAGAACATTCATTGCCTGCTTCGCCGCAAGTGATTTTTTGGGCTTCGTCTTGAGTCTCTTTTTGAGGTTTATAAAGATAAACCGAAATCTCGCGGACGGCTTTATCCCCCGTTTTGGAAAAATTTGGCGTCAAACCAAAGGCATTAAAAATCGGTAAACTAATTTTAGCAAAAACCGTTAAGCGAATTTGATAATTTCCTTCCTTGAGATTGCTTGCGTTCCACATACCCAAATCCCCTTTGATCACTCTTTGTGAACTTTGGGCAATTGTTTGCCAGCCATTTTGTGGATCAGCGCCTTCGGCAAGGTATTCTACTTTATAATTTTCAAGTTCGGATGCGCTGGCAGTGCCTTTAATGGCAATAGGGTCGGCAAGATCAACTCCTGCATTTATAACAGGATCTGAAATTTCAGCGATTGGCAGACAATCTTCACTAACATCTTCCAACAGCAGTGTTTTGTAAGCATTGATTCTGCCAAAACCGTATTTTTCGTCCCATCCCGGATCTCCTTTGTCATCGGCTCCTTGAATTATGGCGCAGCGGATTTTTTTATTATTCCAGGCAGGATGTAATGATTTAACCAACGCAGCCAGTCCGGCCACATGAGGAGCAGCCATAGATGTGCCAGCCATAAGAATATGATTATCGTCAACTTTATAGCTGACACCTAAAAAAACAAGAGTATTAAGATCCATTTGAGTTGAGCCTGTAGAAAGAAGGTTCATTGATATGGGGCCTCCTCCGGGCGCAGCTACTGTTATAGCGGAACCAAAGTTAGAATAACCAGTAAAATTATCATCGTTACCAACCGCGGAAACCACAATTGCATCAGAATTATTTGCGGGAGCTTGGTCAGTAATGCGGGCACCGCTATTTCCCGCTGCAGCGACGAAAACTACATTATCAGAGCTAACCAATTTACTTACTGTTGCGTTCATTACATGAGAACCAAAAGATATTTCCTGACTAAAGTTGATAATTTTTGCATTGTCACCTAATGCATGAAAAGCCAAATTTGCAACATCGAGCGCGGTAAATTCACTCCAAACACGTGATAAAAGATCTAACACGAAGATCAGTGCGGGGTTGGGGCTTTCTCCAGATTCTGTGGGGATTTTAAATGGGTAAAGTTTGTCCGGCGGTATTTTGGGACAAGGATGTAAGGTAAGCGGCATAATTTTTACTTTTGGAGCAACTCCGATTATGCCAAAATCGTCATCGCGTGCTGCAATGATACCAGCTACATGAGTTCCGTGCGCATCACAATCGCCCGTAAAACCGTGTTTTAGAGGACCTAGAGGGCCGCTCCATCCTTCTATTACATTTCCTTCCAAGTCCGGGCTTAAGTGATCAACGCCAGTATCTATCACAGCAACCGTCACGCTTGGATCGCCTTTTGTAATTTCCCATGCTTTGGGCATACCAATTTGCTTTAAATTCCACAAATCATCATAATCCTGTCCCCAAGAACCTTTTGAAGAAAAGTAAGGATCGTTGGGGGTATAATCAGTGGCTTGCGCGTAATAGTTAGGTTCGGCAAATTGGATATTTGGGTCTTTTTGCAAGTCGGTCATTAATGCCAAAATATCGGTGTTTTCCGACATTTTGAGAAGATAGACATTTCCCAATACTTCGTTGTCGGCAAAGGGCCTCATCAAGCTGGTTGCCTGATAATTTGTGAAAATATCAAGCAAAGAAGAAGGATTTGTTTTATCTAAAATTTTAATCTCCGCTTCCGTCTGAACTGGCTTTCCATCTGCCGTTAACTTCCCTGTTTTTAATCCGAAGATTATTGTTCCTTTTTCAAAGTCCTCGCCGGCAACAGGTTTTTGACCGTAAGCATTCACTGTCTCTCTTGTTATGGGAATATTAACAACATGAGGCTGAAATTTTTCTTTGTTTTTAATAAAAAAAATCGTTGTTAGAAACAACAAAGCGATTGTTATCGTAGCAAGTATTATCTTTTTCTTTCTGCCTATTCCGGAAATCTGCTGTTGACTTAGTGTTTTCGGCGCTTCAGGCGTTGATACATTAAAAATCTCACCGCACTTAATGCAGAACCTGGAGTGATCAGAATTCTGAGATTGGCATTTGGGGCAAAGCAACATTTAAAAATTAATCATTTTTATTCATGGCCAAAGGGATGATAACTAAAATGCTAAGATAGGATATAATGGCCATCCACATATTGGAGTTCTGGCCCTGCGGTGTGGATGCAGGCGCTTGCGGCGTTTGCGATGTTTGATTTGGTTCCATATTTTTTAATTTAATTATAATTAGTTATTATTTTGATTCGCAGAAAACAAACCTTCGCGCGGCATCCGTATGATATTCATATTTTTTTTGCTGATAAAGAAAAACCACCTTCTGACCAGATTCTATAGCTTGTGTATAAAATTCTCCCTCTTTCGGACAACCCAAAGAACTATCACTCCACCACTGACCTGATAACTCTTCGACAATAATCTGCGATGCGTCTACCTTGAGAGTTGCTGCCAAGTCTTGCCTGGCTGACGCTACCACCGCCGGAAGATCTTTAGTTGTAGTGTCGGAAGTTGGCGCAGGGCTTAACGTAGATTTTTTTGATTCCGTTATCAGGCCTTGCTGCCAACCAAAAATACCCAGGAAAAAAACCGCTGTGATAATAATAGCCATTATACTTGTTGATGTCGGGATATTTTTTTTGAGATATTTAAAATTCATATTTTTATTTTAATCTAACTTATTATTTGAACATTACACTATAATATATCACAAACATTAATTATTGTTTTACTGAATTATTGCGTCTATCGCTATTTCGTCTTTTTTCGGGTCTAAAATAACCAACACGGTTGCTGTTCTTTTGTCTTTCTTATACTTGAATTGAGCACCTACTGCATGATCAACGAATTCGGTTTGGGCCCAGCCATTTTTAATCATTTCTGCTTTGTAAAAATCAATAACTTTAGACAACTGGTCACTGCCCGAAACCAGCCAAATTGTTCTTATGCCGTCATTTTTACTCGACGAAGAAAAAACAACTTTAGCAGCGGGATATTGGGGAATATCGGATGGAAAATCAGGCACAAGCTGAGCTCCCTGTCCGGCGCTTGCTTGCTGATCTTCGTCTTTAATGTTGACTGTATTAGTTACGGGATTGAACGTTCCTTTTGATCCAAAGATTTTAAAAAAAATGACTTGCGGCATCAGATACGAAACAGCCGCAGTGCCAACGATAAATATCACGACGATAATGACTATCAACTTTAATTTGGAGGACCCCGTGTTTTGCATATCCATGTTTTTAATTATTTATATTACTTATCTTATCTTTATTATAGAGCATACCGCGGAAAAGCGCCCGAATAGTTTTGCACACCTGCGTAAGCCATAACCTAATCTTGTGCCCAAGAATGTGGTATAATAAGTTTATTATAATAACTAACTTAAAAACATATGGAGACAAATCAAATTCCAACCCAGCCGCAAGCGCCAACTCCGCCGCCTACGGGCAGTTCAAGCCACAACAGAATAGCGATATTGGCTTATCTGGGCATTCTTATTTTAGTGCCCTTTCTAACCGAAGCCAAAAACGACCCTTTTGTTAAGTTTCATATTAAGCAGGGTTTGGTTCTTATAATTTTTGAGTTAGGCGCACTCTTCCTCGTGCAATTTCTATGGTTTATCGCGCCGGTAATTTGGCTGTTTAACTTGGCTATGACCGCTATTGGAATCGTCAATGCGGCTTCGGGCAAAATGAAAGAGTTGCCGGTGATCGGCGGCATAGCCCGAAATTTTAATTTCTAAATTAGGCGAAGCCGCCGGCTTGAATTTCCCAAAGCCGCTGGTATCTCCCTTTCTTTGCCTTGAGCAGTTCTCTGTGCTTGCCCTGCTCAACGATTTTGCCGTTTTCAATAACCACGATGCGATCCATTTGCATAATGGTTGAAAGCCGGTGCGCAATAACTAAGGTAGTGCGATTCTTCATCAGCTTGGCAAGAGCATCTTGAATAAACATCTCGCTTTCGCTATCCAACGACGAAGTTGCTTCGTCCAATAAAAGAATGGGGGCGTCTTTTAAGAGAGAACGGGCTATGGCTACCCGCTGACGCTCGCCGCCGGAAAGCTTAATACCTCTCTCGCCAACAAGGGTATCATAACCCTGCGGCAAGGCCGAAATAAACTCATGGGCGTGGGCGAGTTTCGCCGCCTCAATGACTTCTTTGTCCGAGGCCTCGGGCCGCGCGTAGCGGATATTTTCCATTAGCGAGCGGTGGAATAAAATCGGGTCTTGAGGCACATAGGCAATTTGCCTTCTTAAATCATCTTGCTGAATGTTGGTTATCTTCTGGCCGTCAATCAAAATCTCGCCCCTCTGCACATCCGCGAAACGCAAAAGCAATTTTGTGACAGTGGACTTGCCCGCTCCCGAGGGACCAACCAAGCCGACCCTCTCCCCCGCCTCAATACGCAACGAAAAATCATGGAAGACCTTGGCTCCCTTGCCATAAGTGAATGATACTTCATTGATTTCTATCGCGCCCTTGCTGATGCGGCATTCTTCCGGACATTCGGGATCGCTCACGCTAATCGGCTTTTCAAAAATATCAACCATCTCTTTTGCTTCGGCTAAAGCGGTCATAACTCGCGTAAGATTTCGGCCGATATTCCAAACGACTTCAAAGGCCGTGAAAATATATATTTGCATTAAAATAATCGTACCAGCCGAAATCGCCCCCTGCAGCCAGAGATACACAGCGGCGAAAATACCGCCAAATTCAAAGAAAGCGATAAAATACCCCTGAAAAGCGCCCTGCAAATTCCCGAAATACCACGCATTACGGCGGTTCTTTTCTTCCTTATGCGTAACATGAGCAAAATAAGAAATTTCCTTTCTCTGCGAAGCAAACATTTTTATATTCAAAATATTGGTTATGGCGTCGGCCAAAACACCCGTGGTCTTAGAATTTGCCTCTGCCGTTAATAGGTCCTTTTTAAATTTTTTCTTTACAAATAAAGCCGTAAGGCCGATGTAAAGTATCAACCAAATGAGTAAGATTGCTCCGAGTATTTTGGAAAAATAAGTCAGCACCGCGAAAGCAAAAACAAGCCGCAGGCCGTTCATCCAACCGGCGAAAACAATCTGGTCGTGAATTGTCTCAAAAGCGTTGACATGCCTTCTAACTTTAGCGACAAGGCCGCCGGTGAATACGTTGGAAAAAAATTCATACGAATGGCGCACAATTCTGCTAAAAGCGTCATCGGCGATGCCTTTCAGCATACGGCTTTGCGCGTAAGACATGGCAAGGTCGGCCAAACGATAGAAAAAATTGTAAAACAGCAAAACAGCGCCAAGCATAAGCAAAGTATTAATCAATACGCTTGACGCTTCGGCCGGGACCCCTGTCGTTGTCACGACGTCAATAATCCGCTTATACAAAAGCGGAGCTATGATGCTCGACCCAGCCACCGCAATGCCGTAAGAAACAAACACGAGCAAGTTGCTCTTTTTGTATTTCTTCAGATGCGGCCAGTAATATTTGAATATGAGCTTGAGGTTCATAAAACTTTGGTGGACCCAGAGGGACTCGAACCCTCGACCTCCTGCATGCCATGCAGGCGCGCTACCAACTGCGCCATGGGCCCATAATATGGAGTGCCCCCACCAGGAGTCGAACCTGGATTTAAGGTTTAGGAAACCTCCGTCCTATCCATTGAACGACAGGGGCGGACTATAGGGATATTAACAAAAATTTTACCTCAGGGCAAGGTCGTGCTAAAATGTTAAAATATAACTATAATATAATTCCTATGGAAAAATATATGAAAAATTCACCAATCCCGGGCGTGGTCAAAAAGGTTTTGCCCAGCGTTGTCAGCGTAATTGTTTCAAAGCTTCTGCCTGTTTTTGAAACGCCTTACGGCCTGATGCCACAACAAGAAGAAAACCCTTTCGGCGCCCCCCTGCCCTTTCCTTTCATGGTGCCCAAGGGGAAGAAAAAGATTCAGATCGGCGGCGGTTCTGGGTTCATCGTGGAATCTTCGGGGATTATCATCACCAATCGCCATGTCGTGGCTGATTCTCTGGCGGAATATACGGTAGTGCTCAATGAAGAAAAAAAATATTCCGCAGAGGTAGTAGCTCGCGACCCGATCAATGATGTGGCCATATTGAAAATAAAAGAAAAAAATCTGCCTGCGCTCGCGCTCGGCGATTCTTCCAAGTTGGAGTTGGGGCAAACAGCCATTGCTATAGGCAACGCTCTGGGAAACTTTTTGAACACTGTTTCGGTGGGAGTCGTATCGGGACTTTCCCGAGAAATCAGCGCCGGCGATGTCATCACGAAAAGAATGACGAAACTGCGGGGACTGATTCAAACCGATGCCGCCATAAATCCGGGAAATTCCGGAGGCCCTTTAATTGATATTGAGGGAAGAGTTATCGGCATCAACACGGCCATGGTTTTTATGGCTGAAAATATCGGCTTTGCTCTGCCCATCAACAATGCAAAAAAGGACCTGCAAGATCTAAAAAAATTCGGCAGAATCAGGCACCCATTCCTGGGCTTGAGATATGTTATATTAGACAAGGAACTTCAAGAAAAATTCAAGCTGTCGGTTGATCGAGGAGCGTTGGTGATTTCCGAACCGGCGCCGGGCGGCCAAGCCGTAGTGCCCGGCGGCGCTGCCGATAGGGCGGGCATTAAAGAAGGCGACGTAATACTAGAAATAGCAAATCAGCAAATTTCCACAAAAAATCCTTTAGAAGAAATTCTGCAAAAACAAAAAATCGGCGACTCGGTGAGCTGTAAAGTAATAAGAAAAGGCCAAGAACTAACGCTCAAAGCAATCCTTACCGAAAGAAAATAAATGGGTGGCTAAGCGGACTCGAACCGCCTCTGAGAGTTCCACAAACTCTAGTGCTGCCATTACACCATAGCCACCATATATCTTAGCGGGTGTCCCCGCGAGGAATCGAACCTCGATCTAGACCTTAGAAGGGTCCTATTCTATCCGTTGAACTACGGGGACTTTACATTCTGATTATACTCAAATTTGCAAGAATATCAAGATTATTAAAAAGGATCGGGGTATTCACTTTCTAAGGCCGCATTGAATTGGGATTGTCTTTGTTCCCACCTCGCCATCAAGTCGGAGAAACGGCCCCCTTGAAACCTAATAACCTCCTTCTTTATTTGTGGCTCGGCTTTTGGCGCCTGCACAGCGTACTGATAAAAAATTATAATTCCAACAATCGCCATCGCTAAGGTAGAAACAAGCATCGATAGAAACAACCGCTCCCCCGCCAACCATGGCAGTTTCTGAAAAAAGGCGCCGTATCTTTTAATTTGTTCGCTTTTGATTGGCGTCATTTTGAATAAACTTTTATGTTTAGGGTTGCACTAACTTTATCTTCGTTTTTTTCCATTCTACTGATGCTCAAATTCAAGGGCTGCAACAGGTAATCGCCGTATTCGAGCGCCTCTAAAAATCGCGCAACATCTGAAAAATCACCCTCCAGCAGCAGCCGAAAGTTCATTGACTCCCAGGGATCTCCTTCTATTTTCTGCGGGGAGACCGGAGTGATTTCGATGGAGATGCCCGCTAAACCAGCTTCTTTCTCAAGGAATTCTATAAAGCCGATGGGTTCCCTCGAATTAACAAAAAGATTATCTATGCGCTCCAAGCTGTCCCGATACGTTTCCCTATTGGCTGCAAATACCTCGAGATTCTCCTTCTTGGCTTCCAGTTCAGCCAGCCGATTCTTTTGCGAAATAAAACTATCTGCTGTTTCTCTGATTTGAGAGAACAACGGCCACAGCCAAAATACAACTACAATTACAAGCACTAACGCCAACAGCCCCGCGGCTATTTTGGTTTTATTCTCAATGCTCATTGATATTAAAGGTTACCGAAAAATTGATATCTGCCGGCTTCACCCAGTTCGACGGAGGAAAATCAATATCTCTGAAACCGGACTCGTCTCCCAAATTTTTTTTCAGAACAAAAAGCGCTTCTCGGACGGGCGCATAGCCGGTTAAAGAACTTTTTAGCGTCTGCTCTCCATCCTCGTTTTGGATGTTAAAATAAAGAGTATTTAACCGCGCTTGATTAGGCATGGCGGCAGCCACGAGCGACAGGGCGCCGCTAAAACTTATTTGGTTTTGATAAAAAAATTCAAGGCGGTTAATTTCTGCATTAATAGCCCCTATCTCATCTGTTAAATCCTGCGCTTGCGAACCCGCGAACCTTTCTTCCTCCAGTCGTACCAAAATTTCCCGGGCATCAACCATGCCCGAAACATAAAACTTTATTGAAAGCAAAATTAAGAAAAGGGCAACGAAAGCAAACAACGCTATAACTCCCCAAATAACAACCAATCGCAACCCATTCTCTGCTTCCAATATTCTTTTTTCTGCGGGTGGCAGCAGATTAATCATATTTTAAGCCCTGCAGGGCAAGCCCCAGGGCGGTAGTGTACCGTAATGATTCGCTATATGGCAGTTCAGGCACTTCTTTAATTGGACTAGGCATGATATTGATCCATGGATTGCCGAGTTCCACGGGCAGTTTTAATCTCGCTGATAAAAATTCGCTTAGGCCCTTTAAGTTGGCGCCTCCGCCAGAGAGAATTATTTTTTCTATTTCTTTGCCCGTAGACGGAAGATGCTCATGGGCGGCATAACCCTGATAATACTCTAAATGCTTTTCGATTGTCGCGGCTAATTCAGTCAAAATCGGTTTTAAGATTTCTTGGCCATCAAGCCCTTCTTGAATTTTTAGTTTTTCGGCCTGTTGAAAGCTAATTTTCAATGCTTCGGCGATGGTCTCGGTGAGCTTGCGACAGGCAAAAGCAATGGACGAAGTGAATCTTAACGAATGTCCGGCGAAAATGCTTAGTCGCGTATTGCTCGCCCCCATATCAATTAATAGAACGGACTTCGTAGTCGCGCCTCCCGCAATCAGCGCCCGTGATATAGCTTGCGACTCCATTTCCAAAACCAACGGTTTCAGCCCCGAGCGCTTCAGGACTGTCACGTAAGGGTCAACGGTTTTTTGAGGCAAAGCGGTGATTAAAGCATCGAGATGGTCCAAATGGTTTACAATTGGAGTTACAATCTGGGAATCGAGATAGACATTATCAATGGGCAGGGGTACATAATTTTCGGCTTCGAAGCGGATGGCCTTTTTAAGTTCGTCTTCTTTCATCTTGGGCATTTGAATGACCTGTAAAAAGGCCCGTTCCTCCGGCAAAGAAGCGACCACATATTTTGTGTTTAATCTTTTCCCTTGAACCTCTTTGCAGGCCTCTCTCAAAATTTCTGTCAGCGCCTCGCCGTCTTTAATTTCTCCCTCCTCTATTATTCCGGGTTTTATTGTTTTTTCGCCAAAAGAAGCAAGGGCCATAAGACCGCCCCTCTTTTCGAGCTTAATAATTTTCAAAGAAAAATCAGAGATGTCCAATCCAAAGGCCTGCGGTTTTAGATTTAAGTAGTCCAGCATTTTAATAACTTTCTTCCCAATGCTCAATGGTAACAATCTGAGAGTAGGGCAAGCCCTCGCCGCCCGGCGGCTGACTGCCTCCCCATACCCCTTCTCGAATTATATCATTATCTAGATAAAGATTCAGGGGGGCCCAGGCGCTAGTAAGAGAAAACTTTCTAGCAATAATACCCCCCGTAATGTTGAAAGCGAGGGGCAAGCTATTCATTCTGATTTCGTCTTCGGCATAAATCAGCCCCGTGATATTTGTTTCCTGAAATGAAGAATAGGGACCGAAATTTATCTTGCCCTGGCTGATCAAGCCCGAGGGAAAACCGACCCCGGGATCATTAATAGTAATATGATTGAATCCGAAATCGTCGCCCCACTTTGATTTCTCGCCAATATTAACCGTTCTTTCAGCGATTAGCGCCCCGTTAATTTCAAGCGCCCTGCCGCCCGCCAGGTCAATTTTACCCTCAACGTAATAGGTTGAGACAACGCTTCCGTTCGTCATATGCTCGAGGATTAGCTTCCCGTTCTGGCCCACTTGCCAGAGAAGGTCCTCAAATTCGTTTTCTGAAAAAATGCACTGATTGCTCGTCAATACCGGATTATCCAAAAAATCCTTGCCTAAGATACTGCACTGGCCTTGATCTTGGGCGGCCTGCGCCTTGTTTTTATAAGAAGCAGGGTCATTGGAATTAAAATCAATGGCTGTTATTTCAACTGGAACATGGGCGCAACCGTTATTGGTGCACTCGCTAAATTCCTGGGAATCAAGACAGCCGCACGTGGAAGTGGTATTGCAGATGTTTTGAGAGCACTCGGCCTCCGAGTCCAAACTGCTTGAATCAGAGACAAGCAAATTCCCTACGGTCAAGACCTTTCCATCCACATTCACGTTGCTCCAAAGCTGAATTTTCAGAGCATTGTTGACAAACATGTTGCCCGAATTAACGTTCAGATTGCTGGCCTGAATTGTGCTCTCGCCGCTGGGCGCTCCGGCAAAAACAGGGCTGTCTACGGTTAAAGATCCCAGGGCCTTCAAAACGCCAACCCTGATTACCCTTTGAGCGGTTTTTCCGGGGCCAAGAGCAATCGTAGAGGTGGCAATAATTTCTCCTTCAGCGCAACGGTTATTCTGAATAGATACCTCGGTGGCAGAGTCGGCCTCGTAACTCCGGCTAAAAGAAGCGCCCCAACTATCACAACCCGGGCTTTCTTCAAAAGAATTCTTCCAGATAGGATCATTTTTAAGTTTCCAGATGGCCTCATTGATTCCCGCTTCGCTTAAATAATAGGTTTTAGTGGCGACTTCCTGGCTTCTGGCGATTCTTGATTCGGTTAGAGTAAAAGTAAGAAAATAACTGCCGAGCAGCAAAATAACAGCCAGCGCCAAAGTCGCAATAATCACGATAACCCCTGCCTGCGCAGGCAGGCCTTTATTTTCAACAACTAACATATTAAAAATTTCGGCCGAACACCGATGTTTTTAAGTGGATATTTTGTTCGCCTTTTTCGAGTAATAGTCCGAGATAAACCACGCCATTGCTCCAAAAATTCAATTGGCTGACAAATTCTCCGACCACTTGGGATGGTTCCAGAGATTTGTTCTCTAGTATTTGGCCGGGCGGGGGCAAGGCATCATAAGAAACCAAGGTCTGTTCAGGATCGTTAGAAAAATAAAAGCCGATGACTTCTCGTTTAATTTGGGACGCGCTCTCGTCGCGCAAGTAGCGAATATAATGATAAGGAACCGATAGGTGCCCGTCTTCAAACATCAGCGTGCTTGTGGCCTGGGACTCGGCCAAGGGAAGCTCGGTGACAATTTCCCTTGCCTGCCTTATCTCTCGCGTCAGCCGCTCCAGCAAGACCCTGCCGTTTTGGGTAATTTCAGCTCCGGCTTCCCCTCCCCTATAAACCCTTTGGCTGAAATTAAAAGCCAAAAGAATGGCGCCGAGCACCAAAAAAACCACAGATATTGCCATCAGGGTTTCGGGAAGCGTAAAAGCATTTTTGTTTTTTATAATTTGCGGCATCATTTATCTTCTACTCACTATACTGCTTAAATTTATTTTCTCTTCGCCGCCGAAAGACGAACGCCAAGAGACATCAACATTAACCTTTTTCATTGGATAGGGGTCGTTGACTAAGTCGTAATCGCATGCGGCTGTCGAAAGGTCGGAGGCGTCAAGGCAAACAACGCTGGTAAGACGTTTGTAACCCTGAAACTCGGAAATTGTTCCGTAGTCCTCGGTGATTTCAGAGACCGACAAATCAGCATATGCCCGGGAAATTTGATTCTCTATTTTCTCCTGGGCAAGATAAACAGCCGCGGTCGTCTTTTGACTAAAGCCGGCTATTTGTATGCCCAGCGGAAACATATTCAAAATCGCCACAATGCCAACGGCCAAAATCGCCGTGGTAATAATAATCTCTATTAACGTGAAGCCGGCTTGCTCTTTTTTCATTTGATGACTTTTACAAAGCCAGAAGGCCTGATATCTACGCCGCTAGTTGCGTTGCGGCTGTTAATAAAGGCAACGGTTCCCGATTCTTGGGCAGCCCCATAGGGGTTGAAAATTACCTGATTGCCGCTCAAGCCGGAAATTTGCTGAATATCAACTTCCGATGGCAGCGATTTTGTTTCTAGCACTTCTTCGCTCTCTCCGAATTTAATAATTTCGTATTTATTGTCCGCTATGTTGAATCTGATGCCGTGATTAATCTGCTCATCAACCGACAATTGCCCGGCATAGCGCAGGTCGGTGACAAGGTCTCTCACTGTTCCCGAAAGCTGCAAAGACGGCTGATAGGCCCTGAAGGCCGGAATGCCTATTAAAAAAATGAGCGATATAATTCCTATAACAACTAATAATTCGATAAGAGTGAAACTATTTCTCATTTGATGCCGCTTAGCATGCTATACATTGGTTGAATCATTGAAATGGCGAAAAAACCGACCGCTCCGCCGATAAAAAGCATTAAAATGGGTTCAATGATAGACGCCATATTCTTCGTGGCGGTCGTCACTTCTTCCTCAAAAAAGGCGCCTAATTTTTCCAAAATAGCCGATGTCTCTCCGGTTTCCTCTCCCACCTTGAGCATCTGGATAACGGTTGGCGGAAAAAGATTGCGGTGTGGAGCAAGGGACTCGGAAAGCTTGCTGCCTTTTTTCACCTCTTCTATCGCGCGCGTCAGCGCCTGCTTGTAATGAAAATTACCCACGCCTCCGGCGATAATCTCTAAAGACCTAATCAAAGAAACGCCCGCCGACAGCAAAGAGGCAAGGGTCCTGACTGTGTAAGCCGAATTGGTCTTTTTTACAATCGAGGCAACAATCGGGGTCTTGATGGCAACCTCCCCCAACGCCCTTTTGCCGGCTTTGGTCTGAAGAGCCAACCTAAACAAGAAGAAAAAAACGATTGCCAGCAGAATAGCTAAATACCATTGATTAGCAAGGAAATTTCCGGCGCCGATAACAAGCCGCGTTGTCAAGGGTAATTCTATTTCCAATTCTTCAAATGTTTCGGCTAATTTCGGAACAACGACAACCAGCATCATCACTCCAATACCCATCATTGCCAGAATAATCACAGCGGGATACATTAAGGCGCTTTGGATTTTAGACCTTAATTCGTATTCCCTTTCCATCTGCCGGTTCAGCACGCCGAGATTTTCTTCCAAAGTGCCCGCTTCTTCCCCCACTTTCACCATACTGCGAAACAATTCTGAAAACACACCCGAATGTTTTTCCAGCGCCTCTGCAAAACTCCTGCCCTTGATTACTTCTTCGGCCACTTCCTGCAAGACCTTCTTTAATTTTTTGTTGGTGGACTGCTCGACAATGGTCTTGAGCGCCTTTGGCAGTGAAACTCCGGCGCTAATCATAACCTGAAGATTCCTCGTCATCATCATCTTTTCTTGAAAAGAAATGCTTCCGGTGAGGGGTATACTTATCTCCAGCTTGCCTTTTGCGGGTTTTTCCCGCAGTTCGGCCGAAATCAAAACATAATCCTCTTGGCGAAGCGTTTTAGCCAGTTCGCTTTCATTTCTCGCTTCCCTATTGCCCGAATATGGTTCACCTCGTTGCGATTTGGCAGTGAAAAAATATTTGGGCATATTGTCCTATTCTACAATGGCGCTCAAGACCTCTTCGATTGAGGTCATGCCTTGGGCGGCCTTAATAAATCCGTCTTCCACCATAGTGACCATGCCCCCTGCCTCGGCCTGCGCTTGAATCTGACTTGAGGTAGCCCGCTTGACTATCAGTTCTTTTATTGTTTCGGTAACCGGCAAAACCTCGTATATGCCTATTCTACCCTTATAGCCCTCTAAGCATTCCTTACTGGGCTTTGGCTTGTAAAACGCAATATCTTTGAAGGTCTGTTTTGCTTTGATTATTTTTTCTTTTTTTAATATCTCTAAAATTTTCTGCAGATCGCAATATTTTGAGATATTCTTGATATCTGCTTCGCTTAAAAAATATTTTTCTTTATTATTGCAAAGCCGTCTCACGAGCCGCTGGGCTAAAATAACATTTAAAGTTGAGGATATCAGAAACGGCTCGGCCTGCATATCAATTAGCCGCGGGATGGCGCCAGCCGCATTGGTGGTATGCAAGGTAGAAAGCACCAAATGTCCTGTTAGAGCGGCGTTAATGGCAAGCCCCGCGGTTTCGTTGTCTCTGATTTCTCCAACCATAATAATGTCGGGGTCTTGCCTGACCAGCGATCGCAGACCATTGGCAAAAGTTAGCCCTATTTTTGGCAGAACCTGCGTCTGATTAATTCTTGGCATCCTGTATTCAATTGGATCTTCGATGGTGGATATATTCACGCCGGGCTCGTTGAGAATTTCCATCATAGAATACAAAGATGTGGTCTTACCAGAACCGGTGGGGCCGGTCACCAATACCATGCCAACCGGCTTTTTAAGATTGTCCTGAATTGCTTCCAAGGCGCTTCCCCGCAGTCCAAGCTCTTCAAGCGTAAAGGCCTTGGCTGTTTCAGACAAAAGGCGCATAACTATTTTCTCGCCGTCGAAAACAGGCAGTATAGAAACACGAGTAGAATACTTATATTCATCGGTTTCTATTTTAAACCTCCCATCCTGCGGTAGGCGATGCTCGTCGAGTTTTAAGTTCGATAGCACTTTAATTCTAGCCACTATGCCAGAGCTCACTTGCTTTGGCAAAGTCATGGCGTCGTGCAAGACACCATCAATTCTGTATCTCACTACAACCTCTCTTTCTGTGGGCTCAATATGGATATCAGAAGCGCGTCCTAAAATAGCGTGCTTTATCAGAGTATCCACGATTTTTATGACTGGCAGCTCTTGCGCCTGTTTTGCCAACTTCTCCTTCTCTTCGCCCTCTTCGGCAAACGCTTCCGCCTTAATTGATTTTATGCCTTTTGCCTCTTTCTGTATGATTTCACCAAATTCGGCTTCTAATGTTTTTTGATATTGCTTAAGGGCCTGCTTCATGCCTGCGGGAGACGTGAGTCGCGGCTGAATCTTTAAATTGGCTTTTTTTCTAATAAAATCAATGGTCCTTAAATCGTCGGGGTCAAGCATGGCCACTTGAAGATTCTCGCCTTCCTTTCTATAGGCCACTATGTTGTGGCTCTTGGCGATTGGCTCGGGAATTATTTTGAGGATATCGGGCGGGATTATTTCCTTTTCCAAATTAACAAAGGGTATGCCTAAAATATAGGCCTCCGTTTTAATCAGGTCTTCGTGCCGGATGAAACCGTCGGCAACCAAAACATCTCCTACCCTCTGGTTGGCTTTTTGGGCTTTTTTAAGGGCTCCTTCGAATTCCTTTTCGGAAACCAATTTGGC
Source organism: Candidatus Nealsoniibacteriota bacterium (assembly GCA_016181965.1). GTDB lineage: Bacteria > Patescibacteriota > Minisyncoccia > Minisyncoccales > MHMH01 > JACOYH01. The sequence continues at coordinate 41,411 of JACOYH010000004.1, forward strand.
ATCCAGCAGGAAGGCCTTTAATTGTTGGGGTTCTACCCTCATGTAATTTACTCGTTAAGAGCGTCTTTTACTTTTTTGACCACGTCTTCCAGGTCGTAGCTTGCTTTAACAAGATAAGTGGTGGCGCCTAATTCCAATGCCTTTTCAACGTCGCTGGTTGATTCAAGGTTAGTCAAGACAATAATAGGGATATCTTTAGTCGCCGGATCTTCTTTTAGGGCCTTCAAAACCTCAAAGCCGTGGAGCTTTGGGAGAATCAAGTCCAAAAGTATCAAGTCGGGCTTTGCGCTTTTAGCCGTCCTAAGCCCTTCTTCGCCATCAAGCGCGCTTAACATTTGGTAGCCCTCTTGGGTCAGCACTTCGGAAAAGGTCTTTTGAAGGGCCGATTCGTCTTCGATGAATAATATCTTTTTCATAATCTTTATATGTTTATATGTTAGAATGTTATTTTCGACCATTTGCCTCGCCCTTTTCTGCGGGAAGCGTAAACCAAAAAGTTGTCCCCTCTCCCTCTCTCGAGTTGAACCAAATCCGTCCTCCGGATTTTTCAATAATGGACTTCACGATATACAAACCAAGTCCAGAGCCCTGCGTTTGATGCTTTAAAACATTCGCCGACCTGAAAAATTTCTGAAAAATGTGCTTCTGGTCATTTGTAGGAATTCCAACGCCGCTATCTTTAATCATGAAAAGCAGTCCCCCCCTGCGCTGTTCGATTTTTATTTTAACTTGGCCCCGCGCTTTTGTATATCTAACCGCATTATCTAAAAGATTTTCTATGGCTGATTTGGTCTGCGACAGGTCGGCGAACACCGGCTTGAGATTGGGCTGCGCTTCAAAGATAATTTCAACATTTGACGCCTGCGCGAATGGCTTAATTTTATTAATTATCTGCTCGGCAACATCAACCAGAGAAAAAGTTGTCTTCTCCAGGGGCAGTTTCCCCTGCTCTATGCGGGAGACCATCAGTAAGTCGGAAACCAACTCGCCCATCCGGATAATATTTTCTTCAATAATTTGCAGATATTCTCCCTGCTTTCTCGGTATTTCTCCCAGCCGGCCAGACGATAAAAGCTCGGTTGACCATTTTAAATTGGAGAGAGGCGAACGCAATTGATGCGATACGATACTAATAAACTCTGATTTCATTCTGTTGGCTTCGGCAATTCTTTCCAAGCTGCGGATAATCGAAAAACTGATGGTAAAGAGCAAAACCGTTAGAAACATTACTATCAGGGCAACGGTATTTGGGTCAACGAAATAGCGAGTGCCCAAGTTATAAGTTACCAGAGCGGTAACGCCGATTGCGCCGCCCATAATTAAAAAAAGGAACTGCGGGCAGTTGCGCAATGGCAAGCCGTATTTTTTGCACTGGGCCGGAAAGTTCAGTTGGTCTATAATTTCCTGAAAAGGCATTAGGATAATTGTATCATAAGTTGAAAAATAAACAAAAATATGCTAAAATCCTCCTAACGGAGTATAGTGTAACGGCAGCACGAGTCCTTTGGGAGGATTTAGTCTCGGTTCGAATCCGAGTACTCCGACAATCTCGCCTTCGCGAACTATTTATTGCGGGCTTGCCCGCCGTAGCTCGCTTCGGCGAGCGAAGGCGGGCGTCGTATAACGGCATTACCTCAGCTTTCCAAGCTGATGACAGGGGTTCGACTCCCCTTGCCCGCTCATACTCAATCTATTACTAACACAACGGTGCACGCTAAAAAAATACACGGGTGACACCCGTGTATTTTAATGTTTAACTGCGAGTAAAGTTTCTAATTCTTTTACTCTGGCTTCAAGGTCTTCAAATTCTTTTCGATAGACCACGCCGTCAAGTTTTTTGTCTATATGATCTAATTTCTGAAATGTCTGCTTATGCTGCTCGGTATTTTCATTAAAATCTTTTTGGATTGCCTCAAAATACGGACTCATCGCTTCGGTGACCGCTTCTTGAAGTTGTTGAATGTCGTTTTTATCTAACGCCATATGTTTCTAAGCCCATTATATCGCACGGCGAAAATCCCTGTCAAATATTTGTTCGGCAGCGAGTTGGTTGAAGCCAGGCTCTAACCGAGCTCGGTTAGAGCCTGGCTTCAACCAAACAAAGTAATACACCGGTTCAACCGGTGTATTTTACGGTGACATTGGTTATTACTTTGCGTACTCCACTACTCTGTTTTCTCTGATGAGAGTGACTTTGATCTCGCCCGGGTAGCGCAGTTCTTCCTGGATTCTTTTAGCTATTTCTTTGGCCATTTTGTGCGAGCCCAAATCGTCCACTTGATGAGGATTGACGAAAACCCTGATTTCCCTGCCGGCTTGAATGGCGTAGGCCTTATCCACGCCGCCAAAAGAAGTGGCTATTGCCTCGAGTTCTCCGAGTCGCTTTAAGTAATTATCCAAACTATCTTTTCTAGCTCCGGGCCGGGCGCCGGAAATCTGGTCGGCTGCCTGCACTATTGTGGCTTCAACGCTAACTGCCGGATAGTCCTCGTGATGGGATTTCATCGCGTCAATCACTTCTTTCTCCACGCCAAACTTCTCTAAAATCTTTATGCCGATATCTACATGCGAGCCCTCTACCTGATGGTCAACCGCTTTGCCAATATCGTGCAGAAGTCCGGCTTTTTTGGCTATTCTCACGCTAACCCCCAACTCCGCGGCCAAAGCACCGGCCAAATGGCTGACCTCTATGGAATGCAGTAAAACATTTTGGCCATAGCTCGTTCTAAAGCGTAGGCGCCCCAGCAGCTGAACAAGCTTTTGATCCAGCCCCACCACGCCAGTATCGTAGACGGCCGTATCGCCAGCTTCTTTGACTTGCGCGACGATTGCCTCTTGGGTTTGCTCAACTATTTCCTCAATTTTAGCCGGCTGTATTCTGCCATCGTGAATTAATTTTTCCAAAGCGAGTTTGGCAATCTGCCGCCTGACAGGGTCAAAGCCCGAGATGATCACCGCCTCCGGCGCCTCATCCACCACAAGCTCTACTCCGGTTAATTTTTCCAGAGTTCTGATATTTCTACCCTCTTTGCCTATAATTCTTCCCTTAATCTCTTCGTTGGGAAGGGCAACAGTGCTGGTTGTGATTTCTTGCGACTGGGAAAGGGCGCATTTTTGAATAGCTAAGGCAATCATTTCTTTGGCTCTTCTTTGCACTTTTTCCGCTCCATCTTGTTCCAATTTACGCATCCTCTCGGCTAGGTCCATCTCAGATTCCCTTTCGCAGGTTGATAGCAGCTCTGCCCTGGCTTCTTCTTTTTTGAGATTAGAAATCCTTTCCAAGGCCGCAACCGCCTCTGTTTGCAAGCCCTCGAGATGCTCCTTGACGCCTTTTAGTTTTTCAACTTTTCCTTGAAAATCCTGCTCCTTTTTATCGTACTCAATGAGCTTCTGGTTAAGAATATCCTCCCGCCTTAAAACCAGCTGCTCGGTTTGAGCAACTCTTTTACGGAGATGATTTTCTTCCTCTTTGGCTGCGTCTAAAATCGCAGCGGCTTTCTCTTTCGTCTGGGCGAAGATTGCTTCACACTCTTTCTGCGCCTGAAGGGCCTTCTCCTGAAGCTTTTGATCGACTGTTCCCAGTTGCTTCTTGGCAATTGACTGGCGAGCGTAGTAACCCAAAACCGATCCTATCGATAAGGCAACTACACCCGTCAGCAGTAGGATATATAAATTCATAAATGTGATAAATTTGGTATTTCATTATCTTAAAGTAAGGGTAGCAAATTTTTGCCAGCTTGTCAAAAAGGAAAAGAAACTTTTAAGAGCTCCGTCAACAATTGCTAAAATCAGATTAAGCCATGTAGACGGAGGGGCTTCTTCATATTCGGGCAGAGGAAGGTGAACTGTTACGGTTTTAGTGGAGGTCTGGCAGGAATAACCGTCGGAATCGGTAATTCTTAAGCGCATTTGATTGTCGGTGGTATCAAAAATTATATGAGGATAGCGCGACGCAGTTCCTGTTTCGTCAACAAAAACGGCCTCGCCTTGGGTAATAGTCCAAAGATAGCTGGAAACAGAAGTGCCGCCATACAGAACACTGGCATCTGGGTTAAAAATCACAACCTCTCCTTGGCTGGGCTCTGCCGGCGCCCAATTAAAATCGGGCCAAGGATAAGCGTGAAAGGGCGTCTTAAACTGATCGGAGTTTGTCCAGTCCGACCAATTGCCGTCGCTATCTTTCACCTTGACTCTCCAAAAATAGGTTGTGTTCCATGATAATTCTGAAATCCAGTCGGAATTATCGTCTTGCGAGAGGTCTAAAGCGTAAGAAGTTGATCCGGTATTAACCACATGATTAAATTTTGGCGCTTGGAAAGCGCTATTGCTGTCAACTTCGATTTCATAGGCCGCTTGCGGGTCGCCATCGGAGTCGGAATAAGTCCAACTGAAGACCGGAATGCTCCTGCCTTGAATTGAGCAATGATTCCACGTTTCCTCCACTATACCGGCTGAAGGCGGCCGATTAAACGACAAAGCGGTTGTAACCTTGTAATTTAATCCGCTAAAATTAATCCAGCCCACAATCTCATCAGACCAGCCATAGCCGGAGAAATCACCGTTGCTGGTATTAACAGAAACGCCGTAGCTGGTGTCATTAAGCTTGACCCAGCCGTCCCAATCAGCGCCGTAAGATAATGCCCGCGCCCAGCCGGTTACTTCTCCCGTATCTAAATTGGCCTTGGCGATGTAATTCAATCCGCCGTCCTGGTACGGCTGCGCGGGCGGAGCGCCTGTTTCTGACCTATTAAAACTGACCCAGCCGATGTTTTCCGACCAAGCATGACCGGAGAACTCGCCGGATTCGTCATTAATATCAACGCCGTAGTCGCTACTGCCGCAACTGCCGGTGTTAGTGCAGTTAAAACTGACCCAGCCGATGTTTTCAGACCAAGCGAAACCAGAAACATTTTCGCCAGTCCCGGCTAAAACATCGTCCGCAAGGGCAACGCCTGTAAAAAATAATATTGGTATGAAAAATAAGAAAATTTTTCTCATTCTTTAGACTGTAAAACCTTATCAATCAAGCCATACTCTTTGGCTTCATCGGCTGTTAAATAAAAATCGCGGTCGGTATCTTTTTCTACCTTCTTTAACGGCTGGCCCGTGTGCTGGGCTAAAATGTTATTTAGCTTCTCTTTAATTTTTATAATTTGTTTGGCGGTAATTTCAATTTCCGTAGCTTGGCCGGTTACGCCGCCCGCCACCTGATGCAGTAAGATTTGGCCGTTGGGCAAGGCAAATCTTTTCCCCTTGGCTCCCGCCGCCAGCAAAGTTGCTCCCATTGAGGCCGCCAAACCAACGCAAACCGTTGAAACATCGGGCTTCACATATTGCATTGTATCATAAATTGCCATGCCGGCCGTTACCGAGCCGCCGGGGGTATTAAGATAGAGCTGAATATCTTTTTGAGGATCTTTGGAGGCCAAGAAAAGCATTTGAGCTATTACCGAGTTTGCCACCACGTCGTTGATCGGCCCGGCCAGGAAAATAATTCTTTCTTTAAGCAAGCGCGAATAAATATCGTAGGCGCGCTCTCCGTATTGGCTTTTTTCTATTACCGTGGGTATAAGATTCATCTTTATATTTTTATTCTACACCAAAAAGGCAACAATCAAAAGGGCAACTATGTTAAGAACTTTTATCATTGGATTTATGGCCGGTCCTGCGGTGTCTTTGTATGGGTCGCCAACCGTATCGCCAGTGACCGCGGCTTCGTGGGCAGGGCTGCCCTTGCCCCCGAGATTTCCTTCTTCTATGTATTTTTTAGCGTTGTCCCAAGCGGCTCCTCCCGAAGTCATTGATATGGCGACAAAAAATCCAGTAACAATACTGCCGATCAGGAGACCGCCCAAGGCCTCCGGTCCCAGCAAAAAGCCGACAAGCAAGGGCAGAGCTACCGGCAAAAGAGCCGGCATTATCATTTCCTTAAGAGCGGCCTTGGTAACAATATCAACACAAGTGCCGTAGTCGGGTTTTTGTTTGCCTTCCATTAGTCCGGCAATCTCCCTAAACTGCCTCCGCGCCTCTTCAACCACCTTTCCCGCGGCTTTGCCAACAGCAGTCATAGCCATGGAAGAAAAAAGATAAGGCAGCAATCCCCCGATAAACAATCCAACGACAACGCGATAGTCGTCTAAAAGAAAAGTTACTCTGGCTCCCAAGTCCTGAATTTCCTGCACATAGGCGGCAAAAAGAACCAATGCCGCCAAAGCGGCCGAAGCGATGGCGTAGGCCTTGGTGACCGCTTTAGTTGTATTACCCACGGCGTCTAGGGCGTCAGTAACCTGACGGACCTCGCCCTCCAAACCGGACATTTCAGCTATACCCGAAGCATTGTCGGTTATTGGCCCGTAAGAATCCAAAGCAACAATAATGCCAGCCACAGACAACATAGAGACCACGGTTACGGCCAAACCCTCCATGCCGCCAGCCCAAAAACTCACCAAAATGCCCAACGCAATCACTCCAACCGGCAGCGCGGTCGCCTGCATGCCAATAGCCAGGCCCCTAATAATATTAGTGGCATGGCCTGTCTGCGATGACTGCGCAATAGCCTTAACCGGGCCGTATTGTTTAGACGTGTAGTATTCGGTAATGACAAACATTCCGCCAGCTACCAACAGTCCCATCAGCGAAGGCAGGTACAACTGCCAGAAAGAAAAATTAAGCGAAGGAGCGGAATTCTTAATAATCCAAATAAAGCCCAAGGCCGACAACACGCACGCTCCGGCCAGCCCTTTGTAAAGCGCGGCCATGACATTGCGATTTTTGCCCAGTTTTACAAAAAAACTGGCGATAATCGACGCGAGAATACCGGCCGAGCCCAAAAAGAGCGGCAGAGTAAGAGCAGCCACTTTGCCCGGAAAAAGCAGGCCGCCCAAAATCATGCCAGCCACCAGCGTCACTACATATGTTTCAAAAATATCAGCTGCCATGCCTGCGCAGTCGCCAACATTGTCGCCAACTTGGTCGGCAATAACGGCTGGGTTGCGCGGGTCGTCTTCGGGAATACCTTTTTCTATTTTGCCTACCAAATCAGCTCCCACATCGGCGGCCTTTGTGTAGATGCCGCCGCCAAGCCGGGCAAAAACAGAAATTAAAGAAGCGCCAAAACCCAAAGCTACCAAGGATTTGAGGTCTTGCGTTAGTATGTAAAAACTGGAAACAGCCAGTAAACCCAAGCCAACTACCAAAAAACCCGTTACCGCTCCCCCCTGGAAAGCCAATCCCAGCGCCGGCCCCATGCCGGATTTAGCTGCCTCTGCCACTCTAACGTTGGTTTTGGTAGAAATAATCATGCCCACAAAGCCAGCTAAACCCGAGAAAAAAGCGCCAATCAAAAAGCCGAGACCCGTCTTAAACCCAAGCAGGAGCCAAAGAAGAAAAAACAAAAAAACCGCCACAATGGCCACGGTTTTGTATTGCCTCTTCAAATAGGCGAGCGCTCCTTCTTTAATAAATCCGGAAATAGCAACCATTTTGCCGGTCCCCTCTTTTGAGGCCTGAATGCGCCTTATCAAAAAGAGCGCAAAGACCAAAACGAATATAGAGACAACTACAGGGAGATAAGTCATAATAATTTAATTATATTTTTTATTAGTTGTGATAAGCCCGGCTTATCACATATCAAACAGATTTTTTCTTCGCTCTCTTTGGTTTTGGTTTTTCTTCTGTTTCTTCTTCGCTTTCCTCTGGCTCGGCGGCGGCCTTAACTTCGCCCGACTCGGGAGATCTTACGTCTATTTTCCAGCCGGTTAGTTTTGCCGCTAAGCGAACATTCTGACCGTCTTTGCCTATAGCTAAAGAAAGCTGGTCTTCCGGCACAATTGCCATGGCCTTATTCCTAATCTGTATTTTCACTTCCAAAACCTTGGCCGGCGAAAGAGCGTTGGCAAGATATTCTTCCGGCTTTTCTTTCCACTCAATGATATCAATTTTCTCTCCGCCGAGTTCGTTAATAACGGCCGAAACCCTGGTACCCCTCTGGCCCACCATACTGCCAATTGGGTCTACGCCTTCAACGGTTGAGGCCACTGCTATTTTAGAACGCGAGCCGGCTTCTCTGGCCACCGATTTAATAACCACCGAGCCCGATGAGACCTCGGGCACTTCCAATTCGAAAAGCTTTGAAATGATTTTGGGGTAAGCGCGGGACAAGAATACGGCTGGCCCTCTCGGGGTTTCTTCAACTTTTAGGAGATACACTTTGAGGCGCTGGCCGGGCCTGTAAAATTCTCCCGGCACTTGCTCTTCGCGCGGCAAAAGACCCAATGTCTTACCAATATCCATAAACACCATTCTGCCCTCTATTCTCTGGACAATGCCGGAAATAATTTCGCCTTCTTTTGTTTTAAATTCGTTGAAAATAAATTCTCTTTCTGCTTCGCGAATTCTCTGTAAAATCACCTGTTTGGCTGTTTGGGCGGCAATGCGGCCGTAGTCCTCGCGCGAATCTAAGAGCGTTTCAAGGTCGTCGCCGGCTTTTATTTTTGGCTCAATCTTCCTGGCTTCGTCCAGCAAAATATGCCTGTCGGAGTTGAAGCGGATCCGCCCAGATTCATCTGGGCGAGACTCGCCACCTTCGGTGGCGGTTTTTTCCCTTTCTTCTTTCATTTTTTCCAATTCTTCTTCTGAATAAATCATATCTGGCGTAACCACCTGCTTGACCTGCCAAAACTTAACAGAGCCGGTTTCCGGTTTCAGTTTAGCTTTTATGATTTGGCCTTTTTTGCCGTAGTCCTTTTTATAGGCGGCGGCTATGGCCATTTCAATGGTCTCTAAGACCTTTTCCTTGGGTATGCCCTTTTCTTCGGCAATTTGCGTAATGGCCGAAGCAAATGATTTTAAATCCATCATATTTTGTTTTTTTAAAAATAAAGCCCGTTTTCCAACGGACAATTTTTCATAGCAACCAATATCTGCTTGCAGTATATAAAAACCATCAACTCCTGTCAAGCGCAAAGTTAAAGGGCGGCCTTAATTGGTCGCCCTTCTTATTATTTTAGCGCAAAAGCTCAATGCTTACCGTAACAACGCCGGTGGCAAGCGAAGCAATTTCAGAGAATGCCGCCGCCGACAAATCAAGCGCATGCGCAAAAGCGCCCGTGTCATTAATTGTGACTACCACGGATTTTCCGTTGACCGCATTAGTTATCCTAGCCACGGTGTCGCAGGGCAAGGAATTACTCGCTGCGGTTAACAAACCGGAGTCATAAATTTTACCGCACGCTGTGCGCTTCCCTTCAAAGCCGGGTCCGTACCAAGTAGAGCTACCGACTTGCGCAAAGCGCCATTGGTTCGCATTGTTTTCGGGAATAAGCAGCTTTTGACCTGCTTTAATAAGGTTTGGGTTGGCAATTTGGCCTTGATTGGCATACCATATTTGCTGCCAGTTTGACCAATCGCCCCAAATCTTACTGCTTATTCCTAAAAGCGTATCCCCCGGCTGGACAGTGTAATATTCAGCTCCCATAGCTGTGGCGGGAAATGCGAAGGCGGCGAGAATTAAGGCAGTCAGTACTGCAATAATTTTCGACATTCTGTTCCTCCTTGCTCTCTTTATTTTGTGCTGTTCGCTTTATAGACGAAATTTTTATTTATGTCAAGCGCAAAGTTAAAGGGCGGCCTTGATTGGTCGCCCTTGTGTTTTATTAGCCGCCAGTTATGCGAGGAACAATTACGATCGTTTGCTCAACGCTCGGGTCGAATTTCTCGACACGCTCCGACAATTGGTCGGGCTCTGTCGCAAAGACCGTCGCGCCCCGAGCCGTCTCTTCTCGAAAAATCCTCTCTGCCTCGCGAACCGCCATCTCTGTTTCGGGGTCGCCAGACCCGACTTTCTCTGGCTCCCAAGCTACCACCTTGTCGCCACGCGACGACATAAGACGCAACCGTGCCATTTCCTCTCCTTTTCTTTGGGAATATTGTATTTTTTTATTACATAATTCACAGAACTTGTCAATACGAATGTTAGACATTCAATGTCTAACCCGCTAACGAAGTTGGCGCGCCGCCTAAAGACTTTGAAATCTTCTTAATCCAAAAGTTGCTTGTATCGCGCGGATACTTACCCAAATCATAATAACTGCAAGAATTAAATTTTGTCCCCCGGCACCACCACCGAAGTTATTCATCCCCGTGACAATCAATCCACCGATTGAAAGCAAGAGTAAAATAATCGCCACGACTCTACTGTTAAACTTTCGAAGCAAAAAAGCGCAAATTGCAAAAATTGCGCCATCGATAATGGCCTCTGGCCGCATAATGAAATATCCCAAAACAATTTGGAGAGCCGCCAAAAAATAAAATCCGTTTGAAGCGTCTTTGATAACTTTTATTGCCTCATCTCTTGTCTGAATTTTTCCAAACCAAGTATTTTTCTTTTTTGGCGGCACAGGAATTGGATTTCCCATAATTTTATCTCTCTAAATTAGATTATTTACAATCTGTTTTTGTAAAAGATACAAAATACTTTTGCGCAGAATTTTCAACGGAATACGAGTATTCCATATTTATATCCTGATTGAGAAGATTTTTTGTGTCCTCATTCTGACAAATACCTGAACCCACACTATTTTTCAACAAATCGTTTGTTATTTTACTTGTATCAACGCCAGAAAGAACATAATGGTAACGAATAGCACCGGACTCTGCTGTTACATCAACTAGAGTTGTCACTTGATCAATTTGGTAAGGCAAAGATATTTGGGTTTTTACTGCCTGCGCGGTCTGCTTTATAAGTTCTGTTTTATTAGTAATAGAGTTCTGACCCGTAGCACCCATATATGCACCGATAGAAGCGTTAATAATCGTCGCCAATAATCCAATAGAACATAAAACAATTCCAGTTATTGCCACGCCGCGCTTTAGAGATTTTAAACCCTTAATGCTAAAAATAAGACCGATAATTGTAATTGGTGCGCCAATAATGGGAATAAACCAAGCAATCAATCCGATAATACCCAATACTAATCCTGTTGTTGCTTTTCCGTTTTTTTTCGCGTCGCCAGTATTAAAACTTTCATTTCCCTGCATAGTAATATCTTGACCAGTTGCTTGAGAAAAAGCCTCTTTGACATCTTGCTGTTGCCAACCTTGAGAAATTAAATTGCTACTAATAATTTCTCGTGATACGCCTTGTTGTAATTGTTGCGTGATATAATCAAGTATTTGTTGATTGAACATATTTTTTTATTAAAAATTTATAAATTTCACGACCTTACTCATAGTTTACCCCGACCCCGATACTTTTTGCAACGACAATCATTTTATCAAATCCTCAATCGAAACATCCAACGCTTTGGCAATTTTTGCCATAGTTTGATCGTGGTGGACTCGATGGGAATCGAACCCATATTTCCGCAATGCGAATGCGGCGTATTGCCACTATACTACGAGCCCAAAATATTTTTTATTCTCTCAACTTCGGCTTCTACAAGCGCACCGTCGTATTCCCCGGCATGCGCCGTAGCGCTTTTATATACCGGCTTTTTCTGATCTAAATGCAAATTAATTACGGTTTCTTGTGTAACCGTATCATATCGCGCGTAAATATGAAATCGGGGATAGCCCGAACGGGAAGCGCCTCCAGCCGGTCTTAAAAAAGCCATCTCGCCGGTTTGCGGATCTTGTTTCTCCAGAAAATACCCGCAATTTCTCATTAAGTTTTGCGTGTTCCCCGGAAAAAAAATCTTAAATTTCATTCGGAGAGCCGGGAATTGAACCCGGACCGCACGCACCCGAAGCGTGCATACTGCCGTTATACGACTCTCCGTTGTTCTGCGTGAAAATTAACTCACCCAATATTTTTGCTTTGTCATCTCGTCTCTTTTCATTTCCAACCTTTCCCGGTCTTTCTTGGCTCTTTCACTCAAAGCGCTCAACTCCTCTTCAGAAAGTTTGCCCAATTTTTTCATTTCTCTAAGTAAAAACTCTTTTTTGTTTGCCTTGGGGTCTTCCAGCACCTTTCCTAACAAAATGTCAAGTATTTGTCCAATTTTAGGGGATGGCACAATTCTTAATTGTGACATTACGTCGTGGCCTGTCACATTTAATTGTGACATTGAGATAGGGTTTTGTGACACTTTATCAATAATGTATTTCAAATGTCTCAATTTGTACGGTTCGGCCTTGGGCACACCCGAGCCGATTCTGTCGGCCATTCTCACCTGCAAAAGTTCTTCCATGTTTTCCGGGCCCACTTGTCGAACCAACCGCCTCACCGACGATTCCGTAACCTCACCCACATTATAGTAAAACAAATGATATCTGACTAATTTAGCTATTCTTTCAATGTCTTTCTTTGGAAACTTAAGCCGGTCAAGTATGGTCGTAGCCATTTTTGCCCCTACGGTTTCGTGATTATAAAAAGTGGCGCTTGGTCCATCGCCCCGCTTAACTTTTGGCTTAGCTATATCGTGGAGTAGGGCAGCCACCCTAACATATATACTAAAGCCCTGTTTGGCTGCATATTCCAATGACTTCACCGAGTGCTCGTAACAGCTATAAATATGGTGCTTGTTTTGAGCAACATTATAACCCTCTATCAATTCGGGCAAAATGTATGCCAAAAGCCCCAGTTCCCTTAAAAATTCAATGCCCTCGGCCGCCCTTTCTGACATCATAATTTTGAGCAGTTCATCTCGTATTCTCTCCTTGGAAATGGCCTGCAACCAAGCGGCGTTTTCCTTAATAGCAAATGCGGTTTTTGCTTCGATTCGCCAGTCATTGCCAAGAACAGCGGCAAATCTGACCGCCCTCAACATCCTCAAAGCATCTTCGTTGAATCTTTCCTTTGGGTCGCCAACTGTTTTAATGACTTTGGCCTTCAAGTCCTGCTGACCGCCAAAAGGATCAATTCGGTTGACACCTGGTGTCAACCAGCCCAAGGCCATGGCGTTTATTGTGAAATCCCTACGAGACAGATCCTCTTGAAGCGTTTTAGCGTATTTAACCTCATCGGGATGCCTTTTGTCAGAATATTTGGCCTCGGAACGAAAAGCGGTAACTTCTATTTCATTCAATCTTTTGCTTTTACTGCCTGTTTGCACTGTCACGGTCAAAAATTGATTCTCGTAAAAACTTTTCTCAAAGAGCCGCTGGATTTCTTCTGGCTTGGCATTAGTGGTTATATCCCAATCCATGGGCTCCACGCCTCGCAAAAGATCCCTGACGCAACCACCGACAATATATGCCTCAAAACCGGCCTTTTTGAGGGCCTGCAAAACTAATTTTACTTCTTTTGGAATAGCCATTATATGAATTATAGTCCGTAGTTTGATTTTTTTCAATTTTTGTGATAAAATAACACTGCGCTCCCGTAGTGAAATGGATATCACACGACGCTTCGGACGTCGGAGTCCGGGTTCGAATCCTGGCGGGAGCACCACAGGGCCATAGTCATAACGCTTGTTTTTTTCTCTGTTTATCTGTATATCAAAATTAGCTCACCAAAATTCAATAAAGGAGATAATCGTGACAGCGGAAATCAACGAAAAAATCGCATGGATAACGCTTGCGAAAGTTGGGGCGATTATTCGAAATGGCCACTTTATTTACACTTCCGGCCAACACGGTTCAGTTTACGTAGACAAAGACGCGCTTTACCCTCATGTATGCGAAACATCGGACTTGTGCCGACTAATTGCCAAACAATTTATGTTTGACGGCATTGAAGCCGTAGTTGCTCCTGAAAAGGGAGGCATCATTCTCTCTCAATGGGTGGCATTCCACCTGTGCGAACTGACCGGACGCGAGGCGCTTGCTTTTTACGCTGAAAAAACAAATGATGGCGGATTTGAAATAAAGCGCGGCGGAGCTAAAACGAAACTACGGGGAAAAAGCGTCTTGGTCGTGGAGGATGTGCTGACCACTGGCGGCTCGGCTGAAAAAACCATCAAAGAGGTTCGCAATCTTGGTGGCAATGTCATGGGCCTTGGCGTTCTTTGCAACAGGGGAGAGGTAGGACCGAGAAATGTTGGCGATCCCCCAAGGATTTTCGCTCTTGTCAACGTAAAACTTGACGCATGGGATGAAGAAAATTGCCCGCTTTGCGGCCGCGGAATGCCCATTAACACAGATGTCGGCAAGGGCAGGGAATACGTGGCGAGCAAAAATCTGCAATAAGGTAATAATAGTGGAATAGGGCTACCCTATTCCACTATTTATTTTTTGGTTGAAACCGGTTGTTTGGTTGAAGCCAGGCTCTAACCGAACAGAGCCTGGCTTCAACCAAACAACCAAACCGAAGTAGTTTTATTTTTTTCCTTTTTGTTGTATAATAAACCCATGAAAAGGGGACTGGTTTTATTAATAGTCATCTTGCCGCTTTTATTTGTTAATTTTAGTCCGGCTCAAGCGGCGGGCTTGGTGCCTTGCGGGGGATCGGGAGAGCCCGCTTGCAATGTCTGCCATTTCTTCCAACTTATCAACAATCTAATTTACGGGTTTTTATTCAGAATAGTGCCGGTCATAGCCGCGCTGATGTTTGTTGTCGGCGGCGTAATGCTTCTTTTTGCCGGAGCCAAGCCCGACCTGCTCAACAAGGCGAAAAGCGTCATCACCGCCACAGTTATTGGCCTGCTTCTTATTTTTGGCGCATGGCTTATTGTCAATACTATCTTGCAAAAACTCGGCATTATTGCTATGCCTTCAATATTGCAGTGGTACAATGTCGGCTGCACGATATGAGCATATGCCTCGCTAGCTCAATTGGCAGACCTGCCTGCGGCAGGCAGGGCAGTTACGCTTCATTAAACATACGCCCCCATAACTCAATCGGCAGAGTAGCTGGCTCTTAACCAGTTTGTTCTAGGTTCGAATCCTAGTGGGGGCACTTGCTTCTTTTCTTACATAGGTTAGAATAAAAATAAAACAATGTTGACACCAGAAGAAAAAACCAAAGTTATTACCGATTATAAGCTTCACGGAGCCGACACCGGCTCCCCCGAAGTGCAAATAGCCCTGCTGACCGAAGAAATCGACCGGCTGCTTTTGCACCTCAAAAAACATAAAAAAGACGTGCATTCCCGAAGGGGCCTTTTAAAGATGGTTGCCAAGAGAAAGAAGCTGCTCAATTATCTGAAAAAGGAGGATTCCAAGCGATACAACAGCATCGTTAAAAAAACCGGCCTTAAATAAATAACAAAAATATGACGTTAGCAAAACATAAAGACCAAAGAGTGGCTGTTTTGATTGATGTTCAAAATATGTATCACTCGGCCAAAAATATCTATCACTCAAAGGTCAATTTTGCCAATATACTGGAAACGGCAATCAGCGACCGCAAACTCATCAGGGCTTTCGCTTATGTGGTTAAAACAAAAACTGGCGAAGAAAAGCCCTTTTTTGATGCCTTGACCAACCTCGGCATAGAAACGCGCGTCAGAGAGCTGCAAGAGTTTTACGGGGGCATGAAAAAAGCCGACTGGGATGTCGGCATTTCCATAGACGCCGTGAAAACGGCCCCGGGCGTGGATGCGATTGTTTTGGTCTCGGGAGACGGCGACTTTATTCAGCTCGTGGAATATCTTAAAAATCAAGGCAAAAGAGCCGAGGTAATGGCTTTTGGAAAATCAACGTCTTCGCGATTAAAAGAAATCGCTGACGAATTTATTGACTTAGGCGCTACTCCGCAAAAATATCTATTGAAAAAATAATATATGACGGGCGCGCATAAAACAGAAATAGGCGGCAAGGACCTTATCGTAGAGTTAAATACGCTTGCTAAAAGAGCCAACGGCAGTTGCTTGGTCAGATACGGAGATACGGTGGTTTTGGCCACAGCCGTCATGTCCAACTACGAAAGAGAGGGTATTGACTTTTTCCCCTTAACCGTGGAATACGAAGAAAAATTCTACGCGGCAGGCAAAATTTTGGGCTCAAGATTTATCCGCCGCGAAACCAAACCCTCTGACGAGGCCATCTTGACTGCCCGCTCAATCGACCGGGCCATAAGGCCGAGATTTCCAAAGCATCTGCGGCGCGAAATACAAGTCGTGGTCACTTGCCTTTCTTGGGACGGCGAAAACGACCCCGACACCATTGGATTATTGGCCGCTTCCCTGGCTCTTTCAACTTCGGATATTCCTTGGATGGGTCCGATTTCAGCGGTCAGGGTAGGCAGGGATGGCAACGCTCTCGTGTTAAATCCAACATACCTGCAAAGAGCCAAAAGCGACATAGACCTTTTCATAACCGGCATGGAATCGCCGGGGGACTTCCTTATTAATATGATTGAATTAGAAGGAGATGAAGTTGACGAAAATGCTATCGTCGAGGCCTATCGGTTTGCCAAGACACAACTGCAGTCCCTGATAACTTTTCAAAAAGAAATTGTTGGAAAATCGGGCGCAATAAAATTCGGCTTAGCCGCTCCCGCTCAAGACCCAGCATTAGACAATGAAATGAGGGAATTTTTGGGCAATAAGCTGGAAGAGTTGCTTTACGACCAAAAGGCCAACAGCCGCAGAATGGAGTCAATTAATGATTTAAAAAGAGAGCTTATTTATTTTGTTGAAGGAAAATACCCGGGCATGGGAAAAGAAAAATACGCGGACTCTTTTTTTGAAAAAGAACTCGATCTGACCATACACGAAAACATCATTAAAAAAGAAAGAAGACCCGACGGCAGAAAGCTCGATGAAATCAGGAAACTTGAGATTGAGGTCGGCGTTTTGCCCCGTACCCACGGTTCGGGTATTTTTACCCGCGGAGAAACCAAGGCGCTTTCTATTCTCACATTAGGCGCTCCCACTGACGTGCGGCTTATGGAAGGCATGGAAATCCGAGGCAAGAAAAGATTTATGCACCACTACAATTTTCCTCCCTACAGTTCGGGCGAAGTAAAGCCAATGCGAGGGCCGGGCAGAAGAGAAATAGGCCACGGCATGCTGGCAGAAAGAGCTATTTTCCCCCTTATCCCCAATATAGAAAATTTTCCTTATACTATTAGAGCGGTTACTGAAGTCGTTGCTTCAAACGGCTCCACTTCTATGGCATCGGTATCAGCGGCCTGCTTGGCAATGATGGACGCGGGCGTGCCCATTAAAGCGCCGGCCGCTGGCATTGCCGTGGGCTTAATGAGCAATGACAAAGGGGAATACAAGCTGGTCGCCGATATTCAAGGTCCCGAAGACCACCACGGCGACATGGATTTTAAAGTGGCGGGCACCCGCAAAGGAGTGACAGCTATTCAGATGGACGTGAAAGTTGAGGGCATTAGTGGTATAATATTAGAAGAGGCCCTGCAGCTTGCAAAAAAATCCCGGGAAAAGATTTTGAAAGAAATTGAAAATGTCTTGCCAAGGCATCGGGAAAACCTATCGCCTTGGGCTCCCAGAATATACACCCTGCAAATTAAACCGGATAAGATTCGCGAGGTCATCGGCCCGGGCGGAAAAATTATTAATGAAATAATCGAAAAGTGCGAGGTTTCCATTGACATTGAAGACGACGGGAAAATATTTGTTACCGCAGAGAAAGAAGAGGCAGCTAAAAAAGCCGTGGAATGGATTAATAATATAACAAGGGAGGTTGAGGTGGGGGAGACGTTTCAAGGCAAGGTTAAGCGAATATTAGCTTTCGGGGCTTTTGTGGAAATACTGCCGGGGCAGGAAGGACTAGTGCACATATCGCAATTGGCTCCTTATCGCGTAGAAAAAGTGGAAGATATCGTAAAAATCGGGGACATAGTGCCGGTTAAAGTGATCTCAATAGACGAACAGGGCAGAATAAATTTATCTATTAAAGAGACAAAAAAATAATCTAAATAATCTAAATGCCCGAACCCGAGCAACAACCAAAAGACGAAAAACTTGAGTATTTAAAAAGAGATGAGATTAGAACTATGGGCAAAGACGTTGGCGCCCTAAGGGAAGCAGAAGCGCAACGAGAAAGACAAAGGGTGGCAAAAATGCGCGTCGGGGAGGAAAGGAAACAGGAAAGCGCAAGGCAGGAGACCGCCGCTCAAGCTACTCAAGAGCGAAGCGAGGCCGCCAAAGCAGCCAGGCAAAAAGAAGAAGAGGTGGCAACGTTAAAAGAAGAATGGACGGCCAGAGAAGAAGCGGCAAAAACAGAGGCCATAGAGAGGGCGCGGCAAAGAGAAGCGCGACTGGGCAAAGAAATGGAGAAAGTTCAAGGCCCGGAAGAACAGGCCCGAAAGAGTTTTCTTGAAAGGGTAGAGGCAAAAGTAGAGGGTTTACCCGCCGAAGAGACAGCGCCCGAAAGGCCAAGAATTCCAGCCCCCGAAATGCCTAAACCCACAACGCCTGCGCCGCCAAGACCACCAAAAATTCCGTCGCCTCCAGCTTTCGCAACTTTGCCTGTTGCCACAAAACCGACAGCCGCAGGACTACCTTGGACAAAAATTGCCATTTCTTTATCGGCTCTAGCGGTTTTAGGGGCTGTGGGAACTTTTTGGTACTGGTACTTTGTTGTCAAACCAGCGCCCGTTCAACCTCCTCCACCTCCATCAACCGAACAGCCAGAACAGCCGGTCAAGGAAGAGCCAATTATTTCAGCTCCGCAAATAACAGAAGCGCTGGTCGAGGCGGGCTAT
Organism: Candidatus Nealsoniibacteriota bacterium; assembly: GCA_016181965.1. Lineage (GTDB taxonomy): Bacteria > Patescibacteriota > Minisyncoccia > Minisyncoccales > MHMH01 > JACOYH01. The sequence goes on from JACOYH010000004.1 coordinate 59,970, forward strand.
CGCGTACCAACGAGCCCCCGCACTATCACCACATTAATAATCCACAGTATTTATAATATTTTAGAGGGCGATTCATACAGCGTGAACGGGATACTAGAAGAATACCGGCAATTAAACGTAGCCCACCACTACTTAATTGCCCGCGATGGCGCGGTTTACAGAGCGGTGGCAGAAGAGAATATCGCTTATCACGCTGGCCCCAGTCGCAACGCCTCTTCAATAGGCATTGGTATTATTAATACAGGAACCGACACGCCTACTCAAGCCCAATATCAAGCGTTAGCGGGCTTAGTTAAACAACTTAAGGAAAAATACGCTATCTCCGACGAAAGTATTTTTCGGCGTCAGGACGTAATAGCCGACAGCCCCAACAACCCTGCCAATTTTGACTGGAATTATTTTAATTCGCTCATCGCTCCCTAAGGGCGGCCGTAAGAAGCCAGGCTTCCCGCGGGAAGCCTGGCTTCTCGGTCCCGGGTCCCGCGGGAAGCCGGGCTTCTAACGCCTCATCTTAGATATTTATTGATTGTGGATTAGTTGTGGAAAACTCTGCTTGACAGGGTTTTTTGTTATGAGATAATACGGATAGTTCTTTCAGCTAGTACTCCGGCAAACGCCGAGCGCTGGCTCAGTAAGTAACCTAAGGCCATGGGCCTTTTGTTCAAAAGAGGGCGAAGCTCCAAAATCCGCTTAGGCGCATCGCGAGCTTGCTAGCCCTTTTTTTGTTTGCTAAAATGAAACAATCAACTATATGAATCCAAAACAAATACAAGAGTTTAAGGAAAAATTAGAAAAAGAAAAAAACGCAGTTGAAGAACAATTGCAAACAATCGCCGAAAAAGATTCTCACCTCAAAGACGACTGGGACAGCAAATACCCCAGAATGAACAGTGAATTCGGGGGCTCGGCATTAGAAATCGGAGCTGACGAGGTTGAGGCATACGGCAATCGCCTGCCGGTTGAATATGCGTTAGAGTTAAAATTGAAAGATATTAATATAGCCCTGTCTAAAATAGCCACAGGCGGATATGGCAAATGCGAAAATTGCAAAAAAGATATAGATGATAACCGTCTTGAGGTTTATCCCGAAGCGCGTCTCTGTATGAACTGCCGCAAAAAGTAACGCTAGAAAAGCTTATCTGCCATGTTGCTCGCGAAGTAGACCGCGACTCCCATCACTAACAGCCAAATAAAAACAAACTCCGACATTTTTAGTATATATAGCCCTTAATTAACGGGTCGCCCATGCGCAGGGTTCGGTAGTTTGTCTTACCCCAGCCGATATAATTCATTTCAGAGAAGATTATCTTATCTCCCTTGACCTGCTCAACATAGCCGACATGGCCGTAGATCTTGTCGCCCTCCAGTGATATGACTGCTCCCGCTTGGGGAATACAAAACCTGCCTACGCAAGTGGCATAACCATCCGCGGCCGCATTGGCTATCCAGTCGGTTGCGTTGCCCCACGATGGAATAGCTCTTTTTTGAGCAACCCACCAGGTGCACTGCCCGTAAGGAAAATCGTGCGATTTACCGTAGAAATTATTAGTGGAAAGCCCCGAAGTAGCGCTTACTCCGGGCAAACTGACCGTGGAATACGAGGGCATTTGCCCACCCGGTATTATCAATATCTCTCCTTCGAAGATGTCGCCGTCTTCCTTTATATCGTTAAAAACGAGCAGGTCGGCAACGTCTGCTTTATATTTTTTAGCCAAAGCGTCAGCTGTATCTCCCGCCTGCACTTGGTGCATAATGCCGGAAGCAGGTAAAATAAGCAGTTTTTGCCCGGGCTGAATAATGCCGCTGCCTATATTATTGGCCCAAATAACCGTATCAATAGAAACGCCGAAGTTCTGGGCAATGCCCCACAAACTGTCTCCATTTTTTACGGTGTATTCAACGATTTCTCTTCTCGTAACCTTATAGTCGGCTCCATCGCCTAAGGCCCCGAGCACTTGAGGGGTTACGGCCATTGGCGGCGATATGGCGGCCAAGCTATTACTTTCTATTATAGTCAGTTCTGGCGATTCTTTTATTTTTTCAAAGGGCACAAGAAAAGTCCCTTGCGTTTCAACAGGGGCTTGAGCTGAAAAAGCGTAATTGACTTGAGCGGTTGATGGGGCGGTAGTAGCTATCACAGCGAACAAAGCCACGGCAAGGAATCCCAAATAAAACAAAGGGTCGCGCTTGGACCCCTTTAAGTACTCTTTAACCGCATTTAAGCCCTGTTCTAGAAAATAAATTTTGCTTGACCCTGTCAACTTTCTTAGTCCGCTAAGCATCCGCTGGGCCAAAACAGACAAACTTTCCATATATCAGGTATGCCTTAAGGATATCATCGGGCAGACACATGGTCAAGCCACTTTTCCACAGCGGGAACTAGAAGCCAGGCTTCCCGCGGGAAGCCTGGCTTCTTTTACCCCGGTCGTTCACTGTTCGTGGTACAATTGATGAATGGATCTGACTTCAAAAAAGACCATCAAAGAACTACTCGCAAGGCAAGGCGCTATGCCATCCAAGCGCTTGGGCCAAAATTTTTTAATTGATAAAGGCGCTGTCAGACAAATAATTGAAGCAGCCGATGTCGACAGCCAAGATACGGTTTTAGAGATTGGCCCGGGGCTTGGCGTGATTACTCAAGAACTTGCGAAAAAAGTAAAACAAGTTATTGCCGTGGAAAAAGACAAAAAGATGGTTGATTTGCTGAAAGAAACATTAAAAGATTATAAGAATATTGAAATAATCACTGGCGATATTAGGGAATCGGATTTTCTAAAAAGGAAATCGGATTTCCTAAAATATAAAGTCGTCGGCAATCTCCCGTTTTACCTTACGGCTCCGGTTATCCGCCAATTCCTCGAGCTGGTTGACACCAGGTGTCAACCAGCTCAAATGACGTTGGTGGTCCAGAAAGAGGTAGGGCAGAGAATATGCCAAAAGCCGCCGCGGATGAACCTATTGGCCGTCTCGGTGCAAATTTACGCAGAACCGCAGATCATTGCTTATATTCCAAAAACATCTTTCTGGCCCCAACCAAAAGTGGACGCGGCCATTGTCAGCATCATCCCAACCTCAAGCCAAAACTTGCGGACGACGGGCGTCCGCGAGTTCTTCAAAATAGTGAAAGCGGGGTTTTCCCAACCGAGGAAACAGCTGGTAAATAATTTTTCAGGACAGCTTAAAATAGATAAGAATAAAATCAGCGCCTGGCTACATCAAAACGACATTAATCCAAAACGCCGAGCCGAAACACTTACGATAGGCGACTGGATTAACTTGGCTAAAAGTTTTAGAATAGGATAATGAAAGGGTTTTTTCTTAACATCCTGCCGATATTGTTGATCTTTGGCGGTCTTTTATTAATGAGCTCTATCTTTGCGGAAGACCCCGGACCCATTACTTGCGGCGAAGTGCCACCCGACCCGGGCGAGGACTACACCAATACATGGAACGAATACCGTTGCGAAAGCAACGCTTGCGGAGGAGACGCCCTAACCAGATCCGCTTCCCAGCATTTCTTTACGTATTATCAAAGAATATATGATGTTAATGGCTGTCAGATCGGCTGGGGAGGAGTAGAGAGCACATCAGGCGACAACCCGCCCATTGAATACGGTTCGCCATCTGTTTATCAACAGGCCAACCAGTATCAAAAATGCGCAGGAAGCACCGGTTGGCAAAGAACCGCTGTTTCCGTGCAGTGCCAAGGAGAGTGCTACCCAGCTCCCACCCCAAAGCCGTTAAACGCCATTCCCAAGGCGCCGTATAACGTCCCGGATGGGAGCGCCTATAAACTGCCTATTAATTTTTCTTGGGAGGATCTTAACAGAGTTATAGCTCCCTCGTGCCAAGTAGCTAAATATCAATTTCAAATCCCGGGCGCTGGCGCGATAGTCCCACCGCCGCCAATTATCCCTCCGCCGCCTCCTCCCGGGCCCCCGCCTCCGCCTCCACCTCCACCTTCACCGCCGCCTCCTACTGGCTGGTGTTCGGTACCCACATTGCGAACCTATTTCGGAACTAACGTTTCAAACGCATCGCGCATCTGCAACACCGAAAGCGGTGGCAATCCTAACGTTATCGCCTCCGATGGACTTGGTGGTTATGACGTCGGACTCTTCCAAATTAATACTACCGCCCATCCAGGACTTACTGTAGATTATTTAAAAGTTCCGGAAAACAACATCAGAGAGGCCGTAAATATCAGCAACGGAGGGACTAATTGGGGCGCTTGGTCGGTGGCGTATACTTATACGTGTCTTTGGAACACATACATTCCTTTATTGGGAATAATTCCGGGGTGCGTTCCGTGGCATCAATCGCAAGAGCCGGCGCCCGGGATTTATAATTGCCAGTGCAGGCCCTAAAATTATGCGCTTTACCTATTACCCGATTTTAATATCTCTCACGATTGTTGGAACTTTTTTATCAATGGGGGCATCGGCCCAAAGCATTGTTGATTTGCCGGGCGACCAGCTGCAGCTCCAGACGACGTCAACCCCCCAATACCTCTTTCGTTGCGCTCTCTCAACCGACAGGTCTTACCAGTGGCAAGTCCGCGCCTGCGCCGGCGACACCTGCAGCAGTTGGGCAACCGGTCAGCAATTCACGACTAGTCATGCTCCGGAGGTTGCCTCGCCTTATGATGCCGATTGGCAAAGTAAAGAAAAGATGAAAAACGCTGCTGCCGTCTTGGACTGGTGCCCTGCGGAAGGCGCGGTTTCTTATTTGCTCGAACTTTATCAAAAAACAGGCGCTGCTTTTAATAAAGTGGTTTTGCCGGAACGATTCATAGCGCCCAACACCATATACGACGACGATCGCGGCTGGCAGGAAATAAAAAAAGCCACATCTTACGGCTGGCAAGTTACCGCCTGCCCGGGTATCAATACGCCAAAAGAAGGGTGCGGGCCTTTTAGTCAGTTCTGGGAATTTGATACTGGAGTAAAGCTTAGGTTACCAACGAACCTTATTCCGCCAGACGGCTCGGTTGTCAACCTTTCCACTTCGCTTTCGTGGCTGGGCGACAGGTACGCGGCCGGCTATTTATTGCATATTCAAGGCACAGTTATTAATCAGGAAATTCCAGTAGTGAGATCTACGGATTTTCCTTTGAATAAAATATGGAAGGATTGGCTCGCCCTTGACGCTCCTTATAACTGGCGGGTCGCTTCTTGCGAGGGGAGCGCCACAAGCACAACCGGGCTGGTTTGCGAAGAAGAGACAACCGGTCAGGTGCAATGGAGCGCGGTAAACTCTTTGCGCACGACCGGAGCTCCGCCAACGAATGTAAGGTTTGAGCCAACTAACGCGCAAGGCCAGATTGCTATTCCCCTAACTATTTCATGGGACGACATGCCCGGCGCCGCTTCTTACAGGATTGAAGTGCGCGGTGTAAAATACGCAGTCCTGCGCGAGCCCAAGTTAACGCTATATTTTGAACCGCCATTTTTACAGCAAGGCCAATCGTATATAGCCCTCATAAGAACCTGCGCCGATGAGGACGGACTGGTTTGCGGATTATCGACCGGCGCGTCGTTTACCGTGGCGCCTCTTGAGCCGCCCGCCATTACGGCAGAGAATTTATTTATCCCATCTTTTGGAGTCAAAACAAACGAGGTCTTTGGCGCCAGCGCTTACCAATATCAACTGCGCTATGAATCAGCCAATCCGGAAGAAACAGACGCGTGCAAGGCCTCTGTGGGTTCGGTTACGGAAACAACAATTGTCGGCGGCGACGGACCCATCTCTGTGCGATGCGCCGGCCAATATTCTTTGCAAGGACGCGGCTGTATTGAAAATACCTGCGCGGAGCCGCTGGGCTGGGGCCAGTGGAGCGGCCCGCTCTCTCTGACAATTCAAGAACAACGAGGAGCAACCGGCCTTATCCCTTGCGGCAGGGGAGCAAATAATCCCTCCACGCCTTGGGATGAACGCGAAAGTTGCGGCGTCAAACACATCTTTTTATTAATTAAAATTATTCTTGATTTCCTGATGTTCCGGCTTGCCCCTCTTGCCTTAGCCGCGCTCGCCTTGTATAGCGGAGTCATTTTTTACTTTGCTTTGCCTATGGGCGTTACCACGCCGGTTGTAAAAGTTAAATCGCTCTGGAGGGCGGCAGGCATCGGCTTGCTGATAATATTTTTTGCTTGGCTTATAATCAACACTTTCTTGGGCTTTGTCGGTTTCAATATCGGAGTGTTCGGCAACTGGTACGAAATTGGCTCTTGACAAGACAAAGTAAAAACGCTATACATCGTTAACCAAAAGCACGGGAGGGAGAGATGCTTAAAAACTTAATATGGCCAGTAGGGGCCTTATTGCTGGTGGCGGGTATATTCGTTTACGCACTATCGTCAAACAAGGTGCCTCCGCCAAATCCAGCTGTAGCCGATGAGGTATTGCCGACAGCGACAGCAACAGCGACGGCAACGCCCGAAACAAAAACTAACTCTATTATCCCGATGGTGACCGTAACGCCGGTTCCGGCAAAAACCCGCGAGTATGTTTACAACGCAGTTGAATACTTAATTGCAAGTAGGTCACGTAGCTTTATCTGGCTTAAAATAATGCTTAAGGAGCGCGGATACAATATACAGGACGAAGAAATTCAAAAATTTCGGGAACAGCACGGCGTAGACCCCGGCGACTCTATAGTAATAAGAGGAAAAATAGTCGGCAGATCAGATATGGCAAACTACGCAGGAGTAAGAATTGAATCGCCGGAACATCTTCTATCCTGCATGGGTAGCCGCAGTAGTACTGTTGTCGGCGTCCTTCCCCAGTGGGCGTCTGACGCCTTACAATCGGTCAAGGCGGGCAAAGAGGTAGTCCTCACCTTGCGAGGCACGGCAACCAGTGAAAGTTACAAGATAACAGATTGCCAACCCGTGATCGATGGGAAATAACGCTTAAAGGCCCGGTTTTCAACAGCCGGGTCTTTTAATGTTGTTTTTATTTTGTGTTATAATAACCTAATGAATGAAGAATCGCGCCAGATAAAACAAAAACGCTATTGCAATAAAATGCCTCATTTATTTTTGTTGGCATTTTTTGTTTTTATTTTCATTGCTTGGCCGGTTTTTACTTTTGCAGCTCCGTGGGATTTTATCACGGGACCGTTCACGGCAGTTACCGATACCTTAAACGCCCTTAAAAATATAATTATAAATTTAGGTATAATAATATTGCTCCTTTTCACGGGTGTTCCCATACTTTTTGCCATGGCCGCCGCAATCGCCTACGGGGCAATGTTTTTACTTGCCGCGCTGGGCAGCGCAGTGTTCTTTCTTGTTGACCACATTATTGAGCAAACCCTTAGCGTCCCCGTAGTGCCCGGTCGGGGCATAACTATTATCACTGACGGATGGGCTTTATCGCGCGATATTGCCAGTATGTTCTTTATTGTTATTCTCGCCTTTATCGGTCTTGCCACGATTTTGGGCATGCAAACATATCAAGTTAAAAAATTATTGCCCGCTCTTTTATTAATGGCGGTTCTTTTAAATTTCAGCGCTCTGCCGGTTGGTTTTATAGTGGATATGTCAAATCTGATGTCTATCGGCTTTATAAGGGCAATGAATATTGGTTTTGCTAATAATTTAGTAACAGACGCGCTTAATCAAACATTAAATGATTTAAAAACTAATATATTGGCTATCGGAAATAATATTACCAGCCAGAATGCCATAGAGTTTTTCTTTGGTACATTCCTCGAGCCGGTGCTCACAGCCGCAGCAAAAGCAGTTTTCTATTTCGCTTTCATATTAGCGCTTCTGGCGATTAGTTTTCTTTTTATTATTAGAATCGGCATACTTTGGATGTTATCAATCCTGGCGCCGCTTGCTTTTGCTTCTTATGTTTTACCGGCTACAAGAAAGTTCTGGAGCCAATGGTGGCAAAATCTTCTACAATGGTCATTAATGGCTCTTCCTATGTCGTTCTTTCTCTATTTAGCATTTAAAATCAACAGTATACCAAGCGAGTTGAATTTCTCTGGCGGCGGGTGGTTCGGTACCATTTTAGCCGGCTTTATTCAGCCGCTCTTGATTCTGCTTTTCCTTTTTGTTGGATTTGTTACCAGTATGACTTTCGTGCCCGGGGTGGCGCGGGGCATGGTAATGAAAGGGGGCAAGTTTATGACCGGCACGGTAGCTGTAGGCGCCGGCGCGCTTGCCGCTAAAAGATTGGCGCCGCTGGCTCAAAAATGGGGCGCGGGACTAAAAGGGCCGCAAAAAACGGAGGCCGAAATAGCAAAAATGGGCCGCGTAGAAAAATTCGGCTGGGGCGTTCGCCAGAGATATGGCGCCCCATTAGAAATGGCTGGTCGGGAAGCCGCCAGCAGAATCGAAAGAAAAGAAACCGCTGACGTGGAAAAACAAAAAGAACAGTTCAAGAAAATGGGCGCGGGAGAAATTCTCAACCGTTTTAAGACGAGCGTCAAACCTTCTTCGCGAGCCGCGGCCTTATGGGCATTATCAGAAAGAGACCCCGCTAAATTTGCTGAATACATAAAAGGCAACCAAATCAAAGGAGCAGATGTGACCAAAGCCGGGGCGCTTCTTGGCAAAAGAGGGCATTTGATGTTTGGCGCCAATAATTATACAGACGCCTTAGCCGCGGCTATGTACCCAACAGAATGGCAAGCCGCGCAGGCTTTAATCAAGCAAGGCAAGACAAGAAGAGGTAACGCAAAGCTTAAAGAAATTGCACGAAGATTTGCCGGCGCGGTTAAAGATCCAACCCAAATGTCGGCAAGCGCGTTTAAGAGCTCGGCTTTTATGGGAGCCGCGGTTGATACGTGGAGCGGCGATAAAATCGGCCGGGCGGCCACGCATTTTGGCAGAGAAGTGGCGGACGCATTTCAAAAGGAGATTGATAAAAAAGGCAAGGATATTTTCAAAGATAATGGCCGCTTGGCTCTTTGGCTTACCGGCGGAGCCGCCACCAACGCCGGACTTCATTTACCACCGGAAATTAAAGACATGACCCAAAAAGAGGTTAAAAATGAAATGATCAAGGCCAGAATAAGCTCGGAAAAAAGAATGGATAAGCAAACTGCTCTTTTACAGCAAATCTTCAAAAACAATCCTCAACTGCTTATGAGGGACTACCACCGCCCCGGAACCACCGAGGAAATGAAAAAGGCCATTGCCGGCGCTATCCAAAACCTTGGCCGCACCCTCCCCACCAAAGAAGAGGTGAACTCCCGGATTGGCAAAACAGAACAAACCATCATCAAAAGAACGCAGGATGAAGTAAGAGCTATTCAAGACCGCAACCGCCACGAAGAGACATATCAGAAAGCAGGCGGTCTGCCGACTGGACCAGCATTTCAGACGTGGCAAGCGGGGCAACGAGATGTCGCCGAAAGATTAGACAAGATTCGTGGCGATATTAAGAAAGCCGAACAAAGCCAAGCCGGCTCTTTGGCAAGATTATGGGAAAAGAGAAAGGGCAGCTAATATTTCAGCTGCCCCCTAGGGGAGAATGTGCTTAAACGATCGCCGAGACCCCATCTACGGTCTCAATGGCCTGCTCCCGATTAACATCTTCGGCTTGTAGCGCAGCGGCGACGCGATGTCGCGCCTCCGACGCAGAAGTGCATGTCTCGATGATCTTTATATATCGAGTGGCTCTCTTCTCAGACGCCCTGATATACTGATCACCGGATGCGGCCTCTTGCGCCAGCTTCCTTGCTTCCTTTTCGAGCTGACGCAATTCTTTCTCGCGCGCTTCATCTCTCGCCTTCAACGAGTTCGGATCGACCTTCCTAAAGAGCCCAAACATCCTATTCCTCCTTGATATTATTTACTACCTATATTATACACAATTTAATTAATTTGTCAATCCCTTATGCCTATAAATATTACCCCGGAACAATATAAAGAACTATTCAATAAACTGCCTAAAGAAACACAGGATTTAGCGCTTTCCGAAAAAACGGCTATGAGCGTGTTTGACTCCTGCATAGCTAACGATGTGGATGTTGATAAAATTTCGGAAGTTGGCAGATATGCCGACTATGTTCTGGTCGGCGCGATAAAGGAAGACGATTTGGCTGATGCTTTGGAAAGAGAGGTTGGCTTGGAAAAAGAATCAGCCAAAAAAATAGCCGAGGATATTGCGGCAGATGTTTTCAGTAAAATAGGGGAGAAGCCAACTGCGGCGGCTGTGTCTATGCCAAGCGAAGACGAAATTGACGAAGAGATGGAAGAAAAACCTCGCCGCAAAGACACCTACCGCGAGACCGTCGAGTAAAAAGTTATGTCTGACACAGCCACGCCAAACGCATTTTCGCCCGACTTTCTGCTTTTTGCCTTTCCGCTGGCCGCTTTTTTAGATGTTTTCGGTTTTATTTCCATATTCATCAGTTTTGGCATTTTGGGGTTTATTGTCAGTTTACTTCTGGGCATTCCGCTTGTTATTTGGATGGTGACAAAAGAAAACGACATAGCGGCCGCAAAAGAGCGTGTCAGGGAGTTGCGGAAACCCGGGGCTGGCGCCACAAAAGCGGAAGGAAAGGTGGCGAAAAAAGTGTTGGGCAAGGGCCTGCGCAAACTTATTTTAGGAAGCGTTTTGGTCTTTTTCCCTTATTGGACTTGGTCGGCATTGTCCGTATTAAGAAAGGGATGATATAATAATTCAATATGAAAACAAAACAAATATTTTTCTTTATATTGATACTCGCGCTTGTGGCGCCTCAAACTGTTTTCGGGATTGCTTTGAACTTACAATATCCTGTCCCCCCCGGAGCGCCAAACATCAACGATGGCAACCAGCAAACGTTCGGAGACTTTGCTCTCTATATATACAACTTTATCGTCTGGATCTCCGGTCTCGCCGCCTTTGTGATGATTATCTGGAATGGCTTTTTGTGGCTCACCTCGGCCGGCAACCCGGGGCAAATCAGGCAAGCCACCGAGGGGTTGAGAAACGCCGCCCTGGGTTTGCTTGTTGTTTTGGCGTCATTTATTATTCTCCAAACAATCAATCCGCAGTTTATCGCGCCAAGATTGCCCACTTTTTAGGCAAGACATTTTATGGATCAGTTTACCGTTCCACAATTCATCGAGCACAAGGCAAAAATTGTCGGGCCGCTGACTTTCCAGCAGTTTATTTTTGTCGGCATTGCCGTGGCCATTTCTTTTTTTCTTTATTTCGCCGTTCCTTTAATGTTTTTTGTGGCCGGCTCACTGGTTCTTGTGGGGACAGCGCTGGGCTTGGCCTTTGGCAGCGCCGGGGGCAGGTCGTTGCCTTTAGTGCTGAAAAATTTTTCCGCCTTTTTTTTCGCCCCAAAGCTCTATCTTTGGAAAAAGAAAGTCGGGCCGCCGCCAAAATTAATAAAAGAAGCCGCGCCCGTGCCAACCGCAGTTAGGGAAACGCCCGTGCCGACTATCGTGGGTAAAAGCCATCTTAAGAATTTATCAACCCGCATAGAAACAAAATAAAATGCCAAGCACGCAGGACTTTTTAGAAATAGATCAAATCAGAGAGGGGATAGTTATTCTTAAAAACAAGGCGCTAAGAGGAGTAATGATGGTCTCCTCTATTAATTTTGCCTTGAAATCAGAGGAGGAGCAGTCGGCTATTATTGCGCAGTTCCAGGGCTTTTTGAATTCTCTGGATTTTTCCGTGCAAATTGTCGTCCAGTCAAGGCGCCTTAATATCACCGGCTATTTGGATAAATTAGAGCAATTGGCAAACAGGCAAACCAACGAGCTATTAAAAGTCCAGGTACAGGGATACCATAAATTTATAAGCGAATTAGTGTCAGCTGGCACTATTATGTCTAAAACGTTTTTTGTAGTTGTTCCCTTTACTCTCTTTGAGTCGGGAGCTACAGCCGCCCAATTAATAAAAGGAAAGGGCACTCCCATTTTGACCGAGGAACGTTTTCAAATGATAAAAAGCCAATTATGGCAAAGAATGGAGTTTGTCGCAATCGGCTTAAGAAGGTGCAGCTTACAGGCAGTACCGCTGACCACTCCGGAGCTAATCGAACTATTTTGGTCGTTGCACCATCCAAAACAAGCCGAAGTCGGCTATTACCCGGAAGTCCCTCCGGAATTGTCAAAATAATATGCAGCTGCCTTTTTTCAAAAAACAAAAAAAGAGAGAGCCGATTCCTGAAAAGCTCTTTGAATCCGAGCCGATTAGGGCCGTAGATATTGTGGCGCCGTCTTCCATTGAAGTTAAAACAGCTCATCTTAGGCTGGGGGAACGCATTGTGCAGTCGTTTTTCATTTTCTCCTATCCGAGGTATCTAAGCACCGCTTGGCTTTCTCCGGTGATTAATTTAGATATCCCGATGGATATGTCTCTTTTTATTCATCCCGTTGACGCCGGAATGATTTTGGGGCAATTGCGCAGGCGGGTCACCGAAGTCCAGGCCGAATTAATGGAACGAGAAGAGAAAGGGCTCGTCAGAGACCCTGCTCTGGAAATAGCTTTTCGCGACATTGAAGAATTAAGAGACCGCCTGCAAACCGCCCAGGAAAGAATGTTTAGATTCGGCTTGTATTTGTCGGTTTACGCCGGCACGGAAAAAGAGCTTAGCGAAATTGAAACAACCCTTCGCTCGATGCTGGAGTCCAAACTTATCTATATAAAGCCGGCTCTTTACCAGCAGAAAGAGGGCTTTGTTTCGACTTCTCCGTATTGCCTCGACCAATTAGAAGTCCACGCCTCAATGAACACCGCCCCGTTATCCAGCATTTTCCCTTTTGTCTCGTTTGACTTGAGCTCTAACGAAGGCATTCTTTACGGCGTCAACCAGCACAATAATTCTCTGGTGCTTTTCGACAGGTTCTCTTTGGAAAACGCCAATATGACTGTCTTTGGCACGGCTGGTTCGGGTAAATCATACGCCTTAAAGCTGGAAATATTGCGCTATTTAATGCTGGGGGTTGATATTATTGTCCTCGACCCGGAAAACGAATATCGGGCCTTGGCTGAAGCGGCCGGAGGATCTTTTTTTAGCATGTCTTTGAGCAGTCCCCATCACATCAATCCTTTTAGTTTGCCCATACCAAGGGAAGACGAAAACCCCGCGGATGTTTTGAGGTCAAATATTATTAATCTGGTGGGGTTGATGAGAATTATGCTGGGCGGATTAAATCCCGAAGAAGACGCTATTATGGACAGGGCCCTTACAGAAACCTATGCGGCCAAAGACATTACCCCCGAGTCCGACTTTTCAACAGCGGAGCCGCCTATAATGTCCGACCTTGAACAGGTTTTAAACACAATGGAGGGCGCGGAATCGCTTGTCAGGCGGGTCCAAAAATTTACCAAGGGCACTTACGCGAGCTTCTTCAACCAGCCCTCTAATGTGAATATGGAAAATAATTTAGTGGTATTCGGCATCAGAGATATGGAAGACGGTTTAAGGCCAATGGCAATGTATATTATTACAAGATTTATTTGGAATAAAGTGAGATCGGTGCTCAAAAAAAGGATTTTTGTGGTGGACGAGGCCTGGTGGCTCACCCAAACAGAAGACGGCGCCTCCTTTTTATACGGCATTGTCAAACGCGGCAGAAAATACTGGCTGGGCGTTACTACTATTACTCAAGACATCAACGACTTTATGAAATCCGACTACGGCAAGCCGATTATCACTAATTCCGCCCTGCGGCTTTTGATGAAACAAAGCACAGCCACCGTTGACACCGTTAAAAAAACGTTCAATTTGAGCGACTGGGAAAAAGAGCTGCTTATCGGCGCCTCGGTGGGGGAGGGAATCTTTTTCGCCGGAGAAAAACACGTGGCCGTCAGGGTTATGGCTTCTTACTCCGAAGATCAATTTGTTACCACAGCCCCCGAAGAGGTGGTAAAAATACGAGAAGCCAAAAAGCGGATTAAGGCAGAAAAAGGCGCCTAAATCATTAGGCCTGTCTGATAATAATGCGTCTTTGGGCGCCCTCGCCCAAACTTTCGCCGATAATATCGCTTCTTTCTGCCAGCGCCATATGAACTATTCTCCTTTCGTATGCCGACATGGGCATGAGTTCTTTTTCTTTTTTAGTTAGGACAACATCGTCGGCAGCCAATCGAGCCATCTCCTTCAGATATTCGGCTTTTTTTTGTTTGTAGTCGTTGATGTCCATATCAACGAAAAACGTCTCTTGAGCTCCCAGTTGTTTTCTTATCATTAATTTAATTAGATTTTGCACTTCAAATAGCGTCTGCCCGCGTTCCCCGATTAAAAGCTGGGCATCTTCGGTCTTAACTTTAACCGGTATTATTGAATCGCTTAAGTCCTTAACTTCAACTTCAACCGGCAACCCGGTTTTCTTAAAGAATGCATCTATTATTTCTTTAATTTTGGGCAAATCAGCTGCGTTCATTTTTTTTTAGAATAATATATTGCTGGCCGATTGTAAAGACAGTTGTCGTTAGCCAGTAAAGAGCGATAGCGGCAGGCATGCGCCAAAGGATAAATATGGTAAAAATAGGGAAGAGATAAAGCATCTGCTTCTGCATTATGCTCGAAAAATCCGAAGAAGGCCTGCCAGCCGAAGCTTTAGCGGAGGCGGGGGTTAGCATTTTAGTTTGGAAGAATTGGGCGACTCCGGTAACGACAGCCAATATCACAGAGGCCTCGGCTAAATCAATTAGCCCCAAGAAAGACGTATTGACTTGACCGGGATTTGGAATAAAACTGTATAAAAAAGAGAACTGCTCCGGCCCAAAGCCATTCCAAAAAAGACGAAAAAGCGCAATTAAAATAGGCAACTGCACCAGAAGAGGCAAGAGACCGGAGAGCGGGTTAACCTTTTCCTGTTTGTACAGCTCCATAAGAGCCATGCTTTGCTTGTGCTTGTCATCTTTATGTTTATTCTGGACCTCCTTAATCTTTGGCTGGAGCTCTTGAAGAGCTTTCTGCGACCTTATGCCCTTTGAAGCCAACGGATAAAGAAACAACTTTATAAGAATGGTGAATAAAATTACCGCCACTCCAAAGTCGCGCCCGGGTATGTATAAATACAGCAAAACCAAAGCATTAAAGAGCGGCTGGTATAAGATTGTGTTGAAAGCGCTGATAAAAAAATTCATAATTTTATTAACCCCGAAGTCATTAATAATTTTTTAATTGCCGCTTCTGTCGCTTGATAGTCCTTGCTGCCGGCCCCGGCAAGAGCGGTAATAACCACATCAAACCCCGGCGAAACGGCGGACAGACGAGCCCTAATAATTTCTCTCACCCTTCTTTTGATTCTGTTCCTTTGGCTTGCCTTCTTCGAGACCTTCAAACCGGCCACAAACGCAAATCGACTCACTTTTAGGTTATTACTAGCCGCTTTCAGGAGAAAGCTGTCCTCTTTAAAACCTCGCCCTACCTTAAAAACCCTCTCAATGTCTTTTGTTTTCTTAAGAGAGGTCATACCGTCAGGCGGGCCCTCTGTTTGCTTCTGCGTTTGGCTAAAACCTTCCTGCCTCCCTTTTTCCCTTGACGGGATAAAAAGCCATGCGTCCTCTTTCTTTTTCTTTTTTTGGGATTCCAGGTAACGCTCATTGTTGTTATTTTTAATAATATTACAATATTATCCTAACATAAAAAAAGAACCGCGCCAAACACTTCTTCACAACTTTTCCCCAGCTTATCAACATACCTGGCTCGTCTTCCGTTCATTTTTGTTTTTTTTGGCCTATGGTATAATGACGCCAGATATATGAGCAAGGATGAACTATGGCAAGCCCTGCTTGCCCAAATACAGTTTAATATATCCAAGGCCAATTTTGCCACTTGGTTCAAAAACACCGGGATCCTCCAAAAAAAAGGTCCTCAGGTGGTTATTGCCGTTCCTAATAATTTCTCTAAAGAATGGCTAGAAAACAAGTATAATAAGGCCGTTTATAAAATTCTACATGGGTTGGACGACGAAATTAGAGAGGTAAAATACACCGTGGCTAAGCTGGAAACCGTGGTCCAATTACCTCAAAACGCCCCGCTTGAGTCCGACGGCCCTGTTTCTCAATTAGAGTTTCAGGACTTTAAGGTTAATAAAGAAACCAATCTTAATCCTCGCTATACCTTTGATAACTTTATCGTAGGCCCTTTTAACGAATTGCCTCATGCAGCCGCTTTGGCAATCGCCGGCAATCCGGGGTCGGTTTATAATCCTCTTTTTGTTTACGGCGGCGTGGGGCTCGGCAAAACCCATCTTCTGCAGGCGATCGGCAACGAGGTCTTGAATAAATTCAGTCAAAAAAGAGTTAAATATGTTTCCTCTGAAAAATTTGCCTCCGGTATTGTTAATTCAATCAGAAATCACAACATCGATAAGTTTAAGTCGCTATATAAAGACATTGATGTTTTAATTATTGATGATATTCAATTCTTTGCCGGTAAAGAAAAAAGTCAGGAAGAATTCTTCCATATTTTTAATAGTTTATATGAAAAAAATAAACAAATTATTCTTTCTTCGGATCGACCCCCAAAAGCCATCTCTGCCATAGAAGAACGGCTGCGGTCGCGTTTTGAAGGGGGAATGATTGCCGATATCAGTATGCCTGACTTTGAAACCAGAATTGCTATTCTAAAAACAAAATCACAAGAAAAGAAAATTAATTTTTCCGAAGAAATATTAGAGTACATCGCCTCGAATATCCAACGGAACATCCGAGAGCTTGAAGGAGCCCTAAATCGCTTAGCGGCTCACCAAAAGCTCAATAACCGCGCTCCCGACATAGAAACAACCAAGGTTTTGCTTAAAAATCTAATAAGTTCACCTTCAAAAACAACCAACCCCGATAAAATTATCAAAGCGGTTGCCTTTCATTTCGACGTAAAAGAGAAGGATATTTTAGCTAATTCCAGAAAAAAAGAGATTGTCGGGCCGCGTCAAATAGCAATGTACTTAATAAGAATGGAATTAAAGAGTTCATTTCCGTCTATTGGTAATAAATTTGGCGGAAAAGATCACACTACCGCTATACATGCTTATAATAAAATAACAAAAGAACTTGAAAATAACGAACACCTTAATGAAGAAATTGGATTAATCAAAGAACAAATCTATCGGTTATAAAAGTGTTAATAAGCTGTGAATATTTTTAATAAAAATAACAGTTAGTATAAACCCAATAAATATTCACAATAATACCCACAGGTTAATAACTATTAATTTGAAGTGGGATAAGGAGGTAGTCCACAATTAATCAGCCCATAACAATAATAATATTATATATATTTATAAAATATGAAACTGATAATTCTAAAAGAAAATCTGATTAAGGGATTAAATATCGTTAGCAGGGTGGCCGGTAAAAATTTAACATTGCCTATTTTGAATAATATTTTCGTCTCGGCGCAGAAAAACTTTCTCAACTTAGCGTCAACCGATTTAGAATTAGGAATTAAATATTGGACATTAATTAAAACAGAAAAAGAAGGAGAAATAACCGTGCCGGCAAGAATTTTATCAAATTTTGTTAATTTATTGCCGGATAAAAAAATTATCCTTGAGTTGAAAGACCAGGATTTATTTATTGAATGCGATGAATATAAAACAAAAATCAAAGGAATGTCAGCTCAGGACTTTCCAATTATCCCGAAAATAGAAGAAAACCACGCTATAGAATTATATAGTCCTGCCTTGTGCGAGGGTTTGGCGCAGGTCGTTGATTTTAGCGCCGTAAATCAAGTGAGGCCGGAATTATCGGGGATTTATTTTAATTTCCAAAATAATCGTTTGCAATTAGCGGCTACCGACAGTTTTCGTTTAGCTGAAAAAAACATGAGTATCGAAAATAACCCTCCTAGCCAGATTTCTTTTATCCTTCCTCAAAAATCAGCTAAAGAATTAATGAATATTTTTTCCGAATTCACGGGCAAGGCCAAGCTCTATTATTCCCCCAATCAAGTGCTATTTGAGTATATGATGACGGAGACGCCTCACCCGCAAATTCAAATTGTCTCACGCTTAATCGAAGGCGAATACCCCGATTACCAAGGAATAATTCCCAAAAAATACGATGCGCAGTTAATTTTAGAGAGGGATGGATTTATTAATCAGATTAAGACCGCCAGTATTTTTAGCGGAAAAAGCAATGAGATTAAAATTAAAATAGATGCAAAAAGAGGCGGCATAGATGTTCTTTCGCAGAACCCCGAGTTAGGAGAGAATAAAAGTTTTTTGCCGGCGCAACTAAATATGGCAAATGAAACACAGAAAGAGATGGAAATTTCTTTTAACCACAAGTTTTTAATAGACGGTTTGGCCAACATAAAAACAAAAAACATTCTAATGGAATTAAACGGCGACGACGGGCCGGCGGTTTTAAAACCAGAAGGAGACGTGAGTTATATCTACATCGTAATGCCCATCAAGGCGTCTTGAGCCAGTTCTTAATAGCCGCCTCCCAGTTAAAATATTGCGTCTCAAGTTCCGGATTTTTCGGCTCCGGGCCGAGAGGATCGAATCTATCAACAAAGTGAAGGATTGAATGCGGCTCATTGAGGTTAATATCTCCATTGAGAATGGGTTTTTGTGTTTCGATTGGGTTTGGGTCAATGAAATCGGCGCTGGGATACAACTCTAATGCCTTTTGCATAAACTTATTCCATATCGGCGAAGCCAAAACCAACCCCGGCCTTTGATCGGGGAGAGTTCCGTCGTTGTTGCCGGCCCAGACCCCCGCAACAATAGAAGGGGTGTAGCCAATTGTCCAAGCGTCTTTATATTCCTGAGTTGTTCCCGTTTTCACTGCTACATCCTTGCCCGGAAAATATAAAGGAGAATTCAAGCCGAATAGTGGCGCTCTGGCCTCGTTATCGGATAAGACACTGTTAATGAGGCGCGCGGTTTGCGCATCTAAAACCTCCTTCGGTGTTGTTTTATTCTCCTCAACAATATTACCTTGCGAGTCCTCTATTTTACTGATAAAAAACGGAGCTGCTCTATAACCCTCGGTGGCGAACACGCCATAAGCAGAAACCATGTCTAATAACTTCACTTCGCCCCCGCCTAAAACCAAACTTAATCCATACCACGAGGACGGCCGGGTGAGCGTAGTGATGCCCATATTTTTAGCTAAGTCGATTGTCTCGTTAATGCCGGCCAAATACAAAACCTTAACAGCTGGAACGTTTATGGATTGCGCTAATGCCCGGCGCAGGTTAATAGGCCCCGTAGATGTGTTGGTGTAATTTTTAGGATGATAACAAGGCGTGCCGAATTCGTCTTTTTCTTTATCGGCTGAGGCGGGGCAATTTGGATTGAATTCTGTTTTTACGTCCCAAACCACGGTATTGGGGGTGAGTCCGTCCTTAAAAGCGCGGGCGTAAGCAAATGGTTTGAAAGCCGACCCCGGTTGGCGGCCTCCGCCGTAGATTGACACATTAACTTTTGGCTCGAATTGACAATTTAAACCCGGCGTACAGCCCTTGGGCAGGGATTCTGTTGCGTGCCAATCAGCCGAGCCAACCATTGCTAAAACCTCACCTGTGTTTGGATTTACCGAAACTAAAGAAGCGTTAAACGCATTGTAATTTCTATTATAATCCATTCTTTCGCTAATAACTTGCTCGGCCCACGATTGAAGTTCCCAGTCCAGTGTTGTATAAACCTTCAGCCCTTTTGTTTGTAAAAAATAATCGGAATAGTTTTTCTCTAAATAGTCCCGCACATATAAAGCGAAATGAGGCGCTTTAATAGAGTCGCGGCTGGCATTAATTTTTATCTCCTTGCCCTTGGCTTCATCAGCCATATCTTTAGTGATATAACCCGAAGATGCCATTCTGCCTAAAACATAATCTTTGCGGGCAAATAATTCATCTTGATGACTGCCATAGGGGGAGAGGTAGCTTGGCGCCTGAATTAAAGAAGCTAAAAGAGCCGCTTCTTCCACCGAAACATCGGCAGACGACTTGCCAAAATACGTTTGTGAGGCGGCTTCAACCCCGTAAGCGTTGGAGCCAAAGGGCACCTGATTCAAATAAAACCCCAAGATTTCATCTTTAGAATATCTCCTTTCGAGTTCCAGGGTTAAAATAATTTCCTTGATTTTTCGGCTGGGGGTCTTATCTAATGATAAAAAACTGGAGCGAATTAATTGCTGGGTCAGGGTGGAGCCGCCAGCGGTGAGTTTTCCTGCCTGGATATTTTTTACTATTGCTCTTAAAACGCCGGCAAAATCCAGGCCGATATGACGGTAAAAATTAGCGTCTTCGGTCGCAATAATCGCCCATTTTAGATTGTTAGATATTTGTTCGAGCGGCACGACGGTTCTTTTCTCTTCTCCATATATCTGGTATAAAAGCACCTCGCCGCTCCTGTCATAAATTCTGGTAGGCAAAACGAATGGTTTTTCGGTGAATTCTTCCGGCCTAGGCAGGTCTTTCGCGACCAATAAAAAAGAAAGCGCGGAGAAAACTGCAAAAAACAAAAAAAAGCCCAGTATAAGTTTAATGGCTGTTCCATGTTTTTTGGAGTTGATAAAAAAACGACGGCGTGTTTTGCGTTGAGCCATATAACAACTATTCCATATAGTATCACTTCACCCGCGATTCTACAACCCCTAAAATACACCGGTGCCACCGGTGTAGCTACACCGGTGGCACCGGTGTATTTAGTTTGGCGTTTTTCTTTCATTTGTGATAAATTAAAAATAATGGCAAAAACAAACGCAAGAAAAATCAACGAACTTTTAAGCAGGGGGGTAGAGCAGGTAATTGATAGGGGCCATCTTAAAAATAGGTTGCTTGCCGGAGAGAAGCTCCGGATAAAATTTGGGGTTGATCCTACTAGTCCCGATATACATTTAGGCCACGCGGTTTCCTTAAGAAAGCTCAAAGAGTTTCAAGCGTTGGGTCACTTTATTGTTTTTATTATAGGCGATTTTACCGCTCAAATAGGCGACCCCTCCGGTAGAATGGGGGCCAGAATTCCTTTGACGCACCAAGAGGTTTCTAAAAACGCCAAAACATACATTGAACAGGTAGGGAAAATTTTAGATATAAAGAAGACCGAGATAGTATACAATAGTAAATTTTTATCTAATATGAGTTTTGCCGAGTTCTTTCGGCTTACTCAATTTTTCACCGTTAATCAAATGGTAGAAAGAGATATGTTTCAGAAAAGAAAAGAAAAAGAAAAACCAATCTGGCTGCATGAATTTTTATACCCCATACTACAGGCGTATGACTCCGTACAAACCAAGGCCGATGTGGAAATAGGCGGCAACGACCAACTTTTTAATATGTTAGCCGGAAGAACTCTTCAGCCGCATTTTAATCAAAATCCTCAAGACATTATGACGGTAAAAATCTTAACAGGCATTGATGGAAAGCAGAAAATGAGCAAAACACTTGCGAATTATATAGGAATCACAGATGACCCTATTGACCAGTATGGAAAAACTATGTCCATTCCCGATGAATTAATTGAAAGTTATTTTGAGCTTTGCACTGACATACCAATAGGAGAATTAAAAAATTTATTACCCCGTGACGCCAAAGCCAAGCTGGCTTCAGAAATAGTCAAAACTTATCACGGCAAAAAAGACGCTCTTGCCGCGGAAAAAGAATTTAATAAGATTTTTAGAGAAGGCGGACTGCCCGCAGAAATTCCACAGGCCGCTGTTAAAGAAAAAAACCTAAATATTTTAGATCTGATTATTAAAGCGGGGTTAGCTCCCTCAAAAGCCGAGGCAAGGCGGCTTGTGGAGCAGGGAGGAGTTAAAATAGACGAACAGACACAAAAGGATTGGCGCAAGGAGGTCGAAATAAAGAAGGGATCGGTGATACGGGTGGGCAAGAGAAGGTTCGCTAAAATCACCTAAAATTAATAAAAACCTCCGCTGAGCGCGGAGGTTTTTATTTTACATCTCTTCGTCTTCGCCCCCTTCTGGTTCTTTCTCATCTTCTGGCGTCTCTTCCGTATCCCCTGTGTCTTCGTCTTCAGAAATAAAAGGGGTTAAGTCGTTTTTGTAAAGCATGGTTCTATTTTATTGTTTCCAAATTTAGTCGACCTTTACCCGGCCTTTTTGAAAAAAGAACCGAGTGTTGGTTCTACGAGTATTATAATTTCTCGACATACCCTGTCAAGGTCTGCAGTGGCGCGAGTAGCAGATTGCTATCGCCAAGGCATCGGCCGCATCATCTGGTTGGGGTTCTTTTTCTAACCCTAATATTGCCTGCACCATTTTTTGCACCTGGCGTTTTTCCGCCTTCCCGTAGCCAGTAACGGCTATTTTCACCTGTGGAGGGGAGAACTCCTTAATAAGAAGGCCTCTTTTTGCGGCAGCCAATAGAATAACGCCTTTGGCTTGGCTGACCGGCATGGCCGTTTTGAGATTTTTAAAAAAATAAAGGTTTTCTACGGCCAATGCCTCTGGCCGATATTTTTTGATTAGTTTTTCAAGTTCCGAGCTAAGTTTTTCCAAGCGGACGGCTGCAGACAGCGATGGGGAGGTTTGGATAATGCCATAATTAAGGCATTTTAACGCTTGGCCCGCGCTTATGACTCCGAAGCCCGTGGTAGCAGTGCCCGGGTCGATCCCAAGAATTATTATGCTCATTATCGTGTATTGTAATAAATTTCCTGAACAGCGTCGTTCTCGTCCAGCGCCTCAAAAAGTTTCTGGCATGCCTCTTGTTCTTTCTCGCTTATTTGAATATTTTCCTTCGCTACCCAGCCCAATGCAGCCGATTCCGCTTCTATTCCCTTCTCGCCTAAATTATTTTTAACGCTTTCAAGATTTTCTGGCTTAGAATAAATATCTAAAATATCTGCGTGCCAATAAATATCCTCTGCGCCCGACTCAATAGCGGCCATCTCGAGTTCTTCTTGATTTTTACTTACTTTAACGGGATCCGCCTCGATAATGCCTCGCCTTTCAAACAGCCACCTGATAGCGCCCTCGGCAACCATTTTTCCTCCATGATCTGCGATTATTTTTTTTATCTCGCCCAAGGATCTATTTTTATTGTCGGTGATGCCTTCGATAATTACGGCGACGCCCCCGGGGCCATACGCTTCATAAAGAACTGGCTCTAGGACAACCCCCTCTATTTCCCCTGTGCCTTTCTTAACAGACCTTTCAATATTGTCAGAGGGCATGTTAAGGGCCTTGGCGCGGTCGATAATCATTCTTAATTTGGCATTAAAAACAGGATCGCCGCCGCCGTCCTTGGCAGCGACTGTGATTTCTCTGGACAACTTCGAAAACACCTTGCTTCTTTTAGCATCGGCCGCGCCCTTTTTATGTTTAATACTCGCCCAATGGCTATGTCCGCTCATAGTTTTTAATTTTAGGTCTTTCCCGATACAAAATCAAGCTCTTTTTGAGCGCAATAATAGCCGTGCCGGAGAAAATAGCGAAGAATAAAGCGGCTAACATAACCAATATAGAATTAGACGATCCGGGTAATTGCTCGCTCACTGTCGCCAAATTTTGCGGACGCCCGTCGTCCGCAAGCTCTTCATTCGTAAATTCTTTTTTTAGTTCTTCCTTCTGGGAGCAAACGCAAGCCAATCCCTCGTTTTTAATATCTGCGAGTTTTTTTTCGCCTATGCCTTTTATTTTTATAAGGTCATCTATGGAAGAAAAAGGTCTTGCGTCTATTATTTTTTGAGCTATAACCGGACCGACTCCTTTAATTGCCTGGAGTTCTTCGGGGGAGGCGGTATTAATGTCGATTTTTTCTGAGGCCTCGCCTAAAAACGCAAAAAACAAAAGCCATAAAAACAGGACTTTGAAAATTAGATGGCGCATTTGTTTGTTTTTTTTAAAGGAGTCCTCGGACGCCTTTATATTTTACACCGAGATGCTGATAAGCCGATTCGGTCGCCATTCTGCCCCGGGACGTTCTTTCAATAAGGCCCGCCTGAAGAAGATAGGGCTCATAAATATCTAAAATGGAGTCCTGCTCTTCGGAAGTAGCGGCGGCCAACGCCTGCAGGCCAACCGGTCCTCCTTGGAATTTTTCAATAATGGCTCCCAAGATTTTTCTATCACTCGGTTCTAGGCCAATTTCATCTACCTCTAAAAAAGCAAGAGCTTGTTTTGCAATATCGGCTGTAATGACGCTTTTGCCTTCAACCTGCGCAAAATCACGCACCCGCTTTAAGAGGCGATTGGCAATCCTCGGCGTAAAACGCGAGCGTTGAGCCACAATCTTTAGCGCTGCCGGTTCTATGCCGATACCTAAAATGGCGCTTGATCTTTTAATGATTTTTTCAATATCTTCGATTTCATAGAAATTAAGTTGGAAAGTCGCGCCAAAACGGTGCCTTAAAGGCGAGCTCAAAAGAGCCAATCGGGTGGTGGCGCCGATTAAAGTGAAACGCGGCAGGTTCAGGGTCATGGTTCTTGCCATTGGACCCTTGCCTACCACTAAGTTTAACTTAAAGTCCTCGAGGGCCGGATAGAGATACTCTTCAATAAGTTTATTGATGCGATGTATTTCATCTAAAAAAAGAACATCGCCTTCGCCGAGATTGGTTAAGATAGCCGCTAAATCACCAACTTTCTCCAAGGCCGGTCCGGAAGTTATTCTAATATTGACTCCTATCTCTTTGGCGATTAAGTGCGCCAGGGTGGTCTTACCTAAACCAGCCGAACCATAAAACATTAAGTGGTCGGGTGGCTCGTTTCTGGCCCTGGCGGCGTCAATAATGATCCTTAGATTTTTCTTTATTTTTTCCTGGCCAACATATTCGGCCCACTTGCCGGGTCTCAAAGTCGAGTCCAAAGTTTGGTCAGCCCTTGACAAATCTTGTGCCATAGATTATAATACAAAGTTAAAATAGCTTTAAAGCTGGGGGGTAGGAATATCTTTTAGTCCGGGCAGTTTGGCTCCGGCGAAACTGTTCCTCAAAGATATTCTAAAACTTTACGCTCCCAAGCTAGAGTCAGCCCCCAGCTTTAAGGTTATTTTTTCATTTTTACTCGCCTACTATTCTCTCCACCTCTTCAAGGGTGGTTATTCCGTTTATGACTTTTAAAATCCCGTCCTGTTTCATGGTGACCATTCCCTTTTTAATCGCCATGCTTCTCAATGCGGCTATAGAGGGCCGCGTCAAGATGTATTTCTCCATTTCGTCATCCACTTGAAAAGCCTCAAAAATACCCACTCTTCCGAGAAAGCCGGTAGAATTGCATTCCTTGCATCCCTGCGGTTTGGGGAGTTTAATGTCTTTTATAAAAGAGGGGAGTTGTGCTATTTTCGGCATTTCCTTCAGCGCCGCTTTTATTTTTTTTAAGTCGGCCGGCGCGGCTTTGCTCATTTTGCCGCAGTGTCGACAGATTTTTCTAACTAATCTTTGGGCGATGGCCACGTTAACCGCCGGGCCTATGTTTGTGGCATCAGCGCCCAAGCTGATTAGCCGCGCTATAGTGCCAGCCGCGTCATTGGTGTGCAGCGTAGTGAAAACCAAATGTCCGGTCAAGGCCGCCTGCAGGGCCGTTTGGGCGGTTTCAAGGTCTCTTACCTCGCCAACCAAAATCACATCGGGATCCTGTCTCATTATCGACTTTAAGCCGCTGGCAAAGTCGTACCCTTTACTGCTATTGACTTGCGTTTGCGAAATGCCGTTGAGGTGATATTCGATAGGATCTTCAATGGTGATTATTTTTATTTCCGTTTTTTGGACTTTCTTTAAAAAAGCGTAAAGAGTCGTGGTTTTACCCGATCCCGTGGGGCCTGTAACAATAATCATTCCGTTGGGTTTTTTTAATTCTTTAGTGAAGAGCGCCAGCAAGTCCTTCCTCAATCCCAATGCCTCTATTTCTATTAGGCTTTTAGGATTTAGGATTCTCATAACCACCGTTTCACCGTGTTCAGCGGGAAGCGTAGAGGTTCTGATTTCCGCATCGTGGGGCAGCGCAATTGAAAATCGGCCGTCTTGCGGTTTATCGGTAACGTTCATTTTTATGCCCGAGAGGAGTTTTATCCTCGAAAGCAGGGCCTGATAAACAGCGGCTTCAATTGTGATTACGTCCTGTAGAATGCCGTCTACTCTGATGCGTATTTTTGTTTCTTCTTCGGCTGGTTCGAGATGAAGGTCAGAGGCGTTTAAGGCCATAGCCCCTTCTAATAAGGAATCTATAATTTCCGTAGTTTTAGCGGATAGTGTTTTTTTTATCTCTTTCTGAAATTCAGTGATATTTTGAACGGCTTTTTGCATTTACATTAAATTATTGCCAATATTTTTTCCCGAGCCGACTGCAAATCATCTACCCTGACAATAAAGAGCGAGCTGCTGCCACGGGAAATTCCCTCGAAGTTTTCTAAAATTTTTCTAATTAAATTCTGGTTTGGCGAATGAAAAACCCCTTTGATTACTAACGGAGAAGCGTGGCTCTCCCACAAAACAAGAAGATTTGGCAGATACCTGAAATTTTGTTTTAATTCTTCGACAGCAAAGCTTAGGTCTTTCGAGTTCGCCCGGCATTCGGTAAAGTCGTTTTCAGAAAGCGAAACCAGACATAACTGCTTTTCTTCATTAAGGGCGAGCCGTTCAAGAATTCTCCCCAATAGTTTTATTTGGGAAAGTTTCTTTTGTCTGTAAAGATGATGGATAATGGCCTGATGGTCTGCTCCCCTATCGATTAAAGAAACCGCCGCCTTAAAGGTTTTGGGCCTGGTCCTGGGGTTTCTGAAATTTTGGGAAGACCAAATTATGCCCGTTAAAAGCGCGGTAGCCGTTTTTTGGTCGAGCAAGTCGGTTTGCGAGGATTCCAGCGCTTCTATTAAATCCAAGGTAATTTCAGACAGCGCAGAGGTGATTTCGAGCAGGTTAATATCGCCGAAGTTTTCATTAAAGGGCTGATTGTCGAGATTTAAAATGGAAATTTGCGACAAAAGCTCCGCGTTTTTTTTAAAATAATCCCCGAGCGACTCCAATGAAGCGGCGCCAATAATAATAGCCAAGTCGGGGTCGCGGGCAGTGCGTTCTTCTGCACCTATTATATCATTTATTTCTTCGCTCGGGAAAGAAATATGCGCGGGCTTGAGAGAAGAGCCCTTTGTGGTTAGATAAATTTTCAGGCCGTTTTCGTTTTTTTCATAGCGAAGCTTAGAAATTACGTTCTCTGCGGTGTTGACAGAAATAATAAAGTCACGCGGGGGTTCCTTTGTATCGGCCAAAAACTGGAATCTTTCGGGAATGGCGTCTGCGGACAGGTTTACATTCTTGCCAAGTTTTTTTAAAGTAAAAAAAAGCGCCATAGCTGCGCCTAAGCTGTCGCCCTGGGCTTCCGCGGAAGGAAATATAAGAATATCCTGCGAGCTCTCGATAAGTTTTTGCGCTTTAATTAAAGATTCCATGGTAAATTATATTAAGTTAACGCAAGCCATTGTAAAAGTCAAATAATATGGAGATAGAAATTTTAACGAAAAATTTTCGTCAGACAAAGCAAGTCGGAAGGGCTTTGGCCCGCGAAATAATCAGAGAAGGTCGCGGAGAAAAAGCGGCCGTCATTGCCCTGGTTGGCGATTTAGGCGGCGGCAAAACCACTTTTACCCAGGGGCTGGCTGCCGGCTTGGGCGTTAAAGAGAAGGTATTAAGCCCGACCTTTGTAATTCTAAAAAGCTTTAACGCTAGAAAAAATTCTTCTCCCTTTGAGCGGCTCTATCATATAGATTGCTATCGCATTGGAAAAGCCAAAGACATCGCCGAATTAGGTTTTGACGAAATTATCGGCAAACCAGAAAATATCGTGGTTGTTGAGTGGGCGGATAAAATAAAGGAATTATTGCCAAAGACATCGCTTTTTATTCTTTTTGAATTTATAGATTCAAAAACAAGAAAGATTAAAATTATGCTAAAATGAGCCAATGGAGAGAAAAAATCTTTTAATCATCGACAGCAACTCGGTAATTTATCGGGCTTATCACGCCTTGCCTCCGCTTACCACTCAAGAGGGGGAGAACATGGGAGCTGTTTACGGCTTTTTGCTGGCGCTTTTCAGGGCTATAAAAGAATTCCAGCCCGAGTTCATTGCCGCTTGCTTTGATGTGAAGGGCCCGACTTTCCGTCACGAACAATATAAAGAATACAAAGCAAAAAGGCCGCCTACGCCCGCCGACCTTATCAGCCAGATGAGTAAAATAAAAGAAGTGTTGGGTTTTTTTAATATACCTATTTTCGAAAAACAGGGCTTTGAAGCAGACGACCTAATTGGCACCATCGCCCGATTAGCCGCAAAAAATCAGCCCGCGAATGAGTTCAAGATTATTATTTTAAGCGGCGATAATGACACCCTGCAGTTGGTAGACGAGAAGACCAGGGTTTTTAATCTTAGGAAAGGGGTGAAAGACACCCTCCTTTATGATGAAAATACGGTTAAAGAAAAATATCAGGGCCTCGGGCCAAAAGAACTCCTGGATTATCGCGCCCTTAAAGGCGACCCGTCCGACAATATTCCCGGAGTGCTGGGCATTGGCGAAAAAACAGCCATTGAGTTAATAAAAGAATACGGCACATTGGAAAATATCTACGACAACCTAGCTTTAATTAAAGGCAAGGTCAGGGAGAAGCTAAGCCAGCACAAAAAAGAGGCGTTTTTCAGCAGGGATTTATCAGAAATTCGCACCGATGTTTCTATTGATTTTAACTTAGAGAATTGCCGCTGGGCTGATTACGACAAAGAAAAAGCCGCGGCCATGCTCCAGCGGCTTGATTTTCAGAGTTTAATAAATCGCTTGCCCTAACCATGCCCGAGTTGCCGGAAGTAGAAACAATTAGGCGGCAGTTGGCCGGAAAAATAATCGGCAAGAAGCTCGAAGGTAAAAAAATTACCGGCGTGCGGCGCCGCGCCAAGGTTTTAATGATTGATTTTAGCGACGGCTCAAGTTTGATTTTTCACTTCAAGCTGACCGGCCAGTTAATTTTTAACGGCGAGCCGTCAAAACATACCCGTCATATTTTTAAATTCGGCGACGGTTCAAGATTGATTTTTAACGATGCGCGCAAATTCGGCTGGTGGAAAGAATTAAAAAATACACAAGACCTGGAAATGTCTTTTGGTCCCGAGGCACTAGAGATAAGCGGTAAAGAGTTTCAAAGCCGCCTTCAAAAAAGACCTAACGCCAAGATTAAGCCCTTGCTGATGGATCAAAAATTTATCGCCGGCATCGGCAATATTTATTCGGACGAAATTCTCTTTGCCGCTAAAGTCCACCCCTTGAGGCGGGTTAAAACGTTAAACGATAAAGAAATCAAACTGATTCACCAAAACATTAAAAAGATTTTAACAAGGGCTATACAACGCCGCGGCACTACCGAGCAATCTTACAGAGACGCCTACGGACGAGCAGGCGAGTACGCAAAGCACCTTGAGGTCTATCGGAGGGAAGGAGAGAAGTGCTACCGTTGCGGCGGAAAAATTAAAAGGCTCAAAATTAGAGGCAGAAGCGCCCATTATTGCCCCAATTGCCAATCACTATGACGTATTTTCTCTATGGCCAAGATACATATCGGCTAAAGCAGAAACTCGCAGAAATTATCGAGCGATACAAGCAGAAGAATAAAAACTGCTTCAATCTTAAGTTTTTCGAGGGAGATAAGCTGGTTTATCAGGACTTCAAGGAGGAATTCCAGCAAGTGCCTATATTTAAGGAAAAGAAATTAGCTGTTTTGAAAAATGCGCTCGCTAATCAGGGCTTCAAAGATTTGTTCCTGGAAAATGCCGGAAAGTTTATCGCAACAGACGATATTATTGTCTTTTGCGAAGAAAAAGAGGCGCCGGCAAAAGACGCCTTAGTAAAACTATTAATCAAAGAAGGTAAGTCGCAGTATTTCCCCTTGCTTTCGGGAAACAAGTTAAAAAATTGGATTTTGAAAGAGTTTATTAACCTCGGCGTAAAAGCCGATGCCAAAGCAGCGGATAAATTACTGGAATTTTTAGATAACGATCTTTGGCAGGTATCCAACGAAATAAAAAAGCTCGCCGCTTTCAAAAAAAGCAGTAAAACACCGTTAAGCGTCAAGGAAGTAGTTATGTTGGTTAACCCGAAAACAGAAACCGATATTTTTAAAACAATTGACGCTATTGCTCAAAGAAACAAGGAGAAAGCGCTTATTCTGCTCCATAAGCACCTAGAAAAGGGCGATGCTCCTTTATATTTGCTTTCAATGATTAACTTTCAATTCAGGAATATTTTAATCGTTAAAGACCTGCTGGAGAAAGGAATGCCCTTGGGCCAGCTCAAGCTCCACCCTTTTGTCGTGAGAAAAAGCCAGCAGCAAGCCCAGCAATTTACTTTGGAAGAATTAAAAAAAATCTACCACAAAATTTTTAAGGCAGACTTTAACATCAAAACCGGTATAGTGGGAGCAGAGATGGCATTAGATCTGCTGGTCGCCGAAATTTAACTTTCCGCTCGCTTAATAAGCTTGGTGAGGCGTGATTTTTGCCTATCGGCCGCGCCCTTTTTTATGAAATTAACTTTGGCGGCTTTGTCGAGCGCTTTATAAACGCGCGGCAAAAGCTCTTTTGCTTCTTTTGTTTTTTTCTGAGCAACCAAAGACCTGACCTCTTTTAAGAGATTTTTTATTTTCTTGTTGGTTTCTATGTTCTTAACCCTTCTTCTAAGGCCTTGTCGATGCGCCTTTTTCGCTGATTTAAGTATCGGCATAATCACATATTATATAGCACAAAGAGAAATTTTGTAAATACTTCCGTTCTATATAGAGTTTGACTTTCTATAAAAACGCATTAGAATAAATATTCAGTATCCGAAGCACATTAACAGAAAGGAAACAGAGGTTGAATAAAAGCGATTGGCCATTGATTCGGTTCGTTATTCCGGCATTCCCCGAGGTAAATATTTTTACGAGGTTTGCTCAAAAAATGACGGCCCTGGGCCCCATAATGGTGGCTACCTCGGCTAACAAGCTTTGGGGTTGGCGGGTAGAAGTGATTGATGAAAATAACTACAGGGGGCCGCGCGACAGCCAAGGCCTTCCCGATCACTGCGCCCTCCAAAAAGAAAATCCGGCCGCGGCTGTTGGTTTTTACTGCGGCTTAACCAGCACTATGGACAGGGTCTACGAATTAGCTAAAACCTATCGTCGGCAAAATACCTTTAATATCGCTGGCGGTTGGCACGCTCACTACTGTGCCGAAGAAGCGCTGCGCAATAATATTAATGTAGTAGTGCATGGCGATGGTGAATTGGCGATACAGCAGATTTTACGCCAAGCTGCCGCTAACGCCTCTCTAAAAAATATTGCCGGCATTTCTTTTTTGAGCGGCGGTGAGATAAAAACCAATGGACCAGAAATGCTGGCAGTGCCCGACTTGAATGATCTGCCCCGCCCCGACCTTGGCTTGCTCAAGCATGCCAACAAAATCAGAATATATCCCCTCGGCCGTCAGCGCGGCTGCGGTATGAATTGCGAGTTTTGCAGCGTTAAAGGCAAATGTCGCTGGGCGAGCCCAGAACATCTTTTTGGCGACCTTAATGAGTTAGTTGAAAAATGGGGAGCCAGTAATTTTTTTGTCAGTGACGACCGTCTGGAAGAAGATCTGCCGGGCACTATGGAATTCTTCCGTTTAGTGGCCGAGAGATATGCCAAACGTTTACGCTTTAGCGTTCAAGTGCGACTGGAAGCGGCTAAAAATCACGACTTTTTGCGGGCGATGCGGAAGGCCGGCGTAGAAACGCTTTGTGTCGGCTACGAGTCGCCGAGCGCCGCCGACTTAAAGGCCATGCGCAAGGGGTTGAAGCCGGCCGATATGGTGCGCCTGACGAAAATTTTTCAAGAGTTTGGTTTTAAGATCCATATGATGCTTATTTTTGGCTATCCGCCAAAAGACGGCCAGCCCTCTGACAGCGCGCAAGAAATGGTTAATCTTTTTAAGGACCTAATTAGGCAAGCCAAACCAAACACGGTTCAGATAATGCACCCGGTGCCGCTCGTGGGAACTGACTTGCGTCAGCGCTTGGGAAATAGAATTTTCCCCTTAGATATAGTGCCTTGGGATAAGTACGACGGCAGCTGGGCTTGCTTTCAGCCCACAAATATGACGCTGGCAGAACTTCAAGAAATTCCATTAGAGCTGATGAGTTGGTTTTATAGCGGCAGGAGCGGCCTGGTTAAAGGCGTGTTGCGGACTCTTGCCCTCCCGGTGGATTACTACGCAAGAGGGTGGCAGCAATGGCACCGCGACTGGTATCGGGAGTGGATAAAGTACGGCGGTCATCGCTTAATCCAGCAATGGAAAAAGAGACAACAGCAAAGTCAATTTTTGAAAAAGCTGGAAAAGTTCCAATCGGGCGAGATTTAATTAATCTCGCCCTTTTTTATTTTATTTATTAAATCCCTTAGCTCGGCTGCTCTTTCAAAGTCCAGCTCTTTGGCGGCTTTTTTCATCTCCTTATTCAATAATCTTGTATCGTTGATGATGCCGAATTCGGCAGCTGCCGCGCTTTTTTCCGCGATTAAAGCAAATGGCCAGTCCCTGATGCTCTTAGTTATGGCCTCGGGCGTTAGGCCGCGTTGTTCGTTGTATTCTTCCTGGATTTTTCGCCGCCTGCCGATTTCGTCCATTGCCGCCCTCATGGATCCGCTAATTTTGTCAGCATACATAATAACTTTTCCTCGCGGGTGCCGAGCGGCCCGGCCCATAGTTTGGATTAGAGTCGTTTCGTTTCTTAAAAACCCTTCTTTATCTGCGTCTAAAATCGCTACCAAGCCCACCTCGGGCAAGTCGAGCCCTTCCCTCAATAAATTGATGCCCACCAAAACATCGCACTTGCCTTCG
>JACOYH010000008.1 GCA_016181965.1 Candidatus Nealsoniibacteriota bacterium
CTTCCCTGCCTCCCACTGAGCCGATAACTGCCTTCTCCTTGCCGACTATGTCTTCAAAATTATAATCAATTTTGCCGTAAGGAAAACCCAATAAAAGTATCGTGGCATTAATGCGGCTCTCTCGGAGAACTCTTTCCAAAACCTGGGCGCTGCCGGTAGCTTCTATAATAAAATTGAAGTCGCCGAGGCCTTGAACCTCTTGCCTTATCGCGGCAAAATCCATAACAAAATTCAGCCGGTCTTGGCTTTTGTCAAAAACAGTAATCTTATGGCCGCGCTTAGCCAATACCTGACTGCAAAGATTGCCTATGGGGCCTGCGCCCACTACGGCAACTTTTGCGCTCTGCTCAATACGGTGCTCGACTCTCTTTAATGCCCTCAAAACAACCGCCAGGGGCTCGGCCAACGAAGCTGTTGTCAAATCCAAACCTCCGGGAATTTTATGAACATATTCTCCCGGTATAACCACAAATTGACCGTAGGCCCCATTGTAATTTATAACTCCAACCTCCCGCCTTTCCGATTTCTCGCCATTGGAAAGAATGCACTCGCCCACAACCATATCGCCCACCTTAAAACGCTCGCGATATTTGCTGTTAGCGCCAATACCCGCAATAGTGCCCGAAAATTCATGGCCGGGAACAATGGGGTATTGGGCAATACCCGAAGCATAGTATCCCAACGAACCCTCGTAGACCTCCAAATCGGTCCGGCATACTCCGACATATTCCACTCTGATTAAAATGTCTCCGGGTTTTAGTTCCGGCAAAGGCATATCTATAATTTCAGCCCGATGTTTATCTGCGATCATTACGGCCTTATTGCCAGCGGAATAAAATAGGGCGTATTTCTCTCTATTCAAATCAACTTCTTTATCGTGAATCCATCCCTGCCGACTTCCTTTCCACTGGAAATATCTAAATTTGCCGATTTCTTCCAGTCGAGCCAAGGAAATATTAGGAAGAGAACTTAAAATATCCCCAAAGATATTTCTAATAATCCAAAGGTGACTAATTTTAGCTTGAGTTGGATGAGGCAAGCCGATCCTCGCGGCGGCTATTGCCTCGCGCCGATAACGGTTGAAAACCTGCGCCCATTTTTCATTATGCAAATGATAGACCGCCGCCTTTGGTTCGCAGCGCACCAAAAAATCTTGGGCCTCAACATATTTAGCCCAATCCACATCTTCCAAACCAAAAAGATATTCATCAAAAGGCCGCATCTGCCAGAGATCTTTTCTGATTGCGGCATTAGCATTGTTGGGATAGCTTGTTTTTTGCAAATCCCTTTTTTCAGAAAATTTTGAGTCGGCACCTCCTAATTGTCCCCCGTAAACCATAGCCACTTTCCTATCGGCAAAGGGAGATAATAAATTCGCAAGCCATTGATTGTTGACCGGCAAAGTATGAGCCGATACAAAAACCAGATATTCACCCGAAGCCGCTTTGCAGCCGACGTTCAAAGAATAGCCAAAAGTAAAATCGCGGCTTTCTATTTTTAAAATTTTATCCGCCAACTTTCCGGCAATTTCCAGCGTCCTGTCGTTCGAGCCGGAGTCCACCACAATGATTTCGCAATCTCCAAAATCCTGCGTTTTGATTGCGTCTAGGAGATTACCGATGTGTCTTTCCTCGTTGAAGGTCCTGATGATAACGCTGGCCTTAGGCATAAAATTATTTATACTTCCTCAAAATCAAAATACCTGATTTGGTTAAATTGTTTTTCTACACTGCCGATTGTTTCAACGAGATGAGGATTAGAATAAAAGGCCTCTTCCGGGGAAAGTTCGGTAAATTTTCCCTCAGCCGCGTCTTTTCTGATAAAAAAGGCGTCGTGGCCGTTGGAATCGCAGGCGACCAATATATAGCCCTTTTCTTTGGCTAACTTGGCAAAGGCAAGCAAGGAAGCCCCAAAATATAAGTCCTTTTTGTAATGGAAATCGGGGTTGTATTTAACGGTTATAGGCCTCAATCCGAAAGAAGCATTATATTCTGCGACAATCACCCGGGGGTTGACCGCATTAATGGCTTTTAAAACCCAATAATCGTTGCCGTCGATATCTATAGAAAGCAAATCAATCTCCCCCGAAATGCCATTCTGCAGAATGGTTTCGTTGATATTTTTGGCAGTAATAAAACAAGGAACCGTTTTGACATTGTCGGCGTTTTTTCCGAGCTTGGCGCGGTAAAATCTTTGGGCGCTTTCCATCCAGTCCTTATCGGCGTCAATTAGAATACCCCTCCATCCAAAATTCAAAGATAGATTAGCCGTATTGCATTCACGGCCTTGCTCAACGCCCATTTCAACAAAAGTACGATTAGTGGCTCCGATCTTGGAAAAAATATGCAGCAGCATGCCATCTCCCCCGTTCTTGGAATAAACCTTGAACTCGGCATTTCTCATGGCAATCTTCTGGCTCAAGTCGGAAGACGCTATTTTTTGATAATGCGAACAAAATAAGGAATGCAAATTGTCCTCAACAAGATTTATTTTTTCGGGGTAGATAATTTTCCTGAAAAAAGAAATAATATTCCGAGGCAAGAATTTCTTGGCTAATTCTTTTTCTTTTGCTGGCTTAATCATGTTTTTTTTGTTGTCTTAAGAATAAGGCCTTTTGATAATAATCCAATGTTTGGTTGACATGCCCGGTGAGATTAAAGTCATCCTGAATTCTTTGAAAACCGGCTTCCCCAAACGCCTTTGCTTTGCCGGGATTTTTTAGCAGGTCTAGAATTTTTTCCGCGAATAAATCGACATTCAGGGGGTTCACGATATAGCCGGTTTTCCCGTCTTCAACAACCTCAGCACTGCCGCCAAAACAAGTGGCAACTACGGGCTTTTTGCAAGCCATCGCCTCAAGATTACTGCGAGGAAAGGCGTCGAGGCAAATTGAAGGCATTATAACAATTTCAGAGGAATGATAGGCGGCTTTCAAATCCTCGCCTTGCAGCCAGCCGACGCTGCCGCTGTCTCCAACAACTAACAAAAAAGCCCGTGGCACTTCTTCTTGCACCTTTTCCATAGCTCTTCTTGCCTGCTCACAGCCCTTGAGACCGCTGACTCGGCCGGCTAAAAGAACTATTTTTTTATCGAGGAGCCCGTATTTTCGCTTAAAATTCATCACTTTTTCGGGGCTTATTTGCCAATCATTAACATCCAACCCGGTATGGCTAACCTCAACATTATTGATGCCGTTCTGCCCAAGAGCATTTTTCAACGCGAAACTAACCGAAAATATCTGATCGACATTTTTTAAATATCTTTTGATGAAAAAATTCCTCCAGGGATTATATCTTTTTTGAACCTGCCCAAGATGATCCAGCCAATTTGTTCTTGCGTCAAATCGCTCCAAATACTTTCTGGTAGCCAATTTACCAAAACTGAAAAGCATAACATCGCGAGCTGTTAAAAACAAGGGTTTGTTAAATTCCTTGGCTATTTTCAGGCAATAATAGGAGAGATGTTTTTGAATATCCTGTGAATGAATTATATCGGGGTCTATCTTTTTAATTATATCTCTAATCTTCCCGACCGTCTGGGGGTTATATAAAGCAATATAGGCATGCCATCGCAGATTATATTTGGCATAAATCCTGAATATTTTTAGGCCCTCGTGAATAAAATTCTTTTCGCCTGACTTTTCCTGGCAAGTAGTAATAATAAAAACATCGTGCCCGGCATCTTTTAGCCCCCGAGCAAGATAAAAACTGGAAAAGCCCGCCCCGCCGCAAGTCCCCTGCGGCGGAAAATTATCCGACAAAAATAGAATTTTCATATTCTTTTTACCATGCTATACCCCAAGCGCGCCCAATAGATGAGTTCTCCCGGCGTTTTAATCTTGATTAGTTGTTTAAGGATATAACTGGGACGCAGATAAAAACGCTTCATAAGGCCGGCTTGGAGCTTCAATAAATCATCTCCGTCAAAATATTGATAGCTCCATGAAGGTTTTCCGCCGTATAAAATAAAGTCGTTCCAGTTTTCTTGAATCAAATAATTGCCCTCTTTCATAATTCTGTTTAATTCAGTGCCGGGAAACGGCACGGTAATGAAAAAAGCCATAAAATCCGGGTTTAACTCCATGATTAAATTCATAGTGAGCTTGATATCTTCTGTTGTTTCCAACGGATGATTGCCCAGCATAAAAGTCGCATCAATGTATCGCAACCCTGTTTTGCGGCAAAGCGCAAAGGCCTCTTTAATTTGTTGAATTGTAGTTTGCTTATTAATCAGCTTCAGAATTCTCTCGCTGCCGGACTCTATGCCAAAAGAAACTTTCTCGCAACCGCTGTCAACGGCTTTCTTCAGAATATCTTCTCCAACCAAATTAACTCTCATATAGCAGTCCCAGGTGACTTTTTTAGATTTTAAATAATCGCAAATCGGGTAAAACAAGTCCTTCCTGAAGGCGAAAGTATCATCCATAATTGAAAAATGATTCGTCTGATGTTTTTTAATGCACTCGTCCATCTCCGCGATGATATTTTCTACGCTGCGATATCTGACCCTTCTATTAAAATTCACATTAACGGCGCAAAAAATGCAATTAAAAGGGCAACCTCGGGCGGTTATAACTTCAGCTATGTTTTTGACGGTTCTGGAAAAACCGCGGCTGGCGTGGGTTTTTTTATATAACGCCATATCCAGGAGTTCTCTGTCGGGGAAAGGCAAGGAATCCAAATTTTCTATCAGGGGCCTGGCTCCCGTATCAACGAAGCCGGAACCATTGCGGAACAACAAGCCCCTAACCCCCGATAGGTCACCGTTACAAACCAATGCGTTATGCAGTTCCAAGAGAGTCAGCTCTCCCTCTCCTTTCGCGATAAAATCAAAGCAAGGAAACTCTTGCAGAGTTCTTTGCGGCAAAGCCGTAGCATGAACTCCGCCAACTATAATTTTTATGTCCGGAAATCTCGCTTTAATGATTTTAGCCAAATCGTGTCCGGCTATTATATTAGAAGTCACACAGCTCATTCCTATTAAAATGGGGTTGCGCTCTTTAATAAAATTCCCCAAAGAATCGTCGGCAAGGTCTTGGACTTCGCAATCCAAGAGGTCCACTTTCACATTATTTTGCTTTAAATAAGCAGCTAAATAACCCAAGCTTATGGGATATTGGGTTGAGACAATCTCGCGCGGCACTAATTTGTTCCGTGGCCTGATAAGAATAACGCCCATTTTGTTAGTTGATTTTATATATTCTCGCAAATTCGTTGGCTTCGGAATTATCAAATTTTAATTCCAAACGGCTATTTGCCAAACATTTTTGCT
The DNA here is from genome assembly GCA_016181965.1 of Candidatus Nealsoniibacteriota bacterium. Taxonomy (GTDB): domain Bacteria; phylum Patescibacteriota; class Minisyncoccia; order Minisyncoccales; family MHMH01; genus JACOYH01. The sequence continues at coordinate 5,272 of JACOYH010000008.1, forward strand.
CTAAATCCCGGGGCCAATATTTATTCACGTATAAATAATGATAGCCCAAGGATTTTAAGGACTCGGTCTCGCAATTTTCCAGAATATTTTTATAAACAGATACTTGGGGAGCGAAGGCGTCATAGCGGCTTTCCATATTTTTTTGAATGTTATACCAGTAAAGAAAGTCCGGAGCAAATCTGCCCGTCCGAATGATGAAAGAAGAATTATGATAAGTCCCGGCATTAATCTCTCCAAAAGTGAAAAAGATATCGGGAATTTCGGTTTCCTTTTGAATCCAGTTAAACGCTTCTTTTTCCACCGCGTTCAAGGCGGGCATTTGTCTTCCTAAAAATGGCCGTCCGAATTGCAAATCGGGAAAAACAGAAAATAATAAGAGGTAGATCATGCCTTGAAAGATAACCACTAAAACAAACAGTCCCAACAAAATTTTCTTCCAATAAGACCTAAAATGTAAAATCAAAACAGCCAAAACAAAACCAAAAATTAAATTCCAGAAAAGCGCAGATAAATAATTTATGTCAACGAAATCACCTTGCGATATGCCGGCGTTGACAATCAGGGGGATGGCGAAAGAGACGATAATAAGTAAAACCAAGAATGAACCGACCTGAGGATGCCGCGCGATTAGATACGCGGCCGCGGGGATAATAAAAAATATCAGCCAGCCCCAACCGAAAATAAAATCCTGGCCAAAAATCGGAACTGCAACGTTCTCATTTGTAACATTAATTAGCGCTAAACCCTTGAAAAGATATTCCGGACTTATTGAAAAATTATGGCTGATGGGCGAGGCATGGCCAAAAAATACCTGCCTCGCAGTTTGGCTGACAATGCCGCCCTGTAAAAAAGCGAATAAAATACCTAAAAATAATATCAAAAGAGAGATTTTAAAATATACCCTGCCCAATTTTAGGTCCTTTTTAAGGAGAGCGTAAATCGCGGGAAAAGCGATAAAAACCGCCGCAAAGACGCTAAAGAAAAGTTCGGCAACTAACGCGAGAACAGCAAAAAGAACTGCGCAAAGCAGAGAAATCTTGAGCCAATGATTTTGCTCGTGGGCGGCTCTGAAATAAAGATGCATTATCGTTAAAGATAGGGCGAAACCCAGCAATACCCATGGAACTTCAAAATAGATTGTTATGATACTGCCGTGAATTTCCTTGCCAAATATCATATCGCTGACAAACCTAAAGGGCGCGTCAATCGGCTGAGCTAAAATAAATTTTCGGTATAGCGACGACAATCCGTCTATGCCATAAAGAAAGTTCAGATTACCGCCGAAAAGCATCACTAGGGCGCCAAGAAAGGCCTTAAAATTGCTTCGGCAAAAATTTCTTATCAATAAAAATCCCAATAGAAATATTGCGCCTATAAGGATGCCGTTCTGAAGGTCGTGGCCAAGCCAAACTGGCAGGCCGGTCACCCTGGCTATGGCTGCCAAAAATAAATTATAACCATAATGGTATTGGGAAGGAAATTCGGGCGCGAATACGGCCCTAACCGGAAAATTGCCCTCGGAAATAGTGGCCGCCAAGGGCAAGTGATCATAAAACATTTGGTCTGAAGATTCGCTGCGCAGAGCGATGACTCCGGCGACGGCGATGATTAAAAAAGTTGTGCCCAGCAAAATCATGCGCCATTTCTTCGTCATCTCCCATTTTGGCGCTTCTTTATTTTTGTTAACAACGCTCAAGACGCCGGCAGTCGCGGCCAAAACGGCCAAGAGCAAATAAAAATTAACGCGGATATCGATAAAATACGATGACAAATTCAGAAGGAAAATATAAGAGGAAAAACCGATGGTAATTGCCAAGGGAATTAGCATCTCAATGCTTTTTTCATTCATCAAAAACCTGACTGCCTGCCAGCCAAACGCAAACAATATGGCGAAAAAAATAATTAATAAAAATAGAGTCAGCATTTTGTTATTTTTTAGCTAAACAAAAAACACTTAAGCCGACCGGCATTTTTATATTCGCGGCTATCAATTTATTTTCGGCCTTAATCAGGTTAAGTAAAATTCCGTTAAAAAGGGGGTTGACCCGCCAGAGCTGGTCTTTTGCCTGACTTTTTTCCACAAATAATTTTTGCAAAATCCTAACTAATCCCACCGGGAAAAATAAAGGAAAATTCCAATAAGAGGATTTTTCCGGCTCAAAACCGCCGCCGCGCAATAATTCATTGAGTTGTTTTTTTGAATACCTTTTTTGATGCAAATTAATCTCGTCATGATTGCTCCAAAGAAACCCGAAGGCGGGCACAAAAACAATCAGTTTGCCGCCCTTTTTTAGGATTCTTCTCCATTCGGAAATTGTCTTCTCTTGTTCGGCAACATGCTCTAAAACATCAGAGGCCAGCACGATATCGAAATAATTATCCTCAAAACCAGTGTCTTTGGCGTCGGCCAGTTTGACGTTGGCGATTCTTTTCGTTCTGCAAACGTCAAGCGCGTCTTGGCTGATATCTATGCCGAAGAGATTGAGAAACCCCCTATTTTTTAATTCCTCGAGCAAAAGCCCGCCCGAACACCCGACATCAAGTATTTTAGCGTCTTTGGGCATGGACTCCGTTAAACGCAAAATCATATCGCGTCTTCCGCGAAACCACCAATAGTTTTCTTCCAGATTATGCATTTTTAATTCGTAGCTTTTCTTCATTTTATTGGAATAAAAACCAGACAAGCATATTTTTTACGCAGCTAATTGAGTTTGAGAAATTTACCGTTGATTTTCCTCTCTTTCTTTCAAGAGGAACCACCGGCATTTCCATAATCGAGAAATTATTGCGCTTAGCTTTAATGAGTATCTCGGCGTCAATAAAGAAGTCCTTGGACACAAGTTTGGCGGTTTCATAAAAATGCCTGGTGAAAATTACAGGGCCTCCGTCTATATCTTTTGAATTGACTCCGAACATGACGCGGAACAGCACATTATAACTCTTACTGATGAATTTGCGAATAAACCCTTCGGCCCGATTAATCCTTACGCCTTTGCATATATCTAAATTTTTATTTACCAGTTCTTTATAAAGAGAAATCAGGTCCGCGGATCTGGCCTGTCCGTCGGAATCCATAAAAGCCAAAATGTTGCCCTGGGCGGCGTTCATGCCCTGAATTATGGCATTGCCGTAGCCCCCATTGTTCTCTATATTAATTGTTTTCAATTGGCTTATCTGCTTTTCCAGGGATTGCAAAACTTCTTTTGTATTATCGGTAGACCCGTCATTAACAACAATCATTTCCGATTGCAGGCCAAATGCATTGAGAGAGTTTTTTAAATCAGTCAAAACTTCAGAAAGATTTTCCTCCTCATTGTGAGCCGGCAGAATAATCGAAAAAAATGTGTTCATTGCGTTATATAAAATCCGAGGCCTTCAGCTCGATTAAACTTTTAATTTTAATATCTGGTGAATATGCTTGCTCTCCAAAATCATCATCATTGGTCAGCCAAACGCATTTCATTCCAGCCCTTTTGGCGGCTATAACTCCGTGCCTGGCATCTTCTATAACCCAGCATGTTGAGGGAGGAACTTCCAATCTTTGGGCCGCCAAAAGAAATATATCCGGCGCCGGTTTGCCAAATTTAACTTCTTGCCCGTTAATAATCGTCTCAAAGCTGTCTTTTATGCCAAGTTCGGACAAAACGAGCTCAATAAACTCCGGCCTAGAGGAAGAGGCAACAGCCAAAAGGAAGTTATCTTTTTTCAATTGGTCAATTAAACCGAAAACGCCATCAATGGGCGCAATCTTGCTCTTGGCGAAATCAATTAACCTGGTCCATTTCTCTTTGACAAATTTATCAAGATCAACCTCTTTGCCGTGTTCTTTGAAAATAATTTCAGCGCAGTCCCTATCGGGCACTCCGGCATATTTCCGCGTAAGCTCTGCGGCTGGGATCTCGATGCCGTGCTCTTTTAAGAGTAATTCCTCGAGCCCGGCGTGCAATGGCTGGCTATCTGCAATAACTCCGTCCATATCAAAAATAACAGCTTTTATTGTTTTCCCCATTGATGGAATGCGTTAACGAATCTAATAATATTCTCGGTGGTCTTGGGATGCGTAGCCATTTTTTCTAAAACATCCAACGGGGTTGCGACAATGTGCGCGCCTGCTAAAAATGCGTCCACAACATCTTTCATATTCTTGGAGCGAATGCCTCCCACAATTATCTCGGTATTCGTACTTTTTAGAAGTTGAGAACTGTTCTGAACCATCTTAAATGGGTCAACTCCCATATCCTTAATGGCCGAAGAATTGATATAAAAATAACTCGCTCCGGCGTTGGCTGCTACGATTGCCTGGGCCTCATTCATACCGGAAGCGCACTCAACATTAATTTGATTTTCAGACAATTCCTTAATAATTCTTGCCTCTTCCCACCCCAACGGAATCCTTATGGTCAAATTGTTGTATCCAATCTGATTAATGATATCTTTGGCCCGCTGAACAATATGTTCGGGGTCTTTTTCCGTCATCATAAGGCCTATGGGAATTTCCTGATGGTATTTTTTACACAAATCGGCCATTTCTTTTACAATATCAATATAGCCGTTGGCCATAATGTCCGGACTGGTAATAATGCCCGATAGAATATCTTTTTGAAGAGCTCTCTCCACTTCTTCGGGCGCATTCGTTTCTAAAAATAGCTTAAGATTGTTGTTTTGCATAAGTTTTTTATTAATTATTTTGTGATTATTAAGTTGCGGCATTTTTGTAAACTCGCTCTCGACCAAAAAAGCGTCATTGTCGTAGTCCCGGGTTGAAATTTCAATAACAACAGTATCTTCCAAACCTCCCGCCTGATGTATCAATCCCGGAGGAATATCTGCCGCCTGACCCGGATCGACGGCGAGATACTTGTCCTCCCCCTTGCCCGCCCTGAAACGCAATAAAAGTTTCCCGGAATGAACAAAATAGGTTTCTTTTTTTTGACAATGGAAATGAAAGCTGGAATTGTTGCCCTTTTTAAAGAATATCTTCTTGCCGGCATAAGCTCGGTTTACCATAGTCCAAAGAATGTCGGCCCAATATTGGTCGCGGAAATTAAAGACCGTTGACTTCTTGAAAATTCCCTCTCTCAAATCATCGCTTGATGGAGGGCCGGAAAATAAGTAAAGGAAGGCATCTTCATTAGCTGTTATATCGATGTTTCCATTAATCTGATCGGCTGAAAATAGCAAGGTTTCTTGAGGCATCAACTCTTCTGATTTAAGAGAAACTTGGCCGCTCTCAATATAAACAGTCACTTCTCTGCCATGGAAATCTTGAGGATTAAGCAAGAAGACCGAACCCTTCTTAATATAAACCTGCGACAATCCGTACTGGTCGTTTTCGACGACCTTGCATAAATATCCCCACGGCGCTGCCGCTAATTGCGGAGTATAAACTTGCTGTTCTACTTCATTAATATCATAACCGTATTGATATATTTTTGGTTTATTCATAAATTTTGATTAAATCCTGTTTATTAGCGGGGCTGGTACCGAGAATAGTGGTTGATAAAGCCGCCCAGGTATTGGCTATGCCAATGCTGTCTGCTGGCTTTTGCCTATCGCCGAGACTGAAAGCCGCCAAGAAAGCATCTCCGGCCCCGCATGGGTCGACAACTTGCACCTGATGGGCCGGATGTATTATGAATTGGCCATTAAAGAAAACCGCTGACCCGCGCGCTCCCAATTTCACTACCACATTGGATAGTTCTAATCTTGCCTTGATTTCTTTTACGGAAAATTCCGGATTATCAGCATCAAATCCGGCGTAGACGGTTCTGGCCTCTGCCTCGTTTAAAAACAAGCAATCTGCTCCCTGATACAACCGGTGATTGCCGCCCTTGTGTGAGATTTGGGAATCAACATACATCGGTTTATTATATTTTTTGGATAAATCGATTAATTGCTGAATCAAGGCTTCGGTCATAAGGCCATGCCTTGCATCAAGAACCACAATAAGGTCTGCTTGATTCAAGATGGGCTCTATTTTAATGATTAAATTTTTCTCGATTTCCGGAGAAATATCTTGATTATTAACCCGATTGGCTTGAAATATTTTTTGGCCGTTAATCCAGAATCTCTTTTTCACAATTGTCGGACGTTGAGTATCAACGATGAAATACTTCTTTAGATTAGGATGAACGAAGGAATCGTAGGATTGGGCCGCGGCATCATCTCCCACAATCGAGAAGAAAATAACCTGTCCCCCAAGTTCCAGAATGTTATTGGCTACTCCGCTCGCCCCGCCAAAACTTAGCGCAACTTGTCCCTCCTCAATTTCCGCGGCCCGAGAATCAGAGGATTGGCAAACCTCTTGCCCGGTGCTGTAAACATCCAAAATAGTGTCGCCTATTAAAAGCACCTTCTTCTGTTCAAAATCTTTTATAATATCAAGTTCTCTCATATGATTTCTGAAAAACTTGCCCTACTTTTTGCCTTGGGCCCTCCTGATAATCTCCGTAGTTGAAAATTCGGCCAAAATCGGGCAAACGCGGACTTCTACTTCTGCCGGCACTTTGTCTATTTCTCTAAGCCGTTCCGGCGTCAAATCAACTGCTTTGGCCAAAATATGGGGCTTTAATTCGTTAATAATGTTAATTGTTTCAACATCATCAAAAATAACCACCTGGTCCACATAATCCAAGGACTCGAGAACCGACTGCCTCGTTCGTTCATCGTTAATCGGCCGATCGAGACCTTTTAATATTTTTACGGCTCTGTCGGAGTTGATGCCCACTATCAGTTTGTCTCCCAGGGATTTGGCGAATTTCAGCAAACTGATGTGGCCGGGATGCAGTATATCAAAGACCCCATTCGTGAAAACAACTTTTTCTTCTGTTTTGGCCTGATTACCGGATAATCTTTCCAAAATATCAAGAGGAACCGTAACAATATGCGCGCCGGCCAAAAAAGCGTCGATCAGATCCTTCATATTCTTGGGGCGGACTCCGCCAACGATAATCTCGGTGTGCGTTCCTTCGAGCAATTTACGGCTTTTCCTGATGACCTCGAAAGAATCGCCGCCCATATCCTTGATATGGCAAGAAAAGATGGAGAAATAGTGTGCTCCGGCGTTAGCGGCTAATATTGCCTGGGCCTCATTCATGCCGCAAGTACAATTTACCTTAATGCCGCTTTTTTCCAATTCTCTAATGACTCCCAACTCTTCCCAGCCAATGGGAATTTTCACATTGAGATTGCTGTAATCAATTTTAGAAGCAAATTCCCTGGCCTGGGCAATCATTTTATCCGGCTCTGATTCTGTCACCATTATGCTGATGGGCACTTCTTGAGCGTATTTCTTGCATAAATCAGCCATCTTTTGAACATGGTTTATATAATCGGCCCGGGGATCATTTCCCGCCCGTTCCTTGGCGATAATATCCGGGTTGGTAGTTAAACCGGATATAATTCTTTGCTGCAGGCACTTTTCAATCTGCCCTAAGTCCGCTGTATCTAAAAATAATTGGAGTTCTTTAAAATGGTTCATATTTTATAGCCCTTAGGCAGTAAATTAATTTTTAATAATATTTTTTTGTATGCCGGCGTAATTTCCCATCTCTTTTTGCTCGCTTCGAAATCGCACGCCTGCGTGATAAAAAAGCGGTTTTTACAATACAGGCAATCAACCGGATACTTGCCCCCTATCATATTTTTTCTGAAATTTACCATCAAGGAGCTATTGAAATCATAGCCCTGGAATATATTGCCTATCTCCGGCCTATCTTTTAGATGACAGCAGAAAGCCACATCGCCCCCCTGGCCCATAACAACGTAATGCCACAATTGCGGGCAGGCCTGTTTGGCGAAAAAATCGGAATCCGGGTCAAAAATAATCGGCATCCTGATTGAAAAAGGATAATCGTCTCTTTTCAACACCTCTTTTAGAAAATTCTGCACAGCCGGAGCATTGGCCCTAAGCGGCGTCCATTCCTTTGAGCCGTGCGGATTGCCGGATTCAAACTGGAGTCTTTCCGGTTTTACTTTTTCGGCAAATTCCAAAATCTTTTTAACTTCCGGCAGATTTTCTTCAAATAAGAGAAAACTGATGCGAAAAGGAATACCTGCGTCCCGGAGCAGATAAATACCTTCAATAATATTGTTATACTGTTCCCTGGTGGCGCCTCTTATTTTTCTAAATGATTCGTAATCAACTCCGTCCAAGCTGATGTTTATTTTATCAAATTTCTTTAGGGCCTCAATTCTTTGTTTTATTAATGTCCCGTTTGTCGGCATCACGAGCTTTAGGCCCCTGTTTTTGACGCTCTGAACGATCTCGGAAAATTGCGGATGCATAGTCGGTTCTCCGCCCGTCAGGCCAACAATGCGTATTTCCTTTTGATATTTATCTAAAATCCAATTAAACTGCTCCAGCGTCATATCTTTTGCATTATCAAAGGTTTTTTCGTCTCGCAGCAAAAAGGTGCAGGCCGGGCATCGAAAATTACACTTGAATGTAATGCCGATATTAAATTCATCTGGAACATAGGATATTCTTTCTTTTCTCCCGAGTGACATTTCCACTAAATATCGTTTCCAATAAAATTTGGCGTTTTGAAAATTTCCGGCGGCATTCCTAATAAATCTCGTCAGCGGCTTATTAAAAATTGATTTTAGTTGGCTGACCATACGCTTACCATTGTTTAAGGGTATTTTTCGCCCTATCTTTAAATTTTTTATAGACCCCGTAAACCCCATCCTCAACCTCCGGTAGCATCCGTTTAATGGTACTTTCAGAAATTTTCAGAAAGTCCCGGGCCTCGCTAGTGGTATATATTTGGTTTGGTTTTATTTCTTCTGGCGCCATATTTTAATCATATGTTAGCCCAACAAGGGTGTCAATAGGTGTCAATAGGTGTCAAAACTAAGGAAAGTGACGAGTTAAGTAATCCTCAATGCCCTGCTCTAAACTGTATTCGGCCTTAAATCCCCAGCTGACATCGGCCTTAGTATATTGCTGATAAGCTCCTTTATAGGGATTCTTTATGTAAATGGGTTTCAAATTAGTTCCCAGGGTTTTTCTAACAGCTGCCAACACGTCGTCATAAGTTCTTGGTTTGCCTGTCCCCACATCATAGATGCCGTTTTTCAATTTAATGGCTTGCATAAAGGCCCTGACCGCGTCTTTGACATAAATATGGTCTCTTTTGGATTTTCTTTCAGAACCAAAGGCCTTGGGTCTCTGGCCTTTCTGGATTTGCAGAGCCCACTGCGCAATCACGCTGGCCATATTTCCTTTTTGAATTTCATTTGGCCCGAAAACATTAAACGGCCGCAAACCGACTATGGGCATTTTGTCAAAAAAATATTCGGCTATTTCGTCGCCTGTTATTTTGGATACGGCATAAGCGGTTTTTGTATATTTGCCGTACACGGCTGCGCTTGAAGCATAAATGAGTTTTGATTTTCCCTTTAAGGCAAATTCTATAATATTAAGGAAACAAAATAAATTGTTTTTCAGGGTCACTATCGGTTCGTCTCGGGTGGAACTAATGGCGGCCAAGTGGAAAATCACATCAAAATCATTCTTAATTTTAATGGGTTTCCGCAGATCGCGATTATAAACAATCACCTTGTTTTTGCGATTTTTCTTTAATTCCTTTGCCAGATTTGACCCGATAAATCCCTTGGTTCCGGTTATAAAATACTTCATAAGTTATATATAAATTTTTTTGTTTAATCGCTGTTTCCAGAAAGAATAAATTATTTCAAAAAAACCGTGGGGAGGTAAATTGACAAGAATCCTTGTTAGGGGCAATAAAAACGGGAAAGAAACCGTAATGGTAAACAACTTTTGCAGATTCTTGATTTTGTCTCGGTCGGGGATCTTCAGGGGACTTTCTCCAAAATAAGAGGTCTCCAAAATTCTGTTAAAATCTCCGTCATAGAGACCCATTTTGACAACCTCGTCTCCCAATTCGGTCCGAGGATATGGCTGGTAAATGGTTGGCCAAGCCATATCTGCCTTACAAACAATATTTAGCCCTAGGGTTTCAAAGTCGTCCTTAAGTGAGCCGTGAGGAATACCTAATATATTGTAAGTTCTTAAATACAAACCGGCTTTTTTGATATGTCTGGCGGCGCTGATGATTTGTTCTTTGGTGATATTCTTTTTAAGAATTTTATTGCGTAAATCATCATTAGCCGTTTCAATCGCCATAGAAACTCCGGTGCAACCCGCTTCTCTCAATAGCCCGGCGAATCTTTCATTAATCGCATCGGCCCTCTCGTTGCAGTGAAATGGTGTGTTGACCAATTTTTTGTATTTTGAAGAAAACTCTTCCAGCCAATCCATGCGAAACCCGAGATTATCGTCTTGAAAGTAAAACATTTTTACTGGGTATTGATTTTTTACTTCCAGTATTTCTTCAATTAAATTATTAACGTTTCTGACGCGAAGGTAAACCCCTCCGTGCTGATTTTGATAAATTTCTTTTAAATGATGGTTATAGCAAAAAGTGCAATTGTAGGGACAACCCCGAGAGCCGGTGACCCCCCTAATTGGATTATGATAGGACTTGGGATATTTATCGTAAACCAGTCCTCGGTCGGGGAAAACTATTGAATTAATATCGGCCAATGGCCTGACTGGATTCTTAAAAATCTTTCCGTTTTTTTTAATCCACAAGTTTGGAATATCGGTAAAATCTTGTCTGTCTCGGCACCGGTCGGCCAAATCAACAATAGCTCCTTCGCCCTCGCCGACGCAGATGGCGTCAACGCCGTCTTCATTAATGAACTCGCTGAAAAAAGTGGCGTGGGGACCGCCAAAAATAGAAATGAAATTGAATTTTTGCTTCAATTCCCGATTAAGATCGCGGAAATATACATGGGCTCCGGTAATGATACTGTAACCGACGATATCCGGCATAAAACTTTTCATCGTTCCCTCAATATCTTCCGTGTCGGCCTTAACAATATCGGTGTGGTGGCCTGCTTGCTTCAAAGCCGCCGACAGATACATAATTCCAAGCGGTTCAATAATGAAGTCCTTAGCAACGAATAAAATGCGCATTAGGGTGATATCTGCTGATTATCGCTATTTTTATTAAGCAAAGAAACTGCGGCGCTGAATACATCTTCGGGATTGATTTGCTTAAGACATTGCAAATGTCCCCCTTCCTTGCAGAAAGAAGCGAATGATGGACTAAATAAGCAGGGACAGCAATAGAGTTTTTTCTGAACTATCGCGCAACGCTCATGTATGGGGCTTTGTTCATAAATATCAACAGGACCGGGGATATCAACCGAGAGAATATTCAAGGCATCGGCAATATAAAGCGGCCCCGTATCACCGCTAATGAATAATTTCAATTCTTCCATTAAAGCGGGCAGTTCGCGCAAATTAAAATAGCCGGCAGTATCAATACTGTTATTTTGCATCATTTCTTGAATTTTTCCAATAACGACTCTGTCGCCAAGCGAGCCTATAAAAATTATCTTGGCTTCCAATCTTTCAATTAATAAATCGGCGAGGGCGGCGAATTTTGCCGGCTCCCATTCTTTGAATTTAACGCCGGCGGCAACACAAACGCCAATCAGTAAATCATTGGGGTTCAAATTTTTATCTTTAAGAAAATCAAACGCCTTTTTTCTCTCATCGGGCTGGATAAAAATTTCTTTTCTCTCCGAATAATTCTCAATTCCTATAAATTTCAATAAAGCCAAGTAATGTTTAATTCTTGATGTGTGGCTTTTATATTCCAGACGATAATTGTTAAAAATAGAAAGCAGGCCGATTGTTTCGCCAAAGTATCTATGGGTAGTTATCGCTCGATTCTTAATTAAAGACCAAAGTCCCAACATATTGATGAAATAGTCGGGAAAAAGGCCGAATACCCAATCGTAATGGTCGCGTCTTAATTTTTTAATGAGCCGCAATCCTCCTTTAATGCCGCTATAATCGTTAATCACTATAATTTCGTCAATTCTCGGATTATTCTTCAAAACATCTTTGGCCTGAGCCAAAACCATAGCCGTCAAATAACAATTCGGAAAATTTTTTTTAATTTCGCGGAAAACCGGGGTCGTACAAACCAAATCCCCTATTTTTGCGGTTTGGATAACTAAAATTTTAGGCCTTTCATTTTGTTTTCTAAAAAAAATAAGGAAATAAAAGAGAGGCGCCAGGAGATAGGTAGCAATTAGCCAGAAAAAACTATTAAAATAAGCTTGAACTTTCATAAATTATTGTACCTTCGTAAATAGCCATCTTTTAATCGTTTGGCGATGTTGACGGGCGGTCTTTAAAAAATGCAGAGGGTGGCGGAAAAAATAGGCAAACTTTGCTTGTCTAACATACCTGAAAACCTGCTCGTAAGTCAAACCGGGCTGTTCAAAAATTGGCATGCAGGGCGAGGCCGACAGCGGCGGATAGGACCTGTCCATTTTATACGGCTTTGCCCAAGAAAAATCTTTGGGCAAATTCCCGGAATTTTTGGCGAGCATTTCCATTTCGGTGCCGGGATAAATTACGGAAATCCCCTGCGTCGTGCCCTCTACGCCCAATTCGTAAAAAAGATAGCGGCTTAGAAAAACGGTCTTTTTAATATCCTCGTATGTTTCGCCCGGCAGCCCGTGCATGAAAAACGCTTTCATGCCTATGCCCGCTTTTTTTATGACCTTAGCGGCTCTTATCGCCTGCTCAACGGTAATGCCTTTTCTGATATTTTTTAAAATTTTATCGCTGCCCGACTCAATACCCAAATCAATAAATTCGCAACCAGCTTTTTTCATGGCTGCCGCCACTTCCTCGTCGATGGTATTGGCCCGGGCTTCGCATTCCCAAACGAAATTAAGCTTTCGCCTGATAATTTCGTCGCAAATCGCCAAAACCCTTTTTTTGTCCATCGTAAAAACATCGTCAAAAAATCTGATGCCCTCAAAAAAGGGATAGGTCTTGAAAAGGTATTCTATTTCGTCGAGGACATTAAGGGGCGACCTGTGACGAATGCTGTGGCCCCATTGCTCGGAAGTGGAACAATAAACGCAGTAATAGGGGCAACCCCGACTGGTCATAATATTAGTGCATCTTTTTTTGGAAAGAAAAGTTCTTTGAGTATATTTTTCTATTGGCAGTAAATCGCGAGCCGGCAGGGGCAGGGCGTCTAAATCCTGAATGGCTGATTCTCTGGGATTGTGGACGATATTTCCCTTATTGTCCCTAAACGAAATTCCCTTAACATCGAAAAAATCTCTGCCTTGCTCCATGGCTCTGACTAAATTTAAAAAAGAAATTTCCCCCTCCCCCTTAACGACCGCGTCTATCTCCGCAAGATTTTCCAAAGTGTCTTGAGCCGTGAGAGTCGGGTGGGGACCGCCAACCACTATTGAAATATTCGGCATTTCTTTTTTAATGCTCCTTATTAAATCAAAGGCGCTAAATCGAATTTGCGTGCCAAAAGATATGCCGATAAGATCGGGCGGATTCTTTTTCAGCAAACCAATAATATCTTCGTTAGAATAATTATTGGCCATGCTCTCAATTAGAGAAACATCGTTGAAGCCGTTGCTTCTTAAAACGGCCGCCAGCCAAGCAATGCCCAAGGGAGGCATATTGGGCTTTGTTTGGAAGGTGTTCGGCGGAAAAATTAAAGTGATTCTCATGTAAATAACAACACCGCTAAATAGGTTAGCGTTAGCGAATTGAATAGATTCTAACAAAATTTCGGCCGTCAGACAAGCAGACCGAGTTTCAACTAACACTACTATACTATGTAGTATAGTAGTGCTGGTGTATTAGACATCGAATATTTAACACGCACTGACACACTTTCCGGCGTAAGCGGAAATTTGTGTCACCGCAGCCGTCCCCATTGTCCTTGACTTTTTAATATTATTATGTATACTACTTATCAGCACCCGATTAAACTTAAGGAGTTGTGGCATGAAAAACGTGGAGCTTACCAAGGGCAGGTGCGCGATCTGTCGTGCACCCATCGACAAGAAGTGGGGCGGAGATGACCCCTCTCTCGGCACCGTGTGCCGTAACTGTCCCAATGAAGAGGTGTTCAGACCCGAGAACGTAGAGATCGTCGTGCAGAAGTGCCTGCGCTTTGATCCGCTACTCGGCGTTTACGAGTACTATTTCGATTGGCGAGGCTCGCGGATCATGGTGAATGGCAAGGTCGGAACAATCAACTGCCCGCAGGCAGATGGCGATTTTGTGCGCTTTGAGGACGAAGAGACGCCAGGCCTCGGAACCTTCATCTGTGGTGTCGGCTATTGGGATCTCCTGCGCATTTATAGGGCGCAGGACGGTAAAACCGAACCGCCCGCGCTCAACTTCGAGCCATACACGCCAACCAAGGTGAAACTTCTTGATGGCCCGATTTTACTCATCAAGGTGGACAGGCATGAGAATGGGAACATCCGTAGCGTCCAGATCGGCAGCAAGTCAATCTACGGCGGACCCGTACCTACCGCCACGGAATTACCCAATCTCCCGACCCTTCACGCATTCGCCAATCTCTACGTGAGGCACAAGTTCGAGCTCAAGCCAAATTACTGCTCGGAGGGCGGTTTTCTTGGCAACTGTTTCGAAGTTCGCAACGCGGGGACATTCACCGGCGGCGTAGGTATTTATATCCGGGAAGGGTGGCCGGGGAGCGCCCAAGAGGCGGTTTCGACATGGATGGAGGTAATGAGGACCCTGCTACGGTACGATTGGCGAAAGTTCACCCTTAAGACCGTCGAGGACATATGGGGGCACTACTGCCGCATACAGGATGTGCTCCTCAACATTATGTCGGCAGACGAACTCGCCGAGGCGCTGTCATACTGCCGCAACAACAAGATGACGCATTGCGGCAGTAGTTACTGATTTCTGAATCAACAACCAAAAGTGGCAACCGAAAGGAAGCCACTTTTTCTTTTTCGTTGACATTTGTGCAACACTCGGTGTCGCACAAGTAATGATTCTCATACAGACAATATGGCCATAGCTCCCTGCCAGTATCTTTTGATGTCTTCAAATCCGCGGATAGAGAGGACTTTGGGCGCAATATAGCTCAAGCGAAAATGAAATTTCATATATGCGTATTTCTTTGTTTTCTGTAATTCTTCCATACTTTTGTATCCCTCGGGCAGAAAGGTGGCAAAATATCCGGTCAGCTTATCGTATGACTCATCAACCATCCTGCCCCACTTGCCTTCTTTAATTTCTTTATAGAGCGCGGTCTCGGGATAGGGAGTCAGGATATTAAACTTTACATAGTCAGGATTCAGCTTACAAAGCGTCTTGAGCATTTTTCGGACTTTTTCCGGCGTTTCCTTGGGCAACCCCAAAATGAAATTCGCCCTGCTCTCAATTCCCGCTTCTTTGGTCCACGAAAGGGCTTGCGTAATCTGTTCAATAGTTATCCTTTTATTGACTGCCTCTAATATTTCCGGGTCCAAACTTTCTATGCCAAAAAAAATGCACCGGCAACCGGCCTTCTTCATCTTTTCTAACAGGTCTCGGGCGATCGTATTGACTCTGCACTCGCACGACCATGTCAGGTCGATTTTTTCCCGGAGAATCGTCTCGCAGAATTCCTCAATCCATTCCCTATTTAAACCCCAAACATCATCCCAAAAATTTATCTCTTTTATGCCGTAATTATCTATGAGATGCTTTATTTCTTTGATAACGCTTTGAACCGATCTTATGCGGTATTTCCTTGTCCAAATTGCCTCGGTATTGCAAAAAGTGCAATTGTACGGACAGCCGCGGCTGACCATCATCGTGGTCATTGGCGTTCGCTTATACTGATTTGGCGAAGGCCTATATGATAAAAGCGGCACCAAATGCCTGGCTGGAAAAGGCAGAGAATCCAATTCCCGTATCAATTCCCTGCGGGGGGTTATCACGGCTTCGCCGTTTTCCTTAAAGCCGATTCCTTTGACCGCCCTTAAATCAGTTTTTGTTTTGAGGCCATTCAGCAACTCCACCAGCGAAAGCTCGCCCTCGCCAATAACAATATAATCAACGCAATTATTGGATAAAACCTCAAGTGGCCTGATGGTAACGTGGGGCCCGCCAAAAATAATCGGGATATGCAATTTTTCTTTTATGCCTTGAGCCAGCTCTAAAGTGTGTCGGTAGTTGGAAGTGTTGCAGTATAGGCCCGCAACATCGGGACTCTGGCCGGCGCATCGTTCAATTGTTTCCTCCATCGTCCAATTGTGAAGCTGGGTGTCCAATATCTTCGGCTTAAAGCCATTGTTCTCCAGCGCCGCTCCTAAATATAAAAGTCCGAGCGGAGGCAAACAGGAACCGATTTTTTCAATCCCTCGGCCATACCTTTCCTTCATGGAAAATGGAGGCATAATGAGCAATATATTTTCCATAATTATTCCTTTTCATAAACAACGAAATCACCGAACTCGGCAACTCTTTTTAAGAATTTATATTGGTCTAAATTCCACTTCGGATTTTCGCTCTTATTCCAGATCAAATATTCCACCTCATATTTTGTCCAGAGATTATTTAAAAATTCTTCGGCAGGCATGGTTAGGGTCTCTTTATATTTTTCGCTGAAACCAATAATAATATCGTCCGGCACTCCGGAATAATCGCCCGTTGTCTCGCGGTAAAACATACTGAAAATTATGGCGGATATCTGCCTCTTGTCTTTAAGGAACAGCTCTTGCGCCTCTTCGGCGGCCACGCCATCTAAACGGTAGTAGAGAAAAAGATTATTCAGCAAACGCTCTTTGGTGCTAACCAAGCAGTATCTGGAGCTTGAATGATAGAAGACATTAAGGGGGGTAAAAATAACAACCATATGAGCCGTTTTATTATTGGAAAAGACAACCGCGTCTTTCTCCGCGTTCTCGTTGAGCCAGTCCATGACGGGCCCATATTTTTGCTTATCTATGATTTCGGCTTTATTAAACTCGTACGAACTCTGCTGGATGAAAATACCCATAGCCAAACTGCCCGCTATCATTAAAACAGGCAGCGCTTTATTGAAAAGCGGCCGCTTGATTTTGGCGAGCCAAAAGAATAATATGGCCAACAATAAAATTATCGCTAATGGCTTATGGTAGTACCAATGATAATGAGCGTATCCCAAGACCTTTCCGGTAATAAGCTGTTGATTAAGCACGATGAACGGGGCAATAACCAGCGCCAAAGCGAATAAATACCGGTCTCTTGGTTTTCGGGGGAAAAACAGCAAAACGGCAACGAAAAGAAGCGGCACCACAAGGCCCAAAACCGGAGCGCGGCTCGCCAAAAGGCCCATTCTCTGGCCTACTTCAAAATACATTGGGTAATTCACCGTCTGATACATATTGATAAAATAAGGAATGGCCATAATGAGCGACAGGCCGATAACGAGCATGATTCTTTTAATGTCCTGAAATCTTTTTTGGATTAGAAATATTAAGCCCAGCGCCCCGCAAAAAGCGAAGATAAAAGTCCAGGTAAAAAAGTAATCGTAAAAACTAAGGCCCAGCGCCAAAGCGCTCAAAATGCCGTATTTCCATTGCTTTTTTTCTATGAATAGCCAGAAGAGGGAAAGAAAAGCAAAAAAGAAAAGGAATGTCAAAGACGGATTAACCGGCCTTGTTAAATCCAAAAAATTGTGCGTTGGGCTTTGGCCGCGCAATAAAGAGAAAATTCCGCTGCGCGTAAAAAGCGTGCCGGCCAAAATGAAAAATGAAGTAATAGCCAAAGCGATAAGCCGGCTTTTTAAGAACAGGTACAAAAAAGCATAAATAGCCAAAAAAGCGAGAAGGGAAAAGAAAAATCGCGCAGTCAGAATGCTATTATTGAAATCAGAAGCAAAAAACTTGCCCGCTTGAGCAAACATAACCGTGCCAAGCGGCTGGAAAAGATAAGGCGCGTCTTTTCCGTCTTTCAGGTAAACGCAGCTAAAAGTAAGATAACCGTCCTGCGCCTCTCTCGCCCGAGACAGCCAAGGGCTCTCATCGTCTGAAGCGCCAATAAATTCTATTCCCCGATAAGCGTCCGGCTGGTCGTAACGAAAATAGGCCTGAGGATAAGCGACAATCATTGCCGCCAATACAGCTATAAGAATGGGCCATTTGTGTTTTTTTAAAATAGGCAATATTCGCATATTAGAAATTTATTTTTTCCCTGACCGAATAAAACGACTTTCTTCCCGGCTCATAATAAATTCTGACTAAAATCTCGGCTAAAAGACCCATTAGAATAAACTGGATGCCCACAATTATCATAAAAACCGTGAGCAAAGGCAATTGGCTCGAAGAAAGAGGCATATTAAAAAGGAATTTCAAAATCAAACTTATTATACCAAGCGCGCCGCCCAAAAACAACAAGATAAGTCCGGCCTGCCCGAAAAAATGAATCGGCCGGGTCAGGTAAGACATTATAAATTTCACGGTTATTAAATCAAGAAATCCCTTAAAGAGCCGGCTAAAACCGTATTTTGATTTCCCGTATTTCCTGGCATTATGCTTAACCTCTATCTCGGAAACCCTGTATCCCTGCCAATGGGCAAGGGCCGGTATATAGCGGTGCAATTCGCCGTGAATTTTGAGATTTTGAACCAGCTCTTTGGTGAAAATTTTAAAGCAGCAGTTAAAATCATGAATTTTGACTCCCGTCAGCATGGCGGTGAGCATATTAAAGATTCTTGAAACAGTCCTCTTGCCGATAGGATCCTGCCTGCGGGCTTTCCAACCGACCACCAGATCATAATTTTGGCCGAGCTTCTCAAGAAAACGGGGGATTTCTTCGGAATCATCCTGCAAGTCCCCGTCCATCGTAATAATCAAATCTCCTTGGGCATGCTCAAAGCCAGCCATTAAAGCAGCCGATTTGCCGAAGTTTCTTCTAAAACTAACGGCCCTTATCCTGCCGCTCCCCAGCCCTATTCCCTTAATAACATCGAGTGTTTTATCGGTGGAACCGTCGTCAATAAAAATAATCTCGTATGTCTTATTGAGCCGGCCTAAAACCGCCTCTAATTTTTGAAAGAGTTCGTTGATGCTTTCTTCTTCGTTGAAAACGGGTATTAAAATGGATAATTCTATTTTTTCCATAGAAATAAGGCGAAACCGGGTATGGCTATTAAAAAATTAGCAAATAAAGCCAGCAATGAAAAGGCGACCGCCTCTGAAGCCGAAATTCCAATGATGGAAAAGAAATATATGAACCCGGCCTCTCTGGCGCCGAGGCCAAAAAAGGTTAAGGGCAACATCAATATCAGCCAGACCATGGCCAGCACCAACAGTAAATACCAGAAAGGCAGGGGGATGCCAAGGGCCTTGGCGTTAAAGTAATAAACAAAGACCGCAGAAAGATAATAAAGAACGCTGTAAATAAATGTTTCAAAAATCACTCTCTTACCCGTAATCTTTAATCCGGAATCAAAGCCGGCAAAAAAATTATTCGTCTTTTCTTGCCAGGCAGAAGGCAGGAAAAAATTAACAAGTATTTTACCTATTTTTGCCAGCCCCATTTTCTGAATGAAGAAAAGAGCGGCCGATAAAAGTAAAAATAAGCAAATAATGTATATCCCCCATAGCAGACCGAGATTGAACTTCAAGTAAATAACAATCAGTCCCAATATGGTCACCAACCCAAGGATTAATAAATCCGAAAATCTATCCATAAAAGCCGTGTAGAACGCAGTGCCAAAAGAAATTTGGCCCTTTTGCGCCAAATATTTTGCCCGCCAAAATTCTCCCAGCTTACCGGGCGTAACCACTCCCCAAAATACCGACTTCGCCATAATGTTCAGAACCTCTCGATTGCTAATTTTGGTAAATTCGCCGACCAATCTCTTCCACTTAAAGGTTCTGACTAAAAACCAAATCGCCAAGAAAAAGATGGATATTGAATAATAGGTCCAATTCATTTCTCGGAAAACGGCGACCAGCTGGCTAAAATCTATCCGGTAAAGAATATAAACAAACAAAATTATTCCAAGCACTCTAAAAATGCGGATAATAGAATTATTTGCCATGCGCTTTTGATTGAAATTTTTCACAGATTATAGTCAAAAACCCGGTAAATGTCGATATTGGAAACAATAATGATGAATCCAATAAGCATAGCATATAATAGAAGGCGAATCCATTGCCTGCCTCGCGCCGCATACTTTGCCGTCTCTTCAATGCCCAGTACGGCCGCGGGATAAATAAGCGGAAAAAGCAGGAAGACATGGCGAATGTAGAAAAATTTAGCCAAAAAACCCAAACCGAAAACCGCCAAAATCGCGCTAAAATAAACTATATTTTTGTGCTTAAAATGCATCTGCCTCAAGCCGATAATAGAAAAAACGACCGGAAACAGCAAAAAAGCGTATATTAAAGCGCTAATGAAATTGGGCGCGAGAGCGAGAAAAATCTCGTATGTTTTCTGCCAAGGCATTGAAAAAATTCTAAAAATCCACACGCCCATATCCCAGTCGGTCATCTGGTGCGTGCGATAGGCGATATGCCAAATTTTAGTAGTCCAAATATACCAAAATAAAAAAGGCAGTAAATGCATTACCGCAAAGACCGCTCCCTCTCTCAAGCGCCTGAAATAGAGAGCCAGCAGCAGTATGAAAAACGATATGGCAAAAAACATTTTGCCCAGCATAAGCAGCCCGATAATCAGCGAAAAAACAACTAACTTAACCGACGAAGCGTCTTTGGCATAGTTATAAAGAAGATAACCGGCCAGCACCACGGCAAAAGCCATCAGCATTTCAGCCAACGGCTGATTAATATAGCTATGAACGAATGGCGAGAAAATCAGCAAAATTGAAGAAAGCCAAGCCACTTTGGGCGAAAATATCTTTTGCAAAAGAAAGAAAAATAAAATAACGGCCGCGCTGATTAAAGCGAAATTCACCAGCATAGATGCGGCAAAAATCATTCCGTAAGAAGCCGGCGCAAAAATTCTTAGGGGCAAAGAGGCAAGGAAAATCATCAAGGGATACAACGGCCTTTCCATAAAAGGACTCTCCGCAAAATATTGCGGAGAAAAATCCTTGGCCAGTTCCAAATAATGCCCCACGTCGCTGTTGAGCCGGTAATTTGGCGAAACAAAAGAAAGGCCCGTGGACAAGAGAAAATTATCAGACCCCTCAACGCTGAATTTCTGGAGATATTGTGAGATTGGCTGCCAGTTATCGTCTAAGCCAACCGAGGGATATAAAAAACTATAGACGAGCTGGCCGAACAAAAGCAGAACCAACACGGAAACAATGCCCCATTTTTTTGAAAATAAATCTTTTATCATTGCCTTGTTATCGCCCCTATTTAACTGCAGCGAAATTTATGCCGCTCTAATTTTCTTCAAGGATTTTAAGTGTTTCTATGACCGACGGGTTGTCTGTGGGCAGATACTTTATGCGATTTCCATACATATTTTTTAGCGCAGTGAAAAATTCATCCGCCCAAGATGGCGAAAGAGAAATAACGCCGGCAAAATCAATCTCCACCACTTCGGCATTCGGGTCAAGAGTCGGACGAATTGCCGCAAACGCCTCCTTTCCAGCAGGACGCGAGGTAAGCACTTTTCCGAATTTTTTAAGCTCTATTCGCATAGTTAAATCTACCAAAACTTGTCAATATCTACCAATGCTCTACCAAAATCTACAAAAATTATCCTTTTTTCCTTACCGCTTCTGTATAACTGCAATAATCGCAATTGGGGCTGGCGCCGGGAATTTTATCGCCGTTGAGGCAGTTATGAATATCAGCAATTGTTTTACCTATCCAAGAGTCATCGCCCTCGTAGGCAATCAAGCTGACCCTAAACTCCAATTTTTGGTCAAAGGCCTTGGCGTCGGCAATGCCGTTGCAGTAGACAAAATAACCGGTATCTGAAACCTTATAGCCATTTCTTCGTAAAAGCCACTGATAAACTTCCATTTGCCTTTTGTAGCTATCGTGCCATTCTTTATCCAGCGCGGTAATCTCCTCGGCCTTGGCCGTTGACTTATAGTCCACCACAATATATTCGCCTTTTGAATTCTGCCAAAGGTCGTCAATGGCGCCGGAGACCAAAAAATTGGTCGGCTCGTGCAAAAACTGCACGCCCGTAAAATTATGCCTCCATTTGTCCAGGTCCTTATGGGGCACGGGCCGCGCGTCAACTCCATATTTTTCAATCAAAGGATGTTTTGTGCCGTTGGCCCGGTGCGTGTCAAACTCCTGCTTCAGCAAAGCATCAACCGCCGAATTGAGGGCAAAGGGAAAGCCCGGCGGCCTAGCCACTCCCAGCCGCCGGTCATAATAAAAACACCTCGGACACTGCGAAAACAAATCAATCTTTGAGCGCGACAGCTTAAATGGTTCTATCGCATTGGGATCGTATAATCCCCTCACTCTTTGAGAGTTATAATATTGGGACATAATTTAACTTCTAACTTATGACGCATCATCATTCCTTTTATATCAGCTCTATCCCTCCGCCCGTCAAAAAAATGGCTATATTGGAAGCCAAAATTATGAAGTCCAGCTCCCAGCCGCCGGGCTCTGTGAATTTCTTTTTCCAAACGAAAATCTTAAAGTATATTGCTCCGGTCATCACTGCCGCCAAAATAAGAGCGGCCGCTTGGGTGTAAAATCCCAAAATAATGGCAATTGCCGACAAGGGCTCCACTACAGACAAAGTCCTCATTATGCCTTTCATGCCCGGCTTCTCTGGAGAGGGCCCCCAAGAGCCGAACTTGCTGGTACCGTGTACCAGAAATATTATGCCGACCGCCAATCTCAGCAAAAATAGACCGAGGTCGCTAAATTCCGCCAATTGTGGGAATATCATAGCTTATTTTTATTTTAATTATACTCCCTTTTATTTTAACACGCCAAATCATGCCCTCAAGCTCGCGGACGCCCATCGTCCGCAAACGTCTTCCGCAAATCGGATAGAAAATAGAGTTGACCCCATTTTCCATCACATTTTCACATTTTCATCATTTTCACTCATTTTCTTGACCCCATTTTCCAGTTTTAATTCAAGCTACAAGCATTATCGTTTTCATAGTTTTTCTTGAAAGTTATTTGAGTCCTTAATACCCGCATTTTCAATAAAGTTGTTATAATAGAATATCTGTTTGCCTCGGGTGATAACTTTATACCTCATTCCCCGTGCCTTACACCACTCTTGCGCTGCGGCACGTTTCGCCTTCGTTGAGCACCAAAATAACAAGGGCAATCCCTTGCCTTCGTGTAGCTCTTTACTACCATCGTTGTACTCCACAAGAAAATCCGGCAGATAATTGCGCGTAAACAAGCCAAGAAAAGTGTATGGGATTTTGATGCCGTGTTTTTTTGTCCAGCTTCTTATCGCGGGGTCTTGCTCAAGTTCAATCATATAATCGCGCTCAAGTAATGAATCGTAGGATGCCGATTCCTCGGGATTCTTTTTCAAACCGCTCAATCTTCCTTTGATGCTGTCCATGTATTATTTGTTCGTAAGAATGCCATCAATGA
Source organism: Candidatus Nealsoniibacteriota bacterium (assembly GCA_016181965.1). Lineage (GTDB taxonomy): Bacteria > Patescibacteriota > Minisyncoccia > Minisyncoccales > MHMH01 > JACOYH01. The sequence continues at coordinate 28,669 of JACOYH010000008.1, forward strand.
GTTCTGGTTTGAGGAAGTTATCGCGTATTTGTGGCCATGTGGCCCAAAGAATCTCGAGCATTGGCTTATTCGTACACTTACTGACTTCGCTACCAGCCAGAAAGCGCTTTTTAATGTGGTTTGAAATGACAGCGTAAATGTACTCTTGTCGGGCATCCGGATTGCCATCATACTCAATCAGTGCGTCTGCGGCAGTTTCAGCCATCTCTTTTAGGATTATACGCTGTAGTTCGTCCGTGGAGCGTGCGGCAGTAGTTTTAACTTCATCAACTTCAATCGCAGGTATTTCATCCCTATCAAGAGTGTTGAAGCCAGAGTCAAGATTTCTTGACTTAATCTGGTTGATTCTTTCTTCTATAGAAACACCCTCCATTGTGTATTCGTACTCATCGAGGTATTTCTGCCATTCTGTGATTGGTTCTCTGGCCTCAATAAAATCTGGTACTTCTTTAGCGACTTCGGCCCAGTCGGTATTTTCCATTTCTTCTTTTACCTTGTCGGCAGTATCTTCTTGAGTCGCTTCTTGTGGTGGTTCTGGGATATTTTGTTCATCAATAATATCTCCGGGGTTAAGAGGTGCTTCATACTTCGCGGCGTCAAGCAAATCCCAAAGCCAATCGTGCTTGAGAATCGGATGATCTACCACAAATAAGCTTTCCCATCTGTTTTTACTATGGATAATGCGCCTCAAGCCCCGTCCGATTACTTGCTGGCCATATACAGAGCTTGGTTTTGCGGTCGGATCCCTTTTTGCCACTTTCATGTGATAGGAAAATTTTCGAAACAGGCAAATGACTGAAATATTTTTTACGTCCCAGCCTTCGCGCAACATCATAACTGAGATAACCACATCGTAAGGAACATTCTTCATGTCCTTATTAAGGGCCATCGCTGCTTCCTTGTCTTCTTCCGGTGATTTGTTCGTAACTACGAGAACTTGCTTTTTGAAGGTACTACTGCGCAGAGTTTTTGCGATGTGGTTTGCGTCTTCAATACTGAATGTAACTATAAGCAGAAGTGGTTTGTACTTCGGTTTACCGTCAGTATCAATCGGCACGGCTCGTTTTTGGTGTTCAAGGCACTGCAATGCCACTTGTAGTAGTTGTACCGATGGCTGATCGTCCATTACATACTTTACGGCCGGAACTTTCACCTTTTTGCCGTCGTACGTGCGTTCAACCCAACCTTTTTCGAGTTGCTCCCACGGCACCTCGTCAACGGAATAAATTTTGCCCTCCTCGTCTCGCCAATTGAGTTTTACCATTTCTATATCCGGCTTGAAAACAACGATGCGTTTTACAACCTTATCTCGCATTGCCTCTCGGATGCTATATTCGTAAATCATTTCACTATCTGGATGCAGGCCGTCGAGTCGCTCTGGTGTAGCTGTTGTGTCAATGCGAATGAAGCGTTTTGGTTCGAGTTTCTTGAGGAGCAGATTATACTGCTTTGCCTTTGTGTTGTGCGCCTCGTCATTGAAAATCGCTATTTTATCAACATTGCGTTCATCCATCAGAAGTTTGAGATTCACTTTTCCTTCGTATATCTGATGTACATTCCCAAGAATAATGTTATTCGATATGATGCCCGAGGAATTTGAACCACGCTCCATAACATGCAAACTGAACCGGTCTTTGAGATAATCGTAGTGATTGAAGAAGAAATGAAAGACGTCGTACACGAATGTCGGCGATGATGGGTCAAAATCATCAACAAGCCGTTGTCGAACGATAGTATTTGGTACAAGAATGAGGAACTTGTTGAAATCATGCACGATACGAAGGTAGGCGATAATTCCGCCAATAATGACGGTTTTGCCGCCGCCGGTAACCACATCGAGAAGCAGGTCTTTTTTATTTAATACCTCAAAGGCGTAAATACTGCGTAGAATCGCTTGGCGTTGGTGTTTATACAAATCATAGGTTGAGGATTGCCGAAAGCTATCCGAGGAAAGATACTGTAAGAATTTCCTTGCCTTATCGTTTTTTGCCGGATCGTTAAACACGAATCGATACCCATCCTCGCACCATTTCGCAAAATCCTTTTCGTGTTTTAAGAAAGTGTTAATCATAGTTATTCCTCAACCTTAAGTTGTATTGATTTTATCGTTTCACCACCAAAGCTGTCCTGTACTTTACATGCGATAGTGTAAGTACCTGGCCGTTCAAAGGTTTTTTCCACTTCAAGATCAGCTTCAAACCCATTGCCCTTAATAGCTTTGCGGCGAAGCGCATACTCGGGATCAGAGAAGTTGCCACTCGCATAGTTGAAGTCCCACTGGCAGTTAATAAGATTGCCGCCCTCATTTAAGCTTTTGGCAAGTGCCTCAAGGCGATATGTGAATTTCTTGTCTTTATCTTTCTTCACTATAATTTCGTTGATGATTGGCGATTCCACAAACTGCATCAATTTTTCTTTATCTTCTTCCGGTACGCCGTAGGTTGTTGCAATGCGCTCTCGGAATTGTTTGCTGCGTATGGGTATCAACTCAATTTCAAGAACTACTCCTTGCATTTGTAGCTTTTTGAAGAAGCCCTTAAGAAGTTGGCGACAGTAATCTTTGATAGAAGGATCAAATTGCCAAGCAATTATAGTAAGTGTATAGCGCTGGTTTTTTTGAATATGCTTGCCGATAACAGCTTGTACAAATTCTTTTACTCGCTGGACATTTAGTTTCTTATGAGGTGATGCGGGGCCGATAAGTATTGGCTCAAATTGCGTTTTGAATCCAGTAACGTCATCTTCAACAGTATTTTTGCTTCCACCGAAGCACGTTAATACAAAAGTGTCGAAATCGTCTTGCGAAAGATTGTCAAACTTATCCGTTGGGTAAACGCCGTGGTAGTACACATAAATGTTTGGTACTTTTCGATCCGCCATAATCTTGCCCTGTACTTTTTCTAATTTTTTTGAGAAGGATGCCTTCTCGCCAGTCATTCCTTCAGCATCTTTCACAAGGCGATCCGAGGTTACTGATACTGCGACACGCGAAATGTCCGAACCTATAAAGCGACGGCCGAGCTTTTGCGCTGCCGCAAGCGTTGTGCCACCGCCCATAAAGAAATCTCCAACGACATCGCCCTCATTTGAACTTGCTTTGATAACTCTCTCTAATAGTGCCTCCGGCTTTTGAGTTGGATAACCTAATCGTTCCTTTATTGCTTCGCCGAAAATATGTACTGGCTTTATGTCATCCCAGACATTATCGATAATTTCTCCTTCTGTTTCGTCAAGATACTGTTTTCTATCTCCACCAGTCGTCTTTTTTTGAATTCTATAAATTCTTCCGTCTTTATCTTTGTGGGTAAAAAACTGTTTTAGGTATTGTTCACGGTATGGTTTATATTGGTGGTTAAATATATAATTTGACGATTTGGAGTAATATAAAATTGAGTCAAATTTTCTTGGAAAGAACTTAGCGGTTCTTCTTTTCATGCCATGATATTTCCATATAATTTCTCCTAAATAATTTTCGTATCCGAAAATATTATCCATTTCGGTTTTGATATAATGACTCGCGTGCCAATCGCAATGTACATAGATTGATCCTGTTGTTTTGAGTACGCGCTTCATTTCCCATAGGCGCGTATTGAGCCAGATGATGTACGTTGGCAAGCCCCCATCCCAGATGTCGTTGAAGGTGCGTAGCTCGTTATCGTCGCCCCAAACTTGATTATAAACACGGCCTGAGAAAAATGGCGGGTCAATATATATGAGGTCAATACTATTTGATGGCAAGCTCCGAAGGATTTGCAAATTATCACCAAAGTAAATCGCATTAAGGGGGTGTTTTTTATTTTTCACATCAAGATACCCGGCATCCCCAAAACCAAAGCTTATATTGTCTTCCGGGGTCTCGGGGTGAAGAAACGGCAACTTTACGAATGGATAGACGTTATCGTAGCCACGTCCCGCCTCGTATCCCATGGGTGGACTTGTAGGATCGGGCAGATTGTGGAGTTTCGAGAAGCGTTTGCTTATACTGAAAACTTGCGCTTGCTCAGGTAGAACTTGCGCTTCCGATTCCTGCTCTATCTGTTTAAGCTCCTCAATTGATTGTGTTTCTGCCTTTGATTTTCTGGTCATACTATTTTGCGCTACTTTTCTTCAAAAACTTTTCAAAATCGAATCGTTCAATGCGAAATTCTTTGTCAATTTTTCCTTGAATTGTATTGTTGTCATAGCTATTCTTTATTGGGCATATCTTGTAAAAGCTGGGCGGTAAGTGCCTCTGCCTCCATCCAGTGTACCGTAAGATCAATAAGCTTTTTTAGATCTTGCAGGTCTTTTTGGTCCCACTTCCGCAGATAATGTGTTTCATCATTGCCTAACCATGCCGCCCTTTTTGCAACTTCCTTTATGCTTGGATCTTTGATTCGATTCTTTATACACGTAGCTAGGGGTTCGCTTTTGATTTTTTCTTGTTCTTCATCTTCCTTCACTTGCTTTAAGAGATAATCCTTTGCGAGAAATTCAAGCGCTTTTCTGTAACCTGCGCCGCATACCTGATCAAGTCCTGCATTTTCAGCGGCCAAAGATTGGTTGAAAATTCGAGGAAAATCAACCGAAAGGCCTTTTATGGTATTTGAAAATAATCGTTCAGAATAAGTTTTCGGTTCCGTGTTCCTTAAATAAAAATCATTTCTGTCGGAACGTTTGGAGTAATAACCAATGAAAATTTCGTGACAATCATTATTTGGGCACCTAAAAACTACCTCTAATGTCTTATCCGAATCTTCGTTTTTCCTATTGAAAAACCCACCCCACTTAATGGGACTTATTTTTTCATGACATTGAGGACATTCATTGGGAACTTTATCTAGTCTGCCGTTACCGCCACTTCTGCCCTCCTCGTCATTAAATTGTATATCTAATATATCACTCATAGTTTTTACTTAATTGTACATTATAAATCACCGCAGAGCAAATGAACCATCGCCGGGCAGTTTTTATTATTTTGGCTTGTTTTTCGAGTAAAAAAGTGATAGAAAAGAAACAAAACGAAACAAAACAAAACAATGCTATGCAGATAACGCAGTTACAAATAAAGAATTACAAAAGCTTTGGCGATTCGTCGGATCTTATAAATTTCTATGGTCCACATTCATTATTGGTTGGCAAAAATAATGCCGGTAAATCTAATATCTTATCCGCCCTCGGTTTATTGCTTGGCACAAAGAATCCGAACTACATCAAATTAGTCAAAGAAGACTTCTTTGATAGCTCAAAACCAATAAGGATACAGCTTGTTTTAGGAAACTTTACCGATCAAGATAAGCAAGAACTATTCGGATTACCGAATTTAATAAAGCAACAGAGAGGTGCTCTTTCAAGTAAGAACCCAGAAGACATAGAAATAACTTTTTCTTTTCAATATTCTGTTCAGAATGGCGCAGAAGCAGCAAGTGGCCAAGAAGAACAACAGCAATCGCAATTTGAGCTAAAACTATGGGGGTTTGCTGTTCGTAGGAAAATCGAGGAAACAAGATTCGCCCTCATTCGGATATTGAAGGTACCTGCTGTAAGGGATGCGTCAGAAGAATTGGCCGGATCAAAATGGACGTATTACGGACAATTAATGAAATCGATTTTAGAGGACTCTCCCCGTTATGGAGAAGTTAGGGGAATACTTGAAAACCTTAATGCAAAAATTCAAGAAATTTTTACCGGTCAAAAAACCCATTTACTTTCCGGCGCAAAAGTAGTTTCTTATGTGGACGATATAATTTTTGAACTTACAAAAGAAGGAGAACCGAGCGAGCTTTTGCGCAATCTTGAAGTTTTCATCAAGGAAGGAGACAGAAAAGTTAATATTCAGAATACCGGTACTGGCACGCAAAGTGCGGTTATTATTGGAATTTTTGAATTAGCACTCAAAAATAAACCATCTAAAACAAGAGTATTTTGTATTGAGGAACCAGAGGTATTCATTCACCCACATGGCATAAGATATCTGGGTGATTTACTCAGAAAAATTACTGAAGATGGCAAAACTCAAATTATAGCTTCCTCGCATTCCCCGGCCCTAATTGCCACGTTTAGCCCGCAAGAAATTATTAGAGTTGATAAATCAGGGGGAGAGACAAAAATATTTCAACCACCTCCAAGCGCTTTAACGGAGGGGCATTTCAGGAGATTTATTAATTCCGAGAGTGCGGAATTATTCTTTAGCGATAAAGTTCTTTTAGTTGAGGGTGATACCGAGAAACAAGTTTTGCCAACCCTGGGAAAGATTACGCCACGAAATATTTCTACTCCACAAGGAGAAAATTGCGACTTTGATAAAGCAAATATAGGGATTATTAAACTGAACGGTAAAGAAAATTTGATGAATTTTATTAAGATTCTTGAAGCGTTCAAAATCTCATACTTAGCATTATTGGATAAAGATTTCTTGCAGGGTTCGCAACTTGGAAATATCTGCCAGAAACTCAACATTCAAAGTTCTAGCAATTCTCAACTTATATCGGAGTTGAAGAACCATAATATAATTGTGAATACGAAGGGAGAAATAGAAGACTTGATTCCCGATGCTGATTTAGCAATGATGATTGGCAAAACTGTCCAAGATATTCAACAAATTAAAGTCAGTAGAAAAGCAAGCACCGCATTTTCAGGAGGTATTTTCAACGTTGGAAAAACTGCCTACGCAATTAAGATTGCTAATTTTTACGAAAGTCAAAATAGAAATCCTATAGCTAATTTAATTAGGAGTCTATGCTTATTTGATAAATCATCGATTACCTTTTAGCATATGATCAAACTCTGGAAGTAGTTAGAATAGAACTTATTTTAAGACATTATGTCTCTCATTTTTGGGGTAAACTTATGTGATCGGATATATCTTTCTGCTGATACCAGATTGACCACTCAAACGGAGGGAGGGGATTATCAATATAAGGATAAGCTATTAAAGATTCAGGCGCTTTCAAGGAACATTATTGTTGCAGCAGCTGGCCACGCAAGTATGGCAGCGTATATTATTAGGGAATTACTTAAATTAGAATTGGTAAAACTTGATATAAGGACGGTGCGTAAAGAAATGAGCGACGTTATTAAGCCAATAGTCGATCAGTATTGGCAGAAATATGACGGAAACCACAAGGTTTGTTTTATATTTGGAGGATTGAACCATTCTGACAAGAAAGATTTGAACTTTAAGAATGTCTACCAGAAAGTGAAGTTTTTTAATAAGGTAGACATGGATAGTTCATCAATGAACCTTAAGCCAGCACTTTTTAACGCCATGCTCAAAACGGAGGGAATACCACCTCGTTATCCAGAACCTTCTGATTCTCATATTTTTTCTATATTGATTACTCCGCCAAATGGCTTTAATGTTGAAGATGCAGGGTGGGGGGAATACCTTGCGTATGGGCCAAAAGGAATAAATAAAGATGCATTACCTGAGATAACTTTTGGTAAACTTGAATTTGAAACACGTGCTCTGGATTTTGACAGAGGACATGATCATACAGTAATAGCAGGTTTTATGCGCATGGTTGTTGAAAAATATCAAGAAAACACTATAGGTGGTTCGGTATTAACAGTTGTTATGAGCGATCGGGTATCCGGCGTTATCACTGGAAGGGTTGGTATGATTGATCCGATAACAGGAAGAGACATTTTGGTTTCGGAGGTATATCAAGATAAAAATGGTAGACTCTATAGAAAAGACGAAACAGGCACAATCTATAAAATGGTTCACCTCGCAAATTATAAGGATTTTGGTTCACTTGAACTTTAACGACTTACTAAATTATGGATAAAGAATATACCGAAAAACAGTGGGAAGAAGAAATGCGCCTCAGTGTTTTTTGTGGGCACCATACAGATTCATTTCATAATGGTTGTATTCTACAATGTCCCAAATGTGGAGAGGTGGGGTTTTATGGGCCCAGAATAGATCCGGATTCTAAGAAATATAGGGCATGTAAGTTTTGTGGTTGGTGGCAGGAAGTACAAGGAGAGGAGGGTCGTAATATAAATAATGGAGAACCTTATCGTTGTAAACATTTTTGTTGTGATCAGTGTGGGGTATACGATTGGGGCATAACAGACAATCTCAGATTTTGTCCCAAGGGTCACGAGACGAAAAAAATAGATTGGGCTTCGGATGACCCTAACCACCATTTCCATCAATTGAAAAAGGACATGGATCAAATACACCAAAACTTAAATCTTCCACGCATCGCTACTGAATAATTCTATTAAGTATCAGTAAAACAGGTTCTAATATCGTCCAGTCCGCGGACGATGTAATTATTTGGTACCTGTTCTCCACTCCGGCCCTCATAAGCGGATACGAATTCTTCACAGATGACTGGAATTAGCGGGCACAGATCGCCGGCCGACCCGTATGTACTGTAGAAGTCGGACTTCTACGAATTCAGGTTTCGATTTTGAACCTCTTTGTCCAACCGTTCCAAATAATGGGTTTACGACATCCCACAGTCCGCCTTGCGGCGGATGTGTGATGTCGGAAACCCTAGAATGTGAGGGATGTTTAACATCCCTCACACCCTTCACGGAGCTAATACATTAGTTGAGAAGCCAGATGGCGAAGTTTAGATAAGCGGCGAAGGTTACCCAAAGAATATAAGGGACGAAAAGAATCCCCGCAACCGTTCTTATCTTCCAGAATTTAACCATAGTTAGGAGAATAAGCAACCAGAGAATAATAATCACCAAAAAAGCCCAAAAAGGACTTCTAAGCCCAAAAAACACAATAGACCACGAAGCATTCAATAAAAGCTGAATAAGATAAATACAAAGGGCAATTTTTATTCTTTTTCGCGCTTGTCCGTCCGTAGCTTTAGCGTAGGATGACCATACTAGAAACGCGGCGATGCCCATTAAGGTGTAAAGAGTAACCCAAGCGGGCGCAAAAACCCAGCTGGGAGGGCTCAGGAGCGGCTTTGCAAGAAAAGCATACCATGTTTGTATGCTGGAAGTTGTAAAAAACGAGCCGATGACCCCGGCCATTTGAGCGATGATAATGGAAGCGAATAAAGTAAAAATTGTTTTTGGCATATTCATTTTGGGTACAAGCATTCTGCCGTAGAAATCACGGAGAGCCGAGCGCTGTGTTTCTTCAAGGTGTATAGTCGGCCGTTTTGACTTAATGAGGGCTTCGGCCTGTTGCGGAGTTTTTCCCAAACTGATGAGGTAAGCCGCCACTAAGGTGGGCGCCCTGCCGTGGCCGTGTTCGCAATGGACATATATTTTTCTATTCATTGCAACAAGTTTTTTTATAGCCGACACGCCAAAATCAAGCTGATCTTGAGCTGGAGGCGCGTGGTCTCCCACCGGAATCCATACATAGAAATCAACTCCGAACGGGGCGTCCAGACGCTCTTTTTCCAGCGAAATGTCCGCGGTTATGCCTTTTGCCGTTAGCTCTTCCTCAAAATGGCCTCGGCAGCATTGGTTGGTGCCGATGTAAATGCCGTCAATAATTTCGTTGTATTCAAATTTCGGAGTGAGGTGATGAGGTAATTTCTCAATGGGCATATCTCTAAGCCGCTTCTCCTTCAAACTTATATCCGGCGTTTTGCCAGCCGGCAAGGCCGTCTTTGTAGTGCGTTACATTTGTGTATCCGGCTTCTTCAAGAATGTTGGCCGCCTCCGCGCTAGCCATGCAATGCTCTGACGAACAGTAAACGATTATTTCGGCATCTTTAGGTGCTCCAATTTTCTTTTCAAATTCCCGGAGAAAGCCGGGCTCGTTGGGAACATTTTTTGCTCCCGGAATATGCCGGGCCTGGTAACTATTAACCAATAAGACATCAACAAGATAGAAATCACCCCCTTGATCGATTTTCTTTTTCAATTCCCCGGTTGTAATAACTTTTACCATAGCATTATTTAACGTAAATTAAATTGAAAATTTTAATAGACCTTTATGTCTATTATAGCAGAAAATAGTTTCAGCATCATTAATCACACCGGTGTCACCGATGTATTTTGCGCGGGCGAGACGATATTTACATAAAAAAGGCGATGCGCTAAGTTCGCATCGCCTGTATTCTTGTTAGTTAAATATGTATCTGACTCCTTCTTCGGCCCAACCGCGAAATCCGCTGATATCCTGGCTGGCCCACTGATCCGGGTAATGCATCAGCAGGGTCTTTGCCTCCAATTCGGCCGGAAGAGTTTTTAGTTCTTCGAGGGAGGCATGGACGCCGCCTGTAAAGAACTGGACGTCGTGAAAAATAACTTCCGCTCCGGGTCCGTAGAACTTAATAAGCTCTGGATCAAATTGAGTATCGCCCGATACCAACACCCTGGCATCGATTAACAAACCGTAACTGACAAAAGATGCCTGCCACCCAGCCGCTTGTTCGGGCATGTGGTTTGTCCGGAACAACTCCAGATTGATACCGCCAAAGTTTATATGGAATATCTCCCGTGGCTGATGTGTTTTCCAGCGAGGCGTCACCGTATCGAAGTAATCGCCTAGCGTCAAGGTGGTATGAGTTCTGGATATTTCTTCGTTGCGCGCCAAGCCGCCTCTCAATGTTTCGTCCCACAATATGCGCGCGTACTCTCCGGGCGTAATCATGATCAGCTTCGGCTTTCCTTGCCGCTGGCCGACATAGCGATTCATCAGGGCCAGGCACTCAATACCGCCGACATGATCGGCATGCGAGTGAGTCGGTAAAACTGTTTTGATGTCGGTTGGCTCTAAGCCAGCGTTGCTTCTTAGGGCTTCCGGGCCCGTCATGCCGAAATCCACCATAATATGAGTATCGCCCTTGATGATGAGAAAGTTTGTCTGGCGATGCTGCGAGGCAAAGGCCGAGCCCACCCCCAAAAAAAATAGTTCCAACTTGCCGTCATTAGTAAGACATAGTGGCTTTACGCACGATTTCGTGGCATAGCTCATGGTTTCCTCCTTTTGTCTTTGGTAAGAACTAAATAATATTAAAAGATTTTAATCAAAAAGTCAAGAACAAACATGAGGGATGTTGAACATCCCTCACATACCTCAGCGCTATGTGAGCTAGCCCTTGGTGGTTAGGAGAAAGATACCAAAGACAATCACAGCAATTCCGGCAATCTGCAAAATCGACAAGCTTTCCTTAAAGAGAACCCACGCGAGAAGCGATATCAGGATGACTCCCGAACTCGTAACAATAGGGTAAACCACGTTGAGCTGGAGTTTTGATATGACAAAAAGATAGACCAAGAAGCTTATGCCGAATAAAAACATTCCCACGAGAAGCCATGGGCTTTGCAAAATACGAGGGATGAGATTAAAGACGCCGGAAATGGAAAAATCCAACTGTCCCAGTTCGCTAACGCCTTTCTTGAATAGTATTTGGGCAGTGGCTGCTGTTAAAATTGGAATTAATATAATGAGAAATGGCGACATGGCTATTTTAATTAATAATTAAATATAGATAAAAATATTTTTGAGCCGTGTTTGAAAGCGCTGACCTTGGCTTTGCCGCCGGCTCTTTTCCTTTCAAGCGACGGAACTTGGGTAATCTTAAAACCGGCCTTATGCGCTTTGATGGGCAGTTCAATGCAATATTCAAAACCTTCGGCCGTGGTCTCAACCCTATCAAACACTTCTTTTTTTGCAGCCAAATAAAAATAAAGAATATCGCTGAAATGCGCGCCATGAACCAAATTGGCAACAAAAGTAATGACTCGATTGCCGATATAATGGACAAAAGTATCTTCCTCGCTGCCGCCGCCTTTCATATATCGCGAAGCCATTACCATATCATAGCCCTCTTCTATTTTTTTTAAAAACTTAGGAATGTCGGCTGCGTCATGAGAATAATCAGAATTAATAAACACCACTATATCGCCAGTAGCTTTTTTGGCGCCGGTGGCGAAAGCCGCCCCAAAGCCATTACCCTCCTCGGTGTAAACAGGGTAACCCAAACTTTTGACCAATTCTACAGTGCCGTCAGTGGAACGGCCGTCAACAACCAAGACCTCGTCCACTATGTCTTTCGGCAAGGAATCCAGCACCATTTTAATGGTGCTGACTTCGTTGAGGGTTGGGATTACCACTGATACTTTTGGCATTTTATTTCTCTTTTTTTAAAAATAGATTTACAGATTCTTGGCCGACGCTATCGATAGAGGTTAATTTTTCACGATCTTCATCAATGAGATAAATTGAAAATCCATAATTCTTTATCTCACGCAAAAATTCATCTGGAGAAGCATTGCACATCCTTAAAAATGCGGGGCAAAACTCCATCATAATAGAAAGGCGGGGATTATTCTCAATAATCTTCCTCATGCCGGAAAATACGAGCCGCTCGGCGCCCTGAACGTCTATCTTTATTATATCAACACGCGGGGAATTTTTAAAGAAATCATCTAAAGAAGTCGCGTTAACATCTATTTTATTCCGGCTCTTGTCTGATTTGTAAATCCGGTGGTCTCCCCTATTTTCCTCGCATAAAAAAAGCTGTATTTTTCCGGTTTTGTCGGTAACCGCCCAGTCGGATGTTTCAACATTATTGCATTGATTTGCCGAAACATTTTTACAAAGAAGCCGGAAGTTTTCGGGATCCGGCTCAAAGGCGAAGACCTTTCCCTGATCGCCTATTAATTTGGAAGCCATTGCGGTATACCACCCGATATTCGCCCCCACATCTACGACAACCATGCCGGGCTCAATAATTGATTGAAAAAACTTATTCTCGAAATCCTCAACGAAAGAAAATTTCTTCAAAATCAAGACAATGATTCTATCAAGCGTGCTGGCGTATAGTGTCTGGCCATGCAAGCGAATCCGCACGTCTCTGCCGGGCCTCAAGCAACGATTCAAAAAACGGAGAACGCGCTTGATGACAGCGTTCTCGCATATAAAAATAGTAAAATTTGATATCGTCTGCCTGAAATGCAAGGAGTTAGGTTTTGTTTTGCAAAAACCAGTCAATTGTATTCTTTAATCCGTCTTCAATAAGGGTCTGGGCAACGAATCCAAATTCATCTCTGGCTCGTGAGACATCAAGTTGTCGCCTTGGCTGGCCGTCCGGTTTTTCGGCATCCCAGCGAATTTCTCCATTAAAATCCATTTGCCGGCAAAGCATTTCGGCCAAATCCTTAATTGAAATTTCGTTAGCCGAACCAATATTCACTGGTTCCGGCTTATCGTATTTTTCTGCCGCCAAAATAATGCCTTCGGCTCCGTCTTCAACATACAAAAATTCTCGAGTCGGCTCGCCCGTGCCCCACGCTTCTATATAATTTCTGCCGTCTCTTTTCGCCTCGTGAATTTTTTTTATCAAGGCGGCGATGACATGCGAAGAGGACGAGTCAAAATTATCGCCGGGCCCGTACATATTAACGGGCAAAAGAAAAATGGCGTTAAAGCCATACTGCTGGCGATAGGCCTGCGCCTGAACCAGCATCATTTTTTTCGCCAAGCCGTAGGGCGCATTGGTCTCTTCGGGATAACCTTGCCAAAGATTTTCTTCGTTAAAGGGTACGGGAGTAAATTTTGGATACGCGCAGACAGTGCCAACGGCCACAAACTTTTGCACGCCCGCCTGCCTCGCCGCTTCCATAAGCTGCGTCCCCATTATTATATTATCATAAAAAAGCTCTCCGGGCTTTTCTTGGTTCAGGCCTATGCCCCCGACTTTAGCAGCCAAGTGAATAACAATGTCCTGCCCCTTAACCGCTTGCTGGCAATTTTCCCATTTTCTTAAATCCAGTTCCTGCGCGGCAGGCAAAAATAAATTCTCCTTGGGCACGCCCCTCTTTTCCAAAAGATTTCTAACCAAAGTTCCTTTATGAACGCATCGCCCTCGCCGGGCGCTTCGAGACCCAGATTCCTGAAATCAGAATCAATCATTATTCTGACCAGCTCTCTGAATTTAATTTTCGGCTCCCAGCCCAACTTCTCCTTGGCCTTTGCGATATTGCCCTGCAGTATATCCACTTCGGTAGGCCGAAAATAACGGTCGGCAACTTCCACATACTGACTCCAATCGCCCATACCGGCATATTGAAATGCTTCTTCTAGGAAATCTTTTATAGAATGGCTCTCCCCCGTGGCAATAACAAAATCATCGGGCCGCTCGTGCTGCAATATCTTCCACATCGACTCAACATACTCTGGGGCAAAACCCCAGTCCCTCTGAGCGTCAAGATTTCCCAAATATATTTTCTTGTCCAAGCCCGCCTTTATTCTGGCAATGGCTCTGGTAATTTTTTTGGTAACAAATGTTTCGCCTCTTCGGTAGCTTTCGTGATTAAAAAGAATGCCGTTTGAAGCGAAGACGCCGTAGGCCTCTCTATAGTTTTTGACGATCCAGTGGGCGTAAAGTTTGGCCACGGCATAAGGACTCCGGGGATAAAAAGGGGTTGTTTCCGACTGGGGAATTTCCTGCGCCTTGCCGAAAAGCTCGGAAGTTGATGCCTGATAAAATTTAATTTTATCGCTAAGTCCAAGCAAACGTATCGCTTCCAGCAAGCGCAACGTGCCCAAAGCATCGGCATTAGATGTGTATTCTGGCGCGTCAAAAGATACCCTAACGTGCGATTGAGCCGCCAAATGGTATATTTCGTCGGGCTTTATCTTCTGCACTAAATCAATCAAGCTGGTGGCGTCGCTGGTGTCGCCGTAATGAAAAAAGAATCTGCCAGCCCGGGTTTTCTCCTCTTCGTCAATAAGATGGCTGATTCTACTTGTATTAAAAGTACTGGCCCTTCTGATGATGCCGTGAACTTCGTAACCCTTAGACAATAAAAACTCGGCCAAATATGAGCCGTCTTGCCCGGAAATACCGGTAATGAGGGCTTTTTTCGCTGCATTTTCCATACACATTTTCTACCAGATTTCCCGAGATTATTCAACTGGCAAAAAGAATGTGCACCTTGTTGAGATGCACATTTCTAATTTCATTGATAAATAATCACGACTGGCGCCGGGTCGAGCGCTAAAACCTCGCTCGGCGTCATTAATGGATTGTCGGAGCCCCACTCTCTCCCATTCGGATAAAATAGCTTAAAGCCCTTCAATGGTATATTTGTGGCGAGCTTATTATACTCGTAGTGATAATTCTTAGTAATGGGATGTCCAAAGCCATCCATATCGTGCACGAGATCGACTTTTGAATAATCTGCTGAAATAACTTCTCTATCGGTGATCATCATGGGAGCGAATTGATGCACTATCAGAATTTTCTTTCCGGGAATACCATTGGCCGCCATATACTCCTGCATAATTTCCTGCGCCCGGTTCACATCATACCCGCTGATGCCGCCGATTTCCTCCATGGGAATAGGGGTATGCCATTCCGGATCGATCGCCAAATGAACATTGTCGTATTTTAGATACGGGAGCATTTGCGACACGGCCTCGGCAACTGTTCCGCGGCCGATCTGGTGATCAAGGATGACAATCATATTATTCTGCTTGGCTATTTCAATATAACGGGATAGGGTCTCCTCATCTATAATACCTATAATTCCCTTGGGCTGGACGGTTCCAAAAACAATATGAAACGCCGGAATTGCTCCTCTCTCGCCATTGACTGCATCATATTCAGCCGCTTTGGCTTTGAGCATCTTTACCAAGTCCTCGGCGGAATATTCACCCAAAATACCCATCAAAGAAGTGTAAGGATGGCCGTAATAAGCCACAATCTGATTATCGGCCAGCACCGATTCATTGGCCCGTCTTGGCTTGGCTTTGCTTGCGTATCTTTCCATCTTCTCAACGAAAGAGGCAAAGTCCAATGTATTGACCATATTGACCCGATAAATCCAGTGAGGATCGCTGCCGTATTTTACTCCGCCGTCTTCCCACAAAAGGAAAAATGTTTTATATCCGGCGCGCTTTGCGGCATCCAAAACCCTATCATTGACAGACCCGCCGGGCGCAATAAAACCGGTAACAGATTTTTCGAGTTTTTGCTCAAGCAGCGTTTTTGAATCATAAAGCTCTTTCCATAATGCCTCATCGGAAAATTGATGTAGCGCTGGGATTAGGGGATGGCTTACAGAATGCGACTGCACGTCGACGACATTCGCTTTTTGCATGGTCAAAAGCTCTTGCCACGTAAAAACACCCTTGCCCGATTCGTAGATGGCGTCTGTGTAGAGCGCGAGCGTCGGCGTAAAGCCGTACCTTTCCTTCATCACGGGAATAACGCGCTTCATTACGCTTTCATACCAATTATCGTCGAAAATAGCCACGAATGAGCGGGGATTTTGGATTTTCCCGGTAGTCATAAAATCGTAAAGCTCGTCAACGGTAATGCTGGAAAATCCATTTTCCGCAAACCACGCCATTTGCTTTTCAAACTCTTCGTAGCTTGTGCTCCAATAGTCCTTGGCGCCTTGACCCGGAGGAGCAATATAATGGTACATCAAGACCGGGATAGAAATATCTTGCGGGCTAATATATTCGCCCTTAGGCCGATAACCCAAACTCAAAAGATATGCTGTTAGATTTTGCAAGTCCTGGGTTGTTTTGTGGGTTGATAGCCAATCTAAGGCCGTTTTGTCCGGGGTCAGCCCGGTCAGGCCCATATAAATCTCGCGGGCGATAAAAGAGTCCTTATCCGGCTCGTCGGCCTCGGCGACGCCCGTGCTAAGCATCATCAGTAAAATCACGGTCAAGATAGAAAAAATCACCAATACTATTCTACGCATGGGGGAGTCCTCCCGTTTTTTTGTTAAGATACCACTTTTATACTACCTTAAAAACGCCATTTATTTCAAACACTTTGTTTCTTTCGCGAAAGCCCCTGACCAGCCGAACGTTGGCCGCGGAAGTGCTAAAATACCTGGCCAGGGCATCAATCACCGCTTTGTTGGCAAGCCCCATCACGGGCTTTTCTTTAACCCAAACCTCAAAACTATCTTCGGTTTTCTTTAGTACTTCCTCCTTTTTCGAACCCGGAAAAACTTTAACTTTAATTAGCATATTGTTATATTATAACACACCAAAACTCACTATGTTCTATTGATTCGAAAATAGATAATTGTTAGCATTAATTTACATAAAATATGCAGAAGATTTCTATTATCATACCCGTATACAACGAAAGAAAAACATTGGAAGAAATTATCGCAAAGGTGGAAGCGGCCCCGGTTTTGGGATTAGACAAAGAAATTGTTTTGGTCGATGACGGCTCTACTGACGGCACCCGAGATATTCTAAGAAAATTTGAGGCAAGGCATCATATTGTCTATCATCAAAAAAATCAAGGCAAAGGAGCGGCTCTTCGCACCGGCTTTATGGAGGCAACCGGCGATATCGTCTTGATTCAAGATGCCGACTTTGAATATGACCCCGGCGAATTTCCCAAACTCTTACAGCCCATCTTAGAGAATAAAGCCGACATCGTTTATGGTTCGCGAAACTTACAGCGCAATCCCCGCTTTCGCAGAAGTTATTACTGGGGCTCTATTATTATCAGCAAAATGACCAATCTTTTTTACGGTTGCCATCTGACCGATGTTTATACTTGCTACAAGGCCTTCAAGACGCCTATTCTCAAGAAAATGAAATT